>DAISIM010000013.1:0-113748 GCA_036821995.1 Bryobacteraceae bacterium
CCGCAACGCCACTTGCCCCTGCGGCTCCGGCAAGAAGTACAAACGCTGTTGCGGCGTGAGTGCCCCACCCATATACAGCGTTGCCAAAGCGGCATGAATCCTTGGGTTCGGGCCTCTTCTCAACCCGCTGGTAGAATAGGAGATTGAGGAGAATCACCGAAACATGGCCGCCAGCAAGCGTCGGATAACCGTTGCGTGTAATGTGGGGGGCGTCTGGGTGGGGGGCAATCACCCTGTCGTCGTGCAGTCGATGACCAATACCGATACCGCCGACACCACTGCCACCGCCAACCAGATCATGGACCTTGCCCGAGCTGGCAGCGAGATCGTCCGCATCACCGTCAATACCGAAGAAGCCGCCCGCGCCGTCCCTACCGTCATCGACACCATCCGCGCCTTCGGCGTGCAAACGCCCATTGTGGGCGATTTCCACTACAACGGCCATATCTTGCTGAAGAAGTACCCCGATTGCGCGCGGGCTTTGGCGAAGTACCGCATCAACCCCGGCAACGTGAACATTGGCAAGAAGCACGACGATAACTTCCGCACCATGGTGGAGGCCGCCATTGAGTACGGTAAGCCTGTCCGCATTGGCGTCAACTGGGGCTCACTCGATGGCGATCTTCTTACCCGGCTGATGGACGAGAATGCCCGGCTCGCTCAGCCCAAGGACGCCCGCGATGTCACCATGGAAGCCATGGTGCAAAGCGCTCTGCTGAGTGCCGAGGCAGCTGAGCGGCACGGCCTGGGGCACGACCAGATCATCCTCAGCGCCAAGGTAAGCACCGTCCAGGATCTCATTGACGTCAACCGCTCGCTCGCCGCGCGCTGTGACTATCCCCTCCACCTTGGCCTTACTGAGGCCGGCCTCGGTGCCAAAGGCATCGTTGCCACCACCGCCGCCCTCTCCATCCTCCTTCAGGAGGGCATTGGCGACACCATCCGAGCCTCCCTCACCCCAATGCCCAATGGCGACCGCACGGAGGAGGTGATGGTGTGCCAGCAGGTATTGCAGTCCCTCGGCCTCCGCAGCTTCACCCCCCAGGTGGCTGCCTGTCCAGGCTGCGGCCGCACCACCAGCACCTTCTTTCAGGAAATGGCGGACGACATCCAGCGCTACCTCCGCGAGCAGATGCCGATTTGGCGCGACCAGTACAAAGGCGTCGAGGAGCTGAAGGTAGCGGTGATGGGTTGCGTCGTAAACGGCCCCGGCGAATCGAAACACGCCAATATCGGCATCTCCCTGCCAGGCACCTTTGAGGAGCCCAAAGCCCCCGTCTACATGGACGGCAAGCTGCTAAGAACGCTGAAGGGTGACGGCATTGTTCCCGAGTTCATCGGCATCCTCAACGACTATGTCGCCCGTCGCTACGGAGTGAAGGCGGAGGAGCCCGTTGCCGCCGAGTAACAGCGGCAGGGAACGTCCCTCTCTCATCACTATGCAGAATCCCTGGATCCGGACTTGCGGCATTGGCGCCCTGGCCCTGTTAAGCCTTTACCTATTGTTGTCTTCCTCCTGCACCCGCCCAGCGCAAACCGGCGACGCACGCCGCCCATCCCCGGAAGCCATCGCATCCTGGCAGAGCCGCAAGTTCGGCATGTTCATCCACTGGGGGCTCTATTCCATCCCTGCTGGGGTATGGAAAGGCGAACGGGTGACTGATATCTACAGTGAGCAGATCATGCTGCGCGCACCCATCCCCCTCGCCGAATACACTCCTCTCGCCCGGCAGTTCAATCCCACCCAATGGGACCCGAAAGCGATCGCCAGACTGGCCAGGGAGGCCGGTATGCGCTTCATCGTCATCACCAGCAAACACCACGACGGCTTCAGCCTCTTCCACACCCGGCAATCGCCCTACAACGTGGTGGACGCAACCCCTTACGGTCGCGACATTATCCAGGAACTTGCCGACGCTACCCGTGCAGAGGGCCTTTCTTTCGGCGTCTATTTTTCGTCGATTGACTGGCACTGGGGATCGGTGCCCGACAAGCGCAACAACAATCCCATCCCCAAGGAATTGGATGACCTCAACGTTGCCCAACTGAAGGAACTCACCACAGGCTATGGGCCGTTAAGCGAGATCTGGTTTGACATGGGCGACCCCACCCCGCAGCAAAGCAAACGCTGGGCAGATACGGTCCATTCCGCGCAACCAGATTGCATGGTGAGCGGCCGCGTCTTCAACCACCAGGGCGACTTCACCGTGATGGGAGACAATAACATCCCCACCCACATCATCGACGAGCCCTGGCAGACACCCGGATCCATCTATCACGAGACCTGGGGCTACCGGTCCTGGCAGCAACGCGGCGATCTTCCCGGCAAGGTTCGCGAACACCTTCTGAACCTCGTAAAGGTGGTCAGCCGGGGCGGCAACTATCTGCTGAACATCGGCCCGCGCGGCGATGGCAGCGTGGTGGAGTTTGAGGCCGCCGTCCTGCGTTCGCTGGGGCGCTGGCTGGCCCTCAACGGCGAGGCTATCTTCGATACCCAGCCCCAGCCATTCCAGCATGTGGATTTCGGCTACGTCACCCAAAAGCAGGACAAGCTCTACTTGCTGGTGACTGACTGGCCTGCTGATGGCCGCCTCCTCCTGCCCGCCATGCGAAACCCTATCCGCAAAGCGTACTTCCTCTCCGATAGCTGGAAAAGTAGCTTGGACGTCGCCAGTGACACAGCAGGCCAGGCCATCCTGGCATTCGCCCCGGCGGTGCCGGAGCCAGTCACCGTGCTGGTGGCGGAATTCGATGGCGACCTCAGCCTGGCAGCCTATCTGCCCTCCGCTACCCCGGAAGGCGCTCTCCCCCTGCTACGCACCAACGCAAGGGAGTTCTTCCACTACAACGGCCGCAGCTACTACGAGAAGCCGAAGCTCTATAAGCTGGAGTGGCGATTCCAGGTGCCCGCGGATGGTGACTACGTCGTGGAGGCCATGCTACGGGCGGGCAATGAAAGCCAGGTGGTTGAGCTTGACATCAATAGCCAGGCCAGCCGCCATGAGATTCCATCCGGCTACTCTGGCGGTGAACCCGCCACTTGGGCGCTGGCGACGCACCGTCTTCGGCAGGGACAAGATTACACGCTCACCCTTACCCCGCCGAAACCCTTTGCCAAGGGAGTTGGGCTAGGGGTAGAGGTCCGTGACCTCAGAATCGCCCCCGTACGCGAGGCCCGCTAAACGGGGCTCGGCCGCCACACCAGTGTCACCAGGCGGATGTCGATATCTGCCTTCTTCGGCTTGATGTCCAGAGTTTCCAGTTCCTCCAGCAAGGGATCCATCTGGTGGGCGATGGCATCAGCCTGGGTCTGCAACTCCTGCAGCATCTCATCGCGCTGGCTGATCAGCTGTTCCAGCTTCTCGCCCGCGATCGCCGCATCCGCCGCTTCTTTCCGTGAGCGGCCGAAGCCCCTGGCGGCACTGGACCCCCCACGGGCCGCACGGCTAGCCATACTGCCCCGTCCGCCTCCAAAGATCGCTCCAAGGAGGGCAGCACCCGCACCGCTCACCATATCCACCTGGGCCTTGCGCACGTCGGCTTGCTCCTTGGCCAGCCGCTGTTGGGCGGTGAAGATTCGCTCTTCCAGCTTCGCCAGCCGGTCTCCGTACCGGGCACGTAGCGCAGCCACCTTCTGGTCACGCTGCTCATGCGCAGTCTGCCGCAGGTGGATGCGGAAGTCGCGCTCACTCTCACCGGGCTTTGAGGTCACCCCAAAGGTCTTGCTGCGTAAGAGGGTTAGCGGCCTTGACGAAAACAGGAAGCGGCTGAGGTCGCTCTCCCAGGCCTTCAGGCGGCGGGCGTCCAGCATGCCGGCAGGAATCTCGCCAAAGCGCGCGCCGGGTTGCGGTTCAGTCAACAGGTCGCGTGCATCCATCGGGATCTCCATCGCGTGGTCCCAATGGATGGGCTCTGCACCGTCCTCAAATTCGGCAAGCCGCGCCACAGTGTGCAACTCGTCAATACCTGCCCTGGGCTGGCTGTAACGGATGCGCGCGAAGCCCCCCAGCACCGGCTGGTACTCTACGTCCGGCCCGTCAGCGGGAAGGAAGAACTCACGGATGCCCGGAGGCAGTGCCGGTCGCGCGCTGGCCGTTCCCGCTTGCGCAGAAGGTGGGGGCGGAGGGGGTGGCAGTGGTGCCGCCGCAGGGGCCCTGCCCGCGGTCGCGGCACTCGCAGCCACACCGCCCGTGGCAACGGCTGCCTTGTAGGGTGCCATCAACTGCTGGATCTGGTTGCGGGTCATGGGGCCGCGCAGGTAGCTCATCGCCCATCGCGCTTCAAAGGTGACCGGCTCAGGCTGATGCACGTTATGCAGCAGGAACACCCGGTTGCCCAACCCGGACAGGATGCGATCCATCCGGGCCTTGTCGAAAGCGCCACCGGTGGCCGCGCTGGATAGGCCATCCATCAGCCGGTTCTTGTCATTCTCTGTTTGGAGGCGGCCAATGAACCAGGTGCCACAATTGGAGAGTCCCTTGTAATCCAGGTCAACCGGATTCTGGGTGGACAGCACAATGCCCAGGCCAAAGGCGCGCGCCTGCTTCAGTAGTGTCAGCAGTGGACCCTTCGATGGGGGATTCGAGATAGGCGGGAAGTAGCCAAAGATCTCGTCCATATAGAGGAGGGCGCGCAAACTGGTTGTGCCCGATTGACGCCGCACCCACGAAAGCGTCTGGTTCAGCAGCATGGAGACGAAGAACATGCGCTCGGCGTCGTTCAAATGCGCGATGGACAGCACCGCCATGCGCGGCTTGCCCTGTGGGGTGTACAGCAGCCGACCGATATCCAACGGCTCACCTTCCATCCAGAGCGCAAAGCCGGGCGAGGCAATGAGGTTGTTTAGTGCCATGGCTAACTGGAAGCGGTCGCGCTCCGGGTAGAAGGTTTCGACATCCATCACACCGAAGCGCTGCATGGGCGGCTTCTGGACCTGGAGGATGAGGTTGGGCAGGTCAAGGCTGCGGCCATTCGTCCAGGCGGCACTCAACAGATTCGCCAGAAGGATGTGCTCGCGGCTTTGGATGGGATCAGCCTGGATCTTCAACAGGCCCAGGAGAGAACTGGCAGTGGAACTGACCAAGTCAGCAAAGGCTTCGCGGTCTTCCACGATGGATGCGTCAGGGGCATCAAAGGAACGCAGGACACTGACGGGCACGCCGGCCGTACTGCCCGGGGTGTACACCACGAAGTCAGCTGCATCGCGGAGCCGCTGGATGCGGTCCCCCTCCTGTCCCCATCGGCCAAGGCCCTTCCGCCAAAGCTCGGCTTGCTGTTGGGCGAAGGCATCGGGACTGAGATCCTTGATACGGGCCTCATCCTCGTTCACCCAGGGACGGAAGTCCTCGGGCCGCAGTTGGGGAAAGGTCAGCAGGAGATTGGTGAGGTCGCCTTTCGGGTCGATGATGAGAGCCGGGATGCAGTCGATGGCGGCTTCTTCCAGCAGGCCGACACACAAGCCGGTCTTACCGCTGCCTGTCATGCCCACGCAGACCGCGTGAGTGAGCAGGTCGTTGGACCGGTAAAGAAAGGACTGGGTATCGCCCGTCTTGGTTTCCAGGTCAAAGCGGCGGCCCAGATAGAACTGGCCCAGGAGTTCGTAGTTGGTCATCAGCGGTATGGTCTCGTGCGGAGTCGTTGTCGATACCCACGCACTGGCGGTCGCAGGTATCCTGCCCCATTCTAAACGGTGGATGGGGGATTAGCGGAATTCAGCATCGACGATCTCCAACTCCACCACAGCCAATTCCTTGGTGGTATCGGCCCACCAGTAAGCCGTGTACTGGTGAGGGATGGAGTAGCCATCCTTGCGGAACACACCCTGGCACCGGACCGCGTAGGGGATGGGCTGCCACACTCCATCGGCGGTTTCAAAGTTGCCCCAGCGTTCGAAGCTCACCTTACGTGGCATGCCTTCCGGGTCAAAGTTGAATCGCATGGAATGGGGAACACCATCATGGACCACAGTCACCTGGGCGCTATGTGCGTTGATGGGCTCCCACCGAACTCTTTCCCCTGGCAGCAGTGCACCGGGCAGCAGGACATTCTCTGCCACGAAGCGCCAACGGGCCGCGCGTGTAATGTCCGGGTTGGAGGCCCGCATTACCGGAAGCAGCCCCATCAACCACCACTCCATGGTGCCCTCGCCGGAAACAAAGGAATCGAATCCGTCAATGGGCGGGGAAGCCTCCACGTTGGCGGTCCACACAAAGCCCTTGGTTGCCGAGATAACCTCCACGCTGCGGTGGGGCATCCAGGGCTTATCACGACCCAAGCGGATCCGGCCCGCCATCTGCAGCCTGGCAGTACGGACGACGGGTACTCCATCGTCTAGGGTCCACTGGAAGTAGCTCTGGACGGGTTCGGGCAACTCGGCCACTTGGGACTCGAAGAAGAGCGTGGGCTGGGCCAATTTCACGCTGGCCGCGGGGAATTGCCAAAGGCTCTCCGCTAGTTCCCGCGAGAGCCGCCTGGCGTTCCGTGCACTCAGGGCCATCCAACCAACCACAAGCAGCAGGACGACAACAAGCAGAATCGACAGAGTGGCTATCCAACTCATGCCAGCAGCTTATCAGACTTCCTTATCCGATTCTAAGGGTGACAGAAAAAGGGGCTCCGTGGTAGGGAGCCCCTTGGTCGAGTAACTGCGGATGCTAGCGGGCAGCCAGCAGCGCGCGGAGGTGGCGGGCGCGTTCCGGTGAGCGCAGCTGCCGCAGTGCCTTGGCCTCAATCTGCCGGATCCGCTCGCGGGTGACGTCAAACTCCTGCCCAATCTCCTCCAGCGTATGTTCCCGGTCGCAGCCAATGCCGAAGCGCAGGCGGATGACCTTCTCCTCCTTGGGGGATAGGGTCTTCAGGATATTCGCCGTTTCGTCGCGGACGTTGGAATCGATGACGGCATCGACGGGAGAGCCCACCCAACGATCCTCAATGAGGTCGCCGAGGGCAGATTCGCCATCGCGTCCGACAGGCGTTTCCAGGGAGACGGGGTCACGGGAAATCGTCTTCAGCTTCTGGACCTTCTCCACAGAGATGTCCATGCGGCGGCTGATCTCGTCATTGGTGGGTACACGCCCGAGTTCCTTCTCAAGCTCGCGGGTGGCCCGCAGGAACTTGTTCATGCTCTCGTTCATGTGCACCGGGATGCGGATGGTGCGGCTTTGGTCTGCGATAGCACGGGTGATGGCCTGCCGGATCCACCAAGTGGCATAGGTGGAAAACTTGTAGCCGCGGCGGTACTCAAACTTATCGGCGGCACGCATCAGGCCGATGTTGCCTTCTTGAATAAGATCAAGCAGATGGAGGCCCCGGTTGACATATTTCTTGGCAACCGAAACCACCAACCGAAGGTTGGCCTCTACGAGATCCTTTTTGGCCCGCTCGGCTTCAATGTAACCGATACGGATCACTTCCATCGTGTGAGTGAGCGCCTCGAAAGTGGTGCCAGCCTGTGCTTCGAGCTTGCGGATTTCGCGCTTCAACTCTCTTACCCGGCCGATGTCCTTCACGCCGGAGGTTTCCATCTTGCGCAGTTCGGCATGCATGACCGCTAGGCTATCGACGGTATGCTCCAACTCCCGCGTGAAATCCAACCAGTGATTGTTGTACCAGGGAACACCCCGGATCTGCTTGGAAACATTCACCTTTTCCCGGATGGCTTGCTGTAGCTTCTTGCGCTTCAGCTTCCGGTTCTGCGTGGTGGAAGTTTCGTACTTCTCCCAAAGGACAGTGAGCCGGCGGTAGCTCTTGATGAGCTCCTCAAACTGGGCGTGGACTTCTTTAATGCGCTTCTGGTAAGCGGTAGTTCCCTCTTCCACGTCGCCAAGATCAGCCACGCTTTCCAGGGCGAGAGCGTTGCTGCGGACCTGTTCGGCAATGCTCACCGCAGCCACCTGCACCACGTTGGAGCGGCTGATGGCGCGCTGCATCCGAAGTTTGCCACGCTCCATCCGGCGCGCCAGGCGCACTTCGCCTTCACGAGTGAGAAGCGGAACCGAGCCCATTTCCCGCAGGTACACACGCACCGGATCGTCGGTGTAAATCGACTCCTCAACAGGTGCGGCTGCCGCGTCTTCGCCGTCTTCAGCGGCGTCGGCATCAAAGAATTTCTCTTCCTCGTCGAAGGACAAGGTCAGATGGGTATGGGTCTCGCTTAGAAACTGATCTTCAAACTGATCCACTGAAAAATCACCTCCCCCAGAATGCTATTCGGGGTCATGGCTGGAGTGTAACTTCTTGAAAGGAAACGGAAAGAATCCGTAAACTCGCTAGCATGGGAATCGTGCCGCAAGAGAGGCCATCTACAAGCCTAACACGAACCAGTGCAATTACAACCCGCCACTTAAATGGATTGTTCATGGCCCCAAAAAGTTACAGAACTCGCTCAGAACGCGCTGTAAACAGGCACCTGTGCAGGACAAAAGCCTCCCGGAAGCATACCTGCGGCGGGCTTCCGGGAGGCCTAAACCCATGCAGCAGAAGGACTGGCAATGCCGCTAGACCACACGGGAACGCAGAGTGTAGCTCTGCAGCACCTTCATATAGTTGGCGCGGACGAAGGCACTGGGGTCAGGCACGGAGCGCTGACTCATGGAACCGCGCATTTCGCTCACGGATTGGTATTCGCGCTCTGTCATCCAGTCCTGCATTTCCAGTAGAACTTTCTGGATGTGGCCAATCCCATGCCACAACAGGGCGCTGGTAATGCAGGCGACGGAAGCCCCAGCCATCATGCTCTTCAGCACGTCGTAGCCGGAATGGACGCCGCCGGTGATCGCGATATCAGAGCGGATACGGCCATAGAGGATTGCCGCCCAGTGAAGGCGCAGGCGAAGCTCCTCGGGATTACTGAGATTCAGGCTGGGCACCACCTCCAGGGCTTCGAGGTCAAAATCGGGCTGGTAGAAGCGATTGAAGAGCACCAAGGCATCGGCCCCGGCTTCATCGAGACGCCGTGCCATGTTCCCCATGGCACTGAAGTACGGCCCCAGCTTGACGGCGAGAGGGATCTTGAGATTCCGCTTCACTTCCCTTACGACATCCACGTAGGTGTTCTCCACACTTTCGCTGGAGTGATTGAGGTCAGTGGGGATCAGGAAGATATTCAGCTCCAGTGCATCCGCGCCCGCCTCTTCCATCAGGCGGGCATAGCGAACCCATCCGCCGGTAGATACACCATTGAGACTGGCGATGACGGGGATGCTGACGGCGGCCTTCGCTGCGGCAATGTGCTCCAGATAGCCTTCGGGGCCTCGGTTGTAGCCAACCATCTCCGGGAAGTAGGAGCCAGCCTCGGCGTTGAAGTCCTCGGTTTGAGATAGGAAATAGTCAAAGCTCTGGCTTTCGGCGTTGATCTGCTCCTCAAATAAGGAGTAAAGCACGACGGCCGCGGCACCCTCGTCTTCCATGTGGCGAATGTGGTCGAGCTCCCGGGAGAGGGGGGAGGCCGAAGCCACGACGGGGTTCTTCAGGGTTAATCCCATGTAGGTGGTTTCGGTAGACATGGCGGTTAGACCTCTTCCTTTCTGGCCGCAACTTCCGCTGGGGTGGATGGGGTGGGCAGTGGTGGCGGCTCATCCACAGGGATGCCGTATTCCATGGACGCCAGGTGCTTGTACAGCTTCCAGCGATCCTCAATGTCCTTCTGTGCACCCTTGAGAAAGCGCTCAGCGGCTTCGGGATTGGAGCGCATGAGCATGGTAAAGCGGGTTTCGTTCTGGGTATATTGCCGGAGGGGCGTTTTGGGATCGCGCGAATCCAACTGCAGCGGATTCTTGCCTTCCGCGGCAAGCGGCGGATTGTAGCGATACATGGGCCAATAGCCGGTATCGACAGCAAGTTTCTGCTGGTCGAGCCCATGTGAAAGGTCATAGCCGTGGGCAATGCAGTGGGAGTAGGCGATGATCACCGAGGGTCCGTCGTAGGCTTCTGCTTCCAGGAATGCCTTCACGGTTTGGGAATCGTTTGCACCCATGGCGATCTGGGCGACATAGACCGTGCCGTAGTCCATGGCCATAAGGCCGAGGTCCTTCTTGCCGGTGGGCTTGCCACCCGCGGCAAACTTGGCCACCGCACCGCGCGGGGTGGCCTTGCTGCACTGGCCACCAGTGTTGGAGTAGACCTCAGTATCCATCACCAGGATATTGACGTTCCGGCCGCTGGCGATGACGTGATCTACACCACCATAACCGATGTCGTAGGCCCAGCCGTCGCCGCCGAGAATCCAGACGGACTTTTTCACAAGGTACTCAAGGACGGCCTTGAGGTCCCGGGCCTGAGGGGTGTTGGCTCCGGTGAGCCGCTCGCGGATGCGTAGTACACGCCCGCGTTGGGCTTCGATGTCAGCCTCAGTGTCCTGGGTGGCAGCAAGGGTTTCCACCACCAGTTCTTCGCCGATGAGCCCCTTCAGTCTTTCAAGGAGTTCGCGTGCATACTGATGCTGTTTATCCACGGCCAAGCGCATGCCCAGGCCAAACTCGGCGTTGTCCTCAAAGAGGGAGTTTGACCACGTAGGCCCGCGTCCATGGGCGTTGGTGGTGTACGGCGTGGTGGGAAGGTTGCCGCCATAGATGGACGAGCATCCAGTTGCGTTTGCGATCAGCGCACGATCTCCAAACAACTGAGTGAGCAGCTTCACGTAGGGAGTCTCGCCGCAACCGGTACAGGCTCCTGAGAACTCAAACAATGGCTGCAGGATCTGGATATCCTTCACCAGCTTGGTATTCAGCTTGTTGCGGTCAAACTCCGGCAGGCTGAGGAAATAGTCCCAGTTCTGATTCTCCTGCTCGCGGATGGGTGGCTGGGGCGCCATGTTGATGGCCTTGTGCTTCACCTCCGTCTTGCTCTTCACGGGGCAAACCTCCACACAGAGGGTACAACCAGTACAATCCTCCGGGGCGACCTGCAACGAGTACCGCAGATGCTTGTAGTCCTTCCACTTCGCTTCGGCAGTCTTGAAGGTGGGCGGCGCGTCAGCAAGCAAAGAGGGCTCAATGAGTTTGCCTCGAATGACTGCGTGCGGGCAGACCAGGACGCACTTGCCACACTGGATACAAATGGATTCATCCCAGACGGGGATCTCAAGGGAGATATTGCGCTTCTCCCACTGGGCAGTGCCGGTGGGGAAACTACCGTCGTCGGGAAAGGCGCTGACAGGGAGCAGGTCGCCCTTGCCTTCGATCATGCGAGCGGTGACGTTCTGGACAAAATCCGGGGCGGCGAGGGGCACGGAACGGCGCATGGTGAGGGTTCCGTCGGCCTCAGCCGGCAGTTCCAACAGATGGAGATGGGCGAGGGCGGCATCGACCGCGGCGAAGTTCTTTTCCACAACGATGCGGCCACGCTTGCCGTAGGTCTTCTCAATGGCGTTCTTGATGGCGCTGATGGCTTCGTCCCTGGGCAAAACGCCACTGATGGCGAAGAAGCAGGTCTGCATGATGGTGTTGATGCGGACACCCATACCCGCTTCGCGAGCCACGTCGTAAGCATCGATGACATAGAATTTCGCCTGCTTTTCGATGAGCTGGCGCTGCACTTCCACAGGCAAATTCGCCCAGACATCGTCCTTCGGCAAAGGCGCATTCAGCAGGAAGGTGCCGCCTTGCCTAAGCGAAGTAAGCATGTCGATCTTTTCCACAAAGGGGAACTGATGGCAGGCCACGAAGTGCGCGTCGCTGATGAGGTAACTGGAACGGATCGGCCGCGGGCCAAAGCGGAGGTGGGAGGTGGTCATGGCGCCGGACTTCTTGGAATCGTAAACGAAGTAGCCCTGGGCGTAGAAGTCAGTATCCTCGCCGATGATCTTGATGGAGTTCTTGTTGGCGCCGACGGTGCCATCCGCGCCCAAGCCGAAGAAGAGTGCACGGTGGGTTTGGTCCTCCTCAACGGAGAACTTTGGATCAAAGTCGAGGCTAGTGAAGGTGACGTCGTCGTTGATGCCGATGGTGAAGTGATTCTTCGGGGTGGACTTTAAGAGTTCGTCGAAGACTGCCTTCACCATGGCAGGGGTAAACTCCTTGGAAGACAGACCGTAGCGGCCGCCGATGACCTGCGGCAGGGCGGGCAGAGGGCTCTTGCCAGCCAGATAGCCTTCGGTAAGTGCGGTGAGGACGTCTGCGTAGAGGGGCTCGCCAGCTGCGCCGGGCTCCTTCGTGCGATCCAGAACGGCAATCTGTTTGACGGTGACCGGCAGCGCAGCAAGGAAATGTTGAACGCTCCAGGGCCGGAAAAGACGGATCTTCAGCAGGCCCAACTTCTCGCCGTGGGCGTTGGCGTAATCGACGTATTCCTCGGCGGCGGCTGCACCGGAGCCCATCATGACGACGACACGCTCCGCATCGGGTGCGCCGTGATAGTCAAAGAGATGATACTGGCGGCCGGTGAGGGCAGCGAAGCGGTCCATCTGCGCCTGCAGAACACTGGGGAAGTTCGCGTAGTAGGGATTGACGGTCTCGCGTGCCTGGAAAAAGACATCGGGGTTCTGGGCGGTGCCGCGGAGGACAGGCTTATCGGGGGTCATGGCGCGACCACGCAGGCGATGAATGCTTTCCTCGGGAAGCATGGCGCGCATGTCATCCAGGGTTAACTGCTCCACCTTGGCCACTTCGTGGGAGGTACGGAAGCCATCGAAGAAGTGGAGGATGGGGACGCGGGCTTCGAGGGTGGTGGCCTGGGAAATCAGCGCCAAGTCCATCACTCCCTGGACAGAGCTGGCGCACAGCATGGCCCAACCGGTGCTACGGCAAGCCATGACGTCGCTGTGGTCACCAAAGATGCTGAGAGCATGGGCGGCTACGGTGCGGGCAGAAACATGCATCACCGTGGCGGTGAGTTCGCCTGCGATCTTAAACATGTTGGGGATCATCAACAGCAGGCCCTGGGAAGCCGTGAACGTAGTGGCAAGCGCACCGGCCTGAAGGGCACCGTGCAGGGCTCCTGCAGCGCCGCCTTCGCTTTGCATTTCAATCACATCCGGGACGCTTCCCCAGATGTTGGGAATCCCCTTAGCTGACCACTCGTCGGCCCACTCGCCCATGTTGGAGGAGGGAGTAATGGGATAGATCGCAATAACCTCGTTGGTGCGGTGAGCAACGTAGGCGGCGGCTTCGTTTCCGTCAATGGTCACTTTGGGTCTGGTCATCGCGCTTCCTCAAATGAACGATCTCCCAATCAGGTTGGGGCAATTTTCCGTTTCGATCAATTTCTAGTATAAGACCGTTTTTTCTGTCTTTGGGTACAAAGTGGACAAAAATAGCCGAATTCCCTGAAAATCTTCCTCGCCGATTCACCGGCTGTCCACCGGCAGAGACCGGGAAACAAGATCGATACAGGTAGGGGAACTTTCGGGCTGAGAGGGCACCGCACGGGGCAGGGGCTAAATCTGCGACCATCAGTGGTGTGGCGGATGCAACTTCCCTTCATGAAGAGGAGCAACTACAGCCCAGCCACGACTGGCGGCTGGCGGGGCGGATTTTGCGCTGGCTGCTGCCGTATCGCAAGCAGGTACTGATCGCCCTGGTTGCGATTGGACTATACGCGTTGCTGCAAACAATTCCTCCGTTGCTGAGCAAGCTGGCGATTGATTCGTATCTTGCCAGCCCGGCGCAACCAGCACCGGATTTCCTGCAACCCTACCTTTCGGCTGAGCCTGCCACGGCACTGGCACAGATCGCGTTGATCTATCTGTTGACCCTTCTGCTTACCTTCGCACTGGAATTTGGGCAAAGCTACCTGATGCAGTGGACTGGGCAGCAGGCGATGTTTCAGGTACGGCGAGACCTGATAGGGAAGTTGCAGGAACTCGACCTGTCCTACTACGACCGCAATCCCGTGGGGCGGTTGGTAACACGCGTGACGACTGATGTGGACGTGCTGAACGAATTGTTCGCTAGCGGACTGGTGACCGCCGTGGCTGACATCCTGACGCTGCTGCTGATGGTGGCCGCGATGTTCTGGCTGAGCGTGCCGCTTACCTTGTTCCTGCTGGCGGCAGTGCCTCCGGTCTTGGTGGCGACCTGGCTATTCCGCCGCGCCTCACAGTTGGGATACCGGCAGACTCGGGTGGCGGTGGCAAAGATCAACTCGTTTCTGAATGAGCACGTCAACGGCATTGGGGTACTGCAATTGTTCAACCGGCAGGAACGTGCGCGGGAATCCTTTGCAACGGTGAATGAGGAATACCGCGCAGCGATGAAGCGGACAGTAACCGCTTATGGCTGGTTTTATCCCGTGGTGGAAATTCTTGGCGTGCTGTCGTTGGCGGCTATCCTTGCCTACAGCGGCGCACTGCGTGAAGAGGGTGCGATTTCCATTGGCGTGGTGGCGGCTTTCTTCCAGTATGGGTCGCGCTTTTTCCGGCCCATTCAGGAGCTAAGCGAAAAGTACAATCTGCTGCAATCGGCTATCACGGCTGGGGAGCGGATCTTCAAGCTGCTGGATACGCCACGGGAGGTGATGCCGCCGGGCGAGCCGAAGCCCTTCCCGGACGCGGCGCGGACGATTGAGTTTGATCGGGTCTGGTTTGCCTACAAGGGCGAGGACTGGGTGCTACGGGATTTCAGCGTGCGGATTGAGCCGGGCGAGATGGTGGCCATCGTTGGCCATACAGGTGCGGGAAAGACCACCCTCATCAGCCTGCTGCTTCGCTTCTACGATGTGCAGAAAGGCGCGATCCGCATCGGGGGCTTGGACATCCGAGACCTGGATCCACAAGATCTGCGGAGGCACTTTGGCGTGGTGTTGCAGGACCCTTACCTGTTCACAGGAACATTGGGCGGCAATATCCGATTGGGCAGTGAGTGGATTCAGGATCACGACATGGTGAGCGCCGCGGAACAGGTAAACCTGCTGGAGTTCATTGAGGGCCTGCCGGAGGGCTTTGCGCAACCGGTAAAGGAGCGAGGCGAGGGGCTATCAACCGGCCAGAAGCAACTAGTGAGCTTTGCGAGGGCGTTAGCCCATAGCCCCCGGTTCCTGATTCTGGACGAGGCGACATCCAGCGTGGACAGCGAGACGGAACAGAAGGTGCGCGATGCACTGAACCGGATGGTGCAGGGACGAACGTCAATCATCATCGCCCACCGGCTATCCACCATTCACAAGGCTGACCGGATCCTGGTGATGCACCGGGGCGAGCTGAGGGAGCAGGGACCGCACCGGGAGTTATTGGCCCGGAAGGGCATCTATCACCGGCTGTACGAGTTGCAGTACAGGGAGCAGGAGCGGGCTGAAAGCGGCGCGCCAGCGCTGGGGCCAGCGCGCCCTTGAATGTCGTTGGCCGTATCCGCGGAAGCTAACGGCCTTCGCTGGACGGGGGCACGATGCCCTTCATGCGGAGATAGGTAACGAGATTACCGTAGTGCTCATAGATGTGGACACTGTTGAAATTCAGCACGCCAAGACGGGCGCGTTCGCCGCGCATGAAGGCGACCGGGGTTGCGGCATTCGCATCCGTGGTGGCCTTGTAGGCGGCATCGCAGTAGGCGAAAGCATCCTTGAGGGCGGCCACGATCTGAGCCTTGGATTTCAGGTTCTTTTCCACTCCGGGACTCTGCTTGCCATCCGCGTTGACGGGGCCGCAGAAGAAGTACTGCGAGTCAGCGACGTGGGCCACCATTTCCCCGTAGTTGCGCACGGTATCAACTGGCTTGAAGCTGTAGTTTTCCTCGGGCATCTTTTCGGCCGCCTTCAGCACGTTGCCGCTGACGAGCAGGAACAATCCGTAAGTGCTGCCGGGCAGCGTCTTCTGGTCAGGCGCCTGCGCAAATGCAAGGCCGCAGAGCATCATCATCGCCACGAACATTCGCATGTGAAAACTCCTTATGGGGGAAACCCCCTGTCCTATATTGCGGCAAGGCGGCGAGTTATTCCAGAGTAACGCTAATCTTCGCGCAGTTCAGCAATTGTCGCGCCGGTGCCGCCCTCAGCTTGGCTGGCGGGATAGAACTTGGCTACGTTCGGGTTGCGGCTGAGGACGTTGTGTACCGCCCTCTTCAGAATGCCTTTGCCGTGGCCGTGAACGATGCGGACCATCTGGACCTGGGCGAGGATGGCTTGGTCAAGGAACCGCTCAGTATCGTCGATGCCTTCCTCTTCGGTCTTGCCGATAATGTTCAGTTCACGCTGCAGGACGTGGGCGCTGGGGCCAAGCGTGAAGCTGACGTTCTTGGGCAGGGTGATCTTACCCTGCGGCGCGGTGGCGTCCAGAACTTCCTTGATGTCCTCTCGGGGCAGTTGCAGCTTCATGAAGCCAACCTGCACTTCAATGCGCTGGTCGTCGAGGAGCCGAAGAAGGGTGGCCGCCTCGCGGATGTCGCGCAACTTCAGGCGCATGCCGGGCTCAAGCTTCTGCTGGGTGGCGGGCGGCGGTTCTGGCTCGCCCTGCTGGACACGGGTGACGACCTGTTCGAGATCCTCACGGACTTCGCGACGAGCCTTGGCGATGGTTACCTGGGCGTGATGAACGGCGCGCTTGCTTTCGGTGGTCTCGGCCATCCTTTCCAGCACGGCCTTGCTTTCCTTCTCAAATCGGGCAAGCACTTCGGCGTGACGTGCCTCCAATTCGCGCAGTTTCTCGCTCTCGCGGCGCTTCCAGACAAGGGACAGCTTGTCGTCACGGCGCTTGAGCTTGTCCAGGCGTGACTGGATACGGGCTTCCTTCTCCGCCACCTCTTCCAGCCGTGCATTGAGGGTGGCGATGAGCTTCGCGAGGTCCTCTTCCTTGCGGGAGATGGTGGCGCGAGCTTTCTCAAGGATGCCGTCAGGAATGCCCAGGCGTTTGGCGATATCGAGGCCTGCGGACTTTCCAGGCGCTCCAAGCCGAAGCTGGTAGGTGGGCTCAAGCGTGGCCTCATTAAAACCCATGGAGCCGTTGAGGACTTCGTCGCGGTTCGCGCCGTAAACCTTCATGGGCATGAGATGGGTAGAGACCAGGGTAAAGGCGCCACGTTCCCGGAACGTATCGGTGACGGCGACGGCAAGGGCGCCGCCCTCTTCCGGATCGGTCGCGCGGCCAATCTCATCCAGAATCACCAGCGAATCCATGGTGACCTGCTGCATCATCTCCTTCAAGCGCAACACGTGGGAACTGAAGGTGCTGAGGCTTTCGATGATGCTCTGGTTGTCTCCGATGTCGGCCAGCACCTGATGGAAGACCGGGAAGGTTGCCTCGCGGCAGGGCACGGCCAAGCCAGATTGGGCCATGAGCACCAGCAGGCCGACGGTCTTCAGGGCCACCGTCTTGCCGCCGGTGTTGGGTCCGCTGATGAGCAGGGTGCGCTGGTCTTCGGTGAGCTCCAGCGTTACTGGGACCACCGGCTTGCCCTGCTTGCGGAGAACGTCCTCCAGCAGCGGATGGCGCGCCTTGTAAATGTAGAGGCGGCGGGGCCGTGTTTCGCTGAGCGCGGGTACCGTGCAATCAAAGGCCTCAGCGAAATCCGCCTTGCCGAACAGAATCTCCAGGCTGGTGACGACGTGGGCCGCCTCGCGGATATCGTGGTAGTGAACGCGCAGGGTACGGGTGATCTCTTCGAGAATGCGGCGGATCTCCTCCAATTCCTCATTCTGGAGGCGGACGAGATCATTGTTCATCCCCAGCACTTCCAGAGGTTCAAGGTAGAGCGTCTGGCCGCTGCCGCTGGCGCCATGGACAATGCCATCCACCCGGCCTTTTGAGCCGGCAACGATGGGAAGCACATAGCGATCATTGCGCTGGGTGACAAAGTCTTCCTGCAGCACGCCCTCGTCGCGAAACTTGCGCAGGAAGCGCTCCAGTGTAGCTTCGAGTTCGCGGCGCTGCTTCTCAATGTCTTTGCGGACGCGGCGCAGGAAGGGGCTGGCGTCGTCAGAAATGGTGCCGTCGGGCAGCACCTTTCCTTCGATCTTCTTCAGCAGCGGGCGGAAATCGGCCAGTGGTTCCACCCTTGCGGCAAGGCGGGGAAAGCGATGCGAAGCCTCCAGCAATTGGGCGCGGAAGCTTTGCGCGCGTTCGAGGAAGCGCTGGACGCCAAGGACCTCCTGCGCGTCCAGGACAATGCCTTCCACGCGCAGTTTGCCGACGGCTGGCGTTGGGTCAGGCAGCGTAGAGAACTTGAGGCGGAAGAAAACGCCAGCGCCGCCTTCACCGCCACCGACGGATTGGCGCTGATAATCCATAGCCTCGGCGAGGTCAGCCAGGGACTCGCGCAGCGCCGGCAGGTCAGTGGTGGGCAGGAGTTCTTCCACTTCGCGGCGGGCAGAAGGGGAGAACACGTAACGGCGCAGGATATCTTTAAGGGCGTCGAATTCCAGCAGGGAATCGCTCCAGAAGCTCATGCGGAGCCTCCCGTTGCATTGGGGCAATCGCTGCTGGAGTCCGCGTGGGTAACAGCGGCGGATTCCGCATGGGTCACGGTGCGGCCTTCCTCGAGGCGCAAGAAAGAGCCTGCGCAGGCTTGCTGACTGGTGGCGCGCCAGCAATCGTAGGCCAACAGCGCACGCGCGATGACATCGTGAGTGCCGGGGGTCATCTTGAGGGTTTCGGCCTCGTCGAGGGCAAACCATCCGAGCTCAGCCGCATCGTCGCCGGCGTGTTCCGAGGAAGCCGCACCGGCGGGTGGGGGAATGAGTTCGCAGACGTAATCCAGGAGGACGTAGTGGAACTCCGTACAGCCCGCGGCGTCGGGCATCATGCGCTCAAAGACAGCAGCCAGAAAGATTGGCTGGACAGGAAGGCCTGTCTCTTCGAGAACTTCGCGGCAAAGGGCGTCCTCCAGGCGCTCACCGGTTTCGACGGCACCACCAGGAAGGCTCCAGTATCCCTGCAAAGGGGCGCGGCCACGGCGAATCAACAGGACTTCCCCTCCCCGGATCACAATGGCGCCCACACCCACGACGGGGCGCGGCGGATAGCGGCGGCTGTCCTTATCGGGCGGGTTGGCGGCAGATTCGTTCGTGGACATGGCGGGTGGCAAGGCAGTGAGATTGCGGAAAGGTCAGCGTGGCAGCAGCCCGGGAACAGCGCTCTGGATGCGATAGACACCATTGCCAGTAGTGACAAACAGCGCCATGCCATCGGCTTCGCCGAAGGTGCAGTTGGTGGGCTTGTCGGGGGTTGAATACTTGCCCAACGGCTTACCCTCCTTGTCATAGATGAGGATACGATTCGCGGTGACGTAGATGTTGCCTTTTGTGTCCACGCAGACACCGGTGGGAATTCCCTCGTCAACGCGCACGAGTTCGCGTTCGTTACGGACCTCGCCACGGTTGTTGATCTCGAGGGCCAACAGCAGGCGGCGGTCCGTATCCGTGAGGTAAACCGTATTGTCGTCAGGCGCAAGGGCAATGCCGTTCAGGCGCGTCTGGCTGCGCTTGATGGCCGTTACCTCGCCCTTGGCGCTCAAGCGGAAGACGCCGTGGAAGTCGAGTTCGCGCCGGTCTGCAGCGCTGCCGAAAGCGGGATCAGTAAACAGCAGATCCCCATTCCGGCGGACGACGATGTCGTTGGGAGAATTGAAGGCTTTCCCCTCAAAGTCCTTCACTACCACCTGTTCTTGGTCACCCTCCACCTTGATGATGCGGCGGGCTGCGCCCTCGGCCACAAACAAGCGGCCTGACTTATCGAAGGCCAACCCACTGGCTCCGGCTGTATTGTCGCGAATCAGCGAGGTAGGGCCAGAAGGGGTGTGCTTCAGCAGACGGTTGTTAGGGACATCGGCAAACAGCAGGAAGCCATTGGGGCTCCAGGCAGGGCCATCGGTATAACGAAGCCCACGCGTGATCTCCATAATTTCGGTGCGGCTGAAATCCTGTGCAACTGCACCGTTGCAGGGAATCAGCAGCAGGCAGAACGCACACAACCAGAAGTAGTCGCGGAGAAGCGAGGGCATCATTCCTTCCATTGTTTCAGAGTTTTGACGTGGCATCGGACACGGCCCTGAATTCGGGCGTCGCGCCGCGGCTTGGCCAAGTGGCAAGCCAATAGAGTCACTAAGGAGTCGCCATAGATACGCATCCTGAAGCGTCCAAACGCGTCGAATGAAGCACCGCCGCTGGTCACAAAAACACTATTCCGGCAAGCTGCCGTGGCAATTCTGCCTGCGTGATGGTGGCACCGCATTACCCGGCGGGTGGTTTGACACCGCTAAGGGCGCGGGCGGCGGAAGATGGCGACGGATTCGCCTCCGGTGCTAAGGCGGTAGGATTCGCGGAGGCCGGTGAGTTGCTCAATGCCAATGGAATCGTCTTCGGACTGCCAGTCGTAGATCTGCTGGCGGACGCGGGCAAGAGTAGGAAAGCGGTCAAAGAGCCAGGAGTTACCCATGGAATCGCGGGAGTACCAGATGAGCACATCCGGGCGCTGCTTGCCTGCGCGCTCGAGTTCCTGCGGGCTGAAGTCGCGCAGGGCCAGCACCTCGCGGGGAGTTCGAACGTAGCCGAACTCGGGCCGCCTCAAGGCATCGGTGAGAGGCCAGGCGGTGGCGATGCGTTGACCGGTGGGTGCGGATTCCACGTCGCGGGCGGCGATTTGGAGAAGGCTCACCAGACGGACCATGCTGAGGTCGTTCTCGTGTGGCTGGGGAAACCAGGCGCTCAAAAAGAAGCCGGCGGCAGACAGCACAGCGGTTGCCAGCGGCAAGGCAGTACGCCATCTGGGCCGAAGGTGGCTCCAGGTGAAGGCGAAGGCGATGAGCAGAAGCGGCAGTACAGGCAGCAGGTAGCGCTCAAGCACTGCGCCGCCGGTGACCGTAACGGCGAGGATGTGCAAGATGGTGAACCAGAAAATCAACTGCCATTCACGGCGGCGGAAGACGGGGAACCGCTGCCAGAGCACGGCAAGGGGAAGAGCACCAAGGAAGTAGCCGTGATTGATGAACAGTTCGAAGCCGCGACGGAGCAAGGCGAGCACCAGGCGCGGCGGATGGAGCGGGTAGCTGAGGTTGAACTCAGCAAATTCGCGGTTGCCGAAGATGCTGCCAGTGGCTTGCCAGAGCATGGCCAGCCAGGGCAGCAGGGAGAGGCAGGGCACAGCGAAAAGCATTGCCTCGCGGCGGCGGCCCTCGCGAAACAGCAGCAGCCCCATCAACACTGGCAGGACAATGCCGGTTTCTTTCACCCAGATGAGGGCGGTACAAGCCAGCATGGCCAGCAGCAGGCGCTCCTCCACGAACAGCCAGAGGGCAAGCAAAGTGAAGACCATGGCTGGCATATCGAGTTGCGCCATCATGGACTGCGTGTAGAACAGAGGATTCAGCAACAGCAGTAGCAGGACGTGAAAACCGGGAAGGCCGCGTACGCCATCGGCCAGACGCAGGGCCAGCAGGAAGGCCAGAAAGGCACCCAGTGATGCAAGCAGAAGCATTGCCAAGCGGGTGACGACGATGGAGTAGCC
This sequence comes from Bryobacteraceae bacterium, assembly GCA_036821995.1. Lineage (GTDB taxonomy): Bacteria > Acidobacteriota > Terriglobia > Bryobacterales > Bryobacteraceae > JACTMJ01. The sequence continues at coordinate 21,365 of DAISIM010000013.1, forward strand.
AAAAAGGGTCCACACTCCGGCCAGCCAAAGAGGAATGGCGGGAGGGTGGATGTTCGGCAGTGTGCTTTGCGGAATTATGTGGCCGTGTTGGTGGATATCGAGGGCCGCTGGCACGAATTGCCCCAACTCATCCCAGAAGTAAGGCATGCTCCAAAGGGGATAGTGGGTGACAAAGATAACGGCGGCGATCAGGAAGAAAAAGACGAGGGCGGCGTGAGCGTTGCGCCCGCGCCGGTCCCCGGCATTATCCGCCGCTTGCGTAGCCATTCGGTACTGCCGGATGCTTGCTAGTTCACTGAGCCTTGGCCAATGTCCGCCGCACCCGCCTGCGGCTCAAGGCGAATCTCGCCGAAGGCCTGTTCGTATTGCATCACGTTCTGCCGGAGCAGGTTCAACAATGCTTTTGCCTGCTGAGGGCTTAGATAGACACCCTGGAAGTTCTCGATCTGGACGTCCTCCGGAGATTTCTGGTCAGCCTTACCGAACAAGAGGAAAAAGTCCCAGAGGCTGGCCCGCAATTGGACGCTGTTGGCATAGTCCTCGCGGTAGTCCTCGCGCTTCGTGAGTTCAAGCTTTTGTGGTTGCATAGGTGCTGTTCCGATTCTAGCCCGAAGCGGGGTACAGCACAGCGGCTATCCGCGGCCACGCACCACCTGCAGGGCACGTAGCGCTTCCTTGCCCACCTCGACGTCTCGATCCTGGCTGAGCCGTTCGAGATAAGGAATGCTATCAGCCATCCCGCTGCGTGCCATCACCTGGCAGAGAGCGATCTTTTCATCACGGGTGCCCGCCTCCATATAGCGGAACAGTGAGGCGCGGATATCAGCGTCCCTGGCGAGTTCGGTTAGGAATGCAATGGAGACGTTGCGGAAGGCGCTCTTGTTGGTTTCGTTTACCAGCAGGGTGAGGGGACTGAGAGCCTCCGTGCTGTTGTCGCCCAGCTTCACCAAAGCAAAGGCCTGCGACAACCGGGGGGATCGTTTCGTTTCGGCGTCGAACTTTTCGCGCATCATGGTTACGTCGTCACGGCTTCCCAGGCGGCCAATTCCTTCGGCTGCGCCCGCGCGGAGACCGTCGTCACGATCATTCAGGTACTGCAGGAAAGTGGGACGGCTGGCAGGGGCGGCAATCATGGCGATTGAACTGAGCGCGGCACGTTGGACATCGCGGTGGCGCGAGCGGTTCAGCAGGGCCTCGAGATTGCCGGATGCCTCCTGGTTGCGGAGCATCCCTGTGGCCTCAATGGCGGCGATCTGGATCTTGCGATCAGGGTCGTTGAGGAGGTAGGCGATCTTTGGCGCAGTTTCAGGATCACCGATCTTGGTGAGGGCATTCAGTGATTCGTAGATCACGCTGCCGTCACGGTTCTTGAGCCCCTCCAAGAGCTGAGGAGTGGCCTGTTTGCCACGAAGGATGCCCACGGCGCGGGCGGCGTTGGCCTTGGCATCGCTGCTCATGCCGCGGGTTACCAGGGCACCGATGGCGTCGATCACCTCGGGACGAACCTGCACGTAAGGATCAATCACTTGGTCAGAGACTTGCACGAAACGGCTCTTGACGCTGCGTGTGAAGTTACTCCAGATCGCTGAGACGCCAGTCTGGAAATAGCCGGGAAGATAGATATTCACCAGACCGTCGGTAGCCAGAATTTGCACATCGGGATGACGGTCTTCCGAGGCCGTGATGAGTATGGGGATGGCATCCTGGGTACCAATTTCCGCCACGGCCTTCACGGCTTCCCGGCGAACATCTACGTCCACGTCCCGCAAAACAGGTGCCAGCTTGGGCAGGGCGGATGGACCTTGCTTGGCGAGGTCAGCAACGGCGCGACGCCGTTCCTGGGGCATTTCACTGTTGAGGTCCTGGGCGAGAAGGCTGAGCCCAAAACAAAACAGGGCAAACATGGCAGTAACCAGCGTACGTTGCATACCCCCAAGCTAACACGCCCGGCGGTCCGTGACAGACCGTGAGCAGTTGTAGAGGGTAGGGCGCAGCTATTCCGGGAGGAGGTTGATACGGCTGCCGGAGCCCTTCACCACCACGGCCAGTTCGCGGTAGCCGACAACACCGGCGCGCCTCTGGCCCTCGATGTAGAGCGTGGCGGAGGCATTGGGCCCGTGGAGGGGCACCGTGAGCTTCACATCCTGGTCTGTGCCGCTGGAACTGATGCTGCCCATGACCAGCCATCCCGCCTCGATGGGCTGACCAAGACTGTTGATGACTTCCAGGTGATTGCAGGCGCGATCGACTGCCTCCTTGTAGAGATCACTGGACTTCATGCTAGTCATGATGAGCGCGCCGATCCCGCCAATAAAGCCCAGGATCAATACAAAGAACAGGAAGGCAGCGCCACAGCCCAGCAGCATCACGGGCGGGCGGCGGCGAGGAGGAGCGGGGGCCGGGGAGGGCGCAGGCACTGGGTTCGGCCGGGAGGGAGGGCCGCCCATCGCGGTGTAGTCAAACTGCTCGCCGTGCATGTTGATGTGCCCTCCCTAAGGAGCATGGAACGGTGCCGGCAAGACGAGGAATCCCTTGCGGCTGAGAGTTCCAGTGTACACGCGCGGTATGACCAGCGAACGAACCAGTCTGTGCTGGGTAAATGGTGCGTGGAGCATCATGCGAACAATCGGGGGACGCCAGGGTGCAAGGTTGTCGCGACGCCCTTAGCCGTTCGTGCATCTATCGCCATTGAACCGGGAGCGGCAGGCAGCCTAGGTGCGAGCGCCGGCAGAGAGTAAACTGGGGCGGAACCTGAATGGAAACCATGACGGGTGTGGCGATACTTGGCGCGGGAGGCGCAATCGGAGTTCATCTGGCGGCCGAGTTGCAGCGCCGGCAGATTCCGATCGTGGCCGTGGGGCGCAATCAAGGCCGATTGCGGGAGGCGCTGGGTGAGACAAGCAAAACCGCCCTACGCACAGCGGACTTGACCACGGTGGAAGGCGCAAGGGAGGCCTGCAAGGGGACATCGGCAATCGTCTACGCGGTGGGGGCGCCCTACGACCGCTTTGATCTGCATCCGAAGATGATGGCAAACACCGTAGAGGCGGCGAAGGCGGAAGGGGTGCGCAGACTGGTTGTGATTTCCAGCGTGTATTCCTATGGGGCGCCACAGTCCGCGCGCGTGGCTGAGGATCATCCTCGGAATCCAACGACACGGAAAGGCAGGTTTCGCAAGGATCAGGAAGACATTGCGATGGCAGCCCATGCGGCGGGGGAACTCGAGGTGATTGTCCTGCATCTGCCGGACTTTTTGGGTCCCCACGCACGAGCGAGTTTTTCTACCACGCTATTTGAGGCAGCGCTTGCCAACAAAACAGCCAACTGGCTGGGGAACCCGAAGCTGAAACACGAATTCGTGTTCGTACCCGATGTGGCTCCAGTGGTGGCGGATCTACTGGGGCGCGACGACGTGTGGGGAGAACGCTACAACTTGGCAGGCTCTGGCCTGATTGAAGGCGAGGACCTGATGCGGCGGATCTATGTCGCAGCCTGCCGGCGGCCACGCTACCGGGTGGCGGGCAAAGGTATGCTGCGCATGCTGGGACTATTCAACCCCCTGATGCGCGAGCTGGTGGAAATGCAGTACCTGATGGAAACCCCTGTGTTTCTGGACGATGCAAGGCTCGAGGGGAAATTGGGGCCGATCAGACGGACTCCTTATGCCAACGCCATCACAGCCACAATTGCGTGGTTGCGCGGGATCCCCTCGTTGGCTTAAGCCAGAAGGCGCGGGATGGGCTGCCTGCTAGACTACAAGGCTGATGGGGCCGAAGATCCTGATCTCCGCCGGGGAAGCAAGCGGCGAAATGTATGCCACTCAGCTGGTGGACGCGTTGCGCGTCCGTTACCCGGCTGCTACGTTCTTCGGATGCGCGGGCCCAAAGATGCGCGCGGCGGGCGTAAGGCCGGTCATTGATGCTGAGGCACTGTCTGTCGTGGGTTTGGTGGAGGTGCTGGCTCACATCCCACGGATCCACAGAGAGTACCGCAAGCTTCTGGCGGCCGCCCGCGCGGAGCGTCCGGATATTGCCATCCTTACCGACAGCCCGGACTTCCACTTCCGGGTGGCCCGGCAGTTAAAGCGGATGGGCGTGCCGGTGGTCTATTACGTGGCGCCCCAAGTTTGGGCGTGGCGGCAAGGACGGACGCGGGTGATGCGAGACATCATTGACCTGCTGGTGTGCATCTTTCCTTTTGAGGAAGTCTTCTTTCGCGAGCGCGGGGTTCCGGCCTTGTACGCCGGACATCCGCTGACGCGCATGTTTTCCGCCAGTAGTACGCGGGAGGATTTCCGGTGTCGCTACGGGTTCCGAGAGGATGTTCCCCTTGTGGGGTTGCTGCCGGGAAGCCGGGCGGGTGAGTGGGCCCGGCATCTACCGGTGCTGATGGACGCAGTGTCTGCCCTGCGTCAGCAACGACTGGTCCAGTTCGCCCTGGCAGTACCACCTTCGGGATTCCCGTTGGACAACAGAGAGACTTGGTGGAAACGCTTTTCCGAATCATCCATCCAAGTGATTGAAGCAGATACGTGGAATTTGCTGGCGCATGCCGATATCCTGCTTGCCGCCAGCGGTACGGTGACGGTGGAAGCTGCCCTTGCCGGGACGCCGATGGTGACGTTTTATAAGGTTGCCGCTTTAAGTTGGAAACTAGGCAGGCGTCTGGTGAAGGTTCCCCACCTGACAATGGTGAATCTGATTGCAGGAGAGCGCGTGGTTCCAGAGTTCATGCAGGATGCAGCAAATGGCGCCACGCTGGCGGCGGCGGTGGATGGACTGCTGACGAATCCGGAACGCATGTTGCGTATGCGCGAGGATCTGGGCCGGGTGCGAACTCTGCTGGCCGGTAGCGAGGACCCGATTGGCCGGGCAGCGGACGCCATTGCCGCACTGCTGGGGCAGGGTGTCTCGCCCGGGGTTTCCGTGTCTGATTCAAGGTGACTGGCGATTGATCATGGAAGGACGAATTTGCATGCAACTGCGCATCTCCAGCCTTAGACCCTTACTCCGAATGGGCGGAATGGCCGCTGCTGTGCTGCTGGTGGTGGGTTTGCTGACGCCAGCCATGGGGTGGGCACAGGGTGCCCCTCGCGCGGAAATTGACGTCCTTCGCTACGAGATCGACGCGGAACTGGACCCTGCCGGCCAAAGCCTTACCGCCACCACCAAGATGTCGTTCCGCATGCTCAGCGATTACAGCACCAGCATCCGGCTGGAACTGAATAACGCCCTTTCGGTAAGCCGGGTAACGGATGCTGAGGGCTCGAGCCTGAACTTCGATCGCGACATGAAGAACTTCACCATTACGGTGACGCTGGCCAAGCCGATTCGCAAGGATGAGCAGCAGGAACTCACCTTCCTCTATGGCGGACGGCTATCAGGGGTTGAAGAATCACCCATTTACGGCATCCGCTTCGCCTCTCTCCAAAAGGATTTCGGCTACCTGCTCTACCCCACCCGGTGGTTCCCTGTAAGTGGTTACACCACTGACCCTTATGAGTGGCAGATACGGGTGACGACGCCCGCTGAGTACAACGTGGTAAGCAGTGGCGACGTGACGGAGATCATCTCAGATAAGGGCATGGTGCGAGAGTTCAGGGGCAACCGGCCAAACTTCGGCGGTAGCTTGGCCTACTCCAGCGTTGACCCGTCAGTGGTAAACGCCGACGGCATCCAGAGCCGTGTATTTTTCCGCGGCGACAACATGGCGTTGGCCCAGAACTATGGCGAGGAAACGGCCAAGCTCACCCGCCTGCTGCAGAAGTTCTATGGATTGCCACCCCTGTCCAATCTGGTGCTGGTGGAGACCGAACGCGGCGCCCCCTCAGCCTATGCGGCCCCGGGAATGCTGTTTCTGAATTCAGTTTCAATCGGCGAGAGCGTGAACTCGCGGCTTCTGGCCAATCACCTGTCGCGGCAATGGTGGGGGCATTTGGTGTTTCCCGAGAGCCGCAATCATCTCTGGATCTTCAACGGCTTCGCCCGCTTATCGGAACTGCTCTGGCTGGAGGAAACGGTTAACCGGGAGGCGGCCATTGAGGATCGTGAGTCGCTGTACATTGATGCGCTCACTGTGGAATATCCACCCGCTCTACAGGCTTCGCGGCTGGAGGACTACTCTCCTGAATACTGGGCGTTGACGGCAAGCAAGGGCGCGGCAACTCTCGAGATGATGCGTTCCTTAATGGGCGACGAGAAGTTCTTCCAGTTCATCAAGACCACCGTGGATGAGTTTGCGAACAAACCCCTGGGCACAGGGGCACTAAGCCGCGTGGCCAGTGAGTTTGCCAATCGGGACATGGGACCATTCTTCATCCAGTGGCTGGAGTCGAACAGCGCACCGGAATTCAAGCTGGAATATACGGTGTTGCGCACCCAGAAGGGCTTCCGCGTGGTGGGCAAGGTGAAGCAGGACCTGGACACCTTCAGTATGCCTGTGAAGCTGTTAGTGGAAACCGAGGGCAATCCGGAGGAGCAGACCGTTGAGGTGATGGGCCCGGAAACGGAGTTCGTGGCCGAAACCTTCGGCAAGCCCACCAAGATTCGCGTTGATCCCGACACCAACGTCCTGCGCTTCAGCCGGGACTTGCGGGTACTGGTGGCCATTCGACGTGGGGAGCAGTTCGCGGAAATCGGCCAGTTCAATGACTCGCTTCAGGAGTATCAGAAAGCCCTCGAGGTGAACCGCAGTTCATCACTGGCCCACTATCGCGTGGCCGAAGTGTTCTTCCTGCAGAACAACTACCAGGCAGCCGCCAACGAGTTCCGCGAGGTGCTGAATGGCGATCTGAAGCCAGCCTGGACTGAGGTATGGGCGCACATCAACCTAGGCAAGATCTTTGATGTCAGCGGCCAGCGGGAACGCGCCGTTACATCGTATAACGCGGCGATTCGCACACGCGACAACACAGCTGGCGCCCAGGAAGAAGCAGCCAAGTACCTGCAAAAGCCTTATGAGCGGGAAGGCTCGTTCTAGCCCTCGCCCTTTTGCTGGCCAAAGCAGCGCTTAAGCCCGACCGGCCGCTGGCTGCAGTATGGGGTTGCTCACCCGATGGTGTAACGTGAAAGAGCACGCGACGCCCTTTCGATGATGCAGTGAGCATGTGACATGCCGATTGGCGGCACACTGCAGACAGATGCGCTCCAGTTCCGCGCGGCTCGCGTTGGCTGAAGCAGTGAACTCGTCCAATTCCTGAACAAGCCGCTGTGCACGTTTTGCGTCAGCCAGCGGGAAGACCTTGGCGACTCGCGCCTGGAGAGCCATCAGGTAGTCACGCGTTAGGCGCTGCCCCTCCGCGCTCAATCGCACATGGATGTGCCGGCGGTCTTCTGTATCCTCTTCCCGCGTCAACAATCCGAGTCGGACCAAGCGGTCCGCTGCTTTACTGGCGGCAGCTGTGCTCACGCCTTGAAAGGCAGCCAGATCCGTGACGTTCCTCACGTCGCTGAGCGCGAAGATCTCAAGCAACTTCCACTGCGAACGGCTGAGGCGATCCCCAGCAATGTCTGCCTGTACCTGGCTTTCCACCAGTTGTTCCATAGCGAGACTGAACATGCGTACTGAACCCAGAAGCTCAAGCACACCAGGCGCACCGGTCTGGCCTTGCGTGGCGACATCGGGATGGGATGTGGGAACCGAGGTAGTCATGGAAATCGACCTTCTTTGATAAATTTTGTGAATCGCGTCGATAATCTTCTGGGTTCATTGTATCGCCGTTTCGGCATTCCACCGACGAAATTCGGGAGGTCTGCATCGGAAATCGGTACGGGCGCTCGGACGAGCGCTGAATGTGATCTCAACCAGTACCCGCAGCGGGCGATCAGTGCAGACTAGGGAGCTTGCACTAGGCCTAAAGGCAGGACAGAGGGACCAGACTTCACTCAATAGGCTTCCTGGTACCCGGGTTTCAGTACCGAAATGGTTGATTTGGCGGGTGTGGCCTATGGGAATTTGGGACCACCAAGGCTAGAATCGGGATGTAGCCCACAGAACCATCGGATGCAAGGACCGTGCAGGGAGTTTATCCTGCTGGAGAGGATTCACTTGGAGCAGCCATCCAGTTCGAAACCAATCACGGAGATCCGGGGCATTCTGGATGCGCGCGATCTGCCTTGCGCGGAGTTTCAGGCACTGTGGGATGCCGTCTTTCTGCCGCAGGAGTTGAAGGACCGTTTGTTGTCGCAGGCGATCCTGAACTTCACTTTGCGGTCGCGGCTTGACCGATCACTTGTGCCGCTTCATGGAGTGATGGTGCTGGTAGGGCCTCCTGGCACAGGAAAAACTTCACTGGCACGCGGGCTTGCTTCTCGGGTGGCCGAATGTGTAGAGACTGAGCAGCCTTTTCGCTACATCGAGGTGGAACCACATGCCCTTGCCAGTGCCGCTTTGGGCCGCAGCCAGCAAGCAGTGAAGCACCTGCTGGGGGCGGTGGTGGCGGAACAGGCCGATGCGGGTCCGCTGATTGTGCTGCTGGACGAGGTGGAAACGCTGGCCGCTGACCGCTCCCGGATGAGCATGGAAGCGAATCCGATCGACGTACACAGGGCCACCGATGCCGTGCTGGCGCAGGTTGATCACCTGGCGGCGCGGTACCCGAACCTGCTGATTGTGGCCACCAGCAACTTTCCGGAAGCGATCGACGCAGCGTTTCTTTCGCGTGCTGACCTCGTGGAGACACTTCCCTTACCGGACGCGGATGGCTGTAGCCGCATTTTGTCGGACACCGTGCTGGCGCTAGCCGCGCACTATCCTTCTTTGGCCGGCCTGCTACAGCAACCGGAGTTCGCGGAAGCCTGCCGGCAGTGCCAGGGTTTGGACGGACGACGCATTCGCAAAGTAGTGGTGAGCGCCTGCGCCACAAGCAAACAGGTAGCCCTGGACCCAGGCACACTGAACGCCGCCGACCTTTTGGCCGCCGTACACCGATTGCGGCAGAACGGGGGACCCATGAGCCCAATGTCGTCTGTTGCGGTCCCCGCCTTAGAGGAGATTCTTTCATGAACGCCACTGTCCGCAGGATCGTCTCCACGCCGGTCCGCACCGCCTCCGACACCTGGGCAGCCATCGCGATGTTGCTGGCCCCGGACCCAACCAGCGATGCGCGCCGGGAACTGAATCACATCGCGGGACTGGCTTGCGCTGCCATCTCCGCCGAGGCTATCCGCGAGGATGCGCTGGTTCTGCAATCAAACACCTCTGCGGTGCGCATCTACTGCCTGCACGGGGAAGATGCCATCATGAATCCCACGTACGACGAAAGTTGCCTGGTGGCGAACCCCACTGAGGGCGAGTGGCGGATGTCGATTCCTTGCGAATCAGCGGACCTGCGCTGGTTGAACCGCGAACTGGCTTCGCTGTCTGAAAACATCATCTTTCGCGCCGTGGGGCAGACGCCCAGCTTCGGCGCCGAGTTTAGCCGTCGCGGGGAGCCTTCTCCAGAGCCGCGCGGACTTGCCAAAGTCCTCAAGATGGGAGCGTTCTTCCGGCCATGAGCAGCACCAAGACCTACATCGACACGAAAGCTTACAGCGTCTCCTTCCTGGCGGACAAGCTGATGTACTCACTCAAGGAGATTGTCCGCGAAAGTGGGCTTGACCCCGCCAAGCTTACGCGCCAGTGGACAACGCTGGAGCGCGGGATCGGCAAGTGGCTGGTGTCACAGGACCTGCTGAAGGTCTCCGTCGAGATCTTTCACCCACGAAAACGCAAGTTGGTTGGGCGATGGGACATGGACATCATCTATGCCTATGGCGGGGACGGCACCTTGGGCAGCAACCTCAATCCGATCCGGCAATTGATTGAGCAGGAAGGCTCAGTCCCTGAGGAGTGTGACTATCGCGTACTGATCGTGGCCAAAGAGGGGGCCGTGGACGTTAGCGGTTGGGACGATTTACAATCCTACGACGCGGGCGAAGTGCGACCAAAACGGTTGGGTCACCTGTTGTGGGCAGGCGATATGGCGGTGGATTACTCCTACTGGCGCAAGAAATAGGGGCATGCAGCGAGAAGCACGCTTCCCCTTGTGACACCAGCGGCGGGGCAGGTAGCCGATGACTGGTGGCGGGCTTAATCCGAGTTTGCGGCCAGCAGGTCAACACCCGGGGTAACCTCGCCGGCAAACTCCTCGCGAAGCATCTCGCAGAAGCGTTCGGCGACAGGGCTGAACGGGCGGCGCCTAAGGTGAATCAGCCCCAGCGGCCGCACCAGCCCGTCGGCTTCAATGGGGATCGCCTTCAGCTTGCCTTCCTGGATCTCAGCATCCATCATGCGCAGGGGCAGGATGCTCACGCCCCGGCCCAGCACCAGGGCTTCCTTGATCATCTGGATGTTATCGAAGCTCATCGACTGCCTTACTGCAATCTGCCACTCGTCCAGAAAAGCGTCGATGTGCCGCCGGATGGGAAGATCAGGGTCAAAGGCGATGAAGGACACCCCATTCAGTTCCTGAGGTTGAATCCACCGGCGCGACGCGAGCGGATGTCGCGGACATAGGCCCAGCGCCATTTGCTCGTCCAGCCAGGGCATCACCGCAATCTCGCGGTTACTCTCCGGATAGCTGATTAGCCCCAGTTCGCAGGTTTCGTGGAGCACGCTCTCATACACTCGGTCAGGACGGAGGTATTCCACCTCCAGCGTAGCGGCGGGAAAGCGGACTCGAAAGGCAGTTTCCACTGAGGTCATCGTCGATAGACCCACTGAGTAGATTGCTGCCACTCGCAGGGTACCCTTCACAACGTTGCGGCGGCGGTCCCATTCACGGTCGAACTCCTCGCAACGCCCCAGCAGATCCTGGCATAAATTTAGGTAGAGTTCCCCACACTCCGTTACACGGAAGGGCCGGGTGGACCGGTCAAGCAACGTCTCCCCCAGCCTGCGCTCCAATTCCTGTAGATGCTGACTGGCGGCGGACTGGCTGACCCCATTGAGGGAAGCCCCTTTGCTGATGCTTCGCTGAAGCACGATATCACGGAAGAGGCGAAGATGGTCGGAATCCACGCGGACCGGCATAGATCATTAGTATAACTTATCTTCTGTAAAGGCAAGTCCGCGTTGACTAATGTTATTGGGGGATTGTATCCTTAGAGGAACTTCCGATCGCTTCGTGCGGGGGTTCCCAGAAGAATTATGCGCCAAAACACCGCTTCGCCCTGGTTGCCAGAGGCCCAGGGATTATACCTTCCGTCGTTAGAAAAAGACGCCTGCGGCCTAGGGTTTGTTGCCCACCTAAAAGGGGAGAAATCGCACGCAATCATCGACAAGGGCGTCGAAATCCTCATCAACCTGACGCATCGCGGGGCGTGCGGCTGTGATCCGGAAACCGGCGACGGCGCGGGCCTGCTTACCCAGATTCCCCACGCTTATTTTCAGAAGGAAGCGGACAAAGCCGGTTTCGCGCTCCCGGATGCGGGGGCTTATGGTGTGGGCATGATCTTCCTGCCGGTGGACCGCTTTGACCGCCTGCGCTGCGAAGCGATGGTGGAAAAGGCCATCACGGAAGAGGGCCTTGATCTTCTAGGATGGCGGACCTGCAACATTAACCCGGACGCTATCGGCCGGGTAGCCCGCAGTTCCCAGCCATACATTGCGCAGGTGTTCGTGAAGGGTCCGGCGGGCATGGACCAGATGACGCTGGAACGTAAGCTCTACGTGCTGCGGCGGGTTGCCAAGAATCGCGTCGATCGCAGTGACATCAATGAGCGCAAGTTCTTTTACATCTCGTCATTTTCTACGCGCACCATCATTTATAAGGGCCTGCTGCTGGCGCCGCAGATTCGAGAGTTCTACCAGGACCTGAACGACAAGGACTTTGTGAGTGCGCTGTGCATGGTGCATCAGCGCTTCTCCACCAACACGTTTCCCACGTGGGACCTCGCACATCCCTTCCGCTATATCTGCCACAACGGCGAGATCAACACCATTCGCGGCAACGTGGCCTGGATGAACGCCCGGCAGAGCGTGTTGGAAAGCCCGCTGTTTGGCGATGATCTGAAGAAGCTCTTCCCCATCGTGCTGCCGGAAGGGAGCGATTCATCGGGCCTTGACAACGTGGTGGAATTGCTCACGCTTACCGGGCGTAGTTTGCCGCACGTGATGGCAATGCTGATCCCGGAAGCCTGGGACGCCGACAACACGATGGACGATGAACGTAAGGCATTCTACGAGTACCATGCATCGTTGATGGAGCCCTGGGACGGACCTGCCGCGGTGGCCTTCACTGACGGAACGGTGGTGGGCGCAACACTGGACCGCAATGGCCTGCGTCCGGCGCGCTACTACGTCACACACGATGACCTGGTGATTATGGCGTCGGAAACTGGCGTACTTCCCGTGGAACCCAAGAACATTCGAAGCAAGGGCCGCCTCCAGCCAGGGCGCATGTTTCTGGTGGACCTTGCACAGGGAAGGATTGTTCCCGATGAAGAACTGAAGGATCAACTGAAGAGCCGCAGGCCCTATCGCGATTGGATCGAAAAGAACCAGTTGCGCCTTGAGGATCTGCCGGACAGTGGCCGCATCTTCCCGGCAACCCACGATACGCTTCTGCAGCGGCAGCGGGCCTTCGGCTACACCGACGAAGATATCCGCGTGATCATGGGACCCATGGCCAGTGATGGCCAGGAACCCATCGGATCAATGGGTACAGACACGCCGCTTGCCTGCCTGTCTGAGAAGCCCCAGCCGCTCTTCCATTACTTCAAACAGTTGTTTGCGCAGGTTACCAACCCAGCCATCGACCCCATCCGCGAAGAGTTGGTGATGTCGCTGGTGAGCTATATCGGCTCAGAGCGCAACATCCTGGATGAGACGCCAGCCCACGCACAGACACTGAAGCTGGATCATCCGATTCTTGAGAACAAGCACCTGGAGAAACTGCGGCGCGTGTCAAAGGGTGACTTCCTGGCCACCACCCTGCCCACGCTCTTCCGCGTAGCCGATGGCGCGGATGGTCTACGGCGCGCCTTGGATGCCTTGTGCAAGCGCGCCAGCCTGGCGGTGAAGTCCGGCTATTCCATGTTGATCCTCTCTGACCGGGGCCTGGACGACGAGTACGCACCCATCCCTTGCCTGCTTGCCTTGAGTGCTGTCCATAACCACTTGACACGAGAAGAACTGCGGACACAGTGCGCACTGATTGTTGAGTCTGGTGAACCGCGTGAGGTGATGCACTTCGCCTTGCTGATTGGCTACGGTGCCAGCGCGGTGAACCCGTTCCTCGCCTTTGAAACCCTCGACGACCTTTCGGCGCGCGGACTGCTGGGCAGCACGCCACCGGATGCGCTGCATAAGAAGTTTGTGAAGGCAATCAACAAGGGCCTGCTGAAAGTGTTCTCAAAGATGGGCGTGTCCACGCTGCAGAGCTACCGCGGCGCGCAGATCTTCGAGGCCATTGGACTCAGCCGCGACTTTGTTCAGCAGTACTTTACCGGTACGCCGTCGCGCATTGAGGGCGTGGGGATGGACGTCGTGGCACGGGAGGCCCAGCTAAAGCATGGCTACGCCTTCCAAAAGGTAAGCAAGGACGAGCCGGAACTGGACGTCGGCGGATCCTACCAATACCGGGTCCGCGGCGAGTACCACTTGTACAACCCGTTCTCCGTCAGCAAGCTGCAGCATGCGGTGCGTGGCAACTCCTATGCCACGTACAAGGAGTACGCTGACCACATCAACCAGCAGGAAAAGCACCGGGCCACTTTGCGCGGCCTGATGAGCTTCAAGGAATCCGGAACGCCGATCCCCATTGACCAGGTTGAGCCTGCGGCCAACATCGTCAAGCGCTTCGCGACAGGCGCGATGAGCTTCGGCTCAATCAGCGCGGAAGCTCACGAGACGCTGGCGATTGCCATGAACCGCATCGGCGCCCGGTCTAACACGGGTGAAGGCGGCGAGGATGAGGTGCGGTACCTCCCCCTGCCCAATGGCGACTCAAAGCGGAGCTCGATCAAACAGGTGGCGTCCGGGCGCTTTGGCGTCACCACCCATTACTTGGTGAACGCGGACGAGTTGCAGATCAAGATCGCGCAAGGCGCCAAGCCGGGCGAGGGCGGGCAGTTGCCTGGCCACAAGGTGGACGCCATCATTGCGAAGGTGCGCCATTCGGTGCCGGGCGTGGGATTGATCTCACCGCCGCCACACCACGACATCTACTCGATTGAGGATCTCGCACAGCTGATCTTTGACCTGAAGAACGTCAATCCACAGGCGAGGATCTCCGTGAAGCTGGTTGCGGAAGTGGGCGTAGGGATCGTTGCGGCTGGCGTGGCCAAGGCGCATGCTGATGTGGTGCTAATCAGCGGCCACGACGGCGGCACTGGCGCGTCACCGCTAACCTCCATTAAGCACGCGGGTATTCCCTGGGAGCTAGGGCTGGCGGAAACGCAACAGGTGCTGCTGATGAACGACCTGCGCAGCCGCATCACCGTGCAGACTGACGGCAAATTGCAAACGGGCCGGGATGTCGCGATCGCTGCGTTGCTGGGCGCGGAGGAATTCGGTTTCAGCACGGCACCGCTCATCACGATGGGTTGCATCATGATGCGCAAGTGCCACCTGAACACTTGCCCGGTGGGCATTGCAACACAGGATCCGGTTCTGCGTTCCAAGTTCACGGGCGCGCCGGAACATGTCATCAACTACTTCTTCTTCGTGGCAGAGGAGTTGCGCGAGATTATGGCGCGGCTTGGCTTCCGCACCATGAACGAGATGATTGGGCGCAGCGACCGTCTGCAGATGCAGGCGGACGTTGACCACTGGAAGGCCAGCCAGCTGAACTTCGCATCCATTCTGCACCGGCCGGAGTTACCTTCACGGGTGGCGGCGCGCTGTATCATGCCACAGGATCATGGCCTGGAGGCGGCGCTGGATCACGAGTTGATCCAACTGGCATCGCCCACGCTGGAGGCGCGCCAACCCGTTCGGGCGGAATTGGAGATTCGCAACGTACACCGTACCGTGGGCGCCATGCTTAGCGGGCGGATCGCGCGTATCTTCCATCAAGACCCCCTTCCCGCCGACACTATCCACTTCAAGTTCCGTGGGTCCGCGGGTCAGAGCTTCGGCGCCTTCCTCGAACGCGGCGTCACGCTGGAACTGGAAGGCGACGCCAACGACTATGTGGGCAAGGGCCTCTCGGGTGGACGGGTGATCGTCTATCCGCCACGCGAGTCTTCCTTCCTACCAGAGGAGAACATCCTCATCGGCAACACCGTGATGTACGGGGCCACCAGTGGCGAGTCGTACTTCAATGGCGTGGCGGGTGAACGCTTCTGCGTGCGCAATAGCGGCGCCACTGCGGTGGTGGAAGGTGTGGGCGACCACGGCTGCGAGTACATGACCAATGGCAGGGTAGTGGTGCTGGGTAGCACCGGCCGCAACTTCGCCGCGGGCATGAGTGGCGGGATCGCCTATGTGCTGGACGAAGTTGGCGAGTTTGCCCGCTTCAAGTGCAATCTCGCCAGTGTGGATCTGCTGCCGGTCTCAGAGGAAGAAGACCAGGCTCTGCTGCGGCAGTTGATTCAGAACCATGTGGAATACACCGGCAGCCCCAAGGCAAAGTGGGTTCTTGAGCACTTCAGCCGCATGCTGCCTCGCTTCATCAAGGTGTTCCCGCACGAGTTCCAGCGGGTGCTGGGCTACACGAAGCCAACATCGGACAAGCACATCGAGACCGCTGCGAACGGCGGGAAGACGGAGGTGGTGCGTGGGTAAGGTTACCGGATTCATTGAGTATGATCGCCAGGAAATTGGCAAGCGCCCCGTAGCGGAGCGCGTGCAGGATTACCTTGAGGTGTACCAGCCTCTGCCCATGGATTCGGTGAAGACGCAGGCCGCGCGCTGCATGGATTGCGGCGTCCCGTTCTGCCACACCGGATGTCCTGTGAATAACATCATTCCGGACTGGAATGACCTGGTCTATCGCGATCGCTGGGAAGAGGCGATCCGCATGCTGCACGCCACCAACAACTTCCCGGAGTTCACCGGCCGCATTTGTCCGGCACCATGCGAAACAGCCTGCGTGCTGGGCATCACTTCGCCACCGGTATCCATTAAGGTGGTGGAGCGCACCATTGTTGAGGAAGCCTGGGCAAGGGGCTATGTGAAGCCCGAACCCCCCGCGCATCGCACGGGCAAGAAAGTGGCCATCATCGGCTCAGGCCCCGCCGGACTCGCAGCGGCACAGCAACTCAACCGCGCTGGCCATACCGTAACGGTGTTTGAAAAAAATGCCAAACCGGGGGGGTTGCTGCGCTATGGCATCCCGGACTTTAAGCTGGAGAAGTGGGTGATTGACCGCCGTCTGGAACAGATGGAGGCTGAGGGCGTGAAGTTCCGCACCAATGTCAGCGTTGGCGCGGAGATTACCGGCGATTGGCTTCGAAGCGAGTTTGACGCCATCCTTCTCGCCATGGGCTCAGAGCATCCGCGCGACTTGAGCGTTCCGGGCCGAGAATTGAACGGCATCCATTTCGCGATGCAGTTTCTGCCGCAACAGAACCGTCGCGTCTCCCGCGAAGAAACCGGATACAACGAGGGCGAGATCACGGCCACGGGGAAGCACGTCATCATCATTGGCGGGGGGGATACGGGCGCTGATTGTTTCGGCACCTCTCGACGGCAAGGCGCCGCAAGCATCACGCAGTTGGAGCTTTTCCCCCAACCTCCGGCTGAGCGCGCTCCGCAGACACCCTGGCCACTGTGGCCCCTTCGCCTCCGCACCGAAACCTCCCACGAGGAAGGTGGCCAGCGCCTGTGGAGCATCAATACCACACACTTTGAGGGCGACGGGCAAGGCAACGTGAAGGCATTGCACGCAGTGAAGGTAGGTCCGCCCCCGAAGTTTGAGCCGGAAGAGGGGTCAGCCATCAGCCTTCCCGCCGACCTTGTATTGCTGGCGATGGGATTTGTGGGCCCAAGGCCAGGCGGAATCACTGATCAGCTTGGCTACGAGTTGGACGCCAGAGGCAATGCCAAAGCCAATGACGACTATATGACTAGCGTCCCTGGCGTCTTCGCCGCGGGCGACGTGAGGCGTGGCCAGTCGTTGGTAGTCTGGGCGATTGCCGAAGGCCGCAACGCTGCCCATGGTGTCGACAGGTATTTGACAGGCGCGTCTTCCCTACCCCTCACTTACCGGCAATAGGCCCGACACCAGGCGCACCACACAGATTGTTCGTTCCCTCCTCCTTGGGACTCCCTACGGGGCTGCTAACCGGCAGCCCCGTTTCTGTTTTTCCTCAGTCACTCACTCACGCCCTACGGCATCCTCCCTGGAATGACCTTAGGTGTTCTTCCTACAAACTGCCTCCAGGTACCGGCTGCACGATTTTCCTCTCACGCGCCGTGTTCCCCCACCGATATGGGTTTGTGACAGTAAACGCCGCTCCCGGGCGCAAACAGGGAGTCCGGCAGGACGCCGGAAAAACTAATTCCACAGGATGGATTTTCCATGTCGACTTCGATCGTAACCAACGTAGCCTCTTTGATTGCACGCGAGAATCTGCGCGTCACCAACGAGTTTCAGGGCCGGACCATCAACCGCTTGACTTCGGGCCTGCGTATCAACAATTCCGCTGACGACGCGGCTGGCTTGGCCGTGGCCAACCGCTTCCGCAGCGACATCACGGAGCTCTCCCAGGGCGTCCGCAACGCGGGCGACGGCTTGTCTAAACTGCAGATCGTCGATGGCGGTCTGAACAACATTTCGCAAATTCTTGACCGGCTGAAGACCTTGGCCACCCAGTCTGGTTCGGGCACCTTCACCGGAGACCGCAGCACGCTGAACAACGAGTACAACTCATTGTTGACGGAAATCAACCGGCAGGCCTCCAATATCGGTTTGGTGTCGGGCGGCGTAAACAATGCAAACATCGCTGTGTACGTGGGCGGCGGCAGCACCCAGGCCAACGCAAAGGTCGACATTGACCTGGCGGGGTCCTCGAACCGGGTGGATTCCACCTCGCTGGGTATCGGCGGCACGCAGGTGATCAATGGCGGCGTCAGCTTCGGCACCGTCGACCTGCGCGCAACTACGGCATTCCTTGACAACGCCGCCGGACGGCAGGACCTTACTCTCAACCTGTACGACAGCACCCTGGGCACCACCGTCACCAAGACCGTCAGCATCACGGGCAAGACCGGAGGCATCACGGGCACCGAGGTGTTGCGTCAGGTGAACGAGTCGCTGAATAGCTTCGGCATCACGGCCGCACAGGATACAGCGGGCGCGCTTACCCTGTCCAGCAGCCGTGTCTTCAGCGTCACCTCCAGCGCGGTAAGCGGTGGCGGCAACGCGGCGGTCAGTGCCCTTTCCGGAACCGACACCGCCATCAATCGCGCGAACTTCAACTTCACGGTAAATGCCTACACGGCGGATGCAAGCGCACAGACCTTTACGCTGCAGAACGAAAGCGGCGCGGTGAACGTTACCCTGGCGGCCACCGATGTCTCGGCCAACATCATCAGCGCCATCAACACCGCGGCTGCCTCCATTGGCATCCAGGCTGTGGCCAACAATGGAAGCAGCGGCTTCAGTATTCAGAGCAGCACCAATTTCAGTCTGGTGCTCACCGATGCGGGCGGCACGGGCGGTCTGGGCCTCACCGGAACCGCGGCGGCTGGCGCCACGGTAGGGGGGTCGGCCACAGTGGCGGCAGGCGACACCTCAGCCTCTGCTACAGGGAACGCACTGGCCGCCATCGCGGCCCTGGATAAAGCCATCACGGCTCTTGGCCAGGTACAGGGCAAGGTGGGTACCGCGCAGAACAAGCTGCAGTACTCGGTGCAACTGGCCCAATCGCAGATCTCTAACTTCTCGGCTGCCGAATCGCGCATTCGTGATGCGGACGTCGCGCTGGAAGCTTCCAACCTCACCAAGGCTCAGGTGATGCAGCAGGCATCGCTGGCTGCACTCGCCCAGGCCAACTCAGCACCGCAGGCCGTCCTGGCACTGCTGCGGGGCTAATGAAGGCTAACCGCTTTCCCCGCGAATCGGGAGGAGGCACTGGACCACTCGGCGGGACGGAAGCTGGCTTCGGCCTCTTCCGTCCCGCCCATTTTCTGCACTAAAGATCGAGCGGCTTCGGCCGATAAGCCGCTATAGTGCATGTTCCCCGCTGGGGATCCGGGCAATCCGCCCACCCCCAGATACACGCCAACTTTGATTCCATCTTTAGGAGAGGTCCCATGAGCAGCAGCACCCTGTTTACCGGTTCCAGCAGCTATTCGCAGGACTTCGTCCAGGTGATTGAGCGTAGTATGGCCATCGCACGTCTTCCCCTGCTGCAATTGCAGCAACAGCAACTGCGAACGAATGACCAACAAAACGCCATCACCGAACTCCAGGGCCGCTTCCAGAGCCTGAAGCTGGCCTTTGATGACATCACCTCGCGGGCACAGGCCACCCAGCTTACAGCCAACTTTTCCGTGGGCGGCGTGGCTACCGCCACGATCGGGCAGTCCGCGCAGAAGGGTGTCTTCAGTCTGGAGGTATCCAGCCTGGGCGTCTTCACCAGCTATCTGTCGGCGACGGCAGCGGCTGACCCTGCCATCGGCGGGTTAGGGACAGAGGTCACCAAGGTGTTGGTGGTGGATGGAGTGGAAACGGCGCTCACTGTAGAAGGCAATACGCTGCGCGGCCTCGCCGACGCCATCAATGCTTCAAGCTCTGGGGTGGAAGCCAGCATCATCAATGTGTCCAGTACCAGCACGGCCAGCTACAAGCTTGTGCTGCAGGGCAACAAGCTGGGGGCACAGACTCTGGAATTGCGTGATGGCGATGCGCTGGGCGCAAACCTTCTGGAATCTGACCCATTACAATCCGGCCAGAACGTCAGTTACAAGGTGAACGGCGTCAGTATCTCCGGCGAAAGCCGTAGTGTCACCCTGGCGCCGGGCGTTGACGTTACGCTGGCCGCGCTAACCACTAGCGCTGTCACCCTCACTGTAAGCCGCACGGCGGACTCCGTGGCTGACTCCATCCAGTCGATGGTGGCCCAGTTCAACCTCGCCACTGGCAAACTGAACGAACAGCGAGGTGCCACCGCCGGCGCATTGCAGGGCTCCAGCACCGTCCAAACCCTGGGACAAGTGCTTCGCCGCATCACGTCCTACGCGGCGCCTGAGGGCGACTTCCGTACGGCAACGGACTTGGGCCTTCGCTTTGATGATAAGGGCAACCTGACGTTTGAAAGCAACCAGCTTAGCGGGCTTTCTGAAGAGAGACTCACCAGCCTCTTGAACTTCCTAGGCGGCGCGAACGGTGAAGGATTCCTCGGCGCGGCCCTGAACTCGCTGCAGGAAGCCACCGGCGCCGAAAGCGGAATTCTGGCCACTGAGAAGAGCGCCCTCACCGCCAGGCTTCGTACCAGCGAAAACCAGATCAACAGCACCCGGGAACGGCTTGACCGGATGGAGAAGGACCTGCGCGAACGCTTTGCGATCGTCGATTCCACGATTGCCGCCCTCCAACAGCAGGCGTTATTCATCAACAACATGTTTGAAGCCATGCGCATTGCCCAACGCAGTTACAGCAGCTAAGACCTGATACCTACAAGGTTCGCCAGCGAATCGTCTTTACGGATCCCAAGGAGAGGCGCATGACCGGCAGTTCCCAGCAAGCGCTGCTGCGCTTCACCAACGCTGACGGGGAGCCAGAACACCTGGTGGATACCATCAATCTGCCCGAATCCGAAGGGCCTTCGAATGCCGTGCATGCGCTGGCGCGGCTGCGAGGAAAGCTGCTGCAGGCCATCAACCAGGAGGACTTTCGAACAGTACAGCAGGAGTTACCAAGCTACCAGGACTTATTGGAGCAGGTGGTACGTCACGATAGCCTCCCCCCAGAGCGCTTGGCCCGCCTGGAAAGTGAGCACCAGCGCTTTCACGAGCAACTGCGGGCAACCTTGCTGACGACCCGTATCGCGCTTCGGCTAGACCTGGAACGGGTCCGCGCGGCCCAGCAGTACGCAAGTGCGGATATGGGGACAGACACGATAGACCTGAAGGGATAAACCGACGGCAGACCTGCCATCCACGCTGCCTTAGTCTGGCTGCAAGGCTGGTGATGACGGCAGCGGCCGATTCCAAGGATTACGCCAGCGGGGATCGCGTAACGCTTCATCGTCCGTGAGGGAATCCAGAAACGCAATCAGGTCAGCGCGCTCTTCGCTGGTTAATTGGAAGGTTCTCAGGATATGGCTGGTATACGGGCCAGCGGCGCGCCCCCCGGTCTCGTAGTGGCTGATCACGCCGGACAGCGTGGCAATGCTGCCATCGTGCATATAGGGTGCTGTGACGGCAATGTTCCTCAGCGTCGGCACACGGAATGCGCCCATGTCCTCCAACCGTCCACTATGCGCGTGAAGGCCGGTATTTGGCGCGGGATAGGCACCCGGCGGAGCAGTCAAATTGTAGAGGCCGGTGTTGTGGAATTCAGGGGTAGCAGGCTCCCCGGCATCCGTCTGCACGGCGCCGTTGAACAGCAGTCCGCCGTGACATTGAAAGCAGCCGCCTTTTGCGCTGGAGAAGAAGATCACCATGCCGCGCTTCGCTTGGTCACTGATGGCGTCCTCTTCGCGTAGATAGCGATAGCGATCGTAAGGCGATCGAAAGGAGGTGATGCTGCGCTGAAATGCAGCTAGCGCCCGTGTGACCTGATGCAAGGACATCGGCTCTCCGGGAAACGCGACGGCGAAGAGGCGCTGATAGGTGGCATCGGCGGCGAGGCGTTCCATCAACTCAACCTCTCGTCCAGCCATCCCCATCTCGACGGGCTCCTCGCCAAGCAGCGGCACCAGCGCCTGATCTTCCAACTGCTCAATACCTGGATGCGCCCAAGTGAGAAGCGGTTGGAAAGCGACGTTCACTAGCGACATGCTACCTCTGGGGTGCACTTCCCCGGTGCTTCCGATAGCGCGGCCTCGGCCGTCCGTGAATGCCAGCTCCTGTTTGTGGCATGTTGCACAGGATTGCGTTTCGTTACCCGAAAGCCTTGGATCGTAGAAGAGGTGTCTCCCAAGTTCCACCTTGGCCACTGTCATGGGATTCGCTGCAGGAACCGGAGGACGCGGATAACGGGCATGCAAGTCCCATTGCCATTCCAATGGCTGATGCATTCGCGTGGCCGATTGCCCCAGTGCGAATCGCCATGCGAAGGCCAACAGGAATACGCCGGTAACCCAGCAAACCACAAGGGTTTTCGTCACCCTAGGCCACCACCGTGCTGCCAGAGTGCGAGGTGTCATAGCCAGCCAAGGACTCCAGCTTGCGCCGCAAGGACTGTCGCGGAACACATTCCAGCAAGGCCGCCACGACGGGGAGATTCAGGGATTCCTTCCTCAACACAAGGTCAAAACGCTCTCTCCGCAGGGGAACAAAATCAAGCTGCAGAGCACGCGCGGCGGAGGACGTAGCGATGCCGCAATCGGCCCGCCCCTCCAGCACGGCGCGCGCGACCGCCATGTGGCTGCGCACCACGGTCTGATGGCCATTCAGACTTCGCAGGGGTAGGCCTGCCGCTTTCAAGAAAGAAGTCAGCAGTGCGCGGCTCCCCGATCCTGTTTCCCGGTTGATGAAGCGTATTTTGGAGTTGGCGAGGTCGCCTACCTCTCGCACGCCCATTGGGTTTCCAGGAGCAACGACGAAACCCTGTTCCCACTCCGCAAAGGTGACGGCCAGCACATCGTCATCAGGAAGCTTTCTTCGCAGCGCCTGCACGTTAAACTCTCCCGTGGAGTAGTCTTCCAAGTGGCATCCTGCTACATGCACCAACCGCAGGCGCAGCCACTCCAGAGCAGTTTCGCTGCACACTGGCGAGGGCAGCATACGCACCCTGGCGACCTGCAGCATCTCCGATGCAAGCAGGCTCAAGGCAGGGTCGCACCCGGCCACCAGCAACGATCGCGATGCGACATCCGTGTCCCCAGCAAGTTTCACCTCAGCGAAGCGCCCTGACCTCGAAACCACGCCATCGGCATCTGGAAGGTAACAGTGCGTGCTGTCTTGGGGTACCGCGAGCCACTGGCCATCGCATTGAGCAAGCGCCACGGCGGCTCCTGCACCCACTGGCCCTGTTGCGATCACCTTCGCCCTTAGGGCGGAACCCGTCTCTGGCAAACTGACGAGTGAGAACAGGTCCTCCACTTGTACATCCAGTTCCCGGGCAAGGCGCAGAGCAAGTGCGGTGTTGGGAAGATAGGTTCCTTGTTCGAGCGAATAGATCGTCTGCCGTTGCGTCCCCACCCGCTTTGCGAGTGCGGCCACACTAACGCCTCGCTTCCGCCGGATTTGGCTAAGCTTGCAAGAGACTTCCATAACTAAACCTCACCGCGAAGAAGGCTCCACCGTCACGACGCGCAATCTGGAGAGCATCCGCACTGACCGCGCGCCGCGCTTATCGCCGCCAACTACCAGACGGATGGGCCCTTGATGCGCAAGCAATGGCTTGCCATCCAGCCGATCCGCCACCAGCACATGCGGTTCCCGGAAAGCAGCATCGATTTCCGCTAGAGTAAACAGCACGCGGTAGTCATCATTAGCCTCCGCCACGACGCCTATCAACATGGCTTCGCCGCGGAGCTTAGCCCCTAACGGAAGCCCAGCGCGCTGTAGGATCTCGTGGATCCAGACACCTTCATACCGAACATCTACCCCGTCGTCCTTCATCATCAGCGCTGCTCGCGGAAACTCAGCCAGTTCACTGCCGCTCAAGTGCAGCAACGTTGCGCCGTCGCGGACGACCTCCAGGACCTTGGGTGCAGCCGTCCCGGGCATTCGCTGTTGGCTTTGTGCGATTCCTGCTGATGCCGCCAAAACAACCAGAATTGCAAGAGTGACAGCACGTACGGTATACATGACAAAGTTAGCTTAACACGACGACACCCGGACGCGGCTGCGCATTCCGCTGCACAACAGATGCCCGAGACAGTACCCCAAACGATTGAATCCGGTAAGCCCAGAAGCCGCATTCGCTTCACGCGGCAGGAGTGGTCCGGTGCCTTTGGCGACCTTGGCACAGACCTGCCGTTGATCGTCGGTATGACGCTTGCTTCCAACCTTCAGCCTGCTAGTGTGCTTACCGTCTTTGGCTTGATGCAAATTGCCACGGCCCTGCGCTACCGGATGCCCATGCCCGTGCAGCCATTGAAGGCAATGGCTGCCATTGTCATCGCGCAACAGCTACCCGCCTCTGTACTATTCGGTGGCGGGCTGGCCATTGGCATCAGCATGCTACTGCTATCAGTCACTGGCCTGCTGTCGGCCATCCATCGCGCTGTCCCCAAGCCGGTGATCCGTGGCATACAGCTAGGCCTTGGACTGCAACTGGCCGGAATTGCGCTGAAGGATTATGTGCAGTCCGATGGTGGACCCGGCCTGGTGCTAGCCGGCTCAGCATTTCTTGCGGCCCTACTGCTGCTTGGCCGCCGGCATATTCCCGCGGCGGTGGTGCTGGTTGGAATGGGAATCGTCTATGCGTTCCTGTTCCGCCTTGATGTTGCTTCGATCACCGGCGCGGCGGGCTTACAGTTGCCAGCCTGGCACGTGCCCACCGGGGCGGATATCTGGACAGGATTTCTGCTGCTGGCCTTGCCGCAGATTCCGCTATCGATTGCGAACTCAGTACTTGCCACCAGACAACTGGCGGAGGACTTGTTTCCCGAACGCAAGATCACCATCGGACAGATCGGATTCACGTACTCCTTGATGAATCTTGTGAGTCCATTTTTGGGCGGGATCCCCACTTGCCACGGCAGCGGAGGCATGATGGGCCACTACACGTTTGGCGGGCGAACGGGTGGATCCGTGCTGATCTATGGCGGTATCTTCGTCGTCCTTGGCCTCTTCTTCGCACAGGGTTTTCAATCCGTGATCCAGGTATTTCCGCTACCCCTGCTGGGAGTGCTGCTGCTGTTTGAAGCGATCGCTCTGGTAGCGCTTGCGCGCGACCTTTCCGCGAACGCATCGCATTTCTTGCTTGCCATTGTGGTGGGCCTGATTGCCAGTTCGCTTCCGTATGGATACCTGATAGGTCTGTTGGTTGGCGTGGTCGCCTACCACTTGATCCAGCGCCGCTGGAGCCGCCTGGGACTGCCGGCTGGATAGAAGTCTGCGCATCGGTGAACTCTAGCTGCAGCGCCGGCACTGGTCGCTGAGCTTGCTACGCCATCTTCACCTCCCTTCAGTCCGCCCAACATGCTGGTTGATTCTGCATGTTGTGGCCTGGGAACTCATGCGGCGAAAACCGGCACTCAGGGCGAAACGACTGGCTTGTACCGGGTGTCCTACATTCGCTAGGAGGCATAAACACATGGGTAAGACACTTGTCGCGCTGTACGAAAACCCGGCAATCCTGCAGACGGTCCGGAAGGACCTGGAAGCTGCTGGATTCACCGGAAACGAGATTCGCACCGTCCGCCCGTCGGATTTCATCAGTCATCCAGACATCGGGCCAGACATGCTGGGCATCAGCACCGGTATCAAGCCAGAGATTGGCGATTACGAGGAAGCCGTGCGCCGGGGCCACGGTCTCCTGGCAGTTACTGCCGCACTGGACAAGATTGGGAAGGCGGAGCCGATACTCGTCACGCACGGCGCTGAGGACATTGATGAGTTGGCGAAGCAGTGGGGCATTGAACCGGCGGAGGCTCGCGAGGATCTTGGCCGGCGAGAGAAAGCGCGCGCGGGTGTGTTTGACAAGATGACCACCCAGGGTGGACGCTCACGCGGACGCGGAGGCGTGCGCATCTTTGTCTGGTAGACTTCTGAGGGCGGCGCACCGGCCAAACCGCCAAAGGGCCGCTGGCTGGTGCGCCATTCCGCTCTAGCGCTCGAATATGTTTACAATTCCGCCCAGCACGGATCCCTCTCCTGTGCGCTGTCCTCCCGCCTTTGGTGCGTTGGCCAGAATGCGATCTGCAAGTCTGGAAAATGGAAGGCTTTGCAGGTAAACCACCCCCACGCCGCTCAGCGTAGCCAGGAACAGCCCCTCACCGCCAAATATCATTGATTTCAAGTTGCCCGCGCGCTGGATGTCATAGGAAACCGACGGCGTAAAGGCGACGATACAGCCCGTGTCCACGCGCAGCGTCTCATTCCGCAGTTCCTTGCGAATGATGGTGCCGCCAGCGTGGAGAAAGGCCATCCCGTCTCCGCGCAAACGCTGCAGGATGAAGCCTTCTCCGCCGAAAAGTCCCGCACCGAATCGCTGGGCGAATGCGATGGAAACTTGGGTACCCAAGGCAGCGCATAGGAATGCGTCCTTCTGGCAGATGAGGTCCTGGCCCACCTGTGCCATATCCACCGCAATGATCTTCCCCGGGTATGGCGCCGCAAACGCCACGCTGCGCTTGCCCTGGCCCCGATTGGTGAAGTGCGTCATGAATATGGACTCCCGCGTAAGCATCCGCTTGCCCACTGCGAAGAGCTTGTCCATCACGCCAGCGTTGGGGTTTGACCCATCGCCCATCTTTGTCTCGAACTGGATGAAGTCTTCCATGTATGACATGGCACCGGCCTCGGCAATCACCGTCTCCCCGGGGTCCAGTTCCACCTCAACCAACTGCAAGTCGTCGCCAAAGATGCGATAGTCCACTTGATGACAATACATTCCGTGTTAAATCTCCTTCCGCGCTGCCCTGCCTCGATTCCATCTGGCAGGATACATCTTCTATACGTAGCACCGCTGGAGATGTTCGCGGTTCTGCGTTGGTCGCCAGGGTGGCAATCTCCACGCGCGCCTGCGTGGCGGGGGAAGGCCCATTCACAACAGACGTCACCCCAAACTGGGTATCGTCACCTTGCGGCCGAGAAAATGGCAATGGCTTGAATCCGAGAAGTACTAGAACCGGCACATGAGATCATCTTCCGCAGCCAGCAGCAAGCATATTCTCATCAGTCACTTAGCCCGGCGGGTCCGCCAGGTACCCTAGGCATACTGGCCGACTTACCTAACATTGGTCTACAAGATATCCCAGTACCCGAGGACTGCTTCCATTTTTTTCGCCTTTCTTCGCCCCCAGGTGGAGGGTAGTTTCAATAGTGCGGATGCAGTCTCCGCCGGAGTCCCTCAATGGGCCTTCATCGCGAGGAAGAGGCCCGAAAGGGCAGAGCGAGGTTCTGTGAAACGGCTTGTGCTTGGATTCGTTTTGGCGCTTTACACAGTGGGGACATTAAGTGCCACCCCCATCACGACGCAACTGGAAACGACTGACCTGGGAGTGGCTCTATCCGAGTTCACGAGTATCGCCTTCAATGCCACGGCACGCTGGCAGTCCAATGGCACAAGCAACTTCAAGATGCGCATCTCGGATGGGGCATCGGGCTCACCCAATCACCTCGCTACAGGAGGTAGCGGAATTACCTGGGGAAGCGATGCGCCACAGGCATTCACGCTGAACTTTGACGGACAGCATGTGACGTTCACCATTGTGGATGGGGCCAACACATTTACGATTTCAGCGCAGCCTCAAGAAACCGCCGTGAACTCGCTGATGATCGCACTGCGCTCCCAGGCTGGGAATGGCATCTCCTCGCAGATTTCCGCTAGTAGCTTGGCGGTGAATGGCAATGGACTATCGATACCCTCTGCGTCACTGGGCACAGTGAACTCCCGCACCTTCCTGCTGGTGCAGGGCGTGAGCGCCGGGTTCACACTCACTGGCAACCTGCAGATTGTGAAGTCAGGCGGCGCGGGCGAGATTCCGTCCATGGTCGTATTCGCGGGGAACACGCCCTACCAGCCCGCAGTGACTAGCAGCGCTACTGCAGACGTGGAGACACCGGAACCGGGCACATTCATCCTTTTGCTCGCCGGGGGATTGCTCTTCATGGTGGGCAACTGGAGAGGGTTGCTATTGAAACACTTGCAGACGAGTGAACGCTAGGGCAGTTGCGGGTCGGGATGTCTGCGCTGCCGCTCGTTGCCACCAACTCTGGCATAAAGCTCACACCGGCGGCAGACGCGACAGACGCGCCCGAAAGTCCCAAACGCCACCGGCCCAACCTGTGATAGACTGCCGCGCAAGGAATGTCCATCACCAGCACCGCAGTCTTGCGGACTCTGCAGCCGATTCGCATAGGCAACAGAACCGAGACGACGAATACCCAACAAGCAGATGCTCCGTTTCGCGAGCATGCCACCTCAGTGGAGCGCTATGCCTGTGCGATGTTGCACGATCGAGCCGAAGCGGAAGACATCGCTCAGGAATGCTTCGTCCGCCTGATGCAGACGCTCCAAAGGGGAATCCGTGTGGAACGTCCCCTGCCCTGGCTGATGCGCGTTGCACACAATCTGGCATTGGACGCCATCGCCCGCCGCCCGCGCGAAGTGATGCTGGGTTTGCGCGAAATTGAGTCGATCTCAGATCCAGTGCCTGACCCGGAGGCAGCCCTCTTGGAACTGGACCGCCGATCCCGAGTGCAACAAGCGCTGACGTCGCTATCAGCCCAGGAACTCCGCTGCTGGACGTTGCGTGCCGAAGGCCTGCGCTACCGTGAAATCGCCGAAGTGTTGGGGATCCGTTCTGGAACGGTCTCCACCTTTTTGGTACGAGCAGCGGAAAAGCTATCTTCCGTATAGGCAAACCTAGAGATCCAGCTAGCATGACGCAGCCCCATCATCCGTCGCATGAAGGCAACATCAAGTGGCCGGGTAGCCATCCGCCTCGCGAGGACCTCATGGCAATGCTGGACGGAGAGCTCAGCGTGCCACGAACCTGGCAGGTGCGTCGACACGTGAATGTTTGCCCTGACTGCAAAGCGCTGCTGCAACGCTACACTGCCGTTCGCATCTCGTTTTCTAGCGACAGCCTTTTCCCGGTTCCTCCAGCTGCACATGAGACCGCTCCCCAGCGCATCCCGCTCGAGAGCAGTACCATGCCGCCAGCACTTGGCCTTTCCGATTGGTCATGGAGTTCAACGATTGCTGCGAGCATTTCAATGGTGCTGGGCGTCTTCTTGCTGTGGCATCTGCTGGTGACGCCTCCCGGAGTCTCCGCTCGTGAAGTGATCGCACAAGCCAGGCTGGAAGAGGAACGTCCGCTGCTGGCGGATCCCGGCTTGCGGCTGGAACGGGTACTGCGGACGACGAAGCGCGTCCGTGGTGTGGTGGAGCATCGCGCGGAATTCCAGGAGACCTGGCAGTTGGCGCCTGGCGGCGAGATCGCGGTTACGGGTGCAGACCGTCTGATTTTGGAGATATCTGGCTCGCTTCCCGATAGCACCTGCTCTGGCCTGGATCCGTTGTCCGCGCGCATGATGGAATGCCTTTCTCGACAAGATAACGTTGAGCTGCGATTGTCCCAGGAAGACGATGACACCGACGGGGCCTTCTACGAGTTGACGATCCGAAACCTGCGGCACGCGACCGGAAATGCATTCACCTCCGCCTGGACCTTGCGGTTATCTGACTGGCGGATCACGCGTGCGGTGTTTCAGTTCCCGGATGCGGTCAGCGGAGTGGAGTATGCACTTGAGGAGATGGATCACCGCATGGTGGATGCGCCGCAGGTGATGGCCAGTGTTCGCTCGCCACGGACCGGCAATCTGACGCCCAACAGCAACTTGACGCAATCCCTCATTCCCACTGCGCCAGCGCCTAACCCATCCGAAGTCAAGCTGCCACTTCTGCTTGCACTCCACCGTCTGCAACTCACTCCCGAAGACGAGATCGAAATCAACTGGCAGCAGGGACCACCGTTCCGGTTACATGCGCTGGTGCGAGATGAGTTACGCCGGCAGCAGTGGCTTGCGGCACTCGAAGGGCAGCAGGGTGTCCACGTAACTGTACAAAGCTTTGCTGAGGCAGTTTCCCAACTGCAGGCGGATGCCGCAACGACGATGGTGCCCGCGAGCAGCTTCACCAACACGCTGCGCGGGGAGGGTCCGCTGCTCCTGGACATGCTGGCGGCTCACCTGGGCGGAGGTCAGCGCGGTCGTACCGCGGCCTTTGCCTTGGGCGAGTCAATTCTTGAGCAGGTGATCGCGATTCGATTTCGCGCCCATTGGATTGAGAGAACACGAGACGCGCTCCCCCCGGATGAGCGTGGACGCCTGACTCCGGCCTCCCTGAGCGCCTTGGCGGAGATGGAAGCCGCAATGGTGAACGACCTTTCCCTCCGCCATCAGGCTCTCCGCAGGCAGGTGGAGGAGATACTTTGTCCGCAGTGGTGCGTGGTGGCGGATGGCGATAGTCAACCTGTCACTGCGGGTGTAGCCCCGCACATTGCACGCTCCACGCCGGACTTAATCGGAAGCCTGGATGCTGAGTTTGCCTGGCTGCAGATGCTGTTCGTTGACCGCGCGTTTACCGGAACGCATTTCAGGGGAACGGATGGCCCTCTCCTCCAGAAGGCAATCCGCTCATGGCTACAAACCCATGCCCAAGTATCGGCGGAGTTAGCTCGGCGGCACCAGGAACTTGAACCCTCCCGATCAGAAACAGTCACGGCTCGGCAATAGCTGACAGACGCATCTGGAATTTGTAACGAATTATTTCGTGATCATGTCTGAAAATTGTTAACTTGGCAGTCATTCTTTCAGAGGGTCTCTGAGAGTTATGTCTCCACGTACGATACTTTTGCTTCTACTCACCGTCTTGGCCAGCATTGCTGCCCATGCACAAAATGCCCAGATGACGGGCCGCATCACTGATCCCACAGGGGCCGTGGTGCCGCAGGCCAACGTCAGCGTCGTCGCTTCCGCCACCGGAACTACGCGTCGTGCCAGCAGCAATCAGGAAGGCTACTATACCGTACCGCTCCTGCAG
The DNA here is from genome assembly GCA_036821995.1 of Bryobacteraceae bacterium. GTDB lineage: Bacteria > Acidobacteriota > Terriglobia > Bryobacterales > Bryobacteraceae > JACTMJ01. Next base: position 52,125 of record DAISIM010000013.1, read on the forward strand.
CCTGGCCGCTATGAAGTGGTGGTACAGAAGGAAGGCTTCAAGGCCATCAATCGCCAGGGAATCGAACTGGCGGTGGGCGAAATCGCCAGGCTTGACTTCATTCTCGAACTGGGCAGCACGTCTGAGGTGATTGAGGTCACCGGTGCGGCGCCCCTGCTGGAAACTGAAAATACCACGATGGGACAGGTGGTGGATGGCCGCCAGGTTGTGAACCTGCCCTTGCTCGGCCGTAACCCGTACGCGCTTGCCGCACTGGTGCCCGGCGTACGCGCCAGCTTGGGCGTGAATCAGTTGCCCGTTGACCAGATCAGCACCGCCTCGGCCTCCATCAATGGGTTGCGGGCCAACCAAAACGAGTATCTGTTGGACGGTGCGCCCAATACGGCTCCGGCCCAGAATCAACCGGTTGTGCATGCGAATCCTGACATGGTGCAGGAGTTTAAGGTGGAAACCAACGCCTACAGCGCGGAATACGGCCGTGCGGCGGGTGGCATCTACAACGTGGTCACCAAGGGTGGCACCAATGAAGTTCACGGCACGGTGTACGAGTTCTTCCGCGACACCAGCCTGAATGCCAACGATTTCTTTGCCAATCGCGCCGGACGCGATCGCGCGCCGTTCCGCTTCAATCAGTTTGGCGGCACCGTGGGTGGCCCTGTGTTCATCCCCAAGTTCTACGACGGCCGCAACCGTACGTTCTTCTTCGCCAGTGTGGAGCTCGTTCGCTTCTCGCAGGGCGTCGCCTTCACCGGCACCATGCCCACGACCCTGCAGAAATCGGGTGATTTCTCGCAGACACGCAACGCCGCGGGTGCCCAGACGCTGGTTTATGACCCCGCCTCCATTACACCCTTCCCGGGCGGTGGTTTCCGGCGGACTCCCTTTGCGAACAATGTAGTTCCGCAGGGCCGCTTCAATCCAGTGGGCGCGAACATCGTGTCCTTCATTCCGGATCCCAACACCCAGGGCAGCGGCTTCACCAACGTCAACAACTACGCGCGCACTGACTCCAACGGCATCGACAAGAACACCTACAGCGTGCGCATGGATCACAACTTCAACGAGAACAACAAGATCATGGGACGCTACTCCTACGACGATACGCCATGGATTCGCGCCCCAACGTATGGCACAGGCAACCCAGCATCTCCAGGAGCCGCTCCGCAGGTATTCACCCGCCGCAACATGAGCCTGGAGTACAACAAGATTCTTTCGCCCACTTTCCTTTCGCAATCGCGCGTATCTTACGCGCGGCTTTCGAATTTCCGTGAGCCCTACGCCGCTGACTTCCAGTGGGAAAGCCTTGGCTTCCCGGCTGGCACCACCGCTGGGCTTGGCATCCGGGGAGGTTTCCCCGCGGTGAACATCACCGGGTTCAGTCGTAATTCTTCGGTGCCCAACGTAGCCATTGGCGGCTTCCTGGGAACACAGAGCGCCATCGCCTTCGGAATGGACCAATACGCTGCCCAGCAGAACTTCACCAAGATCCTTTCGCGCCACACGCTCAAGTTCGGCGGCGAGTACCGGGTAATGCGCTTCGCAACTACGCAGTTTGGTGATCAGGCTGCTGTGTTTAACTTCACCCCCAACTTCAGCCAGGGCCCCAACCCAGCCAGCCCCGCTGGCAACACGGGCGTTGCTCTCGCTAACCTGCTGCTTGGCCTGCCTGGCGGTGCTAGCGTGACACCGTCCCCGGCACTTGCCCTGCAGAATCTTTACTACGGCGCCTATATCCAGGATGCCTGGAAGGTTTCGCCCAAGCTCACAGTGAATATGGGCTTGCGGTGGGAAATCGAACTGCCTCGAACGGACAGATTCAACCAGCTCACTAACTTTGACTTTGGCGCCGCGCCTCCTCTAAACGTGCCTGACTTTGACCTTCGCGGCGGACTCGCCTTCGTGGGCGTGGGAGGCGTTTCTCGCTACCAGACCCAACTGGACACGAACAACTTCTCGCCCCGGCTCGGTATCGCGTACCAGGTGAACGACCGGATCGTGATTCGCACAGGTGCGGGCATTTTCTATGCCTCCACAACAGGAATCGGAGGGGCGCCCGCCGCGCATGGCATCAGCGGGTTCCAAACCAGCACGGCGATGGTGACTTCGCTTGACGGCGTCACGCCGTTTGACACGTTGTCGAACCCATACCCTCAGGGCTACCTGCAACCAACCGGCTCTTCGCTGGGTACGGGAACATTGCTCGGGCAGAGTGTAAACTTCTTCAACCGCGACAACGTCACTCCCTATTCCGCCCAATGGAACTTCAATATCCAAAGCCAGTTGCCTGGGAAGATTCTTCTGGAAACCGGGTACGTGGGGACACGTGGTCTGAAGATGGCGGCGAACCAGGTCTACAACCAGCTTCCTGACCAAGTGCTTGCTCTGGGCGACGGATTGCGGAGAACCGTGCCCAACCCCTTCCGCGGGCAGATTTTGGAAGGTGCACTCTCGCAGAACAACGTCAGCGTTGCACAGTTGTTGAGGCCTTACCCACACTTCCAGGGGGTCACCGGCAACAATCGGACCTACGCCAACTCCACGTATCACGCGATGCAGGTGCGCCTGGAGCGCCGCTTTGCCCAAGGTCTCACGCTGCTGACCTCTTACTCTTTCTCCAAGACGATGGATCTCTTTACGGGGCCCTTCAGCGGAGAATCTCTAAGCGCCGGTGGCATCCAGAACTGGAACAACCTCGCGGCGGATTGGGGCGTTTCCTTCCAGGACCAAACGCACCGGCTGCTGATCAATAGCGTCTTTGAGCTTCCCTTCTTCAAGCAACAGCGTGGCTTCCACGGCAAGGTGCTTGGCGGATGGGAACTGGGCGGTGTCTTTTCTGCATTCAACGGCAGCCCCTTGGGCGTCACCAGTGTGGCAAACAACACCTTCTCTCAGGGAGGCGGACAGCGCCCGAACTGGAACGGAACAAACCCCACGGTGGACAATCCCACAGTGGAGCGCTGGTTGACGCCCGATGTGTTCAGCAACCCTCCGGGCTACACCTTCGGAAATGCCCCGCGCACATTCGGCGGTGCACGCTCAGACACCACAGCGCAGATTGACCTCACCCTCAACAAGAACACCCGTATCGGAGAGCGTTACACCATCCAGTTCCGCACGGAGTTCTTCAACCTCACCAATACCCCGGTGTTTAACGCACCGAACGTGAACTTCGGCAACCCGCAGTTTGGTGTCGTCGGTTCGCAGCAGAATCAGCCGCGCATTATCCAATTCGCGGTGAAGTTCCTGTTCTAAGCCCCGGGCCACCTTAGGCCCCAATTTCGCCCGCCGCGCCAGCACATCTGCGCGGCGGGCGCTGTTTCAAGGAGTATTGCACGTATGGATCGCCGCAGTTTTCTTCATGGTTCCGTAGCCGCGGCTGCGGCAGCGCCGGGCTTGGCCATGGCTCAGGCGCAACCGCCAGAAACCCGGGACCGCCCTAAGTCCCGGCCCAACGTCATCTGGTTGTTCTCTGACCAGCACCGCGCACAGGCCATGGGCTGCACCGGAGACCCGAATGCCTACACGCCCACCATCGACACCTGCTCAGTCTTTGGCTCGCACTTTGTGAATGCGGTCTCTGGCTTTCCGCTCTGCTGCCCGGCACGCGGTACGTTGCTCACCAGCCGGTACGCCCACAAGTGCGTACCAGGACACGAGTATCCGTTACCCGACGGACAGCCCACTGTTGCCAAGCCGTTCCGCGATGCGGGTTACCACACGGCCTACATCGGCAAGTGGCACCTGGCCGGATTCCACGAACGCAACGGCCGCGCCGCCATGCACATTACGGATCCCAACAAGCGCGGCGGCTTCGACTACTGGGTGGGATACGAGAACAACAACAGCCAGTGGGATAGCTGGGTACATGGTGGTGAAGGCAAAGACGCTTACCACTACCGGTTGCCGGGCTACGAAACCGACGAACTCACGAGTCTCCTGGTGAACTACGTCAAAGGCCGCGCAGAAGCCCAAAAGAGCGGTGATGATAAGCCCTTCTTCGCCGTGCTCTCCGTGCAACCACCCCACGATCCCTATGTGGCGCCCCCGGAATACATGCAGCGCTACACCCCGGGCAAAGTGGAGTTGCGCGCCAATGTTCCCCGTGGCGGACGGGCCGAAGAGATCGCCCGGCGCGACCTTGCGGGCTACTACGCGATGATCGCCAATTGGGACCACAACATCAGCCGCGTGCATCAGGCACTGGCTGACCTGGACATGCTGCACAACACCCACCTGGTTATCATGAGCGACCACGGCGACATGCATGGCTGCCACGGCGAGTTCCGGAAGACATCCCCATGGGAAGAGAGCATTCGCGTGCCCTTCATCATCACCGGAGGCCAGCCCCGCTATGAAGGCTACCTGAATAACCGGCCGGCGGCCCCGCTGAACTTCGTGGATATCGCACCCACCACGCTGGGCCTTTGCGGAATCGAAAAACCCAATTGGATGGAGGGCTACGACTACTCGCACTACCGTCTGCAAAGCCGCCAGGCAGCTCGTAAGCCCGAGCCCGATAGCGCCTATATCCAGGCTGTCATCCCCACCGGCCACGGCAACAGCATCAATAAACCTTGGCGCGGGCTGGTGACCAAGGATGGCTGGAAGATCGTCTGCTTCGAGGGCCTGCCATGGCAGATGTTCAACCTGAATGAGGACCCCTATGAACTCACGAACCTTGCGCACAACAACCTGGTCCGCGCGGAACGCGTGAAGCTGCTCGCACGCCTGAAGCAGTGGGTAAACGATACCGGGGACAAGTTTACGTTGCCCGAGGAATAGGCGCATTCTGGCAGTACAGCCAGGCAGTACATCCAGGCAGTACATCCAGGCAGTACATCCAGGCAGTACAGTGTCCGCGGTTGAGATTTGCCAACACGGCGCTGCAGACGTGTGTGTTTACCGGGACTTACCGGGATCGCCCGCAATCATGATATTACTGCCGGCCCGATCGAGGGTGGTGTAAAACACGGTGGCACCGTCGGGGCTGATGGCAAGGCCTCCATCGTAGGCTGCCGGGTAGCCAGGGAGTGGGATCGGCGGGAGGTCGCGCCCGGTTTCAGGATCCATCTGATGCAAGGAAGCGGATCCTTGCGTTGATGGAAGGACGTAAAACAGATTCCGATTGCCGAGCTCCCAATGGCCAATGAAGCCGGGCGGCACCTCGATGACCCGGGTTCCTTCCGCGGGAAGTGATTCCCGCAAGGACAACCGGTAAATGCCGGAGCCATTTTGCGTGCGGGCATAAAAGAGTGTTGTCCCATCCAGGGTGGCATAGCCATTGGTGCCCGTGCCAATGGTGATCTGCTGCGCCGGTCCACCATCGACCGGGGCACGCCAAAGTTCCTGACTTCCGCTGCGATTGGACGAGAAGTACAGAAAGCGTCCATCCGGAGACCATTGCGGGGAGGTTTCGTGGACCTGGTCGCTGTTGCTGAAACGTCGTGGCTCGCCTCCGTCAATGGAGACAAGGTAAACCGACGAGTTGACCCCCCGGCTGGCGTTAAAGGCCACCTCTCTGCCATCCGGAGAAACCGCTGCCGATCCGACGATACCGCCATTCCATCGCGTGATACGCCTGACCTTGCCGGTGGCGAGATCCTGCGCCCAAAGGTCATCTGAGCCAGAACGGTCACTACGGAACACGAGGGTCCTGTCATCGGGAGCAAGATCCGGGTCACAATCTCGAGTGAGGGAATCAGCAATCAGCCGGGGTTGCTGCGGTTGCGCTATATCCAAGCGATAGATGTTGCGATCCTCATAACTCTGCACGAACGCGATGCGATTGCCGTTCGCGGTAACGGTGGGCGAGTTCGCCATCATCGCGGGCGGAGTTAACGGGGTAGGGGGTCCGCCCTGGATGGGGAAGCGCCAGAGTTGACGGCCACTGCGCTGGCGGTCACTGGAGATGATCAAGGCCTTTCCCGAGGCGCTCCAGCAGAGACCGGCAACCCCGCGGTTGTCCTCCGTAATGCGCTTCAAGGAAGCGCCGCTCACGTTGACGATAAACACGTCTTCGACATTTGGACGAATGGCCCGGCGAAAGGCTACCCATTGGCTATCTGGCGAGAAGGCTCCTTCGGAGTCGCCCAGGGTGTCGGGAGGGGGAGGCGTCAGCGTCCTGATATCGCCGGTGGAGGCGTTCACCAACACGAGGCGGTGCGGGCCGTCCGTGCTTTCCCGCTCACTGGTTAGGAGATAGCGGCCGTCCGGAGACCAATCCAGCCGGGGACGTTCCCCGCGCCGCAGCCGCAAGCGGGCCACCACCCGTTCCCCACCCCCCACAAGCGTATGGACCACGATGGCGGACTCGGCTTCCATGGCGCTGAAGGCTGCCAGCGACAGCACGTCGCCCTGGCAACGGGTGAGTATTCGATCAGTAGGAGATTCCGCCCGTCGCCTGAAGCTGCTGACGTACAACGTAATGATGTTTGGCAAGGTGGTGCAGCCATACGCGGCGAATGAACTGCGCCTTCAGTTTCTGCTGGATGCCCTGCGCAACGAAGCGGAACAGCCCGATGTCGTTGTGATGGCCGAGGTCTTCGACGACTTAGTGAAGCCTATCCTCTCCAGCCGGTTGTCGGCGATGGGCTACCGCCACTGGACGAGTTCCCGTTCCTCGCCCCTGGTGTTTCTGCAACCCAGCGGCATGTGGATCCAAAGCAAATGGCCGATTGAGGATACGGGCTTTGTGCAGTTCTCGGAATCTACGGGTTCTGACTCGCTGAGTCTGAAGGGTGTTCTTTACGCGCGCATCAACAAAATGGGGCGTCGCTACCATGTGTTCGGGACGCACCTGCAGTCAGGCTTCAACAACATGCCCACGCGTGTGGCCCAACTGAACCAGATGGCAAACTTTGTGGCTTCCAAGACTACTCCTGGGTCAGATGAACCGGTGATCTTGGCCGGGGACTTCAACATCGACATGGAAGGCCAACCGGTTGACTATGGGCTGATGCTGGCGATATTGAATGCGAACTTCACCTCGCCCCCGCGTCCGGTGGGGGTGCCCTCGAACCCGGCAAGTGTGGCATATCGCTACACGGTGAACCCGGCTGTGAATCAGATCGCGCAAGCGCGGGAGGCTGAGCGGGCGGAATGGCTGGATTATGCACTGAACTCCCGCCGCGGGCCACTTCCAAGACAAGCGCGCCATCGCGCCTTTGACTACCGCAGCCCCGGGATCTACCCGGCTAACTTCTGGGATGCTGGTCAAATCCTGCTTTGGCTGCTGAACCCGGTGAATCTTGCCGGCGGCGGGGTTCCACCGCACTTCACCTACACCGATCTATCCGATCATTCCGCTGTCTGGAGTTACTTTGAGTACCCCTACGCCCCGCTGCTGCCGGTACTCAGCAATCCTACGCGGATTCGCATCCTCCCGTTAGATACTTCGGCAAACGCCATCGAGGCTGGACAGGTTCGAGTGAATCAGGATGTGGCCAACATGCCGGTGGAACTCAGCCTGGCCCCCGGACAACTGGTAGATCTGGAGGCACTGGACACTGAGCCCGTGAACGGCGAACGGTGGGCATTCACGTCATGGTCAGAGGGTCGGCCCCGCGCCTGGCAACTGCAGACGCCACTCAATGACACCGACTACAAGGTGGAGTATCGAAAGCAATACCAATTGAGCACCCGGGTGAATCCACCTCAGGGTGGACAGGTATCGGAAGGTGGGTTCTTCAACACCAGCCAGCAGGCGACAGTCTCTGCCACGCCGGCTGCGGGCTTCCGCTTCACCGGATTCACTGGCAGCATTACGGCCACATCGCCCACGCTGCAGTTCCCCATGAGCGCGCCCGTGGAGTTGGTGGCCAACTTCGAGTCAATCGGGCTTCCTCTGCTGCACACCAGTGTGGTGGAACGGACGACGCCGGTGGCTGGCTATCGTCGCCTGAAGCTGGCCCTGAACAACACCGGGCAGAACCCCGCGTCGAACGCGCGCATTACGGGCGTCACAGGCATCCAGGTGATGTCAGGGAGTGGCGCTGTATCTGTGTTCACCCCGCTGCCGCTGCACTTTGGCGCCGTGCTGCCGCAGGGTTCCGCGGAGAGCGTGGTGGACTTCCTGTGGCCGGAAACGGCGCGGCGTGTCCGCTTCACCGTAACGATGGAAGCGGATAACGGCTACCGCCAAACGCAAACTCTCACTCTGTTCCGCTAGCGTCCATTGGCGCGCACACCCAGCGCCGGGGCAACAGGCTCCGCCCCGGCGCTGGCCACTCTTCCGCACGCGAGCCGTCCATGCGAATAAACGAAAGGAATGTTCTGTATGCGCTCATTGTTACTCGCCCTCTTGCTGGCGGGATGGATGCACGCCGCACCCATCCTTAGCGCCTCCAATCCGTCGGTAAACGGCACTCCGGGCAGCCAGGTCGAGCTCCGCTTCGAACTGGTGAATCCGGATGTGACTGCCTACTATACCGTGTACACCTCGGCGCTGATCCTGGAATCCAGTCCCGACATCGGTGACCCCATCTTTGGTGGCTCGCCGTTTCAGGACAACATCGGCCTTCTGGGCGGTCCGGTTGACGGATTCACGCCTCCGGGTGACACCTGGCCTGATCTGCTGGGGCTGTACGCGATCCGCCTCAACGCTCCGGTGGGAGCCTTGAACTCCATCACCGTACGAGTCTTCTGGGATCAGTTCAGCGACAATCCGCTCGAGTGCGACGAGTGCCTTGCGGACACCGGATTCAGCGATGTAGAGTACTCGATCGGCGTGGACGACGTCGCTGAGGCGCCGGTTCCGGAACCAGGCACCTGGGCGTTGCTGGCGGGTGGGCTGGCAGTTCTGGCGTCGCGGCGGCGCTGCTAACCGTCGCCCGGCGCGCTTGGTGACCTCTGGCGCGGGAGAGCGATCGCGCCGGATCACTTTGGCCCGTGATTCGACCACCAACCTTCTCAACACAGCGAATAAACCAGCAGCAGCCTCCTCCCGCAACCGCCGCGCATTGCGTCACTCGTGCGACCATAGGAGTTTGGGAGCCTTATGGCAGATCATGCCGCCGGACGCCCTTTGCGCCCGGCGGCATCATCCTCCGCTTAGTGCCCCATCCTATTCCGGACTTTGGGCTCCGGTTCGTCTCCGATCTTTTCATCTGAGCCCTTCTCTTCCTCTGGAGTGCCTTGGTCCGGATTACATACCTAATTTGCATCCCCTGCATCCAGGAGCATTGTCAGCATGAGTGACGCACAATACCGTATCGAAAAAGACTCAATGGGCGAGGTGAAGGTACCTGCCGCCGCCCTGTACGCGGCCCAAACCCAGCGCGCCGTGGAAAACTTTCCCATCAGTGGCATCCCGTTTCCCCGGCCATTCATTCGCGCACTGGGAATGGTGAAAGCCACGGCCGCCGAGGTGAACCAGTCGTTGGGTCTGCTGGATGGCACCATCGTGGATTCCATCGTCAGCGCCGCTGGCGAAGTGGAAGCTGGCCAACACGACGCGCAGTTCCCGTTGGATATCTTCCAGACCGGGTCCGGAACCAGCACCAACATGAACGCCAATGAGGTGATTGCAACGTTGGCCACCCAGCGCCTGGGTGCGAAGGTGCATCCCAACGACCACGTCAACTGCAGCCAAAGTTCAAACGACGTCATTCCCACCACCATCCACGTAAGCGCGTTGTTGGAAACCGACGGACACTTGATTCCAGCCATGGACTACCTGGCCACCACCATCGAGACAAAAGCGGCCAGCCTTGACCACGTCGTCACCACCGGCCGCACTCACTTGATGGATGCCATGCCGATCCGGCTCAGCCAGGAGTTGGGCGGCTGGGCGGGCCAGATTCGTGATTGCATCGCGCGTCTGAAGGCCACCTACCCGCGCATTGGCGCGCTGGCCCTCGGCGGCACCGCCATCGGCACGGGCATCAATGCCCACCCCGAGTTTGGCGCCAAGGTCGCAGTCGCCCTCGCCGCAAAAACCGGCTTGCCGTTTCAGACCAGCGGCAACTACTTTGTCAGTCTTTCCAGCCTGGATGCGGTGGTGGAGCTCAGCGGCCAGTTGAAGACCTACGCCGCCGCACTCATGAAGATCGCAAACGATCTTCGCTGGATGAACAGCGGACCCATCCACGGCATTGCTGAGATCGCGTTACCTTCCCTCCAGCCGGGCTCCAGCATTATGCCCGCCAAGGTAAATCCCGTGGTGCCCGAGAGTGCCGCCATGGTATGCGCGCAGGTGATTGGCAACGACGCCACCATCACCATCGCCGGCCAGTCCGGCAACTTCCAGTTGAACGTGATGCTCCCGGTTGCAGCCTACAACCTGCTGCAGAGCATCCACATTCTGGGCACCGCCAGCCGCATGCTGGCCGACACGGCAATCTCCGGCTTCACGGTGAACGAAGCAAAAATTGCCTCGCTGGTTGAGATGAATCCCATTCTTGTGACAGCGCTGAATCCGGTGATCGGTTACGAAAAGGGCGCCGCGGTAGCCAAGCAGGCCTTCAAGGAAGGCCGCAAAGTGAAGGATGTCGCCGCCGAACAGACTGACCTTTCGATGGATCGCATCAATGAGATCCTTGACCCCCGAAAGCTCACCGAAGGTGGTGTAGCCGGCGCATAGGCGATCACGCTCCCAGGCATTCCGCGCCAAATGAAACCCAGGGTCCACGGGCCGCCATGCTGCCCGGCAGTACCCTGGGTTTCGTATTTTCATTCACTCGCGCTCAGTGGTTAGCATCTCACTCGTCGCCCCTCAGCCACTTCCAGTACCAGAACGAATCTCTTGCTTGATGGAAACTCCTGAGTGCCCGCCTAAGGCGTGTCCCCAATTGTCCCGAAGCCCCCCAGGCCCTAAGCTAAGATTTCACCCAATTCAACTGGAGGCAATCATGAAGAGAACTCACAGGATTCCGGGCATTGCGATGGCTCTGCTGATGACGGCGGCGCCAGTCACGGCTGCCCCATTTCTCAACCTGCAGGCCGTCGCCATGAGCGGCGGCATCGACGCCTATCAAGCCGTAGATACAACACACGCACCCGTCTTCCACATGGGCGAACGCAGCATGCAAACGCTCACGCTGGGCGGGCTGGCCGGGCTGTTCGCCTTCCGCCGACGGCGGTCGCCACCCCGCTAGGCGATCGCCCTACACCCCGCTGAGTTCCTGAATTCGCCCGGTACTGTCGCCGAATTGCTCAATGGGCGCCCCAAGCCGGTCAAGCAGTGTCAGGTAGAGGTTGGTCATCGGGGTGTCCTTGGGGAAGCGCAAGTGCTGGCTTCCCTGCAATCCCGCGGCCTGTCCCCCCGCCAGCAGCACCGGCAACTCATCGTGGTTGTGCCGGTTGCCATCGCCGATGCACGACCCATAGAGGATCACGCTGCGCTCCAGTAGAGTGGCATCGCCTTCGCGGATCGACGCCATCTTCTCAAGGAATCCGGCGAACAGAGTCATGTGAAACGTGTTGATCTGGGTGATCTTCTCAATCTTTTCCGGGTTCTTCTGGTGGTGCGATAGCGGGTGGTGGGCATCCTGCACCCCGATTTCGCGATAAGTACGGCTGCTGCCCTCGCGTCCCACCATCAGGGTCACAACCCGGGTGGAATCCGTCTGGAAGGCAATCGCCATCAGGTCGTACATCAAGGAGAGATGGTCAGAGAACTTGGCGGGAATGCCCGATGGTTTGGGCATATCCACTTCCACGACGGGATGCTCCACCGCTCGCGCCAAGCGTTTCTCCACATCGCGCACGGCATACAGATACTCATCCAGCTTTCGCTTGTCTGTGGGCCCAAGGTCCAGCATCAGCCGCGCCGTGTCTTCCTGCACGTGATCCAACACGCTTCGCTGGAACCGTTGGCGCTGGCGCGCTTCGGCCGGCGTCTCTCCGTTTCGTGAAGCACCAAACAGCCGCTCAAACACCAGGCGCGGATTGATCTCCGGCGGCAGCGGTGTGGTCTCGTTATGCCAGGCGAGGCTATTCGTGTAGGCGCAACTGTAGCCGGAATCGCAATTTCCCACCACCCCGCCGTACTCAGTACCCAACTCCAGTGAGGCGAAGCGCGTGCGGTTCTCCCACTGGCGCGCAAGCACTTGGTCAACCGAAACGCCGTTCTGGATGTTGGCCCCGTCTGTCTTGCGCGGATGCACGCCGGTAAGGAAAGCCGCTGCGGCACGGGCATGGTCGCCCGGCCCGTCGCCCAGGGCTTTGGCGTTGTGCTGTGCCAGGCCACTCAGCACGCTCACATGCGACCGCACCTTCTCCAGCGGCTGCAGGATACGGGTAAGTTCGAATCCACGACCCACCTCCGCCGGCGTCCACGCATCCATCGTCACGCCGTTCGGCACATAGGCGAAGCCTAGCCGCAAGGGCGAGGCTGCCGCCACTTCACGGCGTGTGGCAAAGGCAGGCGTCATCGCATCCAGAAACGGAAGGCCCAATGCAACGCCGCCGATACCTCGCAGGAGGCTGCGGCGAGAGAGATGCTTGCGCGTCATGGCGTGGCTACTCCTTCTGACCGGCGCATGCGGAAGGGCATACTCCAGCAGATCTCCTCCACCAGCGTGGAGATGCGGTACTGGTTTGCCTCCATCGAAGCGGTAAGCGCTTCCACGGAGGCACGGTCGTAGCGTTCCAAGCCACGTCCCAGCGCGAAGGTAAGCATCTTCTCCGCCAGGTTCGCGGCAATCTGACGCCGCTGCTTCAGCAGCGCCTGTTTCATTGATTCCGGTCCGTCAAAGTGGACACCATCAGGTAGCGTGCCGGAGGCGTCGATGGGAAACCTTCCCTCCGCCTCGCGGTACCGGCCGATGGCATCGAAGTTCTCCAGGCCAAATCCCAGTGGATCCATTTTACTGTGGCACGCGGCGCATGTGGGGTCAGTGCGGTGCTTCTCCATGCGCTCGCGCAAAGTGGCCGCCTCTCCCACCCCTTCCGCATCCAACTCTGGAATATCCGGCGGAGGCGGTGGGGGCGGTGCGCCAATCACACTCTCCAGCAGCCACAAGCCGCGCAGCACCGGCGATGTCCGTGTTGGGTAACTGGAGATCGTCAACAAGCTGGCATGGGTAAGCATCCCGCTGCGCTTGGTGCCCGCCAGCGATACCCGGCGGAACTCTTCGCCTTCGATTCCAGAGATTCCATAGTGCGTTGCCAGCCGCTCATTCAGAAAGCTGAAATCCGCCACCAGAATATCGTCCACGGTGCCACCTTCCCGCAGCAGTGTCTCGAACATCAGTTCCGTCTCTCGCTTCATGGCTGCCCGCAGCCCTGCGTCAAAGCTTGGGAAGAGATCACGGTCCGGTTGCACCAGGTCCATGTTGCGCAGCCGCAGCCATTGCCCCGCAAAATTTTCCGTCAGGGCGCGCGCCTTAGGGTCAGCCAGCATGCGTTTCACTTGCGCCATCAACTGCTCCCGCGTTTGCAGTTTGCCCGTCTCCGCGACCGTCAGCAACGCGTCGTCTGGCATGCTGCTCCACAAAAAGTACGACAAGCGCGACGCGAGTTCGATGGGTGACAGCGCGCGTATACCCCGGTCATCGGGTGCCCCGCCACGCTCCACGCGAAACAAGAAGTGGGGAGACACTAGAATCCCTTGCAGTGCGAAGCGGATCTGCTCCTCGAAGGGAAAGCCCTCCGCGCGCGCTGCCGATGCCAGCACAATTAGCGGTTTCACGTCAGCCGGTGTCACCGGACGGCGGTAGGCCAGCCGCGCCAACCGCTTCACAATCCGCTCAGCACAGGCAGGCTGCGCTGACTTGGTTCGAGGACTGCACACAAAAACCTGCTGATGGCTTTGCGTCAACGCGCGCCTGGCTCCGCCAAAGGGCCCGCGTACCTCAAAGTGGCCCACGTCAATGAAGCGCGCCGGGTCCGCTTCATCCCGCACAACAACTGGCTGCGACGCCGCATCGACGGTGGCCGCGCGCAGCGTGTGTGTACCAGCGGGCAATCGCAAGCGGATCGCGAACTCGTTCGGCGAATCCTCACCACCGCTGGGGAGTTGCGTCTCAAAGACCTGAGGGTCGCCTTGGCCTACAACAGCCATCGCCATCAAGCCCGGCTGCTGTCGCTTGCGCCTGCGGTCAGCCACCCGCAATGTGATCTCGTACTCTGCATCCGCGGGAAAGTCGAAACTGGCTTCGCGAGTATGCGGAAACGCCAGGGCGCCCGTCGCCGCCGACGCCGCATTCCCCAGCCGCCTTAGGCTGTCGCCGCTTAACCGTGCATAGGTTGGCTCAAGCCGGTCCTGCGGAGAAACGATCGCACGCTGGGCAATCTCCCACGCCGCATCGACATACTTCTCCATCAGAACGGGAGAAACGCTCAGCACGTCGCCGATGTTATCGAATCCGTATCCGGCATCATCCGCCGGGAAGTTGGCGGCAGGCTGGAAATCCACGCCCAGCAGGTCTCGAACGGTATTGTTGTACTCCACCCGGTTCAGACGGCGGGCGGTTACCCGGCCAGGGTCCGGCTTCGCGTTGCGAGCCAAATTCTCCAAGCCATCGCGAATCCAATTCAACACTGCGTCCCGCTGCTCCATTGGCGGGCGCGGTAAGCCCTTCGGCGGCATCGTGCCGTCCAGCAGACGCGCTGACACCTTCTCCCACATTTCCGGGTGCTGCCAGGCCAGTTCTGCAGTTCCGTACTTTGAAAGATCCAGGCCCGCCGTCGCGTTCTTCGCCTGATGGCAAAGGATGCAGTTGCGCTTCAGGAATGGCGTCACCTGCTGCTGATACGCGGTGTCCTGCCGCTGTGCTGCTCCGCTGTCGTCCGCGCCAAACATGACGGACACACAAAGCCCCGCAATTGCTGCGCAAGCTAGCGATAACACGAAACGGGCGACGCGCAATGCGTACAACAGGGGCCTCCCGCAAAGAGATCAGCACACGGGTTCGGTTTTTAGTGAACCGCCTGAAGGAAGGCAGGCGGCAGAAATCGCAATTGCCATCCACAAAGCAATGCGATGTTTGACATTATACTGAAGCTGCCCAAACCACAATCAACGGCGTAGACGGTACATCCCAGGTCATTCAATGCCCGCGGTCACCTGCCGGAGGTGCGCCCGTGGCTCCGGGAGGAAGCCGCCTCCGCCAGTACGATGCCAGTACGGAACCCGAAATATTCATCCACGGTCCGAAGATGGCTGGCGCAAGCGCTGCATCCGTGCTCTTCAATACATTAATGGCCAGTGCGGAGCCCATACCGCCGTTCTGCATTCCCACCTCAAAGGCCACCACGCGGCAATCCGCCTCCGCCAGCCCCATCCAACGCGCTCCCCAATAGCCGAACAAATAGCCGCATCCGTTATGGATCATCGCCGCAACAATTAGCAGCGCACCCACATCTAATAACTTCTCGCGGGAGCTTGCCGTAATGATTGAGATGATAAATACGATGCAAACCATACTCAGCACCGGCAGAGCTCTGTCAAACCACTGCACTTTTCCATGAGCCAGCTTATTCACCACCAGTCCCGCTGCTACAGGGGTGATGATCATCCATAAGATATCAATCATCATCGCGCTGAACTCAATGGTGACGTATTGCTTTGCAAGCACCTTCATCGCCAGTGGCGTCATGATGGGCGCAAGCAACGTGGTGAACGACGTCACAGTAACCGATAGCGCCACGTTGGCCCCCGCGATGTAGGCCATCACGTTGGAGGCCACCCCCGCCGAACAGGACCCAATCAATACAATCCCGGCAGCTACCTCGCCCTCGAAGCCCAGCCCCTTGGCAATGCTGAACCCCAGTAGCGGCATGATGAGAAACTGCGCCACCACGCCCACAATCACTGCTTTCGGCATGCGGAAGGCACGAGTGAAATCGGCAACGCTTAGTTGCGTACCTACACCGAACATGATGATCTGGATTAGCGGCGAGATCAGTCCGGTTAGCTTAAAACCTCCCCAGGTATCAAATGCCCATGGGTAATACATCGATGTGGCCACGGCAGAGAACACCCATAATGAGAAGGCATAACTGCTGATCTCCTTACCGAGATTCACCCAGATAGCAGCCAGCGCCAACCCAGCAATCATATACGGGCCTGACGCCATCGGTGATTGGCTCATCCACGTAAATACTCCCATCGCACTAAAGACGATGGCGCCTATTCCCGCAATACGGCGCAGCTTGTCCATGCAGTTGTTCAATTCCCCCACACTCAGTGACCGCTTTATCGCGGCCCTCTATTCCTCTGGCTTCACCTTAACTCCAAAGCCGGTCGTTTGACTTCGCTTCGTTCCACTCCGGTGTGGGCTCAAAGTAGCCGGGTTCGAAGAGGTGCTGCTTCACTACTTCCTCCACAATCTCCACTCCCAGGCCCGGCCGGTCCGGAACAGGGGCGAAGCCATTGCGTACCAGCGGCTTCTCAGGGCCTGTAACCATGTCTTCCCACCACGGCACGTCCACGGAGTGATGCTCCAGCGCGATGAAGTTCTCCGTCGCCGCGGCGCAGTGGATATTCGCCATGAAGCTGATGGGTGATCCCGCAAAGTGCATGGCCATCGGCACGCCATACTCTTGTGCCATATCGCCGATCTTTTTGGTTTCCAGAATGCCGCCGGAACTGGCCAGGTCAGGGTGAACGATATCCACCGCATGCGTTTCGCACAGCTTCTTGAACGGCTCCTTCAGGAAGATGTCTTCGCCCGTTACCGTGGGGATATCCACCGCATCGGTGATCTGCTTCCACAGTTCCGTATGCTCCCAGGGAATCATGTCCTCCAGCCAGGCAATGTTGTACTTCTGCAATGCGCGCCCCAGCCGAATGCAGGAGTTCACGCCGATGTGCCCGAAGTGATCTGCCGCCAACGGCACTTCAATACCCACCACGGCGCGCACCTTTCCTACGTACTCCGCCATCAGTTCAATGCCCTTGTCCGTAAGCTCCATGCCCGTGAACATATGCTGCGTGCGCCCAAAGTCACGGCTGCTGGTTCCCAGCGGACGGCTCACCGTGCCAGGAATTTTCTCCACCAGCCCGATACCCACGTCCATCTTCAGGAAGGTGTAGCCCTGCTCAGTCCGGCGCTTCAGGCGTTCCCCAAAGACCTGCGGATCCGAAGTCTGCGGAGTGTCTGCATACAGCCGTACACTATCCCGGAACTTGCCGCCCAGCATCTGGTACACGGGAACGTTAAACGCCTTGCCCGCCAGATCCCACAGCGCCATCTCCACGCCACACACCCCTCCCGCCTGCCGCGCATGTCCGCCAAATTGCTTGATCTTGCGGAAGATCTTATCCACGTTACAGGGGTTCTCACCCAAAATGCGCGGCTTCAGCATCAACGCATAGCGCTTGTCGCCACCGTCCCGCACTTCCCCATAGCCGCTAATGCCTTGGTTCGTATCAATACGAATCAATGGCACGCGCATGGGTGCTTCATGGATCCAGGCGATCCGCATGTCCGTGATCTTCAGTTCTGATGGTCTTGAGTTCCGCTGGGTGTTCTGGGGATAGGCTTCCAGGTCGTCATGCGCAAATAGGGCAGCCGTCGCCGCACCCGCTCCCGCCCGGAAAAAATTGCGCCGTCCCACAAGGCTCTTCAATGCTTGCTTCATCGTGATCTCCTGTGTCGCTGCTACCCGTTGTCATCCCGCTACTGGTCATCCCGCTACTGCAGGCGGCGTTCGCGTTCCTTGGCCGCCCAGGCTTCGAATTCCTTGTCCATTTCCGGGGTCCACTTGGTGTCGATCTGGCCCGGCGTGTACTTGCCTTCGCGCAGCATCTGGTGGCCCCACTTATCGCGCAACTGAATCCGCTCGCTGGAATCGGCCACCTTTCCCGCTAAGTGCGGCGGGATGAACGTAAGGCCTTCCGGATCGCTTACCATGATGTCGCCCGGAAGTATCGTGGTCTCGCCAATGCGAATGGGTACGTTGATTCCCACCATCATTACGTCCTTGATGGCGGAGGGGTCAACGCCCTTCACGTAGGCGCGGAAGCCCTTGATCTCGCTGATGCCCGACACGTCACGCACGCTGCCGTTCACCACCAGCCCGTTCTTTGACTTCGTGTAGATGGCCGTGGCCAAATTGTCACCGGCGAAAGTGCCGTCCTTGATCTTGCCGAACATGTCCACCACCAGGATGTCTCCCGGCTGCAGTGTATCGATCACCCAGGAGTTCTGCCCCCGGCTAACACGGCCTTCCTCAGCGCCCTTCTGGTTGATCATGTCGTTCATGTCCGGCCGTACAGGCATGAACTGGGCCGTCACCACCCGGCCTACCATGCGCTCAGCGCCAGGATTGATCACCTGCCAATCGCCCGTGAACTGGTAGTGATAACCCTCACCGCGTAATACGCCCCAGGCCTCTTCCGCAGTGGCGGTCCGCAGCCGTTTCAGTACGTCATCCGGCACTAGCGGACGCCCATCCTCGGCGCGCGCACCAGTCCATTTGCTGGTAATGTTCACGCGCTTCTCTTTATCAAAGGTGCCTAGCTGCGCTTGCAAGGGCAACACGGCAGCCAGTAGGGCCGTCAACAACAGCGCCGTAACAGAACCGGTGCAGCCACTCGATACAGCAATCCTGGACTGGATTCGCATCGTCCCTCCACTCCCAATGGAATCGGTGTTCGCCGTAAGGCGAGGAATCAGGCACGATTCTATTACCAACCGCCCTCTGCCCGCCACAAGCCTGAATGCAACAGGGCCAGTGCACCGCCTTCACCGCCACTTGTGCGCGTGTACTTGCCCATGCGGTCAGCGGCGCCGTGCCGGGTCAGTAACCGGCTTCACGGTTCTCCACTGTATTTGGTGCCCCGCCGGAAGCTCTCGCGCGTCCGCTGAGAATACATAGGACGCGATACCCGGAGCGGCGGGATAGCCGGGCTTCGGCTGTGGGAGGGTCAGATAGTCTTCAGGCTCCGGGTCAGACTTCGCCGTGCTGGAACCGAGCGCTACAAAATTCTTCGTCGCTCCACGAATCGGAGTCTCGGTTTCCACCAGGGCCAGCAGGAGATACTCTTCCTCTGCTAGGCGGATCAAGGAAAACTCAAGCCAAAGCACGATATGAGGTACTGGCTGCGGATAGCGGTCAATGCGGCGGACCCGGCCCTCCACAGAGGTACCGGCGGGAACAAACACCTTCCCGTCGCGCGCCACATCTGCATCAATGACTCCAACAAGTGTATCTCCCGCCTTGGCAGTGCCCAGTTGCACACCATCCCGCAACACCATTGACACCTTCACTGCTTCTGGAAGCAGGCGCGTGCGAAGCGGGCCAACGTGGGCCTCCGGAGGTGGCACGGACTCCTCTACACCAAAGCGGACTGAGCTCTCCGCCCGGTATTCCCGGCATTGTGCAAGCAATACCTCGTTGCGCTGCACGCGCCCGCCGCTGTAATGCATCCACGCTTCCGCGCGCTGCGGCATCATCAGCAGACCGTGGGTCGTCGCAACCGGAGCCCAATCCTCAAAAAGCAGGACACGGTTCAAGCCCAATCGTGCAACTGACCCTAGATTCTCCAGCGCCAGGCGGCGCAATCGCAAATCGACCGGATCCAGCCAGAGCGTCCCCATACCTGGCACCTTTCCATGCCTTCCGTTAGCAACCAGGCTCAGTTGGTTCCGGTGTGGTTCCATCAAGAACTGGTAGCGGAGGAGATTGCCCTGAGGCGCGGCGTCCATCCCTGCGTACACAAGGCGGCTGATCGCGCGATCCACAAACAACGACGTGGCAATTCCTTGAAACAGCCCGTATTGCACCATCCCGCGATGTAACAGCTGTCGAGGATGCTCCACGAAGACTCCATCCTCTAGCCGGGCGTAATAGTCCGCGCCTCCCAACCGAAGCACGTGGAAGCGCACGACATCGCGCAGCCGCCAGGACTGGGATCGGCGATGCCACTCAAAGCGCGAGACGTGTTGAATACAGGTGTAGTTGTCCAGCCTCCGCAGGTCCTCTGCCATGCCCGCACTGGCACGGCTCCAAATCACTTGCTCCCACCGCAGCGCCGCACTCAAGGGCCGCATCACGGTAGTTGCCTGCTCCTGCGGTTGAAGAGTTTCCTGGCTACCTGCAGTTCCCTCGTCCTGCTTACTGGCAGGCTCTTCCCGCACGGTAGCAGGCTGCGCCACCACGGAGGGTGGAACCGTGCCCAGTCCCATCAGCAGAAAGGTGGCGATGCAGTACCGTCGTCGCATGCTGCCCTGAGTCTACCAGCCGGTGCCCGGCGAGTTTGCCGCCGGCGGAGGGACGGATAGACGAGCCGGAGCAGCGTTTTCCGATGATGGATCTCCTTCGGCAGTTTCGCGTTCTTTTGCGAGGGCTTCCACACCCGGCGCGATGTGTACAGTCCTCGCGAAGCGGGGCTCCGTCTCGTTCCGCGCGTGAGAGCCCACGGAAAGGGCATAACGTCGATGACACAACCAAAAATCCTGAGGCCAACCAGCAACGACATGTTCGATTTCGGTGGCCTGGGCGTCCACTGGAAAATCGATGGAGCCGATACAGGCAATCGCTTTTCCGTTGTCCACCACCCCATAGCTCCGAAGGCGCTCGCCGCCCCGCTGCACTATCACCATCGGGAGGATGAATACTCCTACGTACTCACCGGCAAGCTTGGCGCTCTGCTTGGCGACGAAGTATTGGTGGCCTGTCCGGGCGAATGGGTCTTCAAGCCCCGCCATCAGTGGCACACCTTCTGGAATGCCGGCGACGAGCACTGCGAAATCATCGAAGTGATATCCCCATCGGGTTTCGAGAACTATTTCCGGGAAGTTGCCGCGGCGTGGGGAGACATGGATGCATTCGTCCGCCTCAACAGCAAGTACGAACTGGATATGAACTTCGGTAGTGTACCGGATCTCTGCAGCCGCTTCGGATTGAGCTTTCCAAAGCTGTAAACCGGCACTTTACAGCCTGACTGGCCTTAGCATCACCAACAAGTTGTTCGTGTTAAGCTCCTGGCCGGGCTGCGAACCAACTACGGGGCTAGCGGTGTCAACCGTCATGCACCAGTTGACGATTGGAATCCACAGTGCAATGCGCTACGCAGCTTCCGCACGTGATTGCGGCTCTGGCTGTTCCACTGCCGGCTCTGGCATTTCCTTTTCGAACAGCCTCCCAATGGCGAAGGATGCCTGGAAGAGCGCCTTCACCGGAATGAAGCCGCCCACACGGTACTCGCCCACCGCACCCAGGACCATAGAGGCCATGCAGCCGCACTGGCTGCAATCGGGGTCGCCGCCAAACTGGCAGGGCGTGATCATGGTCTTGAAGTCCGCCGAGACCGTGTGCGTGGTCTTGGCGAAGATGCAATCGTCCGGGTTCTTGGGCGGGTTCAGGAACTGCCGCAGGGCCGAATCGTGCATCTCCAGCTTGGGATACTCGCGGCGCAGACGGGTCATGTCTTCCACGGCGCGCCGACGTTCGTCCGGTGTGAGAATTTCGGGGTCAGTGGCACCGCGCTGCGGAGTGAACATGCTCATCCAGATCTTTTCGATTTCCGGCCGAGGCGCCCAAAAGGCGAGGAACTCATCCAGGTAGCCGGGGCGCTTCATCATCTGGCTGGTGATGGTGCTGTGGATGGTGATGCGCTGCCCGCGAATGTTCTTGAGGATGCGGTCGTAGGTGGCGGGCTTGCGGCGGATGTCGTGGTCTTCGCGCAGGCCATCAATGGAGACCACCACCTTCACCCGGGGCATGTCTTTCCAGGCGGTGGGAATCTGGCGAAACGCACTGGTAACCACCTGCACAAAGATGTTCCGCTCCACCAGATGCGGCATCAGCCGCTCCAGTTCGCGGTATCTCACCAAGGGGTCTCCGCCCACAAGCGAAAGATGGAGAGGCTTATGAAAATCCACCAGCCGCAGGACACCGTTCACCAGGTCATCGCCCTTACTGTCATTCAATTCCCGAAGGGTAACCAAACCACCAAGGTGCGCAGGCTCGTAGGCGTAACAACCCGGACATCGTAGCGGACATTCTCGGGTAACTTCAATAGATAGGGACGGACGGCGTCCAGCAACAATGCCCTTCCAGGCTTGCAGGATATCGCTCTTCTGCAAAGGTAGCTCTTTCCCCGGGCATGGCTCCGCAACGAGAAATTACGAGCGTAAGAACATCCCAGACTTGCCTTCAGAGTAACACGGAAAGGCAGTTTCACCATCCATCAGCAGCCTCTGGCCATCCATTGCGCAGGCTACGATTCGCTACCCCGGCCGCCAGCAGTGCATGCTGTAAATATGGGACGCAAAAGCAGTTCACACCCCATGCCGGCAGTATCGCTACGGTCGCCGGAACGGCTTCAGATCCATGATGCGTTTCGCTCACGATATCTGCCCTCCTCCCGCTGCCTGCGCGTGTACCTTCCCGAGGACTATCGCCATTCGCGCCGCCGTTACCCGGTGCTTTACTTCCAGGATGGGCAGAACCTCTTTGACCCCTCAACCGCTTACCTTGGACAGAACTGGAACCTGCACCACACGCTGGATTCCCTCGTACGCCATGGCGCAGTCAGCCCTCTCATCCTGGTAGGAATCGACAACGCCGGTGTGGCGCGCATCGATGAGTACACACCCTCACGCAGCCCTGCCCATGGCCATGGCGGCAAGGCGCGCCGCTACTGCCAGATGCTAATCAAGGAAGTGAAGCCATGGGTAGACGCACATTTCCGCACACTTCCGGACGCGGATCACACTGGGCTTGGCGGATCCTCGCTAGGTGGCCTGCTCACCCTTTACGCAGGGCTTCGATTCCCGCGCATCTTCGGACGCCTGGCTGCGATGTCACCCTCAGTCTGGTGGGACTGCCGCAGCATTCTTGGCTACGGCGAACGCTTTCGTGACAGTCATCGCCCGCGCATCTGGTTGGATACCGGAGGCAATGAGGGCGACAACCCCCAGCAGGTGATTGCTGACACCCGCACCTTGCGTGCGGTGCTCGTCAACAAAGGCTGGCGCGACGGCATCGATCTTCGCTATGTAGAGGATGCCGAAGCCACTCACCACGAGAGTGCCTGGGGCCGCCGCGCTGCGCCCATGCTGCACTACCTGTTCCCCGCCCACCAGCAGGATGCGCCGCTCTCCATCTGGTAGCAGCCGCGGGCGCGTCCGGAAGTAGCCTAACTTCCCGCGGTCTTCGCGCGATGCTCCTCATCCTCTTCCATAAGGCGTTCGCGGGCTTGCAGCAGTTCCACTCGCTTCTCCTGTGACACCTCGGGATAGCGCAGTTTCAGCCCTTCCAGCGTTCGGCACAGAATGTCTGCCACTGCCACCCGCGTTAAGGGCTTGTAGTCAGCAGGGATCACATGCCACGGCGCCCAAGGGGTGCTGGTATGCCGAAAGCAGTCCTCAAAGGCGTCAATGTATTCATCGAAGAATGCTCGTTCGCGGATGTCGTTTACGCTGAACTTCCAGTTCTTTTCCGGATCATCAATCCTCTCCAGAAAGCGCCGCTTCTGCTCGTCCTTTGACACATGCAGGAAGAACTTCAGCACAATGGTGCCATTCGCCACCAAGTACTTTTCGAAATTGTTGATCTCCTCAAAACGCTGTTTCCAGATACCCTTGCCCAATCGCGATTCTGGAACCCGCTGCTTGGCCAGGAACTCCGGATGCACCCGTACCACCAAGACTTCCTCGTAATGTGAACGGTTGAAAATGCCAATCCGTCCACGCTCCGGCAGCGCCTTGTAGCTGCGCCACAAGTAGCCATGGTCCAACTCTTCGGATGACGGAACCTTGAACGAATACACCTGGCAGCCTTGTGGGTTAATCCCCGACATCACATGTTTGATGGTGCCGTCTTTCCCGGCTGCATCCAACGCCTGAAAGATCATGAGAATCGCGTACGTGTTCTGCGCATAGAGCTTGTCCTGCAAGGCGGCAATGCGCCGCGTTCCCTCGTCCAGCAGTTCGCGTGCGTCGTTCTTGCGCATGTCGGGCAACTTCAGCAACGTCTGGTAATCCCGTCGCAGATTCACCTTCTTGCCAGGTGGCACGCGGAACGACTTTAGCAGCGATTTATCAAGCAATGGCTTCATGAACTTCGTCCCTCCCCTTATCCAGCAGGCCCGCGATTCACCCTAAAGAGGATGATGGGGACACCTTCGTTTCGCTGCCGGTCACTTTCACGCAGTAGGCAGTGCGCGCAGCGCGACCACGAAGTCCACGCCGAACGGGGGCGTGTAGCAGATGCCAAGCTGGCCAAATACCCCCACGGGAATGCCTACATCAGCCAGCATCAGGCTCCCTGTCAAATCAGGCAATAGCCCCGTCTTGGGAAGGCCGAGGGTCATCGTTTGTGTGGCACGAATGAAAGCTCCTGGATGCTCCCCGGTAGTGGCATTGATGCCGGAAGGCGCATCCAAGGAAAGCATCGGGGCCCCAATGTCGTTGGCCCACTGGATTAGATCCCGAACCGCACCAGCCGGTACCGGGTCCTCCACCCCGCCCTGCAATGCGTCCACCACCAGGTCAAAATCATCACCCGGCAGTTGCCGCGCGCTCACCGTGGATGCACCGGTTGCCCGGTAAGCCCGCAACTGTGCGGTGGAGCCTTCTGAAAGCCGGCGCGGATGGGATAGGCACAGCGAGATGGCTGCTCCTCGATTCGCCAGGTGGCGCGCCGCACAGATACCTGCCTCGCCATGCTGGCTGCCCGCCAATACCAGGACCCTTGATTCCATCCAATGGCTTCCCAGCATCCGTATCGCCGTCGATGCCAGGTTCCGGCCGGCATTCTCCACCATCTGCGGGCACTCCAGCCCGGCCTGTTGGCAGGCTACACGACGGATCTCACCCATCAGGGCGACGCTAACCGCCGGTACGGAAATGCCGTGAATGGTTTCGAAAGCTAACCTCATGAGCGACTGGCATATCATACGCCTCTTTGCGGCGCAATGCTTGGGTACCCCCATCCGGGGGAAATCCCGCTCACCCCATCAGTCCGCCGCGGCGGGGTTAAGACTACTCCGATTCCTGCCGAAAACGAAGTAAATCACCAGACCAATCGCCAGCCAGATCACAAACCGAACCCAGGCCTCCAGCGGGAGTCCTGTCATCAGCACCACGCAGGACACGATGGACAAAATGGGCAGGAATGGAACCAGCGGCACACGAAAACGACGTGGCCGGTCCGGATCCCGTTTCCGCAACACAAGCACGCCAGCCGAAACAAGCATGAAGGCGAACAGCGTGCCAATATTTGACAAGTCAGCGAAGGTACCGATATCCCAGATACCCGCAGGAATCCCCACCGCAAGACCAGCTACCCAGGTGCTAACATGCGGTGTCTTGTACTTCGGGTGCACCTTAGAGAAGCTCTTCGGCATCAGCCTGTCCCGCGACATCGCAAACCACACCCTCGCCTGGCCGTACTGAAACACCAGCAACGAGGAAATCATCCCGATCAACGCGCCCACGCCCACAATACGGCGTACATTGTCGCGGCCGATTTCCTTCAGTGCGGTGGCCACCGGCGCGGCATTGGATAAGGATCGCCAATCCACAATGCCCGTCAGCACTACCGCCACAGAGACGTAGAGCACCGTGCAGATCAACAGGGTGCCGATAATGCCGATAGGCATGTCCCGCTGCGGATTCTTGGTCTCCTCCGCCGCCGTAGAAACGCTATCGAAGCCGATGTAGGTGAAAAACACGATCGCCGCACCCGTGATCACCCCGCTGAAGCCATTCGGCATGTACGGCGTCCAGTTGCTCACGTCCACCGCGCTGGCAGCGCCAAACACAAACACCAGCACCGCGCCTACCTTCACCAGCACCATGATGTTGTTGGTACGCGCACTCTCGCGTACCCCGCGCACCAGCAACCACGTAAGCACCATCAGCACGATGAAGGCGGGTAGGTTAAACCATGCGCCGGTTCTTGCCCCTCCCGCGAAAATGGGCGTGGTCAGTTCCATCGGCAAATGGATACCGAACACACTGTCGAAGATGTCTGACAGATAGGCCGAAAAGCCCACCGCCACGGCCATGTTCGACACGGCATACTCCAGAATCAGATCCCAGCCGATGATCCAGGCAACAATTTCCCCCAGGGTTGCATAGGTGTAGGTGTAGGCGCTGCCGGAAACGGGAATCATCGACGCCAGTTCCGCGTAGCAGAGCGCCGAGAACGCGCACACGATGGCGGTAATCAGGAAGGAAAGAGAAATCGCAGGGCCAGCGCCAGGCCTGCCGATCGTGGAGATCGTATCCGGTCCGTTGATCAAAAGGTCCAGGACAGGCGCATGCAGAACGGAGTCAAAACTCATCGTTTGGCCTGCAGCCGCCGTTCCCGAAAGCACGAAGATGCCGCTTCCGATCACAGCTCCCAGGCCGAGTGCGATCAAGCTCCACGGACCCAGTGTTCTGGCGAGGCGGGCTTCTGGTTTCTCAGAAGCCGAAATCAGTTCATCAATGCTCTTGGTGCGAAATAAATTGCTCACGAGATTTGCCCAGAATGCGGTACGGCCAGGATCCCAGCCGCTGAGGCTGGCATCCTGGCTCGTGACATATCAGGCAAGTCTAGCGTTTTGAGCGGCCTTTGACAATCACGCGCGCCTTCTTCTTGTTTGACCCGCGCGCCACGCTCTCTGGCCTCGGGGCCTTGGGGGCAGCCTTCTTGCGGGCTTCCCTCTTTAGTTTCTTCCGCTCTGTGCGGTCCTCAACATGCTTGGTGTTCATTTAGCAACCTTCAATCCAGCAAAACGCTCAATCAGTTTCTTCAGCCCGTGTCCTGGAAAGCTCACGATGACTTTCGCCTGCTCTCCCTCGCCTTCCCGGCGCACCACCGTGCCCCTGCCGTAGCGGGCATGGATCACGCTGGACCCCACCCGGAAGCGGATATCCCGGGCAGAAGCGTCGCCGGTATGCTTGGCGCCACTCGGTGGCCCGCTGCCGCCCGGCCGCGCTGTTGCCGCACCCATCTCTCCAGGCTTACCGCTAAGGGCAGTAGGGGAGACAGACGCCAGACCGGATCCTCCAGACGCAGGAACCGGGCTTGCGCCAGGAGCCCCGTCTCCGCCTCGGACGTCAAAACCCAACCGCCCCTGCTCGGCCGACGGGCGCGTAGGGACACTCTTTCTAGGATAACCCGATTTTCCAACCTCGCTAGCTCCCGCCGCCGAATCGCGCATACCGGGCTGGACAATACCCCGCGGAACCGGATCAACCGGCAAATTCTGCTCTTCCGCTGTCGGCGCGGCGGGAGATCCTCCGCCAGTCCGTGCCCCAAAGAACTCACGGATGTTCTCAATCGAGTTGTACGTCTTCCCAGTGAATGTATTCTTGCGAACCGAATCCCGCACGATGTAACGGTCAGCCCAAAGATCTACCTGCCCGGCATCATCGGGATGCAGTTTCTCCGTGAGTTCCTGCGGAAGTTCACTTAAAAAGCGTGATGGAATGCATCGCTCCTGCTGACCTCCGCCAAAACGGCGCCGGAAGCGCGCGTGGGTAAGGAACAGCTTTTGCTCCGCACGAGTCATTCCCACATAGCAGAGGCGTCGCTCTTCCTCCATCATCTGCGGAGAATCAATTGACCGGCTATGCGGGAAAAGTGCCTCTTCCATCCCGGCCAGAAACACGACCGGAAATTCGAGCCCCTTCGCGTTGTGCACCGTCAGCAGACTCACCTGGATGTTGTCATCCAAACCATCGGCCGCCGCCACCAGTGCCGCATTGTCCAGGAAATTGCCAAGGCTTTCCCCGCGCGCCTGTGCGTCCAGCGCCGCGTTCCGCAATTCCTGCAGGTTCTCAATGCGGCCCTCAGCCTCAAGTGAGCCATCGGATTCCAGCATCTTCAGATATCCGGTATCCTCCAACACCCGGTCAAACAGCGTCGCGATTGGCTGGCCCGCCAACTCCAGAAATCCGCGCATCATCTGATGAAATCCGTTCAGCGCGGCATGTGCACGGGTAGGCATCTCCCGGCTGGCAAGCATACGCTCCAGCGCAGCCCAATAGCTGATGCGCTCCCGCATTGCTACCTGCTCCAGTTGCTCTGCTGTCCCTTTCCCAATACCTCGCGCGGGCACGTTCAGGATGCGCATCAGGCTCATCGAATCGTCCGTGCTCCGCACTAGACGCATATAGGCAAGTACGTCTCGCACCTCCGCCCGCTGATAGAAGCTGAAACCCCCAATCACCACATACTTGCGGCCCCGCCGGCGCAAAGCCTCCTCAATAGGCCGCGATTGCGCATTCGTCCGATACAACACCGCCACCCTCGTGCCGGGCTCCCGCAGCAGCTCGCGCTCCACTTGGTCTGCGATGAAAAGCGCCTCGTGGTCAGCGTCCTGCGCCTCAAACAAGCCTAACGGTGAGCCCGCATCGGAATCAGTCCATAGCCATTTGCCTTTTCTTTGCTGGTTGTTCGCCACCACTCGGCTGGCTGCTTCCAAAATGTTCTTTGTTGAGCGGTAGTTCTGCTCCAGACGGATCACCGCCGCATTTGGGTAATCCCGCTCAAAATCCAGAATGTTCCGGATATCTGCGCCACGCCAGCTATAGATTGACTGATCTTCGTCGCCCACCACAGCTACGTTATCGTGCGTGCTGGCCAGCAACTGCATCAGTTCGTATTGCGTGCGGTTGGTGTCCTGGTACTCGTCAATCATCAGATAGCGATACCGCTCGCTCAGCCTTTGCCGCAAGGCACCATCATGCGTCAGCAGCCGCACGCTTTCCAGCATCAGATCATCGAAGTCCAGCGCATTCGCCTGCTGCAGCCGGTCCTGGTAATCCTCATAAATCTTGGCCCGCCTCTGGCCATTCGGATCGCGAGCCCCGCGCTGCCAGTCGATTGGCGTCTGCCCCTTGTTCTTGGCCGCGCTGATTGCCGAAAGCAGCGCCCTCGGTTGCAGCGTCTTTTCATCCAATCCCAGGTTCCGCAGAATCGCCCGCATCAGCGCCACCTGGTTATCCTCGTCGTAGATCGAGAACTCCCGGGTAAATCCAGGCCGTACCACGGACAGGGAATCGCCATCAATACGCAGCAGCCGGGCACAAAAGCTGTGGAATGTGCTTACGGTCAGCCCGCGCATCCCCCCTGCGTGCCCCTCACTTAACAGGCGCTCCACTCGGTCTTTCATTTCCCGCGCTGCCTTGTTCGTGAAGGTAACCGCCAGTATTTCGTAAGGCGCAGCCTTTCGGCTGGAGATCAAATGGGCAATCCGGTGCGTGATTACCCTTGTTTTTCCGCTCCCGGCGCCAGCCAGAATCAACAACGGTCCTTCTTCGTGCGCAACTGCTTGGCGCTGTTCCGGGTTCAACCCTGTGAGAAAATCCATGGACGGTGGGGGCCAATCTGCGGTTGGCTTTTTCAGTCTAGCATGCGATGATGGTAAGGCTTAAGTTATTGATAAGATGCGCCTTCTGAAGAAAGCTTGGCAACCCTGTACGTTCCTCGGCCCTCAGCCTGGCAACGGACGGATGCGCATCCGGAATCGGCCCGTAACCGCAGGCCATCACAATACGCCATATCCATTGCAGAAAGCTTGCACACCCTCTCCAGTGGTCTCTTGCGGTCGCCTCCGGCCCTGGGTGAATGAGCATCTGCGCGAAACGCTGGCTTGCCCGGGAGGGTGGCCTTGCTGATCGAGCGGGAGGTTCTGGACAAGGCCCGCGGGGGAGACGATGCGGCCTTCAACCAGATCTTGCAGGCGTACCGCAAACGGATCTTTGGCACCATTGCACGTATCATCAACCGGTCTCAGGACGTGGAAGATGTGGCTCAGGAAGTGTTTGTTCGCCTCTACTTCTCGTTGAAGCAGTTGCGCACTGCGGATGTCTTTGAGCCATGGCTTTACCGCCTTACCATCAATGCCAGCTACGATTACCTTCGCCGTCAGAAGCGGAGGGCGGATTCTCCACTCGCTGACTTCAGCGAAGAGATGATGCTGCTGGCCGATGCGGATGCCAGCACGGCAACCTTCCAGGAAGAGCGCCGCCAGAAAGGCATCCGGGATCTCATGGACTGGCTCTTCACCCAGGTTTCTGAAGAGGATCGCATCCTGCTTACCCTTAAAGAAGTGGAAGGCCTTTCGCTAAAGGAACTGGAAGAGATCTATGAGGTGAACGAAAACGCCCTCAAGGTGCGTTTGTTCCGCGCTCGGCAACGGGTGCTTCGGGCTTATGCCAATGCCAGTAAAGAGGCGGGCTTGCCCACGGACGGATTGGAGGGCTGGTGAACTCGCACGGCCCTGGCAAGCAGTCGTCGTTCCGGCTACTCCGCCCCTCACTTTCTTGTGAACGGGTGAACCCGATGCGCGTAGTGTGTACAATTTGGGAATCATATGATGTGGCATCGGTTGATGGTGAGTCGGTCGCCTTTCCGGTGTCGAGGCGAGTATAGGCGGATGCCATTCCAGACTGACGCCAGTGCGAAACGGTTTTGGGGGACTTATGAAGCGGGACTTTGAAGGCGAACTCGACCGGGGATTTGCGGCCTACGGGCGTGCCGTGGCCGTTCCCGAGGCGAGTCCGCAGTTTACTACCGGTATGTGGGCTGCCATTGAAGCGAAGCGTTCGGCGCGCCTATTTGGATTCTGGGCCAAAGTGCTCACCTCCGGCGCGCTAGCGGCCAGCCTCACTCTTGGCGTTCTCACGTCCATGCCAGAACGGCAGCCAGAGCCCGAATACCTCGCTGTCTATCTCGACACGCTTTCCGGGGCACCCTATGATTCGGAAATCGGCTACGCCACGGTGGACGCGGAACAGCCGTCCCGCTAGGGAACTTCCCATCACGGACAATTATGCGTACCCTTCCCACCACATTGCTCTGGCTGAGTCTGGTGTTTGCCAGTGGGCTCACCATGGGGGTAGTGGGACACCGCTACTTCGCAGCCCAGCCCTCTTCCACGGAAACGGAGCCTCGACCTTCCCGCTCACAGATGCGCCAGGACTACCTCTCCAAGTTGCGCTCTCGCGTGGGGGTTGATGAGGGACAGATTCAGCAAATCGTGGTCATCCTTGATAAAGCGCGCGCGAACTCCGACGCACACAAGGCCAAAATGGAAGGTGAGATTCGCCGAATGCAAGAGGCGACCCGTAGTGAGGTCCGAAGCGTTTTGCGTCCTGACCAGTTGGCCCGGTATGAGCAATGGCGTGAAGAACGCCGTATCGAGCGTGAAAAATGGGAGCGCGAGCGCAAGAAGCCCTGATCGCGTGCCCCATGATGGTGGCCGTCCCCGTGCCCGCCAGATCACTCTAGTTGAGGCGTCCCAAGTACTCCGCTTCAGCCACCCTTGCGAACCCGCGCAGAGCTAGCCGCCTGTATCCGGGAACGCCAACCATCCTGCAATGCTGCGCCTGCAACGCGAAAAGGCCCGCCACCACGGCGGGCTCTTTTCGAGATCTACTCTTTGCCTCAGGCTAGTTCTTCCGCTTCTTCAGCTCGTCCTGCATGGCCTTACTCTTCGCCATCTTGCGCTGGAAGCGGTCCACACGGCCCTCAGTATCCATCAGTTTCTGACGGCCTGTAAAGAAGGGGTGGCAGGAGGAACACACTTCGACGTGCAGTTCCTTGTCGCGGCCTCCGCCTGTGGAGCGGGTGGTGAAGGTGGCGCCACAGGCGCAGACAACCTTCACTTCAGTGTATGCGGGGTGAATTCCGGCTTTCATGGTGTTTAGGGGAGGATTCCAAACCTCCAGCTATCAGAATACCATGGGCCTTCCCGGAACCTGAAGCCCACTTCTCAATCAGCAAGCGGAGGCCCAGGGGCAGGCCCCATAGCGCCTCCGCGACGGTTCCTCCCGCGCTACTTCAGATCCACCGATATGGGCCCTTGAGTGCTGAAGCTCAGCACAGACTCGGCCGGAATTACCGCCGGGTCTCCGCGCGTTGCCAGCACGGTTCCAGTGCCCGCGCCAGCGCCTACTCCCGCGCCAATCGCCGCACCCTTGCCGCCTCCCGCAATGGCTCCAATCGCCGCGCCAACGCCTGAGCCAATCGCTACCTTGGCCGCATCCTTTTTCGTGCTGGACGGAGCGAGTTGCTCAAAGGCCGTAGTATTGACGTTCGCCATCTCGCCGTTCACCAGTTGCACTTGCGTCACGGCCACCTGAAGCATCGCGCGACCCTTCACCCGTCCGCCGGGGTCTGAGTTCACTACGCGCCCCGTCACGTTGGCGCCTCGCTCCGCAATCACGGTGCCATCCACCACAATGGCCTCAGCGAGTGAACCAGCAAACGGCTCGCCTGTCTGAAGCACCTTGGTGGACATCGTAGACGTCGTACGCACACGAAGCGGTGAACCAGCGGGTAGTGTGTAGGTCCTCATCACCGGGGCTGCTGGCTTCGTCTGCATTGCCGGCTTGGCTTGGTCACCCCAGCCTGAAGTGTTTGAGGCCGTCGCCGCGTTCCCCGCCGGCCGGGTTCCACCCTGGCTTCCACTCTGCCCACTACGGGCCATGGTGTTGCCTGCTACTGCCTGTTGCTGCTCAGCCGACTCCGCATTCTCTTCTTGCGCCGCGGCATCGCCCTCCGCCACCGGCTGCTCAGTCTTCGTGCACGACACCGCCACCATCAGCAGCATCAACGCCGCGACAACCAACCACCCGTGGGCATTCGTCCTAACTTCCGTTTTCGTCATCATTTTCGCTTCCCTCCTCGCTGAATCCAATGGCGCACCGAATCAAGTGATACACCAACCACTCCGGAGCAACTCGCGCTCGTTGCCCTCAATCATCACACCCTATCGTAGCCACTGCACGCCGTCGCAGCCGATCGCGCATTCGCGCGCACCGCTTCGGGCTGAGCCTCGCAAGCTTTCTGCGGCGGCTTTCAATCACTCACTGCAATTCCAATGCCACTCCCCGCGGTTCCGCGAAACCGCTCACCGTTTCTATCTTGGCGCATCCTGCGTGCACCCGATGGCACTTGCCGCTGACAGCCGCCACGTAACAATTACCCGGCTGGCTCATTGCTCATTGGCAAACCTTACCCCACTCCGTGCTTGCCGCCCTTTGACGACAGCACTTCCACAATCGGTACTCCGCGTGCATATCTATATCCGGATACGCACTGCTTGCGCCGGCTCTGCCGCTGCGCACCGAAGAGGGTTCGCTAGAATGACGTTGATGAAAGCCCTTGCCTCTCCAACCCGCGCCCGCGTCCTGGTGGTGGACGACGAAGAGAACCAGCGTATGGGTTTGGCCAGCATGATCTCCACCTGGGGATACCGCACTGAGACCGCATGTGACGGCCAGGACGCCCTGGAAAAGCTCAGTTCCATGCAAGTTGATGTCGTGGTCACTGACCTCATGATGCCGCGCCTTGGCGGTGCTGAGCTGCTCAGCCAGATGGCATCCCAGGGAATCCACATCCCAGCCATTGTCACCACCGCCTTTGGAAACATTGAGACTGCCGTCACCACTATTCACGACCTCGGCGCCTACTGGTTCCTCGAAAAGCCCATCCAACCCACCGTCCTGCGCGTTCTGCTGGAGCGCGCCGCCGCCCAGGGCGAACTGGCCGTTGAAAGTGAGCGTCTCCGCCGCACCCTCACATATCAGGGGGTCTTAGGCGAACTCATCGGACAGGCGCCCGTCATGCAGCAGATCTTCTCGCTTATCCAGCAGGTAGCCCCCAGCAAGGCATCAGTCTTCATCACGGGCGAATCAGGAACCGGAAAGGAGCTTGCCGCGCGCGCCATCCACGAAAACAGCCCCCGTAAGGACTCCCCCTTCGTCGCCATCAACTGCGCCGCACTCCCGGAAACCCTCATCGAAAGCGAACTCTTCGGCCACGAGAAGGGCTCCTTCACGGGCGCAGTAGAGCGTCGCGCCGGCTGCTTTGAACTGGCCCAGGGTGGCACCCTGCTCTTGGATGAACTCGGCGAAATGCCCATCGGCACCCAAGCCAAGCTCCTGCGGGTGCTCGAGGATTCCCGGGTCCGCCGTCTGGGAGGCAAGTCTGAAATGGAGGTAAACGTCCGCGTCATCGCCGCCACCAATCGCTCGCCTGAAGACGCACTCCGGGAAGGCAAACTCCGCGAGGACCTCTTCTACCGGCTCAACGTGTTCCACATCCACCTTCCCCCCTTGCGCGAACGAAAGGGCGACATTCCGCGTCTCGCTGAGGCACTCATCACGGTGGTAAACAGCAAGCATGGATGCCGGATAGCAGGCATGGAAAGCGAGGCGCTGGCCGCATTAGAGGCGCACGAATGGCCGGGCAACGTGCGAGAGCTCCGCAACGTGCTGGAACGTGCCGCCATCGTGGCTGGCGAAGGCAACATCCGCCTTACTCACCTGCCTCCGTCCTTGAACCCCCTGGCACGCAAGTCCGGAATCGTTCCTCGCCCTGAAGACCCATTGTCCGTCCAGTTGCCAGTGGGCACCACAGTCGCTGAGGCTGAGCGGGCTTTGATTTACAAAACCCTTGATCACACCCGTAACAACAAAACCCGCGCATCGGAAATCCTGGGCATTAGCCTGAAGACCATGCACAACAAATTGAAGGAGTACGAGGGCTCAAAAGCCTGACTTCCCGCCTGCAAGTTGCGCGCGGCGTCTCGCAAAGCGATATCTCATGTCACTCAAAGCAAGGCTGCAGTTCTCCATCATCCTCCTCAACCTGGGGCTGGTGCTGCTGTATTCCTTCATGCACGTCTACAGCATCACCGAAGTGCGCCAGCAAAACTTTGCGGAACGGGCCGCCGCCGTTGCTGACCAGGTACTCAGCTTTGTGCAGGAGCGCGTCAACGCCATTGCCCAGGAGAGTGTCGAATTGCCAGAGGACGCTGCCTCTGTCCGCGCCTTCTACCAAAGCGCTGCCCGCGGCGATGCCCGCACCCAGGCCATGCTTGAGAACGCCCTCGCCGGCACCAAGGTTCTCAGCCGCATCTTACTGCTTGATCACGAGGACCGCATTTTGGCCTCATCCACTACACTGGATCGCGCCGTCATTGGTAAGAAGGCGGGCGAAGTCGTCCACCTGGATGCCTTCCTCCAGCGCACCTCCCTTTCTCGCCTCCTCTCAATCTTCAATGAGACTGAGGAAATCGCCATCACCCGCAGTCTGGGCGCAGGTGACCAGAAGGTCTTCACCATCCGCGTTGTGTTGTCCTCGCTACTGCTCCGCGACGCCATCATTGAGCAATTGCGCTATCTTCTGCCACTCTCTCTCTTCGCGCTCGCCTTGGCTGTCATCCTGGCGATCTTCGTGTCCAACGTTGCCACAAGACAGTTGGTCCGCGTCAGCGAGGCGATTGACCGTGTAGCCGCAGGCGAGCAGCAGAAACTCTTGGAAGCCCCCGCCAGTACTGGGTTCAAAGAGTATGACGTCGTCCAATCCAAGCTGGAAATGCTGGGCCAGCAGATCCGCGGCGCCAAGCAGGATGCCCGCAGTCTTCAGGAAAGCGTCCGCCATTTGCTGGCACGCACAGAGAAAGCCGTAATGTTGTTCGATGCTGCTGACACGCTTGTCTCGGCTGGCGAGAACGTCGAGCCCCTGCTCAACCGCAGCCGCTTTGAACTCATTGGCAAGAGTTTCGGCGAGATCTTCCCGTCCAACACCAAAACTGGCGCGCTCATTGTCCGCGCCGTCACGCTAAAAAGCCCCGTGAAGGAACACCTCGTCACTCTGGATCGGCCAGGCCTTGACCCCGTGAAGGTTTACCTCAGCGTCGAGCCCATGGATCAGTTCTCCGGTTGGGAACGCGTTGGCACCCTGGTTACCCTTCGCGACGCCGAAAGCCATGCCGTCATCCAGTCGCAATTGGACGTCTCCACCCGCCTCGCCGCCATCAGCCGTCTTACCAGCGGCGTCGCCCACGAGATCAAGAATCCGCTCAACGCGATGAATCTCCACCTGGAGGTCCTGCGCGGACACCTGGAGCCTGACCAGGAAGAAGCCCGGCGTTCCGCATCCATCATCGCCGACGAAATCACCCGCCTCAACCGCGTCGTGAACACCTTCCTTGACTTCACCCGCCCCGTTGACCTCAAGCCGGTAAATGTTGATCTTGCCGCCCTCGTCACCGAAACCGGTAGCCTGCTGGAACCGCAGGCCAAGGCCAAAGGCATCCGCCTCACCGTTGTGCATCCGCCCGGTGCCCTCTTCGTTCGTGGCGACCACGACCTGCTCAAGCAGGCGCTCCTGAACCTCACCGCAAACGCCATGGAAGCACTCAGCGCCGCCCCTGCGACAGACGCGCTGCCGTCCGGCCCGCCCACGCGGCAAGGCCACCTCGAGATGGAATTGGCGCGCCACCGGGATGACTGTCTGCTGCGAGTCACCGACAATGGGGAAGGCATTCCCCAGGAGATCCACGAGAAGATCTTTCAGCTTTACTTCAGCACCAAAGGTAAAGGGCGTGGCACTGGAATTGGCTTGGCGATGACCTTCCGGATCGTGCAGTTGCATAACGGCACGGTTTGGTTTGAAAGTGAGCCTGGAACGGGCACCACCTTCTGGATCCGCCTTCCCCTCGCCGGCGCGCGCGGAACCAATGAGGAGCCGCGAAATACCTTGGCCTCTGTCGGCGGGAATGGGATCATTGAATCAGGCGGCGTATCTTGAATCACCGAACTTGGACAAACCTGCGCGACGGATGGATGCTTGCTGTGGCGCTCCTGCTTTTGGCGGGCTGCTCTTCACGCAACCCCGCCACGGCCACCGTCCCGGCCATCACTGGTGTACCCAGCCCCGCCGATACCGCCCAGACCGCCAACCCCTCCGTGGCGCCTCAACAACCCCAGGAACCCTCCCTCGGCGTTGAACGTGTTGTGGTGCCGGCGCTCAAACCCGGGGAAGTAGTAAGGCAGCAGCCAGCCGATGAGCCTCAAGTTCTCCGGAACCCCTCCGTCGAACCCATCAAGACGCAGCGGCGCTACCCCGCCAGTCCTGCGCAGCGCAGCCCCGAAACCGGGCAGCCCGCGGAAGCTGAGCCTGCCCGCGCGGAACAGCGTCCGCCGTCCCTCAAGCCCATGCTCAGCGATGCCGAGCGCCGCCAGCTTGAACAGCAAGCCCAAGGCAACCTCGATCGGGCGCGACGGAACCTCGCCTCCATTCAGGAAAGCCGCCTCCCGGCCACCGAACGTACTGTGCTTCAGGAAGCCCGCAGCTTCGTCGCCCGCGCGGAACAACTGTTGGAATCGGATGTACCGCTTGCCAATAGCCTTGCTGAGCGCGCCGCCATCCTCACGCAGGAACTGCTCCGCAAGCAGCGTTAAGGCACGCCCGCCTCGCTATTCCGCCCGCCGTGTCGCGGCTGCACGCACCGCCCCAACCATCCGCTCCTGCAAACCCTCCACCGTCTGCATGATCGCCCGCACCTGCCCCTTGGCGCGATCAGGCCTGCTCACCACTGCCTGCAGCCGCTCCCACAAGGCCTCCCCACTGGTTTCCTCGATTTCAAAGAACCACTCCGCCGCTCCGAAGTCCCGGTACATCTGCCCCTTGCAGGTATCCGTGGGCTGTCGGACATAAAAGGCTGGCGTCCCGTTGCGGTAGGCAATCAATGGCGAGTGGCACTCCACGCTCACTACCGCCGCTGCCCGCGCATACACTGCCGCCGCCTCATCTGGCAGCCAGAACCGGTCCAACCACTCGACGTTCGGCTTCACATCGGCGGGTAGCGGATCCACCAGCACTTCCTTCGCCATCTCCACCTGATACGTCATCTCCGGGCACGCCAATACGCGATTTCCCGTTTGGCGGATGTAGGCCACCATCATCTCGCGAAGCTTCGCGTGATCCTGCTCAGTCGTGCGCGCATTAATGGCGTCCTTGATATCGTCCGCGGGCACACGCGGAACCTGGTTTATCCGGTAATACGGCGTGTAGCGCAGCCGGGGGATCACGCACACGAAGCGCCCCTCTTCCAAACCTGCCGCCTTCAGGTAGGCCAGGCCCCTGGCATCATCGCGCAGGTGCATGCCCAGCTGCGCGTCCGGGCCAAACTCCAGTATGGGCGTCTTCACCCCTTGCCCCCGCAGATAGTCGCGCGATACTGTATCGCGACAGAAGAAGAAGGCCGCCCGGTCCATCACATAGCGAAGGCTGTCCGGAAGATGATTTGTCGGAAGTGCGGCCGCTTTGGCGCGAAGCTGTTCCAGCGTGCCGCCCTCTGGTTCCCGGCCATCGCCAATCCCGGAGATGGGGTCAGTGCTAACACCAAATACGCCCACCGCTTTGCCCGTCGCTTTGGCAAATGCCACTGCATGATTGCTTGCCGGAAAGCCGGAACCAGACCCGCTCAAATACAGGTCCGACGTTGCCCACGCCTCCGCCAGCGCCTTCGTTGTGGGTTTGCCCTCACCATCCACGCTGCCTTCGGCAAACCGCAGCCCCGGATAGCCTTGCGTCAACAGATCACGAGACCCATGGCCCAGCCCGTTCGGCCACAGCGTCACATCCGCATCCGGGAAGTGCTTCCGCAGCAGCGACAGTGCACCCGGCGTGTGGCCGATGTCGCCAATATTCACGCTCTGCCACGAACTACGTAACAGAATGCGGGGACGCCGTAACGCCTGCGCTTTCACAATAGCGGGAGCAGTCCCTGCACAAGCGGCAACGGTCAGCGTACTGGCAAGAAATGAACGGCGGGGGATGGGTGACGACATGGCATGCTCCTGTAGCCATAGGACGTATTCATCCTACGCACCGCATTGGCCGCTCAGCAACTCGCCGTGCCTCGCCAGTGCCTGCATGGGCTTAACTTCCCGCGGCAACCACCACAGCCTTGTCGCCCTCAGCCTCCGCGGATCCCCTCGGCGCGGACAAGTCAGGCAGCACCACACCGCCCGTAATCAATCTTGCCTTCCTGTTGAACGTCAAGTAGCTGAAGGCCCACTGCACAAACACCAGTAACCGATTCTGGAATCCCACCAGGTACATCAGGTGGATAAATAGCCAGATCAGCCAGGCCAGCGGTCCATCGAAGTGCAGCTTGCCTAAATCCGCAACAGCCTTGTGCCGCCCAATGGTTGCCAGGCTGCCCTTGTCCCAGTAAGCAAACGGCTTCACGGGCTTACCCTTCAGCCTCAGCGCAATCGTTTGGGCCGAGTAATTGCCCATTTGCATCGCGGCGGGTGCGACTCCGGGTACCATCACCCCATCGGCCTGCTTCACGTGCGCCAAATCGCCCGCCACATAGATGTCAGGATAGCCGGGCACATTCAGGTGTTCGTCCACCATCACCCTGCCCGCACGATCCAGTTCCGCCGCGCAACGCTCGTTCAGGATTCGCCCCAGACGCGACGCTTTCACTCCAGCCGCCCACAATACCGTCCGGCAAGGCAGGAACTCCGCACCACGTGCCCCCTGGACGTGTAGCCCCTGTGGCGTGATGTCAACCACCTTGAGGCCGGTCCGCGCCCGTACCCCAAGTTGAATCAGCGCGCGTTCTGCCTTCTGCGATAAATCCGCCGGATACGGCGGCAAGACACGGTCCGCCCCTTCAATCAGCAGAATGCGCGCCCGGTCCGTCTGGATATGCCGGAAATCGCGCCGCAACGTATCCCGCGCAATCTCGCCAAGCGTACCTGCAAGTTCCACACCTGTCGGACCTGCCCCAATCACCGCGAAGGTAAGCCAGCTCAACTGCTGGTCAAGATTCGTCTCCCGCTCCGCCGCCTCAAAGGCCAACAGGACGCGTTTCCGGATCTCCGTCGCGTCCTCAATTGTCTTCAGACTGGGCGCAAACGGCTCCCAGTGGTCATTGCCGAAGTACTGGCCACCCGCTCCGGTTGCGATGATCAGTGAGTCGTACGGCAGCGATCCACTCTCCAGGTGCACCTGCTTCCGCTCAGGATCCAGGTCCCGCACCTCCGCCAACAGCACTTCCACATTCCTGTTTTTCTTGAAGATCGCCCGCAGCGGATAGGCGATGTCGCTAGGCGACAATCCGCCCATCGCCACCTGATACAGCAGCGGCTGGAACAAGTGGTAATTCCGCCGGTCCACCATTGACACGGATACGGCCCGCTTCGCCAGTGACTTCGCGGCGTTTACCCCCGCGAATCCACCACCCACGATCACCACGCGATGGGCCTGCTTTTTCATCGTGCGATCTCCTCACATGTATGGATGCCGAAATCGCAGCGGCGCACCATCCTCAGGCGGTTTCTTTTCCCAGCCCCATTTGCCGCAGCAGAATGTACTCCGTCAGATTCTCCGCCGTCAGCAATCCCAACAGCGAATCGCCTTCCATCACCAGCGCCGCACTGCCCGCACCAGCCACCAGCGGCATCGCCTCTGCAAGATCCATGTCCGGCGCCACACGCAGAAAGTCCCTGTCCATGTGCCCGGACACGTACGCATCCGGCCCGTCCTGCGCCAACGCCCGCAGCAACCCGGATCGCCCCAGCATGCCCGTCACGCGTTCGCCCAGCACCACCGGAAAGTCCTGCTGCGACGTCGCCAGCAGCAAGTTCGCGGCATCGCGCAGAGTCTGGCCGTGCTCCAGGGTTTGGAACTGCGACACCATCGCCGCCCGCACCGGCACTCCCTGCGTAACGCTTTTCCCTATCGACATTGCCCGTTCCTGGGAAGCACCCAGATAGACAAAGAACGCAATAAACAGCAGGAAGATCTGGAAGGTTACCAGGGCATACAGCCCCATCAGCACTGCCATTCCGGTACCGATGCGCGCAGCCAGTTGGGTGGCCTCCACCTCCGGCCGGTATCTCGCCAGCAGCGACCTCAAGATTCGCCCGCCGTCCATCGGCAGCGCAGGCAGAAGATTAAACAGCCCCAGGATCAGGTTTCCAAGGGCAATCCGCTCCACCAGGTTGGGCGC
Source organism: Bryobacteraceae bacterium (assembly GCA_036821995.1). Lineage (GTDB taxonomy): Bacteria > Acidobacteriota > Terriglobia > Bryobacterales > Bryobacteraceae > JACTMJ01. The sequence continues at coordinate 92,785 of DAISIM010000013.1, forward strand.
ACTGGCCTCCATCGCTTCCTCAAACGGCACCATCTGCCCGGTGGCGCCCAAATAGCCAAGCAGCCCTGCCGCAATCACGAAGTTCACTGCCGGACCGGCCACCGCAATCCAGAACTCCTCTCGCACTCCTGGGTTTTTTTCCAGCCGTGCAATTCCCCCTATCGGGAACATCACGATTTCCAGCGTGCGGATCCCATAACGCCGGCTCACCAGCGCATGGCCAAATTCGTGAAGCAGCACGCTGCCGAACAGCGCCGCGATGAATAGCGTATTCGCAATCGCCGTCTGCCGGCCGCTGAATCCGAAGGCCACCAGGAACGCAAACAGCAACAGAAAAGTGAAGTGGAAGCGTACCGGAATTCCAAACAGTGACCCTACGGATAAGGTTCCAGGAATGCGATGGGTATCGGCCTGCGGACGCGAAGTGGAGTTGCTATCCATACCTACTTCCATTATCGCCGCCCACTCGCACCCTGCACCGCAGTGCGCATTGCTTAGCCCTTGCTCTACACCAGCGGTTCGTCCGCGAACGATGGCTGCAACAGCTCCACATAGTCCGGCCGGTCTGATGCGCTCTGGTGCACGTAGGCGTTCAACACCTCACCGTGAAACAGCAGGAACACCCCCGGCATCTGGAACCCGTCGCCCACCAGCAACCCCACGCCATGCTTCTTCACAATCCCCGCCTGGAAGCCTCTCAGCCAAACTTTCAATCCGAAAAGTTGCCCCAAGCTCCCGCGCGTCAGACCGAATGCTCGATACAAGGCGCGCTTAGGGTCACTAATCTGCGGCAGGTCACCTAAACCGTACTTGTCGAAATACTCCTGGGCCTCTTTCTCTGAGCCCATGTGCACCAAGGCGATTCTCGTTCCCGTTTTCTCAATCTCCGCCCGTTTCTCTGCCAGGTCTGCCAACGCTTCCCGGCAGAACGTACAGCCGAAGTGCCGCAGAAACACCAGCATCGTGGGCCACCGTGTTGTCATCTCCGCCAGACTGATCTCCTCTGAGGTTCTCACGCGCAACGCCATCTTGTGTATCTCTGGGGACTGATATCGCTTTCGGCCCAAACTGAACTGATGCGCCTCATGCAAGATCCATGCGAAGGGCACAATCCACAACACGTCGTGAAAGAATGTCACCCAAAAGAAGTTCCCCGGCAGTTGCCCGTTGGCGTAGTTCACCACGAAGCCCAAGGTGAGCGCCACGGAAATCAACAAGCCCATCAGGATAACCGGCCAGTGGCGCGTAGGATTGGTAGACGCGCACAGAAAGCCGATACCCATCACCAGCGAATACAAACCAAGTGCCACGAATGAGTCGATCGGCTGCGGGGGAGTAGCCCCTGTCAGCGAAAACACGAAGGTCGGGTACACCAAGCTCAATCCGCCCCAAATCAGATGGAAAACGGCCGCCACGAAAAGCGCGATCTTGCCCCAGTCAGATTCTCGATACAACATGCGGAATAATCAACCCAGGTTTCCTGAAGTAGAGTCGAGAGAGAGTGCGGTACATTGCCGCCCCGTTATTGTATTCCCTCACTAGACCGAGATGCACGTAACTTACTCCCCGGAAGGAATTTATTTGCCTGCGTTGGATCTTTGGCTGGATCCGCGCCGTAGCCAGCCCGCCGCGTGGCTCTCACACGCCCACTCGGATCACGCCCGCGGCAGCCATGGCCTTGCCATCGGCACCTCGGACACCCTTGAGATCTATGCCCTTCGCGCCGGGGAATCCGCTGTTGCCCACACCCGCATGCACCCCCTTGCCTACGGAGAAACCTTGCCATACAAGGGAGCCACCCTTACCTGCCTACCCGCCGCTCACATCCTGGGTGCCGCCCAGCTTCTTGTTCAGCATGGCGATGATCGCCTCATCTATACCGGCGACATCAAGCTGCGCCCTCCCCTCTGCGGTGCCGAAACTCAGGCTGCCTCCTGCCGTCACCTCATCATGGAATGCACCTTCGGCCTGCCCGTCTTCCACTTCCTTTCCCGCGAGGAAGCCTCAGCCCGTATCGTCCGCTTCGCTCGCGAGTGCCTGGCTGACGGCGACACGCCCGCATTCCTCGGTTATGCCCTTGGTCGCGGCCAGGAGATTGCCCATGTCCTCGCACAGGCAGGCATCGCCACCCGCGTGCATGGTGCCATCGCCCGCTACTTCCCCTGGTACCAGCGCGCTGGCTATTCGTTCGGTGACTGGCAGCCCTACCAGGCACTAGCCCCGGAAACCAGCCCAGCACCGCGCGCCCTCGTCGCCGTCCCCAGTTTCCGCGCCGCCCTACAGGCCTCCTCCCGCCGCATCCGCATCGCCTACGTTTCTGGATGGGCTTCCATGGACAACGCCCGCGCCCGCACCGGCGCCGAGGAACTCATCCCTTACTCTGACCACGGCGGCTTCCACGAGCTCCTCGATCTTGTGAGGCTCTCCGGCGCAACCCGCATCGACGCCGTCCATGGCTTCACAGAGACTTTCGCCCGCATCCTCCGTGATCGGGGCTTAGACGCCCAGGCTCCCGCCGTATTCGGAGAACGTGGCGCGGATGAGGAGGCCTCCGAATAGCCATGGACGTCTTCGCCGCCACCTGTGAGCGCATCGCCGCCACCAGCAGCCGGAACGGCAAGATCCGCCTGCTCGCGGACTACTTCCGCCCTTTGTCTGACGCGGATCTCGCGCGCGCCGTTCGCTTCTTCGCGGACGCCCCTCTCGCCGCGACGGATCAGCGGCCGCTTTCGGTTGGCCATTCCACCTTGCGTGAGGCCGTCATCCAGGTCACAGGCTGGGATAAGGACATCATCCGCATCTGTCACCGCACCGTGGGCGACACAGGCGAAACGTTCAGCGCCCTCCTGAATGGCTTCACCCAGAACCAGCCGCTCTCGCTTGAGCAGGCCGAACAGCACTACCTCAACCTCCACCGCACCCGCAAGACCGCTGCCAAGGTAGAGCACCTTGCCCACTGCTTCACCCGCTACCAGCCCGCCACACTCAAATACTTCATCAAGGTCATCACCCGAGGCATGCGCATCGGCCTGCAGGAGAAAATGGTGGTGGATGCCGTCGCAGCCGCCACCGGAGCCCCCATGGAAGCCGTGCGCGCCGCCAACCATCGCGCAGGAGACCTCGCCCAAGTTGCCCTCGCCGCACGCGCAGGGACCCTCGATCAAATTGCTGCCCGCCTCTTCCATCCGATGGAGTTTATGCTCGCCAAGCCCCTCGACTCTCTCTTTGATCTCGCTGACCCAACCCACTGGGCCATTGAGGACAAGTACGATGGCATCCGCGCCCAACTGCACATCCAGCAGGGTGAAATACGCATCTACACCCGTGGCCTTGAGGACGCCACCGCCTCTTACCCTGACCTCGCCGGCCAGCATTGGACAGGCCTTCCCGATTGCATCCTCGACGGTGAACTAATGGCCTGGCGCGACGGCCGCGCGCTCCACTTCAACGTGCTGCAGCAGCGCCTGGCCCGCAAGCGCCCCAGCCCAAACCTCATCGCCGATATCCCCGTCGTCTTCATGGCCTACGACCTGCTTTACCTTCACGACGGCATGGTACTCCACCAGCCGCTTGAGCAGCGCCGCGCCGCCCTGGAAACGATCACCCTCGCCAAGGGCAACCCCCTTCTGCTAAGCCCCCGCCATCAGGCGGCTACTCTCGAGGACGTGGAACGCCTCTTCCGCGAAGCCCGCAACCGCGGCAACGAAGGTCTGGTCCTCAAGCGACTTGGAAGCCAATACGAAATGGGCAAGCGCAGTGGATCCTGGTACAAGCTGAAGAGGCCCCTCGCCACCCTGGATGTCGTCATCACGGCTGCCGAGCAGGGCCACGGTAAGCGCGCCACCGTACTGTCGGATTACACGTTTGCTGTCCGCGACGGTGACCGTTTCCTCAATGTCGGCAAGGCCTACAGTGGACTCACCGATGCCGAAATCCGCGAACTCACCCGCATCCTCCGCACCCTGGTGACTGAGCGTTTCTCGCGCGTTCTGCTGCTACGTCCCGAAGTCGTCCTGGAAGTCGCCTTTGACGGCATACAGAAAAGTCCCCGCCACAAAAGCGGATACGCCATGCGCTTCCCCCGCATCCTCCGCTGGCGTCGCGACAAAACCGCCCGCGATATCGACACCCTCGACCGCGTGCGCGAAATCTATCAGCAATCCCTCGCCGGCGTCAGCGCGTCCGCAATGGAAGCAGAGCTGGAGTCCTGATGGCGACAACCCGCACATCCAGCACCCGCGCCTCCCGCGCCCGGCCAGCCCCCTCAAGCCAGGCGCCTGAGCTGGACGCACGTCTCCACCCCGCTCTCCGCCAATGGTTCCAGCAGCGCTTCCCCGCCTTCTCTGAAATCCAGCAGCGCGCCCTCCCTCACACGCTCAATGGCGAGAATGTTCTCATCCTTGCCCCCACCGGCTCCGGCAAGACCTTGGCCGCCTTCCTCAGCGTCCTCTCCGCCCTTGCCATGCAAGCCGAGGCAGCCACGCTCCCCAACGCCCTCTGCGCTGTTTATGTCTCACCCTTGAAGGCCTTGGGCAACGACATTCATCGTAATCTCGAGGCCCCTCTGGAAGCTCTCAACGCCTCCCTTCCCGCCTTGCGCCGCATCCGCATGGATGTCCGGACCGGGGATACCTCGCAGCTTGTCCGCCACCACCAGCAGAAGTCCCGCCCCCATCTTCTCATCACCACCCCCGAAAGTCTGGCTTCGCTGCTCTCCCAGCGCGGCTTCCGGGAAGGCATGCAGGTGCGCACCGTCATCGTGGACGAGATCCACGCCTTCGCCGAAGGTAAGCGCGGTTCACTGCTGGCGCTGTCCCTGGAACGGTTGGAGGCACGTTCCGGAAAACCCCTGCAGCGCATCGGCCTCTCCGCCACCGCATGGCCCGAACACGAGGTCGCCCGCCTCCTTTGCGGCACGCGGCCTTGCGCGATCGCCGGTGTCGATATCCGTCGCAGCCACCAGTTGGAGATCCTCGCCCCGCCCAATCCTCGTACATTGCCGCCCGCCGGGCATAATCCCTACCGCGTCGCGCATCTGGTTGCTGACCGCGTTCGCGACGCCCAAAGCACCCTCGTCTTCACCATTACCCGTTCCAATGCGGAGCGTATCGGCCTCGCCCTCCAGTTACTTCTGCCAGAGCATGAAGCCCAGATCGCTGTCCACCATTCCTCCGTCGATCTCGCCCACCGCCTTGATATCGAACAACGACTTTCCGCCAACCAGATGAAGGCCGTCGCCGCATCGGCCAGCCTCGAACTCGGCGTCGATTTCTCTGGCGTGGATCAGGTTCTGCTGATCGGCGCTCCTCACGGCATCTCCTCTGCCATGCAGCGCCTCGGACGAAGTGGCCATCGCGTGAATGGCCTCGCCACCGGTGCGCTCATCCCCACCAGCCTCCCTGACTTGCTGCAGTGCCTGGCCGTCCAGCGCGCCGCCCGCGAAGGCCGCATGGACCAACTGCGCATTCCTTCCAACGCCCTTGATGTTCTTGCCCAGGCCCTGCTAGGCATGAGCATCGAACGCGAATGGGGGATAGTCGAAGCCCTTGCCCTCATCCGCCGCGCCGGGCCCTACCTGCACCTGCCCGATGTGGATTTTCAAGCCGTCCTTGAATACCTCGCCGGTGGCGGACGCGTGCTGGGTGGATACGGCACTTACGGAAAAATCCTCGTCGAGAATGGGCGCTTCCGCGTCGCCTCCCGCACCGTCGCCCGCACTTACTACATGAACATCGGCACCATCAGCGACGAGTACATGATCCGTGTCATGCTGCGCGGCGCAAAGAAGCTTGGTGAGGTGAGCGAAGGTTTCATTGGTTCTCTGCAACCCGGCGAAGCCTTTGTCCTTGGCGGCGTTCCAGTACGCCTGAAGCAGCTTCACCGCAACGTGGCCATCGTAGATAGAGCTCGTGGAGAGCGTATCCGCGCGCCCCGCTGGGTGGGCAGCAAGATGCCCCTTTCCATCCGGCTGGCTGGCGAGGAACTGGCCCTCCGCCGTGATCTCCGCGACGCCTGGGAGCGTGGCGGCGCGGAAGCCTGCACCCACCTCCTGGCCACCAAATGGATGGCTCCGCCTGAGGCCATCCGCGGCATTGTACACCTCGTCGCCCGCCAGGTACAGGCCGCCCCTCTTCCTGTCGACGACCCCGTCCAGGTGGAGTTGCTCGCCCAAGGCCGCAGCCTCCTCTACTTCTTTCACATCGTCGCCGGACGCGCCGTCAACCACTCCCTGGCCTGGGTGGCCGCACGCCGCCTGGGTGCCGATGGCAGCGTCGTCGCCAACTTTGACGACCATGGCTTCTACCTCCAGATGGATGCCCGCCGCCGATTCACCCCTGAGGAACTCCGCGCCGCCTTCTCACCGGACGGCTGGATGGACGCCCTTCGCGAAGCCGTCGCTTCCAGTGAGGCGCTCGGCCGCGACTTCCGTCCCATTGCCGAAGTGGGCCAACTGCTGCCCAGGCAAACCGCCCGCGGACGCACCAGCCCCAAGGCTGCCACCTGGAACGGAGCGTTGTTGTATGCGACGCTGCTGAAGTACGAGCCCGAACATCCTCTCATGCGGGAGACTGTCCGCACTTTTCTTGAGGACAAGATGATGGCCAACGTTGCCTACGAAGAAGCAGTCCGCGTCCACGCCTGCCGCTGGGAAGTTTACGAACTCCCCCGCCCCAGCCCCTTCGCGCTCCCCCTCTACGCAGCCTTCAACGCGGAGGTTCTTATGGCCCAGGATCGCGAAAAGGCCCTCGATGACATCGTCGGCAATCTCTTCGAGGAGTGGGCGGATCCCGGCATGGCACTGCCTCCCCTCTAGGCCACTTCCTCATCCCATGACCGAACACACCTACATCGAACTCCGCCCAGGCATCCTCGCCGATTGCACCGGAGCCGTCTACCTTGAGGATTCCCGCGCTCTGCTGGTTGCGGACGCCCACTTGGGCTACGCCTGGGCACAGCGCCGTCGCGGAGAACTGGGCCCCCTCACCGATGGCGGCATCTTCCACCGCCTCCACTCTGCCTTGGATCGCTGGAATCCACACCAACTCGTCTTCCTGGGCGACGTCGTCCACTTGGGCAGCCCCAACCGGGAGGAGCGTGAGGCGATCGAGGCAACCCTTCTCCGCGCCGCCGGCCATGCCCGCATCACCGTCGTTCTGGGTAACCACGACCGCCGCTTCGTCCGCGACTTCGGCCATCTCCCTCTCGAAACCACGCTCCAGTGGACCGACCCTCAGGTCGTCGCCGTCCATGGCGATCGCCAATGGCCCGACACCACACGCTGGCTGCTGCTGGGCCACCTCCATCCGGCAATCCGTATTCCTGACGCGGCGGGGGTTCGCCAGCGCCTGCCCGTCTTCCTAATCGGCCACCGCGCCCTGGTGCTGCCCGCCTTTTCCCCTTTTGCCGCGGGTTTTGACCTCGCCAAACCCCTAGGCGCTGAGTGGCGCCTTCTCTTTGGCAATGAATCGGTGGAACTGGCTGCCGTCACCGGAACCCAAATCAGAAAGATCCCCCGCCTGGTTGCCCTGCGCTTTCAGCCCTAGGCCCGATTGGCCCCGGACCCTCCAAGCAAAACGAAATGGGCTTGAAAACGAAATGGGCTTGCCACGCTACCGAAGAAATCGGCTGGCGCGGCAAGCCCTTGTTGTAACCAAAACGAAGACGGTGCCTGGCTACTGCCGTGGCGGGCCGAAGTTCCGGCTGGGATTTGCCAGGATGGCCGCCGTACCAATCGGGAATCCTTCCACGAACGCAGCCACGTTAAACACCCCATTCAATGCATCCGCAGCCTCCTTGCTCAAGGTGACGCCAACACTGGGGATGCTCAGGAAGAAGCCCACGTTCGGCTCAGTGCCGGGGTTGGGCATCAGGCGGAACAGCGGCAACCGCCCCACCACGCTGCCGTTCACGGAAACAAGCCCCGTCAACACCAGGTCGTCGCCCAGACCATCGATCGTGAAGTGCAGCAGTTCCACTCGCGTGTCACCAGCAATCAGCGCCAGCGCACCGCTGTGCATAAACTCGAAACGCCCGGATTGGTCATCGAACACCCCGGTCGTGATGGGGAAACGCAGGATGCCCACCGACAAGGTGCCCGGCGCCGTAGCGATTGCCGTCACTCCCAGCGAACCCAGCGCCCCCGCGAAGTCAGGCGATAACGTCACCGTGGTGGAGCCCAGGTTCACGGTGTTCGTCACGGTGCCACTGGTTCCGAAAACGCGCGTCGTGCGCGACTGGGCAAACAGGGAACTGCTAAGCCCGAGGGCCATCGTCAGCATCAGCGCGTAGGCCATTAGAGATCTCTTCATGGTCAGTCCTTTCTCTGGTTCTGATGGTTTCAATCCCAGCTCCGCAGGCTGGTGAGGGGAATGAGGCTTACAGGAAGCCCCCGTGTCATCGCGTTGAAGCGCACACAACCGTTGCGGCTTGATGCAACGGTTTCACCAGGGCTTGCCTCGTCCACCTCCATAGGATGTCGATCCCTTAACCCTGCGCGGAAAAAATTGACTGTTGAAGCACTTTTGACGTTCCCTACCCTACGGCGCTCCAGCCCATCCCTAACGCATCATCGGCTTCAGCGTGCCCAATCCACCGTCTACGCCGAACACTTGGCCCGTCACCCAGTCATGCGCGGGGTCTAACAGGAAGGTAATCATCGACGCCACGTCCTCCGGCTTTCCGAATCGGCCTAACGCGTGTAAACTCTTGCTGGCCTTGGCCGCGGCCTCGTTGTTCACAATGCGCGCGCTCATCTGGGTATCCACCAATCCCGGAGCCACGCAGTTCACCCGGATGTTCTTACCCGCGTAGGTAGTAGCCGCTGCCAGTGTCAGGCCAATCACCCCGCCCTTGGCAGCCGCAATTGCCTCGTGGTTCGCCAGGCCCACCCGCGCCGCCGCCGTCGACACCAGCACCAGGGATCCACCCTCAGCCATCGTCTTCGCCGCTTCCCGCACCATAAAGAACGCTGTATTCAGGTTCAGCGCCAGCGTCTGCATCCACTCCTCATCCCTCGTCAAGTGCGCGGGCTTCAACAGGATGGATCCCACCAGGTTCACCGCCCCGGCAATGGTGCCAAAGGCCTCTTTGGCGTGGATGAATGCAGCCGCCACCTGGGCGGAATCAGTGGCATCCAGCGTGAATCCTTCCACGCCCAACTCCGCCGCCATCGCCTGCACCTTGGCTTCATCCTTGCTGCAGGCCATTACGCGTGCACCTCTCTCCGTCAGTGCGCGCACCAGCGCGTTACCTGTGCTTCCCGTCGCCCCCAGGACGACATATGCCTGATTCTCGAAACTCATCGTTGCCTTTCTTCAACCCAATCAATTCGCTTCCATCCGCCCTTCAAGCACCGCAAGCCGGTGACCTTGGGCCTGCTGCTGGATCGCGTGCAACTTTGCCGGGCTCAGCCGGTCCAGATTCCGTAGTTGCATTTGCATCCTCTGGTTGGCCCCCAGTAAATCCCGGTGCCGCGCCAGAAAATCCCAGTACAGCGTCGTGAACGGGCAAGCATCCGCGCCCACCGCATCCTCCGGCTTGTATCGGCAGCCCTCGCAGTAGTTGCTCATGCGCTGGATGTACTTGCCCGTGGCCACATACGGCTTCGACGCCATCATGCCCCCATCGCCAAACTGGCTCATCCCCAACGTATTCGGCAACTCCACCCACTCCACCGCATCCACATACACCGCCAGATACCACTCATGCACAGCCTGCGGATGCACCCCCAGCAACAGCGCATACAGTCCAGTCACCATCAGCCTTTGGATGTGGTGCGCGTAACCATGCTGCAGCGTCTGCCCGATCGCCTGTCGCAGACAATGCATGTCTGTTTCACCGGTCCAGTAAAACTGCGGCAGCGGATATTCAGCCTTCAGCGCGTTCCGCCCAAGATACTCCGGCATAGCCAGCCAGTAAATGCCCCGCACATACTCCCGCCATCCCAGCACCTGCCGGATGAAACCCTCCACCGCCGCCAACGGATAGGCTTGCGGTTTCTTCCGCCAGGCGGCCTCCGCAGCCTGCACCACTTCGCGCGGGTGCAACAGCTTCAAGTTCAGGCTCGAAGATAACCGCGCGTGAAACAGGAAGGGCTCATCCGTCCACATGGCATCCTGTACTTCACCGAAACGCGGCAGACGGTGCGTCACAAAGTCCGCCAGTGCACTCAACGCCTCCTGCCGCGTCACCGGCCACCCAAAGGACGCCAATTGCCCGGGATGGCCCGCGAACCGCTCCTCCACCTCTGCCATCACCGCACGCGTCACCGCATCTGGTGCAAACCATCCACCCCCCGGCACGTCTCGCGGCCCCTGTTTGCCGAAGCTCTTGCGATTCTCCTGGTCGTAGTTCCACTCCCCGCCCACAGGTTGGTTGCCGTCCATCAGTACCCCACTCTCCCGGCGCATCTCCCGGTAGAAGTACTCCATACGCAGTTGCTTGCGACCGCGCGCATGCCTGCGAAAGGCATCCAGACTGCAGAGGAAGTGCGTATCTTCCAGTACCTCCAATGGCAATCCCACCACCGCTGCGGTTTCCTTGAGGCTGGCCAGCACCCGGTAGTCTCCAGGTTGTACCACCTTCAGCGCCTGCGGCTGCAGTTCCTGGCAGTCCCGCGTCAGCACGGCCGCCAGACTGTTTCCCTTTCCGGCTCCCAATCGCGTGTACTGCACCCGGAAACCACGCTCCCTGACTACGTCCGCGAAATGCCGCATCGCGCTCAGAAACAGCACAATCCGTGCCTTGTGCGCCCACACATGCGAGGATTCCTCGTCCACCTCTGCCATCCAGATAGCGTCCCGCTTCGGGTCCGCCCCCGCCAGCAATGAAGACTCCGCGTCCAGTTGATCCCCAAGCACCAGCAGCAGATTGCGGCATTCCACCATACCCCTCGGATGCCTCCGATCTCCGCAACGCGCTAGGAAGGCAGTGCAGCGGCGGCAGCAGCGCAACCGCGCGCGCAGGCAAGCCAGAGTCCCTTAGCGTTCCGGCGGAACGATAGAGTTTGTCGGGTATGGGAAGGGAGCCTTGGAGTACCCAGGACGGGTCACGCCTTGCGCAAGGAAACAGACAAGCCGGAGGTTATCCAGTAACCTGCATGCGTCAACCGGTAATAGCAGTGTTGATTCACCGCTTAGAACACAAAGCTAAGTCCACCACGCACGCTGCGCGGAGTATGCACCAGCACCACATGCCTGCCATCGGGCGTTTTCATCGGCACATATCCCTCGGCCAGCAGGTTACTCAGGTCCGCCGTCGCCTCAAGCTTGCCCCGGATCCCTGGCACGCTACCGATCGGCTGGCGGATCACGAGGCTAAGCCCCTGCTGGGGCAGGTAGCGCCGCGTCACAAACAGGTGCCCGGCCGTCGCACTCGCTCCGCTGTTCCACTGGTAAGCCGCCTGAAGGAAGGTTCCCGCCCGCTGCAACCGCTTTGTGGCCGACATCATCGCAAAATGGCGCTGCTGTCCACCCAATGCTGACCGCAAATCGCCGCTCTCGAAAATCGGGTCTCGCGTAATGGCGGCCAAAGCGGTAAACGTACCAAAGCCGACCATCACTTCCAGGTTGTCATCCAGCACTTGAGTGGCACTCACCATGCCACCCGTGCTCTGCAGGTTCCCGGCATGCACTACGTAGCTGTTCGAAAGCAAATCCGGCAGCAGGTTCGCGCCAAACACCGCCCCACCGTCACCCAGCATCGTGATGCCAGCGTTCCGCGTTTGCGAGTGATACGCCGCTACTCCCACCCTTGTGGATCCCAGCCGCTTCTCATAACCCACCTCGTAGCTGGTGATCCGCTGCACCTGCGCGCGCCCGCGGTTCACCGTTACCCGGGGAAATAACGCCAGCCCCTGCAGATCGGCATTCAGTGTCCGCTGCTCCGTCACCATTGGCTCCGCATACATCTCCGCCGGAGGCAATCCCGACGAGTAGCTAACCTGCACAAGATCGTCTGGGGTTAACCGGTAGGACAGCTTCGCGTAGGGGCTCAAGTAGTTCAGCCGGTCGAAGTAGGCTACGGAATCAAACGCAAACCCATATTGGAGTTCCAGGTTGTCGCTCAGCATCGCCCGGTCAGAAACGCTTGCCGACATTGTCGATAAGGTCCCTCGACCGTCAACCATCCCGGATTGAGGCATACCCAACGCCACCGGCAGGAACGCCTGTTTCAGCGATAGCCGCACTTCGGGACTGATCCCCGGCGTCATTCCTGGCGAGTATCTGGTTTCAAAGCCCGTCGTCGAGGTCCCGCTCATTCCGTACCCGACATTGCCGCTCACCGTTAGCTGCGCGTCCCCGTAAAAGGACGTCGCCACAGCGAATGCCGTACCCAAATCAGCCACCGTCCCCAGTGGAGATAGCTTCCCCTGGTCGCCTGCGGAGACCTGCACCACTCCCTGCGTATCACCAACCGCCACCCGCGAAACAACTCCCGAATTCTTGCGATCATCAGGAAGCAGACGGAGCGCGGGGCGCGAGCTGGCGTTCGACCGCAATACCCACTTCCAGTCTTCGCTCATGAATCGGCGCTGGTTTGGCGACAGGTAAATCAGCTCAATTGAGCTGAATACGTTCGCCAATGAAATGCTCAGTAGAGGGCGCGACCCTGGCAGGATGCTTACTTTGCGCAAGGCGGGCAGGAAACTTGCCATCTTCACGCGAACGGAATAGTTGCCAAAAGCAAGACCTTCCACGCGAAAAGCGCCATTACGGTCACTCAACAGCGTCTGTACGACGCCTTGCGTGTCGTTCAGCACTTCCACTGTGGCACCCATTTGGGGCACCCCAAATGCGTCGGTCACCAGCCCGGCCATGCCGCCAAGCAGGGCCTCGCGCTCCGCGCATAGTGCTGATGTTGCCAGCAGCACACACAATAACGAAACGCGCAGTTGCTTAATCAGCGTTCCCTCGGCTTCCATGCGGTTCACTGCGGATTCCTTCCGCTTCCTCCGCCCGATTCCCGGGCGGTGATTACGAGGTTACCTTAAACGTGGCGGTAGGCGTCAATTCGTCTTCCGTCACGTGATCCTTCACCTTCATCCGCAGTTCATACGTGCCCGGCTCCAAATTCGTGAGGGGCAGCATCTTTTCGATAATCACTTGAGACGCTGAGGCATTCTCGACGGCCGTCGCCTTCTCCTCGTAGGTGAACAAAGCATCGGTTGAGCCTACCTTCCGCACCTCATACGTGATAGTTCCTTCGAACTTCTTGCTCTCCGCATCTTGCGTGAAGTTGTACAACTGCACATAGATGCCCATCTTCTCGTCACGGCGGAAGCTCTCCGTAATGCGAGGACGCACCTTGGAGGTTCCAATCACAAACTGGCCCGCACCCACGCTCCGCGACGGAACCTTCTCGATGATGTCGGCCAGAATAATGCTGCTGGACGAAAGTACTTCGTCCTCAAACATAGGTACATCCAGCGCCACCTCGTAGTTGTTCACCGTGCCTGCGGTGATGTCTTTCGCCACTACATTCAACCGATAGCGCCCCGGAGGCAGCGGAATTGACTTCTGGTAGATCGACGACCTTTTCGTGTAGGCCTCCAGCATCTCCGCCGGAGCCTCCACCGTCACCACATCCTCGAACACGTTCACGGGACGGCGCGACATCGACGTGATACGAGCGTAGATGTTCACCACCGCCTTCTGAATCCCGTCGCCCGCCTTGAATTGGAGGTCCGAGTTCAGAAACTGGATCGATACGTTCGTCATCACGCTGCTGCTGGTGACCCGCAGATAATCGGCCCTCACCACCATCGGCAGCGTGTTGTAGGTGATGCGCGAATCCACCGTCGCTTCCAGGTCCTTGAACTTGACCTGCGGCGGCTTGTGCAGCATTGCGAACTGTTGCAGCCGCTCAAACTGATTCATGCGCTGCGGCAGAGGCTGATTGCCCGTGCCCAGACGGGTACCATCCGTTCGGCTGAAGCGGTCATTCTTGTCCGCCATGCCCATTTGCTCCATCATCGTTAAACCCGCGCCAGGAACAAATAGCAACGCGTCCTTCTCGGATGGATCCATCGTCATGCGGAACTCGCCCGTCATCGTCGTGTCGACGAACTCGATCATAATGTCAGAGCCGATTCCGTCGATGAAGCGATAGCGCCACTTCTGGAATGGATACGTTGAGGTGGTCCCGCCACCCTCTTCCCATGGGCGCACGTAGGTGCCGCCCGAGGGGTGATCCTCAATTTCGTCCGGCGGGCCAAAGGTGATGTAAATCCGCCCTCGATCACTCTTCCACCCCGGAATGCCCGAGGCGAAGCGCTCATTGGCGTAAGCGATCCGGCGGTAGTGCTCTTCCTTGTACTCGTTTTCCATCGAGTCAGGCGTTGGGTCCCGTCGCCGCCAGAACTGTTCTACGAACTGTTCCCGTTCTTCATCGGTCGCCAGCCGTTTGAACGCCACGCGCTCTTCATCCGTGATGATGTAGCGCACGTCCTCGTCCAGCCAGCGCTTGTACGGCGTTTCCAGCTCTTTGCGCAATCGCTCCAGCCGGCGCCGCTTCTCACGGTCACTCAACGGCTTGGCCACGGTTTCGCGGGTTTGGGTAGGCGCTTGCTGCACTTGCTGAGCCAAGGCGAGGGCGCCGCTCAACACGAATGTCAGCAGAAGAACAGGAGCGGTGAGTCGTCGTAGTCTCATAGGAAGATGCACGAACGTGTGGATTTTGAGCTATCTCAAGTTTAGGCCGCTCTCGCCAAGGGGTCAAGCACGATCGGTCACCCTAACCGTGAGCACCCAAGGCAATTCCATCAGTGACATGGATACGTCGCCCCCGCCATCCAGGTTTCATCCTTCCCAAAGAATCCCCGAAAAGGCGCTATCCCCCGCAATTCCAGCATCGCAGCGGCCTTTCCCGCCTCTGGGTTGTCCATGACGCCGCTATCTCATCATCACTTCACCGTAATCATCAGGGGTTCACTCGAATTGTTGCCCACGGTCAAGACAATGGCGTGCTCACCCGGCGCTAGGGGCGGTATCCTGACGTTCGCCTGGGCGAGACCAGCAAAACCGGGCGTCATGCCCAGATACTCCAGCCCTGCCGCGACGCCGCCAACCGTGGCACTTGTTGCTTCCGCCGGAACAGCAAGCGGGCCAGACGGGTTCGCCGCTCCCGTCGTGACTGCCGGCGTCACATCCCCGATACCTGTCAGGTACGCAACCACCACGTCGCCGGCTGCCACGCCGTTGCCGGTGTTGTTCAAGCTGCCGTCGGGGTTGATCACCACTGCTCGCCCATTTGAGCGAAAGATCTCCGGCGAAGCCTTCTGCAGATTCACCGGCACGCTACCGGTACCGCCTGCAGCATTGAACGCACGCAGCGTATGCGTGCCCGGCTCTAATCCGAAGGGAATCTGCACATTCAACTGAAGCGGGCTGGCGAACACAAGGGGTGCCACCTGCCCCGCCACGCAAATCACCCCGCCCCCTAGCTCCGCCGGCAGAGGCAGAGCGACCGCAGCCGCCTGCGACCCCGCCACATCGGTCCCAAACACACTCGCTAGCGATCCAGGCGAGAGTAAACGAGAAAACGACGCCGCGTTCACCACGCCTTCCGGCGGTACCACCGGTGCCTGCCCGGATTGGCCGCTGCTGGGGGGAATCCAGAAGCGCGGTAAGCCAGACTGGCCCACCAGCAGCGACCCGTCCGGAAAAAACGCCAGACCCTCATAGGTTGCCGAAGTAGCCGGGATATACCGTGCGCCGCTGCAGCCGGACGCTGTCCCGCGCATACCGTTCAACGCAACCGTTTCGATCGTCCCATCCACGTTCACCCGTTTTATTGTCAAGCTTTCCTGATCCGCCACGTAGATGCCGTCCGCTCCAAGGGTGATGGCATCTATCGACAAGTCCACTTCCAAGGCTTTTTGGCTGCCCGATACCGCTTCCCCGAAGCTTGCTCCAGCCAGATGCTCCAGCGTGTTGTTCGACCGGATGCGAAACAGCTTCGCCCTGGTCGAGAATACAATGTTGCCCTGCGGGTCCACCAGAATGCCATTTACGCCCGAGAGACTGACGGCGGTGGCCACTGAGCCCTCAGCGGCAGCGTTCACACCGCCACCTGCAACGGTGCGGAACGAACTGCCAACGATTCGCCAAATGCGGCTGCTGTGGGCCAGCAGCAGCTCTCCATTTGGGCGGACAGCCAAACCCGGCGTGGAAATGAAGTTGATCGATTGCACTCCAGCACCTTCGGTAATGGTGGTGGTGCCGCTCGGACTGCCGGCGATCGTGGAAATCGTTCCGTTGGGTGCGATCCGGCGGATGCGGCGATTGGATCCGTCGTGAAAATAAATGGTGCCATCGGGCGCCGCCGCAATGGAGCGCACGAAGGATACCTGGGCCGCCGTTGCAGGTCCTCCATCGCCTGAAAAGCCAGACGTTGCAGTGCCGGCAACTACCTCAGCTCCACCCTTTCCGTCCAGCGCAAGCAGACGCGTCAACGCTCCTACGTAGACCTTTCCATTCCCTGAGGCAACCGCGTACACGCTATCGTTCACTCCCGGTGGCAGCCCGCGCCCAACGTATACCCCGGCAGACTGCGGCGTGTCGGCCACTTCCAGAGTTCCCTCAATGGTTACCTCCTGGTTCAGTGCGCCGGTTACCGGTATGGTCACCGATGTGTTGTAGCTTCCCGCGGCAAGGTTTCTGGCACTGCGGGTCACGGAAACGCTGGGAACTGGATTGGCGGGGTCAGTCCCGTCTTGAATGATCCTCACTGACGTACCGGGGCCGGCCGTGGCTTCGCCCACCGTGATGCGGGCTGCATTTCCCCCCTCAGCTGACACAATCTGCACAGTCAGCCGGGCTTCGCTGGTATCGCCGCTAAGCAATTGGCCGCTGTCCAGATAGATGTTCGGAACTGCGGTGGGCGTGTAGCTGCCCTGCAACTTGCGCCAGATCCCGCTTGGTGCACCCTGCACCGCAACACCACCCCCCGTGCTGGAAGTTTGCCCGTGGATCAGTTGTGCCGGCTGTACATAATCAAACGAGGTGCGCTGTACGGACAATCCCAAGGTGGTTGAGGATCCCTCAATACTGCGCGAAACCTCTGCAAAGTTTTGCCCGCTGTCGTTGGTGTAGTAAAGGCTAAACCCACAACAATCACCAACGATCGCCTGGCTTGGGTTCGTCAGGCTGAACTTGACACCAATGTAGTTTCCTGCGCGGACACGAACCCAGCTTATGCCCCCATTGGTTGAGCGGAAGATGCCGTTGGAACCGCTTGACGGCCCTGTCATGCTCGCAAGCAGCAGATTCGGATTGGCCGGCGACGGTGCGATTGCGTTAATTCCGTTCAGGTCGTTGCCCACGTTGTAGGTTTGCCCAATCTGGGTCCAATTCTTCGCTCCATCGGTGGAACGATAGACATCGCCTCGGATCGATCGGTACAGCGTATCGGCGTTGCCCGTGGACACGCTACGCGCCCCGGCATTGCCCCCCTTTGTCCAGGTCGATCCGCCATTTGCGCTGCGGTAGGTGGATTCCACCGTCCCCGCCTTCACCACCGCGTACAGCACGGATCCATTGCTAGGTGCCACGAGCAGCCGAACAAGTTCACTGCCCTCCGGAAAGGTTCCAGTCTCAATGATTCGCTGCCAGTTGGCTCCTCGATCCACTGACCGCCACGCACCCGCCAGACGCTGGTCGAGAGCGCCCGAAGCCCAGCCATAGATGACAGCCGTGTTGGCCAAATCGAACTCAACCTGTTGTATCGCGGGCTGCCGGCTACCCAGCGGAAAAATCGGTAGCTGCTCCCAGGTACTGCCACGGTTATCCGTTTTCAGCAAACCGCCGTTCGTGCTCGCGTAGATCCTGGAAGGGTCTTGCGGATCCACAACAACGGCGGTCACCTGCACGTCGAAGGGAACCGCCTGCGCCAAAGCCATCGACACGGCTACCGCGCACAACAACACACCCAGCCGCGCAATCGAATGCCAGCCAGAAGAGAAGATAGACAACACCAGCATCACACCACTCCCAGTCCCAGTAGGAGCCCTCACCCTAACACAGAGTGCCTGGATCATCAACGAGGCTAATCAATCGGGACCGCCCCAACAGGAGACCGCATCCAGTTCGAAAGCGCGTCTGTATCGTACGATCGGACGATGCCTTGGCCCTTCCTCGCCGGTATTGTATTGCTTGCCTCAATCGTGTCCGCCCAAGGAAACCCCGCGGAAGCGCTTCACGCTTACTTCACACGGGAATGCGAGCAGAAGCGGTTCACCGGTGCCGTTGCCGTCCAACTGGATGCAGCTACGGTTCTTGAAAGTGCATGTGGGCTAGGCGACATTGAATGGGACGCTCCCAATACGGTAGACACCCGGTTTCGCGCAGCCTCGATTTCCAAGGAATTCACAGCCGTCGCGATTTTGCTTCTTCAACAGGAAAGCAGGCTTCGCATCGCGGAGCCAGTTGGGAAGTTTGTCGATGGACTGCCAGTGAATTGGCAGACCGCCACGCTCCACCAACTGCTTACACACACCTCTGGGATTCCCTCGTATACAGGGCCGCCGATTCGCCGACTTGAGAGGATGGGTGCTACCCCTCGGGAGCTGCTGGAAATCGTGGCCGGAAAGCCACTTGCCTACGAGCACGGAACTCAGTTTTCCTACAACAATACGGGGTATGTCCTGCTCGGTATGGTTATCGAGGCGGTGTCAGGAATGCGCTACCAAGACTTCATTCAGGAAAGGCTGTTCCGTTCGGCCGGCATGAGCAACTCTGGCTTCGACGACGCGACCAAGATCGTCGCACGGCGCGCGCGTGGATACCGCATCCGCGGAACACACTTGGAGCACGCTGAGCCAATTGACGCATCAGTCGCGTGGTCGGCCGGAGGATTCTATTCGACGGTTGGAGACTTGGTACGGTGGTCCAATGCCATCGAGGCGGGGACGATTCTGGACAGTACCTCGACCGCACAGATGATTCGCCCCTATCCAGAGACGGCCGCGCACGGACTTCACTACGGGTACGGAATCGTCGTGGGACAACGATTCGGGCAGCCGCTTCGGTACCATGCGGGGGGCATCAACGGCTTTTCGTCGGTACTGCAGACTTACCCCAGCGCCAAACTTGACGATCGCGGTCTTGTCAAATCTGGACTCAGATTCGGCCCCAGCACCGAGTTGGTCTATCGCCGATGGACTTGCTGAACAATTACTGCAGCCGGCAAAATAGGGCGCCGCTTTTCCGTTTCGGCCCAGCATGCCTCGATGCTTAACGGTTTCGGGAGCGGTGCCGGATAGCACTCTTCCTCGAAAAGAATTACCTGCTACCAAGACTCTAAACCCGGAATCACAGAGGCTGTCACTCACGGCTCGGAGTTCGGCGTAATCACATCCGGCATCATGCAATTGGTGGCCGCGCTATAGGACTCCTGCACCTCCGGCGACGCGTCCCGCGTACGCACCACGTTCCCTTGGCGATCATACTGGCAATTGGTCGTCTTGCCATTGGCCACAATCGTGGTAGCGTTGCTTTGCCAAACTTGGCATGCAGGACCCCAATAGAAATCTTAGGTATATATAGCTAGTGAACCCGTCACTCACTTCGAGTTGCTAGCAAAACCAAAGACAAAATGGCTGACACACCAGAAGTGATGATGACTACATTAAGGATTCGCCATATCGTCGAGAGACGACTCTCCGGGAAGTATCGATCATACTCGCGGGCTACCTGCCAAAGCTCTGATCGGCGCATCTTCCAAGACAAATCTGAAAACCGCTTGGGCAGTTTATCATTGATTCTAGAGATCATTATGTGATAAAGTACCAAATTGACCTGAGACAAAATGGCGCCACCCAAACCGCCAAGAAGGAACATAATCTGTAATCTATTCATTGCACCTCTGTCGAAGTGCATAGAGAACAAACAGAGACGGATTAGTTGCCAAGAGCACCTGAGGCGGCAAGTGTCCTAAACCAACTGGACTCGTGCTGTTGCTAAATGTTATGGTCGCGCCAGCAGGGATTGAAACGAGTGCTTGTCCAGCTGTCAACCCGATGACATACGGCGATCTCGGAAGAAGTAAGTCGATCGCTTCAATGTAGTCATCGGGTGACATACTTCTGTTTCGCACTAAGGCGTGAACAGCTTGTGCTGCCTCCTGTAGCCCTGAAAACCCTCCATTCGAAGCCGATCCAAAGAGGCCGAAATCACCGGCAGTGACATTTACAGTTGCACTCCCACCACCAAAAGATGAGTTTTGTCTGCCTAGGCCAAACACAAATCCTGTTGATAGGGTACCACTTACACCAGAACCAAAAGGAACCGAGCTAACCATCCCGCCATTACCAAATGCAGTGACCTCCAAGGTATTAAGATTGAGAAGAATATCTCCACTTCCAGAGGCTGCACCAATCATTCCTCCGGCTGCACCTACGCTTGTCACAACTCCATCTGGGATAAGGCCACAACCAGCCTTACCCCACTCCATCCGATGCACCGCCTTCGCGCCAAAGATCTCAGCCTCGCGGTTCTGTTCCTCTATTGACTGCTCCTTGGGGAAGGCCCGCGACCACGAAAACTCGATACCACGCATGAACACAAACCAGGGATCTGAGCGGAGCACATCGGGTCGCCTCCCGCTTGGTCCCAATCTGCCACTGCTGGTTCCGGTGGTAGAAAAGCAAGGGCTGCCGTCGGGGGCCTGACATTCTTGTAGGCCTTCTGGATCACTGGCATTCACCGGATCTCCGCCCACATACGCATACCGGTTCCAGCTTTCTGGGTCAGATACTACCGCACTCCCCCCATACGGATCCGCCGTAGTAAACCGGCCCACACTCGGCGCATAATACCGATTCCACGCATAATCCAGACCCGTCTCATCCCGCCGATACGTCGTAAAGTGGTCCTTATCCCCCTCTGGCGGATCAGAATATCCGTGCTCAGGGCTGTGGCCCTTCAACTCCCCATACGGGAAATGCTCACTCCGTGACCCCAACCG
>DAISIM010000014.1:0-110695 GCA_036821995.1 Bryobacteraceae bacterium
ATGGGAGGAGGTATTCCAGGCTCTGCCGCGCATCGACGCGCTGTTTGTACCAGGTGGAGACCCGGGCCACACGGAACCCAAGGTGCTGATGCAGGTGCTCGAAAAGCAAACCGAGGTACTGCGGAAGTATCACCCCAAGGCGACCATGTGGGTGTCGCCTCAAGGCTTCGACGCGCAGTGGATGGAGGAGTTCTATGCGCTGCTGGAGAAACGTCCCGCTTGGCTGAAGGGTGTTGTGTTCGGACCTCAGAACCGTGCAGACCTCACGGAGCTTCGCCAGCGTGTGCCTGCCCAGTTTGAGCTGCGGCACTACCCGGACATCACTCATACAATGCGTGCCCAGTTCCCGGTGCCGGATTGGGACGTCGCCTATGCGCTCACCTTGCAGCGGGAACCCATCAATCCGCGACCTGTGGATCAGGCCCTGATTCTGCAAAAGGTTCAGCCGCTGGCTCCGTTGGGTTTTCTGGCCTACTCAGAAGGCTGCAATGATGACGTCAACAAGTTCGTATGGAGCGCCCTAGGCTGGGACCCGGACACAAATCTGACGGATGTGCTGCGGCGCTACGCGAGGTTGTTCGTTGGCGACTCAGTGGCAGAGGACTTTGCGCAGGGTCTTCTTCGACTGGAAGAGAACTGGAGGGGGCCCTTGTTGGCGAACGAAGGGGTGAATGGAACTCTGGCTTTGTTTCGTCAGATTGAGGCACGCGCAACGCCGGCACAAAGGGCCAACTGGCGATTCCAGCAGGCGCTATACCGCGCCTACTATGATGCCTATACGCGGACGCGCCTGCTGGACGAACGCACTCGTGAAGAACGCGCCCTGGGCCACTTGAGAGTAGCGTCAAGGCTAGGGTCTTTGGTGGCTCTAGATACGTCGGAACGAGAACTGCAGCCCGCACCATGGGAACGCGCGGGTCTTGAACTGAGAGCGCGCGTGTTTGAACTCGCCGAAGCCCTGTTCCAGAGCATCCGGATGCAGTTGAGCGTGGAAAAGTACCAGGCGATCAGTGTGGGCCGTGGAGCCAACCTTGACTTGGTAGATATGCCGTTAAGCAACGCGCCTTGGCTGCTCTCGCGCTTTGCCGCCATTCGCAAGGCGACGGACGAGCGCACACGTCTACAGGAAATCCAATCGATTCTGAATTGGACGAATCCAGGGCACGGCGGCTTCTACGACGACCTGGGGGACCCGCAGAATCAACCCCACGTAGTCCGTCCAATGACCTTCGCGGAAGACCCTACCATGCGTAGCACGGTGCTCACGGGCTTCAGCGGTTTTCGAGCGAACCTGCAGGGTCGCGTTTCCTGGTGGCGCACGGCGGAGACACTGGGAGATACGCCCCTGGAAATGGAGTACAAAGATCTGGATACCCATGCGCAGTACCGCATACGCGTGGTCTATGGAGGGGACTCCAACCGTGTGCCCATCAGGCTGGAAGCGGATGGCCGTTATGAAATACACCCGTTCCAGGAGAAGAACTTTGAGTTTGAGCCAGTAGAGTTCGCCGTGCCGCGTGAGGCAACCGAGGACGGTGTGCTTACACTGCGCTTCACGCGCCCTGCCGGGCTGGGCGGGAATGGGCGCGGTGTGCAGGTATGTGAGGTTTGGCTGCTCCGTGAAGATCCGAGCGCATCAGCGGCCGCACGCTGATGCGTGGCACCCGATCGATTCGAGGACAGGAGGGACGGCATTGAAGGAGATCGACCGAAGATCGTTGCTGCTCACCCCGTTGGCGCTGGCATCAGCCACAGTGCAGCGGCCCTCATGGGGCGCGGCACAGAGCCGCCAGGAGAGCCGACATGTGGTGGTCTACTCGAAGGAGGGTCGCTTCGGGGGATGGCCCGCCAATTTCGGCATCTGGTCGTGGGGCAGCGAAATTGCTTGCGGATTTGGAGCCGCATACTTCATTAAGACCGACCCCGAACGCCACCAGCGTGACCGCAGTCGCCCGATTGTTCCTGCAATTGCTCGCAGCATCGATGGCGGCGAAACTTGGCACGTTTTCGAACCAGCATCGCTGCTGCCGCCAGACCAGGGTGGCGGGTCACCCACTGATCTAGGCGAGCCCATCGATTTCACCGCCCCTGGGTTCGCCCTTACGCTGCGTTCCCAGGATGCGCACGACCGGCCGTCTCTGTTCTGGTATTCGCTTGATAGAGCCCGCACTTGGCTCGGCCCCTTCCACTTCCCTACCTTCGGACGGAAAGGCCTCTCCGCCCGCACTGACTATATCGTTCTGGGCAAGCACGAAGCACTGGCATTTGTGACGGCCGCAAAGACGAATGGCCAAGAGGGACATTCCCTTTGTGTCCATACCATCGACGGGGGCATCACCTGGAACCTACGTAGTTGGATTGGCAAGGAACCCGAGGGTTTCTCGATCATGCCCTCCACGGTACAGCTTCCCGGTGGCCGTATTCTGGCAGCGGTTCGCGTAAAGCAGGATTCCGTGACTGATTGGATTGATCTTTACGCCAGCGACGATCTTGGTGTCACTTGGCAGGAATTTGCGAGGCCAGTCCCCTTTAGCGGCGGCAAGAGCGGGAACCCGCCGTCACTCAAACGCATGCCCGACGGTCGCTTATGCATCACTTGGGGATACCGCGGCGAGCCCTACGGCATCCGCGCCACAGTAAGCGACGACGACGGCAAGACATGGAGCCCGCACATTGTGCTTAGGGATGACGGCGGAGCCTGGGATCTGGGATATACCCGCGACGCCATTCTACCCGACGGCAAATTGGCAACCATCTATTATTGGTCACCTTCCCTCTTCGCGGAGCGGGAAATCGTGGCTACTATCTGGGACCCAGGGAGACGAGGCGTTCCACAGGATCGAACTCGTCCACCTGCGATGTGAGATAAGTCGGCCAGTCGCAGCAGCGCGGATTCCCGCATTGCTGCTCTCGCCAGTTTGGGCGCTGTTGAAACAGAGTGGCCCATAGAGGGCAAAACGCACATGGAGTATGCACATTCCATGGAGCTAACGAAACGGGAGATGCAATGAGACCAACGATTTCGATTCCTTGGAAAGCCTTGGCTGGCATCCTGCTGATTTGTGCTGCCAGCTTGGCGCAGAACATTTACGGCACCATTACCGGCCGCGTCATCGACCCTTCAGGAGCCTCCGTCCCTGGCGCGGCCGTAGCGGCAATCAACACGGGAACCAACGCACGGTTTCCAGTAATCAGCAGCTCCGACGGGTTCTATACCCTTCCTGGGCTTCCCGTGGGCAACTACGACCTGATCGTGGAAGCGGCCGGGTTTCAGAGCTTCAATGTCAGGGGGATTCGCCTGCAGGTGAATGAAAGTATTCGCGTGGATGCCACACTCTCGGTGGGAGCATCCTCAGAGTCGGTTACGGTTGTAGCCGACGCCGTGGTGGTGGATACGATCTCCCCAACCTTGAAGGCCGTCGTCGACCAGAAACGAATTGAGGAACTTCCTCTGAACGGCAGGAATGCGACTCAATTGATGCGACTGGTGGTGGGTACATCGGTTGATGTACGCACAAGTGTCACCTCAGGAACCACTTATCCTGGCGTGACGGGCGTGTCTGTGAACGGTGGCCGCGCAAATACCACCAACTTCATGCTGGACGGGGCACAAAACAACGACCACTATACAAACGTGCCAAACCCCATGCCGAATCCGGATGCGCTCCAGGAGTTTAGTGTGCAGACCAACTCCTTCAGTGCGGAGTTTGGCCGCCAATCCGGGGGCATTGTCAATGCGGTTACGAAATCTGGCACGAACGAAGTGCACGGCAGCGCGTTCTGGTTTGTCCGAAACAAGGCCATGAATGCAACGCCGTACTTTGGTGCAAGGCGGGCAGATGGTCGGCGCGCTGACGACGGTTTGAAACGGAACCAGTTTGGCGCAACCCTTGGGGGACCGGTGTATATTCCCAAATTCTACGATGGGCGGGACAAGAGCTTCTTCTTCGTTTCCTATCAGGGAACCCTGGAGCGCCGCACGCCTCCGACAAACTTCCGCGTCGTGCCCACCGCAGCGCAACGGAGTGGAGACTTTTCAGCACTCAACAGAGCGCTGCGGAACCCGTTTAGTGGCGGCACCTACCCTAACAACCAGATTCCTGTGTCCCAAATCAGTCCGATTTCGGCTCAAATTCTCAACTTCATTCCCCTACCAACAGCGGGGAACACCATCACGACGTCCGCTGCACAGGATTTCGACGATCGCCAGGTACTGGTCCGCTTCGACCAGCAGCTCACCCAAAACAACCGGCTGACCGTTCGCTACTGGGATAGCTACGCGGAAACGCCCGGGATATTGAATCCCACCAACTACCTGGAAGTGACGACGGGACGCACATGGCTGAACCGCAGCATTAACGTCACGGATACCCAAACGATTGGCGCCAGCATCCTCAACCAGTTCATGTTTGCGTTCACGCGCATGGATGGCAACAATGTGCCTGAACTGCCCAGCTCAAGCATTGCATCGCTTGGCTCAAACTACTACAACGATGACAAACCTCAGTGGCACGTGACCGTGGTGGGATACTTCGGTACGTTGAACACCGGAGATACGAACACCTTCCTGCGCGACGAGTACACGATTTCCGACACAGTGCGCATTACGACTGGAAGGCACAACATATCCATTGGCGGCGAGTTCGGTCGCGGCATTGGAGACGTGCGCAACAACTTCCGCGCAAACGGGCAATGGAACTTCAACGGAGTTGCACCGTTCACGGGTGACTCCCTTGCAGACTTCACGGTTGGGCAGTTCAACAGCATGCGGCAGGGTATCGGAGAATTCCGGGATACTCGTTTCAACCGATATGTGCTCTTTGCGCAGGATGAGTGGAAAGCCAGCCGCAGACTGACCTTGAATTTGGGTGTGCGCTGGGAGCCCTTTCTGCCGTATACCGACCTGGAGGACCGACTGGCAGTGTGGCGTCCGGGCGAGCAATCCACTCGCTATGTCAACGCACCGCTCGGCATCCGTTACGCTGGCGAGTCTGGCCTGCCCAAGGGCGCCATCAACGCGCAATACGGATACCTTGCGCCTCGCGTTGGATTTGCGTTGGACGTTTTCGGCGACGGAAAGACAGCCCTGCGCGGTGGCTATGGCATCTTCTATGACCAGTTGAACACTATCGCTCTGAACAACCAGGCGAACCAAGCTCCGTTTGGCACCACGGTTGATACGTTTGGCAACAGCATCAACAGCTTTGCCAATCCGTATGCAGGCATCAACAATCCCTTCCCCGCGCCGCTGAACCCACCCGCGGACATTGCCTTTGCGAACTTCAGCACGCATCAACCCTATTCGCCTGATTTCCAGGGACCGTATGTGCAGACCTGGAACCTCACACTGGAACGAGAAGTAGGATTAGGGTTCGTGGGCAGAGCATCCTATGCCGCTTCGAAGGGAACTCGCCTTGGCGTCATTCGCGAAGGGAACCCTGCTACCTACGCACCGGGCGTCACCACTGCCACCACCAATCAGCGGCGGCCGTACGCTCCGGCACTGGGATCTTTGAACTTCATTGATCCAACCAGCAACTCCACGTTCCACGCCCTGCAGCTAACCGCCGATCGGCGTTTCTCCAAGGGTTTCAGCTTGCTCATGAACTATCAGTGGGCCAAAGCTCTCGATGATGCTTCGGACACCAAGTTGACTGGAGCAGCGCGCACCAACCCCTTTGACCAGAGCTTCGACAAAGGGCCCGCGAACTTTGACAGGCGTCACATATTCAACCTGTCCGGGCTTTGGGAACTGCCCTTCCGAGTCGAGAATGGTGCGAAATGGCTCGTCAACGGATGGAGCTTAAACGCGATCGGCTCGCTCTATGACGGGACTCCCTTCACGGTCAACAGCGGGGTAGATAACGCGCGCACAGGCACTGGGGGCCAGCGAGCCGACATTATCGGCAACCCCGAACTCGGCGAAGATCGCAGCCGGGGTGAGCAGATTGCCCAGTATATGGATAGGTCGGCATTCGCCCCCAATGCTCTTGGGACCTTTGGCAACCTGGGGCGAAATACCTTCCGTGGACCTGGTTTTGCCAACTGGGACTTCGGTTTGTTCAAACGATTCCAGTTAAGAGAAACCGTGGCCCTCACTTACCGGTTCGAGGCTTTCAACGCTTTCAACCGGCCGAACCTGGGCCTTCCTGTTTCCGCGCGCAACAACGTCAACTTCATGAGAATCACGAGTGCATCCGCCACTCGTGTTCTCCAAATGGCGCTCCGGATAACCTGGTAGCAACTGCGTCTCTCCCTGGCTGCCCATGGAACCGGAGGCAGCCAGGGAGATTCTCTTGCGTGCAGCCGTTGCAGATAGCCTTTTCGGTGGTGAACCTACATCGGTGTTTACGGCACTTTGGGTCAACATCGGCGCATTGCGAAACTTTCAATTTGAATGCGGTCGCGATATTCTTCGAGCAAGCATTTCAAGACCGAATTTTCTGGCCCCTGCCCAGGACTGAAAAACCTGCCGGAAACACAGCCTCGCTGGCCCATGAATTCCGGCGATAGACAATACTTCAAAGGGACTCCCATGAATCGAAGACACTTTATGGTCGCCAGCGTCGCCATGCCCGCTCTGGCATCGCAGTTACGCCCCCCCATTCGCACGGGCCTGTGGGGAACCGAACACAGCCATACCAGCGGCAAACTCAAGGCAATGCAAACATCGCCTGACTATGAAGTGGTTGGCGTTGCGGAAAGCGATCCCGCGCAGCGCGCAGAAGTGGAGAATTCGACGGCCTTCGCCGGGCTCCGTTGGATGAGTGAGAAGCAGATGCTTTCAGATCCTAGTATTCAACTCATCGTCGCCCAATGCAGCGTATGGGATGCGCTTTCCATGGGTCATCGTGTGATCGATGCGGGAAAGCACCTGCATCTTGAAAAGCCGCCGGGTAACGATTGGAAGAGCTTCCAGGATCTGGTGGAGAAGGCGCGCAGGAAGAACCTCCTCTTACAAACCGGCTATGTCTGGCGTCATCATGAGGGCGTGAACGCCGCGCTCGATGCGGCCCGCAAAGGCTGGCTGGGTGACGTGCTGCAGGTGCGCGGAACCATGAATGCTGATCGCGATGCGCCGCAACGGGCTGTCGAGGCGAAGTACAAGGGTGGTGGTCTGTTTGAACTCGGCGGCCACGTGGTTGACCGCATGGTGGACCTCCTCGGCCGTCCCAAGGAAGTGAAGAGCTGGCTACGCCACCATTCCAGCGTCAATGACAACCTAAACGACAATGGGATGGCCGTGTTCGAGTTTCCACGCGCGCTTGCTGTGCTTTCCCAGACCACCAATCAGGCGGGTGCGGGTGACCATCGCTCGTTCGAAATCATCGGCTCTGACGGCACCTTCATCGTCTGGCCCGAAGCCAATCCGCCACGCATGCGCGTCTATCTGCGCAAGCCACAGGGAAGCTATAAGGCCGGCTGGCAGGACATTCCATTGGCGCCGCAGCCGCGGTTCACCGGCGACTTCCAGGAAATGGCCCGTGCCCTCAAGAGCGGCCAGCCCCTGCGCTTGTCCTACGATCACGAGCTCACACTGCATGAGACGCTGCTGCGCGCGGCGGGGGAGATTTAGCCATGACACCATCCGGAACGATCTCACGGCGCGACGCCATCCGTGCCGCTCTTGTATTGCCCGCAGCGGCTGTGCGCGGAAGCGCGGCCAACGATGCCGTCACCATTGGCCTTATCGGCTCAGGTAACCGTGGTTCCGGCGTTGCCGAAGCCATGTCCAAGGTGCCCGGAGCCAAGATTACCGCTCTCTGCGACATCGTGGACGACCGTATGGCCAAAACCGGTACACGCCTGGGAGTGGACGCCGCCAATTTCCACAAGGACTACCGCCGCCTGCTGGAAAGCAACGTGGACGCCGTCATCATCGCCACCCCGGTAACGCTCCATGCCGAGCACTTTGAGGCCGCGATCAAGGCTGGAAAGCACATCTACATCGAAAAGCCCGCCGCTGCTGACATCGAAGGCTGCAAGCGCATTATCCGCGCCGCCGATTCGGCTGACCGCCGCTTCCACATTACCTTTGGATTCCAGCGCCGTCATGCCCATCTCTACCGCAAGGCCAGACAACTGGTGGAGTCCGGTGGCGCTGGTGAGATTCGTCTCGCTACCGCCCGCTTCATCAAGAGTGAGGGTGCCGCCATGCAAGCAGCCCGCACGCGCGCGCCTCTTACTGAAGCGGAGCGCATGGACAAGTGGCACATCTGGAAAGACCTCTCCGGTGACCTCATCGTTGAGAACAACGTCCATTCCGTAGACGTGTTGAACTGGTTCCTCAGTGGCCATCCCGTCAGTGCCGTGGGCGATGGAGGCACTCGCATGCCGGACGAAGGCGATGTCCGCGACCATAACTTCGTGTCGTATCGCTACCCAAACGGCACGCAGGCCCAACTCACCGGCGCCACCCTCGCCACGCCTGGCTACCGTGAAGTACTGGAGCAGTTCTTCGGCTCAAAGGCCATGGTGGAAACTAGCGAAGATCACCTGCGCATCTTCTATTCCCGCCGGAACATCACCTTTGAGAAGCCGCAGCGGGAGATGACCGGCGAAGCTGTAGAGGACTTCGTGAAGCGCATCGCGGAGAATCGGCCCCAGAACAACGCCATTGAGGGCGCTGAAACCACCCTCACCGCTATCCTGGGTCGTATGGCCATGGATGCACGCGGCGAAGTCACTTGGGACGAAATGATGCGGGGCTAGCATGCGCACAGCCCCCGCACTTGCCGTTGCACGTCGCAGCATCCTCGCGTTGCCTTCGCTTGCCGCTGCGGGTGCAGCACAGGGGCAGGCTCCGAAGCTCTCTGTCCGCGTGGAGCCACTATTTCCCGGCATGCCCCTTGCCCAGCAACTTGAGCGTGTGGCGCTGGCCGGCTATCAGGGCTATGAGTTCGGTGACTGGCGCGCGGAAGACGCCGCTGAGATTGTCCGTATCCACAATCGGCTTCGCCTGGAATGCGTATGCCTGGTGGGCAACCGTGGCGTGAACCCAGTGGGCATGGGCCTTTGCAACCCCGCTGAACGCGATGGCTTCCTTGCCGAGATTCGCGCATCGCTGGAGGCAGCCCGCCGCTTTGAGTCCAAGATGCTTGTGGTGCTCACCGGCTTCAGGGTGCCTGGCATGTCCCGCGAAGACCAGCTGCAAAGCATCGTGGTTGGTCTCAAGCGCGCCGCCGAACTTGCGGCCGCCGCTCAGGTTACGCTTGTCGTCGAACCCATCAACACCTTGGCGAGAATTGAACCGCTTAACCCCACGGGCGACAATCACGCCCGCTACTTTCTTGACACCACACGCGAGGCCATCGAGATCATCCGCAAAGTGAACTCACCGTTTGTGAAGATCCTCTACGATCTCTACCACGCCCAGATTATGGAGGGGAACCTCACCGAAACCATCCGTGAGCACATCCAGCACTTCGCCCACATTCACGTCGCAGATGTACCTGGCAGGAACGAGCCTGGAACAGGCGAGATCCACTACGCCAACGTTTTCCGTGCCATCGCCGCCACCGGCTACACCGGCTACATTGGCATGGAGTACATCCCGCGTGCCAAAGCCATGCAAACCCTTGCCGACGTAAAGGCGATGGCGACGCAGGCCTTCAGGCGTTAGCGCCGCGATAGCAGCCAGAACACCAGGCTCCCTACCGCGCTCAAGAGCAGGCAGGTGGTGATGGGGAAGTAGAAGGCTCCGCGCTCAACCTTCCACGTAATATCGCCTGGCAGGCGCCCCAACTTCAGCGGAAGCCTGTCTCCAAACAGAAAGAGGAACCCAGCCGCCATGAGCACAACACCAAGGACTACCAGCGTGCGGCCAAGTTCCTCTTTCATCATCATGGACGTGCCTATTTCGCGCGGGTGGTACAAAAATCGAACGAGAATCGGCGGTTCTTTGCGGATAACCAGGAACCCGAATCGCGTTTATCCTCGCGCCATGGTTTGCGTTCTGCTTAGGGTTGCCCCTGCCCTGTAATGCTATTATGCCAGCGATGCAGCCATATACCGTCTACCTCCGTCCTCGATACGCCGAAACCGATCAAATGGGTGTGATTTACCACGCCAACTACCTCGTCTGGATGGAGATGGGCCGTACCGAATTGTGCAAGGCGCGTGGCTTCAACTACAAGGACATGGAGAAAGACGGCGTCTTCCTTGCCGTCACGGAAGCCAACTGCCGCTATCTTTCACCCGCACGCTATGACGACCCCATCGCCGTCCTCACCACCGTCGCCGAAGCGAACAAGCGGCTAGTCCGTTTTGACTATCAGATCCAGCACGCCGACACCGGCAAACTCCTCTGCTCTGGCTTCACCCGCCATCTCTTCCTGAACGCTCAACTCCAGCCAGCTTCGCTCCCTGTCCGCTACTACGACCTTTTCGACATCCTCACGCGCGGCTAAACGGCTTTCGCGGTGGCTTTGCTGCTTAATCGGATCCCGGAATCGAGGCTCAGGCAGAGACGGCTTAACTCCTTCGGCTTCAATCGGAATTTTTGATTGAATCGGGCACAATGCGGGAGTACACTGCCCACAGAGTAGAACTCATCTGCGGCTGGACGGAAGCCCATTTCCGCCTCCGCTAGTGCTCCACGCGAGAGTCTCCTTACCCGCGCAGGCGCTCCCGAAGCGAAAGTGGATGAGGTTCCTAAGTCCTGGTGGCCTCCGTCTGGTTGAAGACTCAGAATGCTTCGAGCCTTCCTTGCGGACCCCTCCGGTTGCCAAAGACCCTTCACCGTCTGGTCTCTTGCAGTGAGCCGGCGCTGGAGGTCATGGGCGACATGAAGATCATCACACTCCTTGCAATTTTGATTCTCGCTGGTGCTGCGTCGGCAGCAACCGTGTCCTGGGAAGACCTGCATGTTCTTGTCCTGGACAAGCAGGTGGTAGTCCGGGACTCGGATGGAGTCTCAACACGTGCTGTGGTGCGCGGAATCAACGATAGTGAAATCATCCTGGTGCGGCCAAGCGGCGAGGCATTGACGATTCCCCGCTCCAAGGTGAACCGGGTTCAGTTGTGGTCGCGTGGTGCCGGGGCCACCAAAGGGCTGTTGTGGGGTGCAGCAGTGGGAGCAGTTGTTTTTGGGATCGGCGCCGCTAATTGTGTACGGAACGAAGGGCGTTCGGAGGAGGCAGCCGGTATCGCCTTACTCTTCGCCTCAGGTACTGCCATGTTCGCTGGCGCCGGTGGGGGCGTTGGTGCCGTGGCAGGGGGAGTGTCCACGGTGTACCAAGCACCTCACGCAAGTGAAGTGAAGGCCCGGCGCGGCTTCGAACCACCTTTCCGGCAAGCGAAGACTCAAAGGACATTCGTTCCGCCGCGATCCTCATCCCCCTTTGGATTCGATTCGGGGTCAGTTGCAAGTCGCCGTGTCACACTCCCCATCTACTTGGCTCCGTCGAATGCTAGCCGCTAGGATTGTTCTGGAAATTCCATAAACTGTCGTAGCGGCGCCGGTGCCCGCAGATAAAGCAATGGCTGGGGGAAGCCAGGCACACGGATACTGCTGACTACGCCCCTGCCGCAGCGGGCGAAGACCTGTAGTCGCTGCCTGGGAGGCCAAGAAACTGGCATGGCGAGTCCTTTGGGATTGCTGATGTCACCACGCGGAGTTCGTGCTGAACTCAACGTCCTGTTGTGGTGTGAATAGAGACTTCCACGGCGATGTGTTCCTGCTGATCCTGGTAGGCAGAGTGATCTTTCCCATGTTGAAGCGACGAGAAACAGGTTTGTCGAAGCATGCGGGGGTGCATGCGGTAGACTTGGACGTTTGCGGCGGGAATGAGCGATTCAGGAGCTGGGAGCGGGTAGCATGCGGTTCATCTTGGATGGGCATCTGGATTTAGCGTGGAACGCAGTTTCGTTTGATCGGGATCAGACTTTGCCCGTGGATCTGCTACGAGATCGGGAAGCGGGGATGACCGGCCCTGGCCGGGGGCGTTGCACAACGTCGCTGCCCGCCATGCGGCGTGCCGGGGTGGGCATTTGTTTGGCGACGTTGCTGGCCCGGGCGATGCCAGGGGGTACTGGTGCGTCGTCTGACGGAACTGGAGCCGGGGTCTTTGCGGAGTCGCATGTGGGGGTGAGGAGGCGGGGGCCGGTGATCTTGCGGGAGGACCTCGACTTCGCCAACCAGACGATCTGTTGCGCCGCCGCCCAGGCCCAGATGGCGTATTACCGGATGCTGGAGTACGACGGGGATCTCAGGCTAATCCGGACGGCCCAGGATTTCCGGGCCTCCGTGGCGGAATGGCGGCGATGGCTGTCCGCCCCGGCGAGCGGTGAGCCGGGCAACCAGGCGCCGCCGGTAGGCGTGATTCTGTCGATGGAAGGGGCGGACCCAATTCGGGCTCCACGGGAGGCAGCGAAGTGGTTTGAAAATGGACTGCGCACCGCGTGTCTGGCCCATTATGGGCCCAGTGCGTATGCGATGGGAACGGGGGGCGATGGCCCACTGACACCGGCGGGCAGGGAACTGGTGCGGGAGTTTGACCAGCTTGGCATTGTGCTGGATCTGGTGCATACCGGGGACCGGGCCGTGGAGGAGGCGCTGGATATCTATACTCGGCCAGTCTTCGTAAGCCATGGAAATTGCCGCGCGCTGGTTCCCCATGACCGGCAGATGAGCGATGGGCAGATCCGGGAGGTGGCGGCGCGGGATGGTGTGGTGGGCGTGGTGCTGGATGCGTGGATGATTGTGGCGGGATATGAGCGGGGACGACCTAGGGAGGAGAATCCTACGCTTGTGGATCTTGCGCGCCATATCGACCACATCTGCCAGTTGACAGGATCCGCGCGGCATGTCGGGATTGGTAGCGATCTGGATGGAGGATTTGGAAACGAGCAGACTCCAGTGGAGGTACTGTCGATAGAGGATCTGCCGCGGCTGGGCGAAGTTCTGAGCCGCAAGGGCTACAGCGACGAAACGATTGACGCAGTGTTTCACGGCAACTTTGTGCGCTTCTTTGAAGACAACCTGCCAGGTGGCAATGCGGCGTTAGCCCGGGAAACGGGGGCTGCTGCATGACGCAACCGGAGCGGCTTGCGAACTACATGCGGACACGCCGGGAGGCAGGCGTGGCCCTGGTCGGTTGGGTGGTGGCCTTATCGTGGACAGTAGGCGTGTCGTGGTGGCTGGGCCAGCAGCAGCCGGTGCCGCTGCTGTTTGGAATACCCAAGTGGGTGGTATTGGGTGTGGCGCTTCCATGGGCGGGGTGCTTTGCGTTCAACTGCTGGTACACGCTTGTGTACCAGAAGGAGCCCGCGAGCTAAGCAATGCTGGAACGCAACTTGCCTGTGACCCTGGCGTTTGGGGCCTATATCCTGGTGACCTTTGTGATGGCGGCTCTGGCGCACCGGCAGTCGCGGGGCCGCGGATTTCTGGATGAGTTCTTTGTTGCCGGACGTGGCATTGGTCCGTGGGTGTTGGCGCTAACGTGGGTGGCCACCATGGCTAGCGGAGGCACGTTCGTAGGAGGCCCGGCACTGGGCTGGCAGAACGGCTGGACGGCGCATTTGTGGATCGCGGGCTTCATGGCGATTGCTTTTACCGGCATGGGAATTCTGGGTAAGCGGATTGCGTTCTTGGGGCGGGCCACGGGTGCGCTGACGATGCTGGATCTTCTGCGGGACCGCTTTGAGAGCCGCGGGCTTTCGGCGATGCTCGCGCTGATTACGCTGTGCCTGTACGTGGCCTACCTGGTGGCACAGTATGTGGCGGGAGCAAGGGTGATGGAGGTGGCGCTGGGCCTGCCCTACTGGGCGGGACTGGTGATTGTATCGGTAACGGTTACGATCTACACCGCCTTCGGCGGCTTTCGGGCAGTGGCCTGGACGGATGCTTTCCAGGCGATTGTGATGCTAGTGGGCATCCTGTTGACGCTGGGCTTTGCGCTGCAGCAGTTAGGTGGCTTCGAAGCCGCGACGGCCTACATGGCCTCGCAATCGCCTGAGTTGTTGCAGCCTCCTGGGCCAGAGAACTTTCTACCGCTGTCGCAGGCCTTCTCGTTCTTTGTGATCTGGCCGCTAGCGGTGTTGGGACAGCCGGCGCTCATGAGCCGCTTTCTGTCGACGGGGGATGGGGCGGCGGTGTCACGGGCAACCTTCATCAATGGGGCTTATGTACTTCTGCTGTACCCCGCAATTATGACGATTGGCATCCTGGGGCGCACCCTGGCTCCAGGTATCGCCGTGCCTGACCAGGCGATTCCGGCAACGATTGTGGCGGTGGTGCCGCATTGGCTGGCGGGAATCGTGCTGGCAGCTCCGTTCGCGGCCATTATGTCCACCATCAGTAGCTTCTTGCTGGTGACGGGAAGCGCAGTTGTGCGGGACCTGTACCACCGTAACCTGAAGCACGGGCTAAGTGACCGAAAGGCCCAGGTAATCTCGCAAGTAACCACGGTTGTGATTGGCGGGCTCGCGCTGGCGATTGCCTTCAAGCCACCCGCCTTCTTGCAGTACATCGTGATCTTCTCAGCAACTGGGCTGGCATCCGCGTATGTGGCTCCGACAGTGCTGGCAGTGTTCTGGCCGAGGGCCACGAAAGCGGGGGCATTCGCCGCAGTGGGGGGGGGATTGGGCTCCTTCATTGTGCAATACGGGCTTTATGGGACGCGCAGTTGGCTGGGGCTGGACCCATTTGTTTGGAGCCTCACGATCAGCTTCCTGTGCGGCGTGGGGGTGTCTTTGTTAACCAAACCACAGCGGAAGGCGATCCGGCAGGCCTGGTTTGGGGAAGCCTAGCCCCTACATGTACTCTTGCCGCAACCACGGCCGGCGATCGGAAGGATCACGCAGGCTGGCAGTACAGTGGCTGAGGCTGTCTCTTGGTGGTCCGGGGAAAGCTGAATTCTCGCGTGTCAGATGGCAGCGTTCTGCCGGAGACCTCCCATGAGAACTACACTCGCGATCGTGACACTGGTCATGCTGGCGATCACAAGTCCAGTATCCGTGTCGGCCCAAACTTTGCCCAGCCAGGACGAAGACAAGCCAGCCACCCCCGTTGTCGCCAGTGAGGCTACTCCGCAACGCTACCAGGATGCTGAGGCTGGGTTTGCGCTGCGTCTTGCTGGTGGGTTCGGCTTTCTGGCTCGCCAGGAATCTCTGGTGCTCTTCGGTTCAAAAGTCACACCCGGCCTGGTACTGCTTGAATCGGGGGAGTCCTTTACTGAGAACGAACTGGCTGATGCCACTCGCGTTGGATACCAGGACGAGGGTGTTGCTTTGGTTCCAGACGGACCCGCTTTACGCCTGAACCTGACTCACGGTGTAGGGGTCGCCTTTCCCGTAAGGGGTTCGCTCGACAACCAGGCAGTCCGCGGTTTACTTGCAGGCGTTCGCAGCGGCGCAGGTCGCTGCTTCATTCTGCTGGTCGTGACCACTCCTGAATCCTGGCCGAAACTCGCCCCCAGCGCGGAACAGATCATCGGCGGTATCGAACTGTTCCAACCCCAAGTGCCGGCCACGGATCCGCGCATCTTCCCTTACTTTGCCGGCCGCCGGTTGAGTTTTCTCTTCAGCCGTAGTTCGTTTTCATCTACTGGTGCAAGGGAGGGGTCCTTCAGCGGCACTGAGCGCATGTATCTGTGCAGTGACGGGTCATTCTTTTACGGGGAGCAAACCACTGCATCGTTCGATGTTCCTCAGGCAATGGGCTACTCGCGAACCGGTGACAACAGTTCTGGCCGATGGCAAGTGTCGGCAGCAGGCGATGGAGCAACATTGACTCTCAATTTCCACGATGGACGCAAGTGGAACTACCAGGCAACCCGCCTGGGCGAGGGCGTGGTGTACCTCAACGGAAGCAAATACTTCCGGTCCAGCCAGACTCGCTGCAGGTAGGCTTCTGCCGCGTCTTCCAAGCCCAGCCTGCGGTCGAGTGTACGGAACAGGCTCACCCTGTTTGGCTGGCAGCGGCGGGATCTGTTCTCCCAGTTCAAGCGCCGATCCAGGCACCGCCGGGAAGGCCAGACACTCCGCGACGAAATCCCTGCCGGCCGGAGGCACCCCGTGTCACCGAGTCAATGATCCCGTGTGGCGCTCACAATCCTTGCGAAGGCTTCAATCTCTTCGTCATTGATCGTGTGACCCATGCCAGGATAGATCCGTTCCACGACGCTCGCCCCCAGGCGTTGGAATGCGGCGGCGCTTTCAGCCACCCGTTCCCTGGGTATATGCGGGTCAATGTCGCTGCAGCCAAGGAAGACGGGGCTTCCAGCGAAGTCGCCCTCCTGGTTCCAGGCTGTTCCCGGCGGACCAATCAACCCGCCGCTCAGGCCCACAATACCGCCATAGCGCCGGGGATTCCGCATCGCCGTTTCCTGCGCGAGGCACGCGCCCTGTGAAAAGCCAGCCAGCACAATGGCTTCCGATGGAAGTCCCGCGTGTATCGCTTCGCGAATCAAACCGGCAGCCACTGCCAGCGCCGAACTTAGCGCGGGTTCGTTCTGTTCGATTGGACTGAGAAACGAATACGGATACCAGGAGTTTCCATACGCCTCGGGTGCAAGGTAGGCAACGTCGTCGCTTGGCAGGAATCGCGAAAGGCTGAGGATGTCATTGGCGTTCGCACCGCGTCCATGGAACAGAATCACAACAGCCTTGGCCTCGCTGAGAGGCACGCCGGCCGCGGCAACAGGCATTCCTTCGTGTACATGCTTTGCCATCGCATTTTCCTCCCCATTCTTTGCCTTCTCGTCGGTCACCAGCCCAATCCACATCAATCGCGCAATGCCGGCAAACGGGCGGCAATCGCGTCGCGTCTCGGCTCTAACCATTCGGGCAACTTCAGGGCGGAGCCCAGTGTATCCGCTTCTTCATCTGCCGTGAATCCAGGCGGATCCGTTGCAATCTCGAACAGCACTCCGCCCGGCTCACGGAAGTAGATGGAGCGGAAGTAGTTGCGGTCTAGTACAGGCGTCGGCTGATAACCGTTCTCCAGCAGAAGCTCCCGCCATTCCAACTGCTCCTTGTCGCTACGTGCGCGAAACGCGACATGGTGCACGGTTCCGGCACCGGAGCGCCCCCTGACGAGTTCCCCGGAGGTACACACCAAGTCAACGAATGCGCCCGCGCTACCCTCGGGCGACACGAACCGATAGCGGTCTCCATGCTGGCCCGCGCTGTGGAATCCGAAAACCTCAGTCAACAACCGCCCGCTGGCATCCGCGTCCTGCACGCACAGAGAGACGCCGTGGAAGCCACGAATCGCGGCCTCATCTACAATTCCAGCCTGGGTTGACGCGCGCCCAGGGTTCACCTGGCCGGCACCGGCCATCGGGCTCTCTACCAACTCAAGCCGCATGCCGTCGGGATCCTGAAAAGCCAGTACGCGTTCCTTGAAGCGCTCAACCGGCGCCTCAAAGTCGAGGGCACGGTCGGCAAATCTTCCCATCCAGAAATCGATGGATCCCGGTTCCACCTGAAACGCGGTAGCCATCGTCATTCCGGTTCCCGCGCGGCCGGGGAATGCGCCTGGCCAGGGAAAGAAGGTGAGGATGGTGCCAGGGAGTCCGGTTTCGTCGCCGTAATAGAGGTGGTAGGTTCCCGGATCATCGAAGTTCACCGTGGTCTTCACCAGCCGAAGACCCAGTTCCTGCTCGTAGAACGAGACGTTGCGCTTCGGATCAGACGCGATCGCCGTGACGTGATGGATACCGGCGATGAACTTCTGCATCGTTGCCCTCCTCAGTTCCGCCTGGTGGCCTTGGGGCCTGCACGATTGGAATGGATGAATTTGGGCAGGAAAGGATTCAGAGTGCCCAGGAGGGACGATCAAGGCAGCGGCACGAACAGCCGCCTGAACTATGAACTGTAACCGGGATGTCGGAAATCGAGCCGCAAGCTGACAGCAACGGATTCCTCGGCCGCCACGGCGGTCTTCGAAAGAGGTCCATAGCCCGCTAGGGCTTGGAATGCGTCAACGGCTGCCGCATCATGACCCGGGATCTAGAGTATGTTCCCCGCTCCGGGTGAGATGGTGTGCGCAATCACATTGACCGCTTGGAGTGCCTGACATTTGACACTGCCTGAGAATGTGGACGCGGCGGCGGTCGTTTTGGTGGATGCAGCCGTCAGTTTCGCCAGTCCGTTGGTGCTGACGGTGACGCCGGACGACGAGAGTATAACGGAGTTCGCGATGGAATCCTTCAACGTGACGCCGCCATGCCTGCCGTCCACGACCACTTGGGAGGCGCCAATCAGGCGCAGCGCGCCTTTGGCGGCGATCTCAACGTCGCCGTTGGGCCCGATATGGAGTGCCTCTTCCAGACGGTGGACCTGATTCTCAAGGACCGTGATGCGCTGCAAAGCGGCGTTGAGCTGCGAGTAGATTTCCGCCAGGGAAGGCAAGCTGAGCGCGGGGTTCACCGTTCGATTGACGGCGGTTGTGCGGTTGAGACTCACGTTTTGGGAGAGGTTTTTTTGATGGATGTCCATACCTGCGCGGATGCCCTTCTGCCTGGTACGCGCGGAATTGGGGAGGGATGGACCACCGGGGTCTCCAACCCTCGTGCGAGAGGGATGTCCCTTCCCTTCGCGGCGTGGTGAGAGACTGGGGGCGGGTGTCGTTCGCGGCGCTGAATGCAGCGGATCTGCCAGGAGGATCAAATGCGGAGACGCTTGACCGCAGCGGGGCTTGTCGCGCTGGCGCTGCTGGGGTTGATGATTGGTGTAGCGTTCCGAATCGACATGAACGCTGCGTATTCCCGTTTGCAGGGACGATCGCAATCCGCCCCGACGCCATTTGGGGAAATCCAGTATGTCACAGGCGGGCACGGGAATCCTGTGCTAGTAGTTCATGGAGGCGGGGGCGGATGGGACCAGGGGGAATTGCTGGCAGCGACAGTGCTGGGGGACGGCTTTCACTGGATTGCGCCGTCCCGTTTCGGCTACCCGGGCTCCACACTTCCCTCGCAGGCAACTTGGGATGAACAGGCCCACGTGTATGCGGCGTTGCTGGATACGCTGGCAGTGCGCGAGGTGGCAGTGGTGGCCCTATCGCAGGGAGGGCCGTCGGCCCTGCTGCTCGCCCTGCTGC
The DNA here is from genome assembly GCA_036821995.1 of Bryobacteraceae bacterium. Classification (GTDB taxonomy): domain Bacteria; phylum Acidobacteriota; class Terriglobia; order Bryobacterales; family Bryobacteraceae; genus JACTMJ01. The sequence continues at coordinate 19,046 of DAISIM010000014.1, forward strand.
ATCCAGAACGAGTGACTTCGCTGACGTGCATCAGTTGCGGGATCGCCACGCAGGAGGGGCAGCAGCAAACCGGTGCCAGCCAGCGGGGAGATGCGCTAATGGCTATCTTCCAACGGGACTTTCCCTACTGGTTGGTATCGCGCGTGTTCCAGGGCTTCCTCCTGGAGTTGATGGGTGTTAACCGGGAAGTGCGAACTTCGCTGACACCGGCGCAGCGGAAGCTGGCGGGCGAGTTCATCCTACGGATGAACCCCGCGTCTCCCCGCGCCGCGGGTGCGGCGTTCGACAATCAGGCCCCGATGCCAGGCGGTCGTATTGCAGAAATTGTGGCGCCGGTGTTGCTTGTGCATGCCGAGGATGACACCCTGCAGCTATTCGCGAACGCGGAGTTTGCGGCTGCACGCATCGCCGGGGCGCGGTTGCTTCGGTTCCCGCGAGGTGGGCATCTGGTGGTCGCGGTGGAACTGGATGCGGTGCGGAGGGAGATCCGTTCGCACATCCATAAGCACTGGAAACCCAGCAGCCCGCCATAAGGATGCCGTCCCGCCGAATGATACGATTTAGATTGTGATGAAACTAGGTGTTGTTGGACTAGGCTTCATGGGCAGTACCCATTTGAAGGCCATCAAGAAGCTGAAAGGCGTAGACCTTACCGCCGTATCTGACCCAAAGGAGGAAATCCTGAGGGGCGACCTATCGGGCATTCAGGGAAACCTGGGAGGGCCGGGTGAGAAGTACGACTTTTCCGGGATCGGCCGCTATGCGAATTGGCGTGATCTCCTGAAGGATGACAATGTTGACGTGGTGGACTTCTGCACCCCAACCTTCTTCCACGTCGAAAACGTGGTGGAAGCGCTGAATGCAGGCAAGCACGTGCTGGTGGAGAAGCCGATGGCAATCCGCGGCGAGGATACCGACCGCATGCTGGAGGCGGCGGCGCGCAGCGGCAAGACGCTGATGGTGGCCCAGGTGCTGCGGTTCTTCCCCGCCTATAGGGCGTTGCGAGAGGCTGTACTATCCGGCGAGGTGGGTCAAGCGCGGATGGCCACTTTCCGCCGGCGCTGCGGGGCTCCTTTCTGGAGCCAGTGGCTGACTGACCCTGAAAAGAGTGGTGGGGCCATCATTGACCTGCTGATCCATGACATTGACTTCGCACTGCATACCTTTGGACAGCCAGAAAGCGTATCCGCGGTGGGCATTGAGGATCTGCCGCGCGGACTGGACGTGATCACGGCCAGCCTGTACTACCCAGGTAACCTGACGGTGGTGATTCAGGGCGGCTGGTATCACCCGAAGGCCTTCCCCTTCTCAATGGAATACAACGTGGTCTGCGACGGGGCCACATTCGAGTTTTCGTCGGCGGGCAAGGAGCCAACCCGGTATGGCGTGGATGGCAGCGAAGCGCCGTTAGCGTTGCCGGAGGCCGATGGCTATGAGGCCGAGATCAGCTATTTTGTGGAGTGCGTTTCGGAAGGCAAACCGCCTGAGTTTTGCCCGCCTGAGGAATCAGCAGCGGGGGTTAAGCTGGCGGACAAGCTGAAGGAAGCGCGACGGAAGAACGGAGAACGAATCGAATGAGAGCAGTTACGGAATTTGAGCTGGGCGCGATGTTTTGGGCGGCGGGCGAGCCCCGGGAGACTCTCCAGGCGTTGAAAGCCACAGGGGTGAGCTGCGGGCAGTTGGGCTTTGAGGGTAGCGTACCCTTGACGCCAGAGTTTGCTTCCGCCTGGAAGGAGGCGTTGGAGGCCGAGGACTTCCCCATCGTGACCTGTTTCGCCGCCTACACGGGCGAGGACTACGCCGACATTCCCACCGTGGAAGATACGGTGGGTCTGCTGCCACCACGCTTCCGCACGGAGCGGTTGGCGCGCACCCTCGCGGTGAGCGACATGGCTGCCATGCTTGGCGTACAGGCCATCGGGTTGCACGTGGGCTGCGTACCGCATGATATGGACCATCCTGATTACATCGCCGTACGGGACATTACCCGCGAGGTGGCGGATTACGCGGCCAAGCACGGGCAGATATTCTCTCTGGAGACCGGGCAGGAGTCAGCTGCGGCCCTGCGGGAGTTTATCGCGGATGTGGGACGACCAAACCTGCGCGTTAACTTTGACCCTGCGAATATGATCCTCTACGGGTCTGGCGATCCCATTGAGGCGCTGGACGTACTGGGCGACCTGGTGGTGACGGTGCATGCCAAGGACGGCCTGTGGCCAGCTGGCGGCGCAGGCAGCCTGGGTGTTGAAAAGGTCCTGGGCACGGGAGACGTGGGCATGCGGCGCTTCGTGAACAAGCTGCGGGAAATTGGCTACCGCGGCCCCCTTTGCATTGAGCGCGAGGGCGTTACCTGGGAACAGAAGCTGGTGGACATCAAGACGGGTGTGGCAGAGTTGCGCGACGCTTTGGATTCCGCTGCAGCTTAACACCCACTTACCGTTGTTGAAATGGCAAACGCGGCGGATTGCCTGTGGGGCGTCCGCCGCGTTTCGGCTTTCCGAGAGTTAAATCAGGCGAGTTATGGCCGGGCTTGCTTCTTCACTTCCCAGGGCTTGGGGGCGTGCGGAGTGTCGCGTTCCTCCACGCGGTCGTAGTCGTGCCTCGTTGAGACAGTGCCAAGAGAGAGATTGTAGAGGCTGGTGAGACCCAACGCTTCGCGCAGGTCCTCCTGAAAGGCGTGCAGCGCCTTTAGCTGTGGCGCTTGGGCCGCAGCCTTCTTGCCACTGGCGGTTTCAAGGGTCATCTGGAAACCACGCGACACCAGCACACCAATCTCGTCACCAATCAGAACGCCGGTGTCGCCGATGACTGGGCTGGGCTTGTCGGAGGCATCGGGAAAGACCAGCGCCGCGCAGTAACCACGCTCAGCACGGATTCCGTCAGGCAGCCGGCGAACACGAAATCCCGCAGCTTCGAGGCTTGCGATGTACTGGTCAAAGGTAGTGACTTTGGCTTTCTCACGCCGAAAGAACATGCTGTAGGTCCTCTTTCGATGAATGCACTTCTACGAGGATCGCAGATTCCGGGGGGCCGGGGGCGTTCCGTACAGCGCCTCCACATGGACGGCCTGCCCGAGGGCGCTACTGGCCGTCCACAATGGGTTACTGGCCAGCATTGGGAATACCGCCCCAGTAGTAGCCCGGACGGTGCTTCACCCAATTGGCTTCGTACCCATCCACGATCACGCGGATCTCGTGATAACCACCCTCATCGCGGGTGCTGGGTGTGTAGCTGAGGATGTACTGCGAGTGCAGTTCCTCACCCAGGGCGGAGAGCGCTTCCTCTAACCCTCGGAGGGTAGCGAAGTTAAATTCACGTCCACCGGTGGCGGCTACCAGGGCTTCCTGCGGATTCTTCCAGAAGACACCCTTGACGCCGCGGTAAAGCTCCTCAATCAACGGAACGAACTGGGCACTGCCGCCAGCTCCGCCTGTGATCTGGGCCACGGTGGTAGGGGTGTTCACGGTACCCGGATACAAGCCTCGCGCTTCCGGAGGAACGGGATCAGGCCGTGGGGGCTGGGGACGGGATGTGAACTGCTTCAGCACCTGCGTAATGTTGACGGCATAGACCTGGACGTTGTGAAGCTCAGCATAATTCACGACTTCACGAGTGCTAAGTTCGCTGCCGTTGTCGCGAGTTTCCGCAATCAACAGCATGACGCGGCGGCGGTTGCCCTCGCGACGGCGCAGCATGTTGATGGCCGTCATGGCCGCGTCGTTTAGTGCGGCGCTGGCGCTTCCCACCTTGATGTCCTCAATGCCCTTCTTGAGCTTCTCGTAGTCGTTGGTGAAATCGCATTTCACTTGCTTCCGATGGTCGAAGGCCAGGACGGCAGCTTCACCCTGCTCACCGATGATGAGGCTTTGGATTAGGGCGGGGGTCTTCTTGACCCGCTCAACTGCGCCTTCCGCGCGGCTGTTGGCCTGCACCACCATGACGAGGGAGACCGGAAGGTAGTCCGCATCCACACGGATATCCTGTAGCTTGCCCATGTCAAAGAGCCGGAACTGCTGGCTGCGAATACCGCCGACGGGTGACCCGCCAGGACGGCGCACGGTAACCGGGACCACGATATTCACCACATCCTGCACGATGCGGTACGGGTCCTCCTGCGCGTCAGCGGCTGGCTTCGCAGCCGAAGGGCGAGGCGGGGCTTGCACGCCCAACTGCGCGGACGCCGCAGTCACCCAAATTAGGCCGATGGCAACAGAGCCGATCAAACAGCCAAGTATAGATTTCCTCATCGAGATTCCCCCACTGACGAAGATGGACGGCATCGCCACTTCGTTTCAAGTCCTGCTTGGGAGCCGCCGGGCAAACGGCAGATACCTGACAATGACTGGTTGACCTTATTCTACTATCGGCGGGCAGGGGATTTACTGAAGATGTGTCCGCTTACGAAACGAACTACCGGGCGGGCAACACCGATGGCCAGCCCACTGGATCATGCACCAAGTTTGCATCGCAATGCCACCGCATTCCGGCTGTCCTCGACAATCTCTCAGGCGCGCTAGAGTAAAAGGAATGCTCAAGCCCATATTTCTTGCACTCGTTTTGTCGGTCGTAACCGGCATCGCGCTTGGCCAGGGTGCCAACGCGTCTGGGGGTGCGCAAGCATTCCTGGGCCGTTGGGATTTCACCGTCACTCCCGCGACAGGGTCATCCTATCCGCAGTGGATGGAACTGACGGAAATAGGCGGCGCGGTTGAGGGCCGGGTGCAGCCTCGTGGTGGCGGCTGGGTGAAGATCCAAGGTGCCAGCGTGGACGCTGGAAAGCTGGTGGTTGCCATCTATTCTGCTACAGAACGGAGGCCGGCCATCCGCTGGGAACTCAGGAAGAATGGTTCAGACCGCATGGAGGGTGTAGAAATGCGCGGCGAGAACCAGGGGCCGAAGCTGGTGGGCGTACGCGCGCCGAAGCTTGACCGGCCAATGCCGAAAGCCTGGACGGCGCCACGGCCCATCTTCAACGGCAAAGACCTCACCGGATGGGAACCGATTGGCAACGTGACCAACAACAAGTGGACGGCGATGGACGGGGAACTGGTGAACAATAACCCTCTGGTGGAAGGACGCCGCGGCCCTGGCGCGGCCAACCTGAAGACCACGGAGAAGTTCCAGGACTTCAAGTTACACATTGAGGTAAACTGCCCAGAGCATGGAAACAGCGGTATTTATCTTCGCGGCCGCTATGAGATCCAGATCGGTACGGAGGGCGGTCGCCTGCCTGACCATGAGATGGGCGCCGTCTACAGCCACCACCCCCCGCCCGCCGACGCGGAGCTCGGTCTGGGCAAGTGGACCTCCTTTGACATCACCTTTGTGGGCCGCCACGTTACCGTCGTGAGAGACGGCAGGGTCTATCACGACAACGTGGAGATCCCCGGCCCCACCGGAGGCGCGTTGGATAGCAACGAAGGCGAACCCGGCCCCTTCTTCCTGCAGGGCGACCACCACGGAGTCATCCGCTACCGAAACATTACGGTCTCGGTCCCGAAGGAGTAATCCGGTTGGCGTCCAAGCGATTCCCAGCACGGCTGGCTTGTGCGGCCAGTCGTGCCCCCTTGCGATCGCATGGCCGATGAGCGCTTAAACCATCGCCATCCCGCCGTTTACGCTAATCGTCTGCCCGGTGATGTAGCTGGCTGCGTCGCTGGCCAGGAAGCTCACTGCCGCCGCCACGTCCGCCGCGCTGCCGAAGCGCTTGGCCGGAATCAACGCCAGCAGCTTCTCCTTGATCTGGTCGTTCAGCACAGCCGTCATGTCGGTCTCAATGAAGCCCGGCGCCACCGCGTTCACCGTCACGTTTCGCGACGCCAGTTCCAGCGCCAGCGTCTTGGTCAGCCCAATCAGCCCTGCCTTGGACGCCACGTAGTTCGCCTGTCCCGCGTTGCCCATTTGCGCAACCACCGAACTAATGTTGATGATGCGTCCCCACCGCTTTCGGATCATCGGCTGCATCAGCACCTGGGTCACCAGGAAGGTGCTGGTGAGGTTCACCCGCAGCACCTCTTCCCAATCCTCCAGCTTCAATCGCATGGCCAGCATGTCGCGGGTGATGCCCGCGTTGTTCACCAGCACATCCACGGTGCCCACGTCGCTAAGCGCCTGCTTCAGCGCGGGTTCAATGGATGCGGTGTTCGCCAGATCCAGCGCCAGTACGGTCGCCTCGCCGCCCGCCGCACGGATTTCCTGCGCAACTTCCTCCAGCTTGTCCACCTGACGCGCCGCCAGGATCACCTTGTGCCCAGCCGCCGCCAATTGCTGCGCGCACACTCTGCCAATACCCCGGCTTGCGCCCGTCACCAATGCGATTCGTTGTTCCAATTGCCTCACTCCATTTCCGCGTCTGCTGCCCTTGGCGGGAACCTCCCACGCCAGTCTACGGCGCATACGCACCAAATGAATCATCATAGTAAATGCGCCAAGGCGTTCCCAGCCTCCGTGGTTTCCACCGCTTCGCCCGCGCGCGCACCAGTTTCGGAAACACGCCATGCCATACGACGATTTGCAGGAATTTGTACGAGCCCTGGAAAAGAAGAAAGAGCTCAAGCGTATCCCGTTTGAGGTGGATCCTCACCTCGAAATCACTGATTTTGCTGACCGTGCCGCTAAGCAGGGCGGACCCGCGCTGTTGTTTGAAAAGCCCAAGGGAAGCGCCATCCCCCTGCTGATCAACGCCTTCGCCAGTGACCGCCGCATGGCTCTCGCCCTGGGTGTCGACTCCCTGGACGAAATCGGCCAGCGCATCACGGAACTGAAGGAACTCAAGAAGCCTGAAGGCCTCATGGGGGCCATCAAGATGCTGCCCAAGCTGGGCGAACTCTCCAACATCTTCCCCAAGACGGTCTCTGGCGGCGCCTGCAAGGAAGTCATCCTCCGTGAGGGCCAGTTCTCCCTCGATGACTTCCCCATTCTGCATTGCTGGCCGCAGGATGGCGGCCGCTACATCACGCTCCCCCTGGTTTTCTCCCGCAGCCTTCGCACCGGCAAACCGAACTGCGGCATGTACCGCATGCAGGTCTTTGATTCCAAGACCTGCGGCATGCACTGGCAAACGCACAAGCAGGGCGCTGACCATTACCGCCAGCTGAAGGCCACGGGTAAGGACATGCGCATGCCCATCTCCGTCGCCATTGGCGCTGATCCTACAGTCACTTTCAGCGCCATCGCGCCTCTTCCGCCCGACATTGACGAGATGATGTTTGCCGGCTTCTTACGGAACGAACCCGTCCGCATGGTGAAGAGCGAAACCAACGACCATCTGGTCCCCGCCGATGCCGAAATCGTCCTGGAGGGCTACGTCGAACTGGGCGAACTCCGGCGCGAAGGCCCCTTCGGCGACCACACCGGCTTCTACAGCCTGGACGACGACTACCCCGTATTCCACGTCACCTGCATCACGCACCGCAAGAATCCGATTTACGCCGCCACCATTGTCGGCCCACCCCCCATGGAGGATTTCTGGATGGGAAAGGCCGTCGAGCGCATCTTCCTCCCCCTCATGAAGCTGCAACTGCCCGAGGTGGTGGATATCTGCATGCCGCCCGAGGGCGTCTTCCACAACCTCATTCTGGTCTCCATTCGCAAGGCCTACCCCGGCCACGCCCGCAAGGTGATGCACTCCATCTGGGGCACTGGCCAGGCGATGTTCTCAAAGTGCATCGTGGTGGTGGATGACGACGTGAATGTCCAGGACGTTAGCGAGGTGGCCTGGAAAGCCCTCAACAACATTGACCCCCAACGCGACATTGAAATGGTGCTGGGTCCGGTGGATTCCCTTGACCACGCCAGCCGCTTACCCAACTACGGTTCCAAGATGGGCGTGGACGCCACCCGCAAATGGCCAGAGGAAGGCTTCACCCGCCGCTGGCCCGACGTCATCCACATGCCAGGCGAGGTGAAGCAGCGGGTAGATGCGCTTTGGAAGAAGGCCGGCCTCTAGCCCGCTCGGCGGGGGTACATGCAGCGGTCCTTAGCCAACAGCGATTGGGTTCGCGTACCGCCGCTGCGTCACCGGATCCATCGTCAAGGCGCCGCCGGGCTCACCAGGCGGCAATGTGCCCATCAACTTCTCGGTCAACCTGGCCGCCGGGGACACCATCCAGTTCCGCGTTGACTCCACCCAGTTCTTCGAGCAGTCGCAAGGTCGACCAGACCTCGATATTCAGGGCGACTCCATAGGGCTGCGTTTATCTGTCACCGCGCCCGACCACATTGACCCGACAAGCCCGGTCCCCGAGCCCTCCTCGGCACTTCTGGCCCTCGCTGGCGTCGTTCTCGCTGCCGCTCGACGGCGGTGGCTGCACTAGCGCTGCCTGCAAGTGCGCTCTCCAGTTGCCGTTCGCGGCCATCCTCCGCCACGATCCTGGCAGTGGATGGCCGTGGACCACCCTTACCTTAAACGAATTCCATCCGGGATCACCTACCCACAATGGCCCTATGCAAGAGGCCGACAAGTTAGCATCGCTCCGAAAGGTCGCGAGCCCAACGACCGTAATCACAGGCAGCGCGGCCAGCCGCTAGGGAGCTTCTTCCCGCACTCCCAGCGTCTGCAACAGCCACTGCTGCACCCGGGCCACCTGCTCAGGCACCGTGTTGTGGCCAGTCTCCAACGCCAGCAGCAATTGTTTGTTGGCACGAATCACATTGTAGGCGGAGTACATGGAGGTCGGCGGGCAGGTTTCATCATTGAATCCCCAGGTGTACAAGCCCGGCACGCGGATGCGCCGCGCGAAGTTCACGACGTCGTAATATTGCGTAGTCGTAACCTTATCTGGACTGCGGTGAGACAGTGGACCGGCTGCCGCGCGGAACATATGAGGCCAGCCGCCCGCACGGTTGCGGAGGTAGCCGGTGACGTCAGAAAGGGCCGGGTAGTACGCGGCGAGTGCCTTCACGCGAGGGTCAAGCGCAGCCGTGACAATCGCCAGCGCGCCGCCCTGGCTTCCTCCCGTAACAGCCAGATTCGTTCCATCCCATTGAGGATGGCTGGTGAGGAAGTCATTGGCGCGGACACAGCCCAGGTAGACGCGGCGATAGTAGTAGCGGTCACGATGATCGAGGCCGAAGGTGTTGTAGCCGGCAAGGGCGCCAGCGCCAAGCGAGGTATACAGCCCGGGCTCCATCGTTACGGGGATACCATGAATGCCCACCTGCAGGGTGATGACGCCACGGGCGGCGATATCGGGAAGGCCCGCATAGGGCCGGACTCCCGCGCCAGGGACGCTAAGCAGCGCGGGATACTTACCTGGAGCCTTGGGTTCACACAGGATTCCATAGAATCGCGAGCGGCCAGGGCCCGCGCCAACGTTCTGCAGGTCCAGGTGGTAGCAATCAGCTTGCGCATTGCCGTACTGGGGCAACAAGGTGCGCTTCGCATCGACTGGAATTTCCGCAAGGGCGGCCTTTCCCGCTTGCCAGAAGGCGTCAAAATCGACAGGATCCTGCTGGGTGGGCTGAATGGCCTCAGGGCGGAAAGCAGCCGTCGCCAATCCGCGGTACGTGCGACCATTGTTCTCCACAGTGGCAATGCAGCGCAGGAATCCAGGTTCGTTCAGTGTGCCGGCATCCACGGTCAAGCCATCGGCGGGAAGGGGAGCAGTGGTCTCCGCCCGTGGCGGCATCATCTCCGGGCCAATCCGGTAGGTGACTTTAGCTCCGGTAAGTATGTGGCCATCCTGGACGGCCACGATGCGAAAGCGAACGGGCTGGCCCGGGGCGTATAGCCAGTCAGCGCGATCCGTCGTGACGCGCACTTGAATCGCTCCAATGCGATCCTGTGCGGCTAGGGGCAGCAGCAGGCAAGCCATGGCCAGGATACGAAGGGCTGAAATCACGGTGGGCAAAGTGCGCAGGAGGCGATTCGGGGAGGGAAGCATGCAATCATTCCTTGTATGGACGACAGACTCCGGGCGAGGCGCGGAGTCCTGTGGAAGGTAGCGTATCAAACCCAGCGCCGTGCAGCGAAGAACTTGGCTGTCGGAAGGCTTTCGAAACTGTGTGGAACCGTCCAAGTGCCCTTGGGCCTGTGATGATGCGCGCATTGGCAACGCGTGGTTGAAACAGCGCCGCGCGGGACTGCCTGCAGCGTTCGATACACTGGAGTGAGACTGCCTTAAAGTGCTGAAACACCCGCCGTAAGGCTGCCGGCCTGAAATGATGATGTTGAACGGGCGCGCGTACTTTGACCATAATGCGACCACTCCGCTGGCCGGAGAGGTGCTTGCGGGCATGCTTGCTGTGCTGCGCGATGGCTTTGGGAATGCCTCCAGCATTCACCAGGAGGGCCAGCACGCGCGACACCTGGTGGAACAGGCGCGGCGTGCGGTGGCTGCCCTGATCAACGCAGACCCTCGGGAAATCATCTTCACCAGCGGTGGTACTGAGGCCGACAACACCGCCATCTTTGGTGCATTGACGGCCAGCGCGAAGACACGAAAACACTTCGTCACTACCACCATCGAACATCCAGCGGTGCTGCACGCTGCGGATGCTTTGCAAGCGCAAGAAGTCTCAGTCACCAGGGTGGCTGTGAACGCCAGTGGCGTGGTGGACCCGGACGCCGTCCGCGCCGCCATCACCGCAGAAACCGTGCTGGTGAGCGTGATGCATGCCAACAATGAGACCGGCACCGTCCAGCCGCTAGCGGAAATTGCGCGCATCTGCCGGGAAGCCGATGTCCTGCTACATACAGATGCCGTACAGAGCGTGGGGAAGATTCCGGTAAATGTGCAGACCCTGGGTGTGGATTTCCTTGCCATGAGCGGGCACAAACTTGGAGCCCCCAAGGGGGTGGGGGTGCTCTATATGCGCAAGGGGGCAGCATGTATGCCTCTGTTGCATGGTGGCAAGCACGAACGCGGACGCCGGCCCGGTACGGAAAACGTTCCCGGCATTCACGGGCTTGGGATTGCAGCTACACTTGCCATGTCGGCTTTGGCAACGGAGGCCATCAGGCTTCGTGAGCTACGGAACGAACTTGAAGCTGCCATTGTGGATGCGATTCCAAGAGCAACCATCAATTGTGCTGGCAGTCAGCGGCTACCGAACACCTCCAGCATTTGCCTGTCTGGCATTGAGGGTGAACCGATGGTGATCGCTCTTGACCTTGGCGGGTTTGCGGTGTCCAGCGGGGCAGCCTGTTCCAGCGGTTCTGTTGAACCGTCGCATGTTCTCACGGCCATTGGGCTCTCAAAGCAGGACGCACGCAGTTGTTTGCGGATCTCCCTGGGCCCATCCAATACCCGCGAACAGGTGATGGCGCTGGTAGATGCGCTCCGCGATGCGGTCCGGCACCTTGACCGCCTGGTGCCTACCCTCGCGCGCAGTGATGCCCGGTGAGGAGACAATAGAAGCATGAGCGCAGCAGACCGCATAGCAGTGGCCATGAGCGGTGGGGTGGATAGCTCCGTCGTGGCGGCGCTGTTGCACGCCCGTGGCGAGAACATCGTTGGCATGACGATGCAGTTGTGGAACCAAAGGCGCTTGCCGGAGGTTGCCAGCGAGGCAGCAACCGGGCGCTGTTGCTCACTGGATGATGTCTACGACGCGCGCTACGTGGCCAACCAGGTGGGCATTCCTTACTATGTGGTCAACTTTGAGGACCGCTTTGAACAGCACGTGGTGAAGCCCTTCGTGCAGGATTACCTGGAGGGGAAAACCCCTATCCCTTGTACGCTTTGCAACAATTTCATCAAGTTTGACCAATTTCTGGATATGGCTGCCAGCGTGGGTGCGCGATTCGTGGCAACCGGTCATTATGCACGCATCCGGCAAGACGTGTCCAGCGGTCGCTGGCAATTGCTGAGAGCGGTGGATGCCACTAAAGACCAGACCTATTTTCTGTTCGGCCTGACACAAGAGCAGCTTTCGCGTACGCTGTTCCCACTTGGCGAAATGCTTAAGGACGACGTGCGGGAACTGGGACGCAAGCTGCAGGTGCCCATCGCCGACAAGCCAGACAGCCAGGAGATCTGCTTCGTGCCCAATGGCGACTATGCAGCGTTCATCGATGCGTATCTGCGGGATCAGGGTCTTGAGGCTGCCGCGACAGAGGGGGAGATCCTGGACGAGGAAGGGAAGGCGCTGGGCCGTCACCGTGGTGTCCACCATTTCACAGTCGGCCAACGGAAGGGCATTGGTATCGCCCGACCAGAGCCGCTATATGTGATTGCGACGGAACCCACCTCGCAAACCGTTGTGGTGGGGGCAGGGAACTCGCTGCTTCGGCGTCGAATGCAAGTGCGTGACGTGAACTGGATTTCTATTTCAGAACCGGCTGGCGAAGTCCGCGCTGAGGTAAGAATTCGGAATCGCCATTCTCCCGCAGATGCAACAATTTGGGTGAATCAACCGGAGAATCTAGTTGAAGTGGTATTCGATGAACCGCAGCGTGCAATTACGCCGGGGCAGGGTGCTGTCTTTTACCAGGAAGACCTGGTCCTGGGAGGGGGTTGGATTTCTCGGGCGGTTGAAGATTCCGAAAGGTCTTGAAGCCTAGTCCCTTTTTATCAACACAATACCAGCGATCGTGAATGCAAAGCTTGCGATATCATCCCTAAAAGACACATTGAAAAAGCGTTCACAAATACAGAACCGCATAGAGTATCTGCTCGTGCGCAGCTTCTTTGCGCTGGTTGCGGCACTTCCGGACGCAGCTAGCCGATGGCTGGCGGGCCAGGTTGCCAGTGGTCTTCGGTTGGCCGTACCCCGCTTATCGCAGGTCGCCGCACGGAACCTGGAACTTACTCGGTTTCTTCAGACGACACAAAGTATCCAGCCCTTGATGCGGGGAGTGTTTCAGTCAATCGCGCGATTGCTATGGGTTAGCGCAAAAACTTCATCTAAACGTTCCGATAATGTCGATAAGCGATTGAAACAAATAGAGACATATCTCTCCATTGAAGATCTCGCCATTGTTCAAAGTGCGATGGCGCAAGGTCGAGGAGTCCTGTTTGCCACCGGACATTTGGGCGCTTGGGAATTGAGTGCGCTGGGATTCGGGGCAATGGTGACGCCGATGGACGTCATTGCCCGGCCATTGGATAACCCGCTGTTGGACCGCTGGGTTACCGGCCTGAGGGAGGCCACGGGCAACCGGGTGCTGGCAAAGTCAGGCACCATGCGCGAGGTGATTCGGGCTCTGGCGGCGAACCGCGCGGTGGGCTTTCTGATTGACCATAATGTGATCTCCAGCGACCTCTGTTTCATCCGGTTTCTGGGGGTCGAGGCGTCCGCGAGCACGGTGTTCGCGAAGATTGCCGCCCGCACGGGGGCAGCGGTGATACCGGGGTTCTGTGTGTGGGAGGAGTCCCAACAGCGCTTTGTCCTGCGATTCTATCCACAAGTTGAGATCACGGGGGACGCACAGGAGGATACCCAACGGATCCACGCCTGCCTGGAAGCCGTGGTGCGGCAATACCCGGATCAGTGGTTGTGGATCCATAGGCGATTCAAGACGCGGCCGCCGGGCCAGCCGGATCTCTACTCGAAACTCGGTTAACGTGTTTATTGGAAAAGGAAAACGAGCGATGGTGGACGGATTTGAGGCGGTGTTGTTCGACTTTGACGGCGTGCTGGTAGATAGTGAGCCCATTCATTTTGCCGCGTGGCAGGAGGCGTTGGGGCCACTTGGCGTGCATCTAGAAACAGACCCCTATTATCAGAGGTTTATCGGACTTGAGGATCGCGCAGCCATCCGGATGCTGGCCCAGGAACAGCAGCCACCCCGGACATTTGAGGAGCTTTGGCCCGCATTCCCGCACAAGCAACGCATCTTCACGGAACGGATTCACGCAGCGCCACAAGTACCTCAGTCGACACAGGCCCTGGTTGCCGCCTTGAGAAACGCCGGTTATAAGGTAGCAGTGGTGACTTCCAGTTCCGGAGCGGAGGTGCGGCCGCTTTTGGAAAGCAATGGGATTCTGCAGTACCTGGACGCGTGTGTATTTGCAGAGGATGTCACTCGCAAAAAGCCTGACCCCGAGCCGTATCTGACGGCGAAGCAGCGGCTGGGGGTTGATAGGGCATTGGTGTTGGAAGACTCTCAAGCTGGGATAGCTAGCGCCCGGGCGGCTGGTTGTGAGGTGCTAGGGGTGACGGATGTGGGCCAAGTGGCAGCGCTCGTCCGTCAGCGGTTGGGGTTGTGAGGAATAGCGAATATATAAGTTGACATAATATGTATTATCGGCGTTTTTCAAAGCATTCAACGAGGCTGCCTTATGCGGACCGCGGCTCCCACGTGGTGGTGCCTCGGATCAGAGGCTTTGCGTTGCTGTGGGTAACCAGGGAATGAAACGCCAACGGCTCCGCTTCCGCCACACCTCCAAACACGAGGAGAGTGTCGTCGGGACGAGCTTCGGCCTGGAAGTCCGCGGCCAGTGAGACAAGACGCTTTTCGCGCCAGTGGCTGTCTGGAATGGCACCCATCATCCAATCGAGGTAGCGGACATTGTTGACGTGGCCATTGAAATCAACATCCAACCAGTGGACCTCTACCTCGACTGGCGGCCGCTCAGTGTGAAAATCATCGGCGATATCCAGTGGCGCCAGTACCGGCTGGGGTTCAGGATTCACCATGGTGAAGACCTCCGGTGGCAGGCGGATGAGCTTCCACCGGGTGGTGTCGAGCATCAGCCAAAGGCTGGTGGCGATGGCGAGAGATTCGCCGGCATCAGATTCCAGGACGAAATCGCGCCAGGCCCGTAAGCCGGCAGAGCGCGACGAGGCCCAGGTGGTAATCCGGCAGTTCTCCAAGAACCGAGGTGTCCGGAGGATCCGCAGGTGGAATTCGCGGAGTACCCAGGTGCGGCCCGTGGCCAGCAGTTGGTCCACGGCAAGCTGATGTTGACGGGCATGGCCGTCGGCCGCTTCCTGCAGGCGGCGCACTAGCGCGCTTGGCCGTATTTCGCCTAGGGCGTCCGCATCGAAACTGCCGACGGTGAATGGGGAAACGAATTGCCTGGACATCGAATGCCAGGATAGCGAAGATCCGGGCAGGGAGGCCGCTTCCCTACCCTCGAAAGCATGGGGACGGGGTGGGCCTGAGGTCACCTGCGGTACGATTTTGAGCGAGAGGACGGACGACGATGGCGAAAGCACAAGGCAGAAGGGACGACGGACTCCCAAAGCGCCGCAAGCCCGCCGGGGGAAAACAGACTTCCCCATTGGTGACGTTGATTACCGATTTCGGGCACGCGGATCCCTACGCCGGGGTGATGGAGGGCGTGATCCGCGGCATCTGTCCCGATGGCGCTGTGGTGCACCTGGCCCACGGCATCAGCCCCTACGCGATCGCGGAGGCTGGCTTCGTTCTGCACCAGAGTTGGCGCTACTTCCCCAAAGGTACCGTGCATGTGGTGGTGGTTGACCCCGGAGTGGGTTCACAGCGGCGGGCGCTGGTGGTAGATGCCTTTGGGCACTGGTTCATTGGCCCGGACAACGGGGTGTTTTCAATGCTGTTCCGGGAGGCCTCGAAGGCGGCCAGAGCCGACGGGAAGCGGGGCTACTCAGTGCGGGCGGTGGAGAACCCGAAGTGGACTCTGCCTAACCCCAGCAGCACCTTTCATGGCCGGGACGTGTTCGCGCCGGTGGCGGCGCACGTGGCGGCGGGCCGGAAACCTGCTGGCGTTGGTCCTAGGATTGAAGACGCGCTGCGCCAGGATTGGGACCTTCCGGTCCGCACCGGCAAGCGCTTCTGGAACGGGACCGTGCTGAAGGTTGACCACTTTGGGAATCTCATCACCAACTTCGCTGCGGTCGATTTCCCTTGGGAAACGGGCAGCCTGGAACTGCAAGCGGGCGCGGAAAGCATCGTTAACATCCGGGCCTGCTATGAGGATGCGGCGCCGGGCGAATTCTTTCTCATTCACGGCAGCGCTGGCTATTGGGAGATTTCACGGAACCAGGGTTCAGCGGCAAAGGCGCTGGGATTGGTGGGCGGATCCCCGCTGGAGGCAACACTTCTGCGGTAGTACATCCCGGACGCCGCACGGATGATCCAACCGTCAGAATGCCTGAGCTACCAGAAGTAGAATCCGTACGACGCCGTCTGTCGAGAGAGGCAGTCGGCGGACGCATTGTCCATGCCGACGTGCGCCGGATGGGTACCATTGCGCCGCAGTCCGCCACTTCGTTTCGTTGTTGCGTTGAAGGCGGGCGGATCGCCGCAGCGGCACGGCGCGCCAAGCACCTCTTCCTCCATCTGGACAACGGATTTAGCCTGCACATGCACCTGCGCATGACTGGCAATGTATATGTACTGCCAGATTCACGATTTCCACCGCTCCGTGCCAGGCTGCTGTTCCAGTTCGAGGACGGGCGCGCTCTCGTCTTTGATGATCCGCGTTGCCTGGGCAAAGTCCACGCGGTGGCTTCGGCTGAAACGATGGCCAACCTGCCCCCCTTAGGACCCGAACCGCTGGACCCCTCATTTTTGGCCAAAGATTTTGTTGACATCGCGCGCAAGTCGCGAATGCCCGCCAAGCTGTTTCTGATGGACCAAGCCAAGGTGGCAGGGCTGGGCAACATCTACGCGGCAGAGGCTCTGTTTGAGGCGCGCGTTAGCCCATCCACGCCGATAGGCGGCCTCAGCGACGGACGGCTAAGGAAACTTTACGTCGCTATCCGGCAGGTTCTTGAGATTGCAATCCCTTGTTGTGAAAGGGCTTACGAGAAACCTGGGCAATTTATTGAGGCCGATGAATACCCGATGGCGGTTTACGGACGGGAAGGACTTCCCTGCCCCCGCTGTGGCACGCAGGTGGCCCGGATTCCTCAGGGTGGCCGAAGCACCTACTTTTGCCCGCGCTGCCAACGGTGAGTACTATAGTACCCTTGAGGCGGATGCGACCTCGGTCGACGAAGAGGACAGCACTTCTCTGAGACCCCTAGTCCTATCCCAGTAACCCTCCAGTTTCCTTTTATTTTGATGGTCTTATGTCTAGTCCTATCCCCCTCCGGGCTAGAACTAAAACGCCAGTACCCGGGTCTCTTCGTGATCTATTCTCCTAGGGTAATCGCGTGGCGCGGGTTAACTTGGGACATCCCCGGAAGGCAAAGCGGATAGGCCGCAAGCCGACGGGAGAAAACGGAGGGCAAAAGGCAATGACGAGCGACAAGCAGAAAGTAAACATCCTGGTGGTTGGCCCGAATAACGCTGGAAAGACCACGTTCCTCGAAACCCTGTCCATGACTCCGCTGGTGGAAATCGATTACCGCAGCAGCGGTGAAATCATCGAAGGCAATGGTCCGGACTGCGTGGAATACGGCGCATTCCTCAGCCAGGATGTGGAAGTGGAACTGCGGAGCCTGCCCTGCCGCAACACCGAAGACTTCGACATGCTGGATATCAACTGGGCGATGGCGGAACGGGGGGCGGACGGCGTGATCATGATGGTTCCCGCCGACGACCCCCAAGCCTTTCTGCAGGCGCACAAGATGTTCGACCACGTGCAGCAGCGGATGGATGTTCCCTTTTTGCTAGCACTTACCCGTAATGATGAAGGTCTGGTATGGGACAAGGCTGAAGTGAGCGATTGCTTCCACATGCCCCAGGACTTCATTACCTACCTTGACCCGCGCAACTACGCCGATGCCTTCACGACGCTGAACTACCTCTTTGAGTACGTCTCCGTTCCCTGCCGCGAAGTAGTGGAAGAGCGCGAAATGCAGATCGCCTAATCAGGCTGATGTGACGCAAGCCGCGACCAAATGGATGGCTGCGGCTTTAGATTCAACGCACTTAGATAGTTCTGTAGTTGCACGAAACTAGAAACGTCCCGAGAGCGGTTTACGGTCTGCGGGAATCTGCTCCAGGATCGTCTGTTGCAGCAGACGGTTTACCTCCTCGTCGTACTCGATCTTCAAGTGAGACCCCAGAAAGATGCGCCGATGCCAGGCTTCGTCCTCGTAGTCCATGTTGCCCAGTAACCATCCTCCCTTGAAGCGGTAGTAGCGTTGATAGTTCCCCAGGATCCTGGTTTTCGACGGATCTGCTGCCTTCATGTCGCTCTCACCCTTGATGAACAAGTGTTCGCGCTGATAGATATTCAGCGCGGCCTGCACATTGGGAGGGACGATGCGGTCACCGCTGCCATAGCTGTCGATCATGGCCACTAGTAGGACCGGGATATCTCGCTTGTTGAGGTCGTGGGCAAATCGCATTGACGCGGAAGCACCCAGGCTTTGGCCATAGACAATCAGGCGGACTCCAGCGCGTTCGTCGTCATCCAGTTTGCCGTTGCCATTCCAATCAAAGGCGCGCTCCAGAAGCTTCCAGGCGAGGCCAATCTCATGGTTTTCCACGGTTTCGGCATAGACGCCTGGCCATTGCTGATTGCGGACATGGAGCGCGGCGCGACGGATGATGCGTGGCGCGTCCCAACGTTCCCAACCACCCACAATGCCAATCACAAGCACGTCGCCCGGTTTCAGGGGTAGCGGTGTAGTGAAATCAGAGAACGTCTGGTGCTTGCTGCCAGCGCACATCATGGGTGCAGCCATGGCAAGCAGCAGGCAGAACGAAAGCAGCCAACGTAATCGAATGATGTCCATAGCAATGCCTTCATTATGACCTCGGTCACCGGCAACTGGTTGCAGGAGTTCGGCAGGTTGTGAAGAGGCCCAGGAGTTCATCAGTGGCAAGCCGCGATTGCGGACACCACTGGCCACAGCCGTATTTGGTGCGTCCTGACGGGCTAGACCGCCAACGTCCATGGCGCCCGGTACGGGCGGAGGACCCTTGCGTTCGCCTCCGCGTCATTGGGAATCTGGTGCTTTACCGGGTCCCAGTTTACGGCGCGGCCCACCTCCCAGGAGATGTTCATCAGGTGACCAACGGTAGTGGCCTGGTGCAGCGTCTTAACGCTGGCTTGGGATTGCTTGCGGCTGCGGATGGCTTCCAGAAAGACCTGGAAGTGCTTGCGGTGGTCATCGGCGGGTAGGGTGGTTTGCTCCGCATTGACGTAGGGGCCAGTGGAGCTCAGGCGCTGGCCGGAGGGAACTTCACGGACGATGGAGAAGCCCGTGCGGTCGAGGATCATGGAAGCTTCCGTGCCAATAAAGCACTTGCCGTGGGCGCGGACCTCGCGTTTTCCCCCGGTGCGCATGGTGTAGTGCAGCAGGAAGCCGTGTTTGGCCACCGGGCCAGGACCGAAGGTGACTATGCCGCTGAAAGTGTTGGGGTACTCGTGATTGTCGTCGAAGGCAAAATTGCCGCCGGTGGCATAGGCGGTCTGGGGCCAATGCTGCTGCATGGCCCAGAGGACAACATCGAAATGGTGGACGCCCCAGGCAACTTGATGGCCCGCGCCTGAGACGCGATACCAGTCATAGCCATACTTGTAATACATGTTGGGGTTGTAGTTGCGGTACGGGGAGGGGCCAACGTAGAAGTCCCAGTCCAGATCTTGCGGCGGAGCGGTGTCCGCGGGAAATCCCACACCGGGAAAGTAGTTTTCGTAGTCCCACACGCGCACTTCGGAGATCTCACCCAGCCTGCCGCTTTGGATGAGTTCGACGGCCTGCTGGTAGTGCTGCTGGCTGCGCTGCTGAGTGCCCACTTCTACGATGCGGCCGTACTTCTCTGCCGCGGCAAGGGCATAGGGTCCTTCCCCGATGGACTGGCCGAGGGGCTTTTCCAGGAAGACATCCTTCCCGGCCTGGCAAGCCTGGATCATCGGCAGAACATGCCATTGGGCATTGGTAGCGATGATGACGGCGTCGACGTTGCGATCATCCAGCATCTTCCGGAAGTCGGCATAGATTGCGATGCCCTTGCCGCCCAGTCGTTGCGCGGCGTCTTCCCTGTAGGTACGGTTTACGTCGCAAACCGCGGTGAAGCGGACATTGGGTACATCCTTGTAGGCGGGGATGATGACGGTGCGCCCACGCGCGCCGCAGCCGATCAACCCCAGGCGGATCTCGCTGTTGCGGTTGGGCTGTGATGGCTGTTGCGCTTGAGCGAGGACAGCAGAGCTGACAGCAGAGAAAAGCACAAAGGTGCGGCGCGAAGACGAGGACTTCATCGGGCAGTTCCTCACCGCAGGCAGCGGTTAGCGGCAGCATATCGCAATCGGCCTGGCAGTGGGGAGACGACGACCCCTTTATACTGAAAGTTCATGCCCGCTGAATTGGTTGCTATCGCTCATCCGGAAACGGAGCGGTTTCCCCTTAACGAAGTGATCTATACGAGTCCCTTGTCGGGGTCTCTATTGGAGATCCAGATTACGGGAGAACGGCCCGATGCCGCAGACCTCAAAAGGCTGTGGAGGGAGCGCCGGATGTCAAACCATCCGCTGGACCGCAGCGGAGTGTGGCGATACCGCGAAATGTTGCCATTCTGGCCTGATTTCCGCCACGTCGTGACGCTCAGCGAGGGAAACACGCCGGTGCTGGAAGCTCCGCAGGCGGCGGCGTTCGCGGGATTACACACGGTGCATTTCAAGCATCAGGGCTATAACCCAACCGGCAGTTTCAAGGACAACGGGATGACCTGCGGAGTGGCGCAGGCGCGGGCACTGGGGATGACGCGGGTAGCCTGCGTCTCCACAGGCAACACTTCGGCGTCGATGGCTGCGTACGCGAGTGCGGGGGGACTGCAGCCGATCATCTTCATCCCAAACGGCAACATTGCCTATGGCAAGCTGGCACAGGCGCTGGAGTATGGTGCACGCACGCTGCAGGTGGACGCGAACTTTGATGAGATTCTGGCGCTGGTGCGCGAGTTGTCCGAGAGGCTGGGCATCTACCTGCTGAACTCCATCAACCCTTTTCGGATTGAAGGGCAGAAGACCATCATGGTGGAGATGATGGACCAGTTAGACTGGCAGCCGCCGGATTGGGTGGTGCTACCCGGGGGCAACCTGGGGAATACAGCCGCATTCGGCAAGGGGTTGCGGGAAATGCTGGATTGGGGCCTGATTCGCCGTGCGCCGCGCTTGGCGGTGATTCAGGCGGAGGGCTCATCGCCATTCGTGGAGTTGTTCCAGTCTGGCGGATGTGAGTTTGTTCCGAACAGGAAGCCTGAAACGCTGGCGACGGCCATCAAGATTGGCGACCCTGTGTCGTGGCCGAAGGCGCTGCATGAGGTTTACGGCACGAATGGCGTGGTGGAGCGCGTCACTGAGCAGGAGATTGCGGACGCCAAGGCGATCATCGGGCGCTGCGGGATTGGCTGCGAGCCAGCCTCAGCAGCCTCACTAGCTGGCATCCGCAAGCTGGTGGCCGCTGGAGTGATCCAGCCACACGAACAGGTGGTGGGCATCCTGACAGGGCACGTGCTAAAGGACCCGGACTACATCTATCGCTACCACACAGGCGATTTGGACGATCCTCACGGGAAGCGGCTCACCAGCACCTTTGGCAACCGGCCCACGGTGGTCCCGCATGACGCGGACGCGATTGCCGCGCTATTGGGATAGAGGGCGATGAACGAGCCTGAACCGGTACTCGAGCGGCTTCCCGCCAGCGCGCGCATCGATTCCCACGTATGTCTGTGGGATTCCATACCAGATGGTGCTCGCCAGCACGTTGGCTTTCCAGGCGAGGACCGCACGTATCTGCCAGAGCACCTGAGGGCCATTCTGGAACGAAGCCGTTTTGACGCAGCCGTTTTGGTGACCGCGGGTAGCAGCGAAGCAGAGCGCGCCCAGGCGGCGGCGTGGGTGAAAGCACATTCCTGGCTGTGGGGTGTGGTGGCCGGATGGAGTGTCAGCCTGCCGGAAAGCGCTCCCGTAGCTTCTCTTCAGCAGGCGGGGAAGCTCCGCGGCGTCTGGGCGGCTATGCCCGCGAGAGACGGTGGAAACGCCGCTGCGGGGCAGGCGTCGCCCACATGGCAGGACGCACTCGCATGGACGAATGCGCAGCGGCTTCCGCTGGAATTGCAGCCGATGACTGAGCAAATCCAGTGGGAAGCCCTCCCTTCCATCGCGGAGGCGACGCATGGCGCGCTGATTCTGTGTGACCTTGCTGGCGCACCCGCCGGGAATGCCCCGCTTGGACAATGGATGGAGGCAATGCGGGTGCTGGCGGCCTGGCCGCGAGTGTATGTCAAGGTGGGCGGGCTCTATCGGTCACCCACCCGCGCATGGCCGGTGTCGCAGTTGGCCGCGCTATTCCAGTTTCTGCTGGATACCCTGGGGCCCGAGCGGTTGCTGTTTGGCAGCGGTTGGCCCTACTGCCTTCCTCACCATGCCTGGAAGGAATGCCTGGCGCGATTTACACAGGCCATCGGTCCGCGAGATCAGGCACTGCGCGAGCAACTGCTTGGAGCCAACGCCCGGTGTGCCTACACGCTGCCCTGTGAACTGCCGGCGGTGTGACAGCGAAGGCTGACATCAGCCACGCTTAAGTGTTCCAGGACTACTTGGAGACGCTGATCTCCCTGAAGTAGACTGTGGACGCCTCGTCGTGGTTCTGGAGGCCAATGTAACCCACGTCAGGCCGTGCGCCCCGAACGGGTTCGTACCACACCTTGCGCGGAGGCACTTGCTGGCCCTCAACGTACTCGTTCACCAGTTCGCCGTTCAGGTGGATGACCGTCTTTTTGCCACGCAAGCCAATCTCCAGAGTGTTCCATTCGCCAGCTGGCTTCTGGTTCTCCTTCATTGCGCGGCTGAGCGAATAAATGGCGCCCGTGCGATGCCACTCGTCGCCACCAGCGTCAATCTGCACTTCATAGCCGTTATGCACGCCGTACCACGCATCGGAGGGCTGCTCCGGCATGCGGATGACAACGCCCGAGTTGGCGCGGCCACCAGCGGTTTTGAACACTACCTTGAGGGTGCAATCACCAAAGGCCTCGCGGTCGTAGAACAGCAGTCCCATGCCACCGGTGGTCTTCAGCATGCCATCTTCGACAACGAACTTGTCGTAGCCCACCTGACGCCAGCCGTCCAGGCTCTTGCCATCGAAGAGCTGCTTGACCTCCTGCGCGCCAAGGGTGGCGGCCAGAAGGGTAAGGAAGAGGAAACAGAGAAGGATACGCATTACGAGTCCATTATCTATCAGACCGGGCAAGCCGGGTGCAACGGACGCAGCCATGGCTGGCCGAACCAGGCCTTTCGGAATCACCTGGGCAGGTACGTTCACACCAGAAGGTCTACTGGCTTTCGCGTCGAGAGCCGGTGAGTTCCAGGTCTGCCTTGCTGGGGTCATAGTTTGGATTGCGGGTGGGCATCTTGGCGCCCACATCCTTGCGCCAGCGTGCAAGCTTGGCTTGCAGCTCTCTCACCTTGCCAGGATTCGCACGGGCGACGTTGTCTTCCTCGCTCAAGTCGAGACGCAGGTTGTACAACTCAACGGCACCGGACTCGTAGTTCTCCACCAGCTTCCAGTCACCTGAGCGGATGGCGGCACCAGGGAAGCCGCCTTGGTTGGAGTAGTGGGGATAGTGCCAGCAGAGATCACGACCGGCAGTGCGCCGGTTGTCACGCACGAGGGCCTGAAGGGATACTCCATCAATCCCCGCCGGAGGCGTAGCACCAGTATAGGAGGCGATGGTGGGCATGAGGTCAGTGCTGATGACGGGAGTATCGTCAACGCGGGGCTTTGCCTGCGGATCGTAAATCAAGAAGGGTACGCGCACACCACCTTCGTAAAGATGGCCCTTCCCCGCCCTCAGCGGCCGGTTGTAGGTGGTGGGTACCTGGCTTTTGCCCTCATAGATCAAGCCCCCATTGTCTGAGGTCACCAGGATGATGGTGTCCTTCTCCAAACCCAGCATTGCCAGCTTGGCCCGAAGACGGCCCACGCTATCGTCAAGGCTCTCCACCATGGAAGCGTAGACGGGGTTGCGCTGGTACTCAAGGAAGTTGGCTTTCTTGGCGTACTTGGCGATCACATCGGCCTCCCCCTGCAAGGGGGTGTGTACGGCGAAGAGGGCGTAGTACATGAAGAATGGACGGTCTTTGTTGGCGTCCATGTACTTCTCTGCTTCGTCGCAAAGGCGGCGTGTGAGGAACTCACCGGGGGGCGAGTTCTCAACGCCGGGAAGCGGGCTGCGGTAGGGGGCAAAATACCCGGGAGGGGATCCCTTGTCGGTGCCTGCGATGTTCACGTCAAAACCCTGCATGGTGGGCTCAAAGCCTTCGCCACCCAGGTGCCACTTGCCAACGTGGGCAGTGGCATAGCCAAGCGGCTTCAGCATCTCCGCAATGGTGACTTCCTCCAGTGCCAGGTGGTCACTGTCTTCGGGCGTTACGATGGGCGAGAACTCGTGTTTGCGGCGCCCTGGAATCCAATCAGTGATGTTTACCCGGGGAGGCGCTTTGCCGGTCATTACCGCGGCGCGGGTGGGCGAGCAGACCGGACAGGATGCATAGCCGTTGGTGAAGCGGACGCCGTCGCGGGCAAGTTTGTCCAGGTGAGGTGTCTGGTAGAAGGTGCTGCCGTAGGCACCCATATCGGTCCAGCCCCAGTCGTCAACAAGAATCAGCAGGATGTTGGGGCGGCGGTCTCGGGATTGCTGCGCCTGAGCAGGGATGGTAGAGGCAACAGCCGAGGCTGCGGAAACACCGAATGCGTTGTACAAGAATCCGCGGCGCGAAATGACCGAGCTGGATGAAGTAGTGGTGCCTGACATAACCCTATGATCCTATTCAGCATTCAAGCGCAATGCAACCGTTCACAGTGGAGCCGCCCTGGGAACGGGCAGCCGCCGTTTGGCATCATCATGGGAAGGAACAGCCAGCTACGCCAACTGCGGACGCTTCCAGGGCTTCCGGTAAGGGCGTTGCAGCAACTCAGTAGCGCGCCGGTTGCCTGTTACCACTCGCTGGCGAGGGTCATAGGCCAAGGGTGTTTGCAGTTGCATGGAAAGATTCGCCAGAATGCAACTGGAGGTTGAGATGTGACCATCTTCAATGTCCGCAATGGGACGGCTGCGCCGCGCGATGGCACCTAGGAAATCCAACATGTGAAGGCGTGTGGCCGGAGCGGCGTTCAGCTCAATGCGCTCCTCGGTAAGGTCTTCCGGAAACTTTTGCCGCTCAAAAAAGCAATCGAAGTGCAGAGTCTTCTGAGCCTTGTCGTGCGGCACGAAATCAGCACGCATGGTGCTGGCCTTTAGCACGCCCTTTTCTCCGTGCAGAAATAGGGCCCAGGGATAATCAGGATCTGGGGGAACGCCCCAACTACGATGCTGCCAGTTACAGTGGAAATCCGGATATTCAAATGTGGCCGATTGCGTGTCGGCAATGTTGCTTTTGCCTTGCTTCTGCACGTAAACGCCGCCGGCCGATTGAACGCGACGCGGCCAGCCAAGCTGCAGCATCCAGCGCACGGTGTCGAACATGTGCACACACATGTCGCCCATAATGCCGTTGCCGTATTCCATGAAAGTACGCCACCAGCGGGTATGCGGCAGGCCGTCATAGGGACGTAGCGGGGCAGGGCCGGTCCACATGTCGTAGTCCAACCAATCCGGCACAGCCTCCACGGGCGGGTTGCCGTTGGCGCGCATGTGGAAGTAACAGCACATGTCCACGTGGCCAATCTGTCCCAGCAATCCAGCGTCCACCACCTGCTTCTTGGCGTCAATCAGGTGGGGTGTGCTTTTGCGTTGGGTACCGATCTGCACTACCCGATTCAGCTTGCGAGCCACCGAAAGAATCGCCTCGCCCTCCATGACGTCCACGCTGATGGGTTTTTGCAGGTAGACATCCGCGCCCGCCTCCATGGCAGCAATCGCCTGCAAGGCGTGCCAATGATCAGGGCTGCCGATCAGCACGATGTCGAGGTCCTTCTCGCGAAGCATCTCCCGGTAGTCCGTATAGGTGCGCGGCGTTTTGCCGGAGCGCTGGCGTTCCGCGGCCAGTTTCGCCGCACCGGCCAGCATGCGCTTGTCGGGATCACATAGAGAAACGATGTCAATAGGTGCCACCTGCACAAGGCGCCAGAGGTCGCTCTTGCCATACCAGCCGGCGCCGATAAGGCCTACGCGTTTGGGCTTCTGGTTGACGATATCCGGGCCGTCCTGTCCCAGGGCATTCAGCGCAAGAAGGCCGGGCAAGCTATGCAGGAAACGGCGGCGTGCAATGGAAAAGCGCGGTGTGGCTCCAGGGTTCAAGGGAAAGCTCCTCCGAAGTGGCTATAGCGCACTATGCTATCGCAGGTGGGGCGTGCGATCGGCGGCAAAAAGCAAAAAAAGAGGGCGCGGTTCTTCGAAAAGCAGCCGCGCCCAAACGCTCTCTTGCTCACGTAATCAAGTGCAGCTAGCAAACCGCTTGCTGCACGCACCCCTCGCGGGATTCCCCAGAAGTTCGTGTTGGCTGACGGCGATCACTTACGCCGACATCTCTCTCCGCATATTCGCCTCTTCGCGGACAACAGGCTTCTGCGCCTTTCGCGTCCAGCGGCGCATGGTGCGGATGATGGTTTCCATTTCCAACGGCTTCAGAATGCAGTCATCCATTCCGGCAAGCAGACAATGCTCACGCTCGCCGTCCTTGATGCTGGGCAGCATGCCCACGATGGGTGTCCTCTGCGACTTGTTCTCGTGGTCGCGCAGGTCACTTACGACGGTGAAGCCGTCGATGCCATGCAGCTTGGTATCCATGAACACCATGTCGAAACGGCGGCGCTTCAGCAGGCCTAGGGCATCAGCGCCCGCGCTGGTTGATTCCACTTCGTAACCCATCCTCTCAAGCACCAGGCTGACGGCGCGCTGATGAATGGTGTTGGAATCCGCAACCAGCACCAAGCCACGCCGGATGTTGGAATCCGTGAACTCAAAGTCGAGCTTGTGGATTTCTTCGGCGTCATAGTCCGACGGATCTTTCCACAAACGGTCTGGCACTTCCATACGCAGGGCTTCGGTGAGATTTATCACCAGGTCACCACGGCGTACCGGTCGCGGTAGAATCAGAACCCCCGCCAACTGCTCCAGTTGCGGCAGGGCTTCACATTCCTGACGGGAGGCGATCACCACGAAGGGGATGCCGTCGAACTCCGGATGGTCACGCACTGTGGCAACCAGTTCCACGGCGTTTCGCTCCCCCACGAATGCGGGTGACAGCACCACATCGAAACGCGAGGACTTGGCGGCTTCTGCCTTCATGACATCGATGGCGTCTTCAAAGCGTGACGAGTAGACCACCTGGGCGCCCCAAGATTGCAAGTAGTATTTCTGGATCCGGCGGCTGATTTCGCTGCCGCCGATCAGCAGCACCCTGCTGCCCTGAATCCGGCTGACATCGTCATCCCGCAGGGCCAGCATATGAGTCTGTTTCTTCAGCAGCAACGAGAAAGATATCTGCGTACCCTTGCCCGGGTCACTTTCGGCGGAAATCTCACCACCCATGCGGCTCACCAATAGCTTGCAAAGCGGCAGCCCCAACCCGCGTCCCTCATCCTTTCCCTTCTGTTGAATGACGTAGGGTTCGAAGATGCTTTTCAGCTGGGTTCTGGCGATGCCGATTCCTGTATCGATGACGGTGAAGGTGACCGCGACGGCGGACTTGTCCTCACGTATGCGGCTGACATGCAGGAGCACATCACCGGAATGGGTGAACTTCATGGCATTGTGAAGCAGGTTCTGTAGCACCTGGCGTATCCGGGCGGGGTCTCCCACCAGAGCACGCGGTACATTCACATCCACCTGTACGGAAAGCTCAGCATGGTGTTCACCCATTTGCTCGTAAACATTCTGCAGGGAGGTGTCAATCACGTCCATCAAGTCAAAGTCACGGGCTTCCATCTGCAGCGCGCCTGCTTCCAGACTGGCGAAGTCCGTTACGTTACCGATGCTACTCATCAGGTTATGCGTCGTCTCGCGAATCGCGTTCACATACTCCACCTGCGCACTGCTGAGGGACGTGGTGCGCAGCAGGCGGGAGATCTCAAGCACGGCGGTAAGCGGAGTGCGAAAGTCCTGGCGGAAATTGGCAAGAAGGCTTGCGCGCATCTGTCCAGCGCGGGTAAGTGCTTGTTGGGTGGCTACCAAATCCTTCTGCGCGGCGTCTACCGTCTGCTTAGCCGCGTGCATGTTGCGGCGCATCACGGTGTACAACCGGAAAGCAGCGAGGCTGGCAATCAGCGCCACAAGGAGGCTGGAGAAGAAAGGCCACTGGCTAAAGACGCTTGGCACTACTTCCGGCGCAAGCTCAGCGTTCCAGGGTTCTCCCGCAGCCCAAAGAGCCGTGTGTACGGTGGTGTAGTTCGCCGGTAAGGTCCATCCGAAATGTGCCGCCGCGGGATGCTTGGCATCCAAGCGGAGGAGGGCCAGCGCCACATTACGGGCAATGCCATCAGGCGTTTCGCTGGTGCGCAGGAAGGCATCCAGCGGTAGGGGATCCGTGGTTCCTCTCAGCAGGCTTTCATCGAGTGCCTCATCACCCTTCGCTGTAAGAACGCGGTACTGCCCAGGCTTTACCGTCCCGGCGCGGACCGCCTCAAGAAGCGTAGCGTTACTAAGGATGGCGGCATCAATCATGCCGGCACTCAGCGCATCAAGAACGGTTCTGCTTTCTGTGGCAAAACGGAGGTCAGCGAAATCCCTGTCAGGGTCAACTCCGGCAGCGCGCATCACTCCTAAGGGACCCACCCAGCCTGGCAGCGAATCGCCGCCTAGCGCAATGACGCGCTTCTGCTTGAGCGATCCCATCGACTGTAGATCCATGCGGTCCTTCAGCACGAGAATAGACCCCGCAACGGCAGACACACGGTCGTTGCCCAGTCCTGCGATGGTAGCCGAGGCAAGCACCGACACCGGGGCGTCCTTTAGCAGTCGCGGCACCTTCACCGCGGGCACCACGGCAAACTCCGCCTCCCCGCGCCGCAACGTTTTTGATAGTTCGTTAGACGCTACCGGGTGCAGCTGGAATGAGGCTCCATCTACCTCGGAACTTAGATACTTCACCAGAGGTGCCCACTTGGCTTCGGTTTCCTGCTGGCCGTTTTCCAAGGGCACGGCTAACCGTTGCACTTGTTGGGCATTCGACGTAGAGACACAGAGGAGTGAGAGTGCAAGAATCGAGCAGAGAATAGTGAAAAAGGACCGTCGCGTTCGCATCTTATTGATCCTTGGAAGTCAGTCGCGAGAAGCTCTCAGTGCATCCGAGGCCGTTCGCCTTCGATTGGCGCTTAACTGAATCGTGCCAATATCCTAGTTATGACACAAAAGCAACGAAAGTACCATAAGTCCAATACGTACTAGAACGCTTTTTGCACTCAGTTTTGTCGATTTTGAGGGATTCGGAACAGTCTGACCAGGAAATGTTCCCACTTTCGCACCTGCATTTGCAGGAAGAGATCGGCCAAACGAGGGTTCTTGTGACGTCGGTGTAAAGGTCAAGCGAACTCTTCGTCAAGGTACTTCAGTTTCGTTCCTGATTCTCGCCGATCATTACCATCCACTTTGGAACGCTCACGAGCCCCGGCGGTCACAAAGCCCATCGGACCCAGGATTCTGTCTGAGCGCCAAAGTGTACGATTCGCTAGCACCCTTGCGGAGTAGGTCGCACGTTACTGTCCATGAACTTCCTACCCGAACTACTTGAAGTGGAGTGAAGCAAGCGTCACCATCTGGCAACGAAAGGATTCCCCTCTCTGGTTCCCGCCAGGCACCCATCTCATCCTCGTCCAGTTCGGCTGGAACGCACGGGCGCATTACCGGCTAAGTGGTTGCAGATTGAGCTGACACCCACAGAGAGTTCCGATATCGTCACAAAGCAGGACTCACAACAGGCCGCCAAGCGGAACGACTCCGACTGGGGTTGGCTGCACATCTTGTTCGAATGCAACCTGGAGGTTATGTGGGGAGCGCGAACAATGCATACAACAGACGTAACAGCACCTAGGCTGAAAGTCTGGGATAACTAGCCTTCGGTGCCGCGTCGAAGGGAGCAGATCAGGTTTGAGTTCCACTGACCTCTACTGATTGCTTCCAGGAACTTCATCCAGAAACATTCAAGCCAAGCTACCGGTCCCAGAAGGACAAACGTTCCGCTCGAGTTGACGACGCGGACAAAATCCACTGAAAGGCCGCAGCGGGAAGCTGCCTCTTCAATCTGGCGCCGGGTATTCAACCGATAGTAGGTTGGGAAAACATCTTCGGCTTGACGCCGCTCAAGAATCCAGATGATTCTCACCTTAAGGAAATCTGGCACTAGTGAGGCAATAAAAACCAGGTAATTCCTGAAGTTTGGCGTGTGAAACACAAAGCATCCGCCTGGCTTCAGGATCCGGTGGACATCCGAGAGGAAGGTGTCGGCATCAGGGATGTGCTCGACAACCATGTTTGCGGTGATGAGGTCGAAATTGCAATCGGCAAACGGGAAGGTTCCACCGAGGCCGGTCACCTTGTGGTCGACAAGGGGATGTTGATGCATCGCGGCATCGACATCGATGCCCACGAAGAGGCGAGTCTGGTTGGCCAGAAGCCGTTGCTGGACAAGGGGCATCGCCCAGTCCGGCAGAATCTGGCGGCCACAGCCGACATCCAGCCAGACGATGCCGGGACGAACTACCTCCTGCAGAACCCGGCCATAGCGGATCTGGGAGTGTGTGAGATCCAGTCGCAGCCATTGCGCCAACCGGGTACGGCTGCGTTTCCAAAAACCCGGCCGGGTAACGCGGATAGCACCCCGATCTAGCGTTTCGTTCGCATTGTTCATCGTTCGCCTACCTAGCATCCCATGTCTAGCCCTGTTCACGCAGCTAAGGAGGGTGGTGTGTCGGCCAGCTGTTTTGGGTGGATGTGCCGATGATGACCAGATAAGGGGCCGGACACGCAGAGGTTGCATTGCAGGGTGGCGCTCCAATATGAAGCAGGCGGTCACCCAACCGAAGGCGAGGGAGAGCACTCGACTCGCAAACGAGGATTTGGCGGCATCACGACCGGATAAGCCGCGCTGGGTGGAAAGCCAGCCTAGTTCACCTCCAGTTGCTCGCGGGGAGGCAGAGGTGGGAACTTGGTGTGGGGCTCGGACTGATACCAGTAGACTACTGAGGCAATATCGTCCTGGAGAGGGAGGTATTCGCGGGTTGAGTTGGCTTTCCAGCCCAGAGCCTGAATGGTAACTTTCAGGTCTTGCTTGAAGCGGACTGGGTCGACGATGTGCCAGCGGTACATACCGAAGCGCTGTTGGGAGGCGTAGACGCCGTCGGGACGGATTACCTGGTGGAGGCCAGCGTAGGCGGTGGTGAATTCCTGGTACTGGCGGGTGACGCGGTTCTCAAAATTGTACGAGCCGCAGAAGTAGTCCTCCGTACCGGTGCCAACGATGGTGGCGAAGTCAGTATCGCCGTCCATGAAGAACTTGATTTCGCCTTCGCCCCACCAGCCACGGTTGTTCACTCCCCAAGCCATGTAGGTTCCCACATATTGTCCCTGGCCGCGGATGCCGTCTACCAGGGTGTAGACCTGTTTGAAGGGCAACGGATTGACGCGGCGGAATTGAGCGTGGAAATAGGCAGCATCGGCGGGGACGGGGGTGAGGGTGTAGTCAATCTGGTAGTAGAGGACCATATCCTTTTCATCGATGTTCTGCATGGTGATGCGCGCCTTCTTGCGGAAGGGCATCTGCCAGTAGGAGTTGAACGCGCTGCCTGGGTTGACGGTCACAGGGAGCGAGTTCAGGTGGGCATACTGGCCCCAGCCCATGCCGAAGAAGTCGCCAACTGGAACCTCGACTGACGGCTCAGTCTCGTCGTCCCAATAGATGCGTAGGATGGAGCAGCGCCAGTTGCCGGTGGGGGTCATCCAGAAGTGCTGGATTGAGCCTGGCCCGGTGATGTCGGCCAGAGTGAAGGTTTCTCCGGCCTTGATCTGGATGCTGGGGCTCACCTTCCAGCCTTGGCCGAGGTTTCGCGAGGGAACCTTTCCGGTACCTTCGGTGGCCATGCCGCCCCGGCCCTTTTCTCCTGTGAAGTTCTCCGGGCTGATGGAGCGGGTTTCAGCATTGGACAGGCGGTAGAGGTTGTGGAGCCCTGTATCGAGTCCGTCAAAGGGTTGGGACTGCGCAGGCAGGGTGACAACAGCAAATGCGACGGCGATAGCCAGGGCGGCGATACGCATGGACGGCCTCCGGACAATTCAGGATGCCGCGATTGTATCAAGGGACGCCGGGAAAGGGGCAGACGCCCTGAGCAGTTGAGGCCCTGCGCAGTTTGCACCGAACAAGCGTGCCTTAGCAACACGTGAAAGCTGCGCCGCAGCGGCGTTCCGATTGATGGAAGTGCACAACAGTGCGACTGCACAACAGTGCGACTGCAGTACAGTGCGCCTGCAGTACAGTGCGCCTGCAGTACAGTGCGCCTGCAGTACAGTGCGCCTGCAGTACAGTGCGCCTGCAGGCTTGTCCCGGCGCGTTCCTTGTGGAACGGCCTTGAATGCGTTGCGTTGGAAGCTTGAAGAACCCCGCGAGCTAGAACTCGCTACCGGCGACTTTGGCTTCGTCCTCCTGGGCGGTGGAGATTACCTTGGCGGGGACAATACCGCCAAGGCGCTCAGGCTGGCCTGTGCTGGCGACCACCGCCATCCATAAATCCCCCTCAGGGTTTAGGTATTTCTTGCTGTGAACGGCCAGGGCGATGGGCACGTGCACGAAGTAGTTGTGGATGTAGCCGATGAGGAGATCCGTCTTACCGGCGACAGCGGCATGGACGGCCATCCGTGCCATCTGGTCACACAGGATGGCATCGGCGGAATTTGCGGGGACGCTTCGAATGATATAGGACGGGTCAAAGTACTTGATGGCAATGGGAATGCCTTCAGCTTCGAAGTAGTCGCTGATTTGATCGCGGAGGTACGCGCCGATGTCCCGGAATCTGGCGTTGCCAGAGGCGTCCTGGCTGCTGGTGTCCTGCTGGAAGAGGTGCTGGCCCGCTCCTTCAGCAACGACGAGAACGGCGTGCTTCTTACGCAGGATCCGGTTGCGGAGGAAAGCCAGCAGCCCGTCGCCGCCATCGAGCTTAAAGCTGATTTCGGGGATGAGTGTACAGTTGACCTCCTGGCTGGCGATGGTGGCGCCGGCCGCGATGAAGCCGGCATGCCGTCCCATTAGCTTGACGATGGCGAGTCCATTGGGAGCACCTTTGGCCTCAACGTGTGCGCCATCCAGAACCTCACGGGCCTTCTCGAGGGCGGTGGCGTAGCCGAAGGAACGCTGCACGAAGTGGATATCGTTGTCGATGGTTTTTGGGATGCCCACGACGGCAAGGGGGGCCTTCTGGCGCAAGGCTTCCTGGGCGATGGCGTGTGCGCCGCGCTGAGTGCCGTCTCCCCCCACGCAGAACAGCATGTTGATGCCCAGTGAGCAGAGGTAGTTCACCATGACGGTGGGGTCCTGCGGGCCACGGGAACTGCTGAGGATGGTGCCGCCCAACTTGTGGATATTGGAGACCAGTTCCGGATCAAGCTCCAGCGGCTCCAGCCCGAACTGCGGATTGAGTCCCTGATAGCCGTTGCGGATGCCGAGGATGTCCTTCACCCCGTAATGGTAGTAGAGCTCGTTATGGACGGAGCGGATGACGTTGTTGATACCGGGGCTTAGCCCGCCACATGTGACGATGGCGGCCCGGCAGTACTGGGGGCGGAAGTGTAAGAACTCGCGGGGTCCGGCCTTCTCGAAGTAGAGATCGGGAGAGAGATCCTGGCCCTCGTCGAACTCGATGTGAGCCAGGACATGGGCGCTGTCATGCACGTAGTCAGCGATGCCATCGCCCTTGGCCTTGGAGAGTTCGATGGGCGAGGGAATCTCGCGAACGCCAAGCTCAGTAATGCGGAGTTGTTCCGGAGTAATCATGCGCAGGAATCGCCACCTTCCTTTCCCACGTTAACATCGGTGGACAGGGATTCACCGCGCCGCAAGGAATCGCACACGAAGGCGAGAGGGAAGCGACAGGCCGCTAGTGATTTGGCGCGCGGCCGTTCTGGCGCTTTTTCGCGGTCATGAGGTTTGCGATCGCAGGGTCTTCGGGCCGGTTCACGCAGACACGGTCGCGGCCAGCGCGTTTGGCCTGATACATGGCGCTATCCGCACGGTGGATCAGGGTCTCCAGCGTGTCATCGTCGTTGAGCAGCGTGGCGCCGATCGAGCAAGTAACGGAAATTTGCCCATGCGATGTCGTGCAGGTGGAATTCGCTACTAGCACGCGGCAGCGTTCCGCAATTTCCAGCATCTCAGAGACGCTCACGTTGGCGAGGTAAACAAGGAACTCCTCGCCACCCCACCGGCAAACCAAGTCTACGGAGCGGAGGGTGCGGCAGAGAGTTTGGGACACTGCCTTCAGGATAAGGTCACCAACGAGATGGCCGTAGGTATCATTCACCTGCTTGAAGTGATCGACATCCAGGAACAGCAAGGCTCCAGGACGCTTGGGGCTTCGGGCAAATGGAAGTATCTGGCCCAACCGGAGTTCCGCGAAGCGGCGGTTGCCAATATTGGTGAGGGGGTCGAGGTAAGCATCTCCGGTTGCCTCCATTGCCTCGTGGAGCGCATTGACGTTTGCGCTGTTGTCCCGGAAGACCTCGGCGACGCCCACTACGATTCCCTCATCATTGAGGACCGGGGCAGCGCTGACGACCACCGGAATGCGTGCGCCGTTCTTGCAGCGCATGAAGACCTGGCAGGTTTCAGGCTGGTTACCTTGGATAACGGCCTGCAAAGGGCATCCGTCGTGACAAAGCACCTTTCCAGTTGCATCACAGTGGAGCAGGCGGCCTTCCGGGCACCGGTGGCCCAGCATTTCCTGGGCGGAATAGCCTGAAATGCGTTCCGCGGCGGGGTTCCAATAACTGATGCGCCGGTCTGCATCCACAAAGTAGACGCCATCGCTAACACTGTCCACCAGTGTCCGGTAGAAGTCGCGCGAACCACCGTCGCTACTGCTCATGAGAAGCTATATCGGCGAAATTGGAAACAGAATTAGAAGCTGGAAAGCACTGAAGTAACAAGGGTACGGGGATGTTCGCCCTAAGGAGCGGCAAAACATAGCCACGCCGTATTGGTTTTCGTGGATGTCTGGTGCTGGGAAACGACGGTTGTCCCAGGCGAAGGCGAATGGCTGCGGTAGTTCAGGGCGTTTCGGCAATTAGCCGTTCGAGGATCTCCGCGATTCGAGGGGCGGTTTCCGGACCCGGGGAATTCACCTCGCCATACCAGGGGCGCTCAGCGTTCTGGAGGTACGGGGCCTTCTCGTCCCATTCCAGCTTGGGGATGATATAGCCGATTTCGTCATTGGCCAACCCAACCACCATCTGGTGAGGAGCCTTCATCATTTCGCGGTAGGGCTTTTCGCGGCGAGCGGTGGGGAAATCAGCGCCGGGCATGAGGTCAATGCCGCCGACGCTAAGCTCTGGATACGCCTCGCCGGGAATCATGGCGACGTCGAGGACGGGCTGGTCCTGGGAGCGAAGGCGCAGAAATCCCACAGGAGTTTCGAGGTTGCGGAGGTCAGCGAAGCGCTTGCGGTTGCCGAAAACACCGGCCTGCGCGGCGGCGACGAAATTCTTGTTGGCCACGGGGATACGGGCAAGCTGCTCACGGTACTCAATCGCAGTCACATTGACCGTACGGGCGCGAGTGATGGCCTGCTGGGCCACCATGGCTAGGCGCTCGCCCAGGACTTCAGCAAAGCGGAAGGTGGGCTCGCGAAGGGTCTCGCGGGTGGACGGATCAGGAATGCTGCCACCTAGTGGCGACTGCATACCGCCCAGTGCGCCGTTGAGGAAGACGACGGAGGCGTCCGGCTGATCAAGTTTGCGATAGAAGCTAGCCAGGAAGTCAGCCGTGATGCTGGTGTTCTTGGAACCAAGGGCCTCCGGATGGCTGTTCCAGTTGACGAGCACCCCTAGCATTTCGCCATCGGGGGCGCTGAGACGGAGCACCGTGACGACATCGTCGTGGACTACGGGGGGACGAGTGTCGTCGTAAGTGGCGGTGAGGATCTGGTCACTGGCGTTGCCGATAGCGGCGCTGGCTGGCCTTAGACGGCCTACGGCCTCGAACGCGGTTTCGGCAATCTGGGCGCGCAGGAACTCCATGTAGGCGGGGTTGAGCCCGGTAACGCCCATCTGGGGACCCCACAGACCCATCGTGTCGGGACCCTCGTGGTTGTGGGTGACGGCGACGATCAGGTCAAGCGCGGGCATCTCTGTCCGGGTCCGGGCAAGTTGACGGATTTCGAGGACGTCGTCGTAGAAAAGGCCAATGACATCCGCGGAGCACAGAACCGTGGGCTGAGCCTGTGCCTGAATCGCCAGGCATCGCACGTAGAGGGGATCGTGGACCTCAGTTGCGATCCGGTTGTTGGCGAAACCAGCAAGATAAACCGGGGCATGGAGAGTGAGATCCGGGGTGATGACGCGGCGTGCTGACCCGGCGCGCAATCCCTGGGCGGAGGCGCTGAAAACGAGCACCAGCTGGATTGCTAGCGCGAGCAGGAAAGCAGGTAAAGGACGACAGACAACAGACATGGCGTTCAGGCTCTCTTGGCGGAAAGGACAAGTGCTTCTGTTGACTAGTATGGCGCGATGAGGTGGCGAAGTGTTTCCGTGCAAACCGTGGAATGCCTTGCGCGGGGAAACTGAAGTGGATGGTTACAAGTGCTTTGGCTGCCTGATCCACAGTAACAGGATGGTGGTGATGATCTTCCACCCCGCGCGGAGGCTGGCCTTCCAATTGCCGGAAATCTTGCTGACGCCGATGCGGCGGTGGTAGCTGACCGGAACCTCCGAGATGCGCAGGCGGTGCTGGAGGGCCTTCACCTGCATCTCGACGGTCCAGCCATAGGTGCGGTCGCGCATCTGAAGGCGGTCAAGGGCGTCACGGCGAATGGCGCGGAAGGGGCCGAGGTCTGAATAGGCATGGCCGAAAATCCAGCGGATCATGGAGGTGGCAATGCGGTTTCCAAGGGCTTGGTGGGGTTCGAGCGCGCCCTCATCGGGATTCCCTAGAACACGTGAACCGATGACGAGATCGGCTTGGTTGCGGGCGATGGGGAGCAGGAGGCGATGCGCGTCGATGGGATTCTCACTGCAATCGGCCTGCATGAAGACGATGGTATCGATCTCCGGGGGAAGCGCCTGGATGGCGGCCAGGCAGGCGTTGCCGTAGCCGCGCTGGCGCTGGAAGACGACCATGGCTCCACCACGGCGGGCGACTTCGCGGGTCCCGTCGGTGGAGCCGTTGTCGGCGACGATTACCAACTGGAACAGTGAGGGCGGCAGGGAGCGCAAGAGTTGGGGTAGACTATCCGCCTCATTCAGTGCCGGAATGATAAGCGCGGCATGCAAATCCAAACTGGGGTGCGCCGATAGTATCATGGACGGGTATGCGCGGCGAGGGGCCGCTATGCCTCATGATGACAGAGAATGAACATGCCATGCCCTCGGATTCGTCCAGTCCACCCAGTGTGAGTGGTGCACCCATTGAGCAAAGCGCCGTACGGCGCGTGCGGGGCATGGCGGTGGCAGTGGCCCGAGACCTGGGTCTGTCTGTCTTGATTGCGATTCTGATTGTGGTGTTCCTCTTTCAGCCGGTAAAAGTGGAAGGCACCAGCATGATGCCTTCCATTGGGGACCAGCAGCGGATCTTCGTGGACAAGTTCTTCTTTCAGGCTGGCATTAGTGATATCCACCGGGGCGACGTCGTGGTTTTCTGGTTTCCGCGCGACCAACGCATTTCCTACATCAAGCGGGTGATTGGGGTACCAGGAGACCGTGTTGCAATCCAGCACGGGAAGGTAATCCGCAATGGCAAGGTGGTAGAAGAACCCTACGTGCCTGCTGCCTTCCGGGACGAGGTGGAGATGCCGGAGGTGGAACTGTTGGCGGAGGAGTACTTCGTGATGGGCGACCACCGGAACTCGTCCAACGACAGCCGGAGTTGGGGACCGGTACCGCGGCAGTACATCTACGGTAAGGCCGTGTTTGCTTACTGGCCCCTGGGCGAAATGCGGGTAGTTCGGTAGCGCCTCTGCTGGCGGGGGGCCGGCACTCTTTTGCGATTTGTATGCGGCGTGACGTCGAAGGATTCTTGCGCTTTCGCCCGTTAGGCTGGAACAATCAAGAGGTTGGGGCTCTGCGGGTGATCATACCCAGGGGCCGACGCATAAGGGGTCGTATGAACCGTCATCAAGAATCCATGGAAGCCGTTCGCGCCGGATTGGTGGGCTTTGGATTTGGCGGTCGCGTGTTTCATGCACCGTACTTGGCGGCCCTGCCGGAGATTGCACTTACGCATATCGTGCAGCGGAATAGCGATACCGCGCTGGTGGCTTACCCGGATGTGCAAATTGCACGGTCAGTGGAAGAGTTACTGGACGACGATACGGTGGAGCTTGTGGTGATTACCACGCCAAACGCCACCCATTTCCCGTTGGCAAAGCAGGCCCTGGAGGCCGGTAAGCACGTGGTGGTGGATAAACCGATGTGCGAGACCGCAGCCGAGGCGGAGGAACTGGTACGGGTGGCGCGGGCCAGTGGCAAGGTGTTTTCGGTGTTCCACAACCGGCGCTGGGATGGCGACTATTTGACAGTATCGGAAGTGGTGCGCCAAGGCTTGCTGGGCGAGGTTCATGAGTTCAACTCGCATTTTGACCGCTATAAGCCGCAACTGAAGCCGGGCTCGTGGAAGGAAGAACCAGGGCCGGGTACGGGCATGCTGTTTGACCTGGGAAGCCACTTGATTGACCAGGCGATCTTCCTGTTTGGACTGCCGCAGCGGCTGTGGGCAGACCTGCGCACCCAGCGGGTGGGCAGCCGGATTGACGATCACTTTGAAGTGACTCTCGATTACGGGCAGATGAAGGCACATTTGCGGTGCGGCACCCTGGTGAGGGAAAAGCCGCCGCGCTTCCGTGTACTGGGAAACCTGGGCGCGTTTGTGAAGTATGGGATGGACCCGCAGGAAGCGGGCTTGCTGGCCATGACGCAGCCGCAATGGCACCCGCAACTTGGTGTGGACGCAGAGCAAGATTGGGGCCTTCTACATACGGAAGTGAACGGCCTGACCGTACGGGGCAAGGTGGAGACCAAGGTAGGGGATTACCGGGGCTTCTACCGCAACGTAGCCGGCGCCATCCGTGGAACAGAAGCACTGGTGGTAAAGCCAGAGCAGGTGCTGAAGCTAATGAAGATTCTGGAACTGGCGCGTCAGAGCAACCAGGAGGGTTGCTGGCTGCCAGTGAATGTGTGACGTGAAGCGGGCGCGCGAGGGCGAGGCGTCACGCGCCTCCCGGATAAGCGCAAGAAATGAGAACCATGAGCAAGAAACATTCCGACATTGGCCTGATTGGGTTGGCCGTCATGGGCCAAAACCTAGCGCTGAATATCGCTGACCATGGCTTCCAGATTTCGGTGTACAACCGGACGACGGAAACGATGGAGAAGTTTGTCGCGGAGAACCCGGCCACCCCGGGTGGGCTGGTGGGCTGCGCGAAGCTGGAAGAGTTTGTCCAGAGCCTCGCCAAGCCACGCAAGATGATCATTCTGGTGAAGGCGGGAAAACCGACCGATGCTGTGATTGAAGGACTGATTCCGCTGCTGGAAGAGGGTGACATCATCATTGATGGGGGCAACGCGCACTGGCTGGACACCATCCGGCGTGAAAAGCAGTTGGCGGATAAGGGCATCCGCTTCGTGGGAAGCGGCGTGTCGGGCGGCGAGGAGGGGGCGCGATTCGGGCCGTCCCTGATGCCCGGTGGTGCACTCAGCGCCTATGAGGAGATTGAGCCTGTTTGGACGGCGATTGCCGCGAAGGTGGATGCCGAGACCGGGAAGCCCTTGACGGGTGCCTCGCCGGGTAAACCTATTGAGGGCGGCGTGGCC
This sequence comes from Bryobacteraceae bacterium, assembly GCA_036821995.1. Taxonomy (GTDB): domain Bacteria; phylum Acidobacteriota; class Terriglobia; order Bryobacterales; family Bryobacteraceae; genus JACTMJ01. The sequence goes on from DAISIM010000014.1 coordinate 58,821, forward strand.
TGCGCCACCTATATCGGAGCCAATGGAGCCGGGCACTACGTGAAGATGGTGCACAACGGCATTGAGTACGGCGACATGCAGATGATCTGCGAAGCGTACGCACTGCTGACGGGATTGCTGGGTCTGACGCCGGGCGAGTGCGGTGAGATTTTCGATGAGTGGAACCGGGGTGTGCTGGATAGTTTCCTGATTGAGATTACCGCGGACATCCTGAAGCAGACTGACCCCATGACAGGCAAGCCCTTCGTGGATATCGTGCTGGACACGGCGGGCCAGAAGGGGACCGGGAAGTGGACGTCAGTGAGCGCGCTGGATTTGGGCGTGCCCGCGCCAACGGTGGCCGAAGCCGTGTTTGCGCGCTTCATCAGCGCGGTGAAGGAAGAGCGCGTTGCCGCCTCGAAGATTCTGGCGGGACCTGACGCCAAGTTCAGCGGTGACAAGGCCGCATTCATCGAAGCGGTGCACGACGCACTGTATTGCTCAAAGATCTGCAGCTACGCGCAAGGCTTTCAATTGATGAGCGCCGCCGAGGCCGAGTATAACTGGACGTTGAACTTCGGCGAGATTGCCAAGATCTGGCGGGGTGGGTGCATTATCCGCGCGCGCTTCCTGCAGAAGATTACCGAAGCCTACACCCGGGATGGCCGGCTGAAAAACCTGCTGCTTGACCCTTACTTCAAGGGTGAGATTGACCGTACGCAGGGGAACTGGCGCAAGGTGGTGGCCGCGGCGGCCGAGTTCGGAATTGCCGCGCCTACATTCTATTCCGCTCTTGCCTACTACGACAGCTACCGGGCTGAGCGGTTACCGGCGAACCTGCTGCAAGGGCAACGGGACTTCTTTGGTGCGCACACCTACGAGCGCGTAGACTTTCCGCGCGGGAAGTTCTTTCACATGGACTGGCCAGAGCCCGGACGTCCGCAGTTGGAAATCTGAACGATTCCAAGAAGAACAGCGCGCCCGGCCCAGTAGGAATGCTGGCCGGGCGCGTCGCTTTTGTGCTCTTGCGGCGATGTAGAGCCGCTGATCAGGATTTGCCGGTGGCGACGGCGTTGGAAAGCTTAGCCTGCTGTTGCCGGGAGGCTTCGCGCTGTTCGGCCATACTTTGCTCGTCGATGGGGCGTAGTTCGCGCCAGGTGTACATCATGCGACCCACGACGGTAATGGTTCCAAGGACGGCGATCACCCACAGGACAGGGGCCATCTTGTTGAAAAGCGCACCAATGATCATCAGCACGACGCGTTCCGGGCGCTCCATGAAACCCACCTTGCACTGGCGGAGCTCATTCTCGGCTCGGGCGCGGGTGTAGCTGATCATCACGGAAGCCATCATGACAATGGCGGTGAGAACGACATAAGTGCTGCGGTTCGCGTTGCCGTAATACACCAAGAGTCCGATGAGGAGGACCAGGTCGCTATAGCGATCAATCACCGAATCAAAGAAGCCGCCGAAACGGGTGACCTGGTTCGTACGGCGCGCAACGCGGCCGTCCACCATATCGAAGATGCCCGCGCCGATGATCACCAGCCCCGCTTGCCAGAAGCGGCCGGTACCCAGAAGATACGCAGCAAAGCCGTTAATCACCAGTCCAATGAAGGTGAGGACATTGGGATGGATGCGGGAAAGGGCAAGTGCTTCGACAATACGCACCAGCAGCCAGTTGCAGGTTTTTCCGATTGCGCTGGTGTAGGTCATGGCGATGGCAATGGAGCCTTAATCCACGTCGTGGACCGTCTTCAGGGATAGCACTTCCATTTCGCGAACGCCACCGGGGATGCGAATGGTAACCACATCGCCAACCTCCCGGTTCAGAAGGCTCTTGCCAATGGGGGAACTCGTGGAGATTAGCCCGTTATTGACGTTGGTCTCCTCAGAGGTAGTAAGGCGGTAGGTAACCTGCTCATTCTTGTCGAGATCCAGCAGCACTACGGTAGAGCCAAGGCCGATGCGGTCACGGGGAATCTTGGTCATGTCGATCATCGAGAGTTCGCCCAACCGCTTCTTCAACTGATTCAGGCGAGCGTCGACGAAGGACTGGCGCTCCTTAGCGGCATGATACTCAGCATTTTCGCTGAGGTCGCCGTGGGCGCGAGCCTTGGCGATTTCTTTGGGCAGCTCAGTACGCAGCTCATAATCGAGGGCCGCGATTTCCGCTCTCAGCTTGTTCTTGATTTCTTCCATGCCAAATCACAGGGGGCAAGGAGCGTCGCCCCAAAGCCCTATTGTACCCCGGTTGAGGGGGCTGACAGGCACGCAGAAGGGGAAATGCGGGCAGCGTCCCCTTGGGAAAAGGAGAGGCTGCCCGGTAAACGATTTGAGCGCGTTACTGGATGAGGATCCTGCCCGCGCTCGAGTCCACGCCCCCGATGCGGATGATGATGTCGCGCTCCCCAGCGGGAATGCCGGCCGGGATCGCGATGTTCACCTGATAGAGTCCGACGAAGCCGCTGGCCAAGCCGCTAAACTCCACGGGCACCGGGGTTCCGTTGACAAGGACGGTAGGGGTGGTCTGTGTGGTGTAGGGACGGTCAGCCGGGGTGGCGGCACCGGTGGGAGGATTGCCTCCACTGATGGGGCCCAGCCCGTTGGCATACAACTCCAGCACATCGCCCGCCTGCACACGGCGGTTTGAGCCATGAAGGCCGATCCGCTGCCCATTGCGGAAGATCTCAGCGGCAATCAACTTCAGGTTGGTGCCGGCCTCGAGGTACTGGAAGAGGCCCGGCGAAACGTTGTTTATAGCCACTTCGCGGACTTGGGTTGAGATGTCACCCAGGTTCACCTTGAGGACAGCGCTGGACTTGCCGGCGAACTCCCAGGGCACCTGTATATTGATCTGGCCGGGACTGACGAAAAGCAGCGGGGCCGGTTCACTCACCTGACGGTCCCGGCTGTCGGTGGATACGTTGACGTTGCCAAGGGCGATCGGCAGCGGAACCTGGGCCGCGCCCAGCGTCGCGGAGCCAAGGTTGACGCCAAAGACGGAAACGAGGCTACCGGGGGCAACGGCGAGGCCGGAGGTGAATCCTGCTCCTTCTACAATGCCGCCCTGATTCACAACGGGGTCAGGAATACCACGAATGAGGAAAGACGCCTTCACGCCGCCTGGACTGGGGTAAGTTGCTTCAATCACATGGTCCGCTACATTGGGGCCCAAGCGGAAGCGGCCCTCCACGATGCCGTAATCGTCGGTATCGCCTGTATCGCTGATGAAGGTAGCTCCGCCACCAACCGGAGTCCAGGTGATGGGTGCGCCGGAGATGGGCAACCCGCGGCAATCCGTCACCTTTACCGTGAGACGACGGGCGTATTCTTCATTCACGATGCCGGTGCCGTCACCGCCAAGAGGAATGATGTTGCAGGGGACGGTATCCCCAGCAAGGTAGAGATAGGGAATCTTCACGTCGGGGATGTTGTTGGCGGAGTCACCAGAACCTTCCAGCAGGATCACTCCGTCGTAAAAGTCGAGTGTGCTTGGAACGCTGCCGGTGAGGCGGAAGACAACCTCACGAGTTTGGCCGGAAGGCACATCGATGGGGCCAGGAAGCGTCCAGACCACGGGGCTGTTGTTGTCGACCGCGGGGGCATAGGATTCCCGCGCAAACGTAATCCGCAACGAGGTGGTGAAGTCGTTACGGATGCGGATGGAACGCTCAATTCCCTGCGTAAGCCGGTTGGCAGTAACTTCACCGAAGTCGAGGGTCTGGGGACTCATGGTGACCACGGAGTCAATGGCCCAAGCAGCTTGCACCTCGCCGCCACCCATGGCGACGTTATAGGCAGGTTCGAGATTCCCGTTCTCAATGTTGCGGTCGAACGTATTGAGGTCCTCACCGGCATTGACGATGGCGGATTTCACGCGATCGGCGTCATAGAAAGGCAGGGCCTGCGAATCCAGGACGAGTGCTGCCACTCCGGCTACCAGGGGCGCAGAGAAACTGGTTCCGCTCAGGACCGTGTAGCCAGAGGCGTCATACAGAGGGCTATTCGGATCAAGCCGCTGGGTGGCGGTGTAGATGTTCTCGCCTACTGCGGTGATTTCAGGCTTGATGATGGGGAATCCGATGTTGGGTCCGCGAGAGCTGAAGCTGGTGAGGACACCATCGATAGTGCCATCGTTGTTAACGTCTTTGTTGACGTCGCGACTGCGTAGGGTTGGGTTGATGGTGGCGTTGGCCGTACCGCTGCGGGAACCCAGGTAGGCAAGCAGGGCTGAGCCGTCGCTGCTGCCAATCATGCCCGCGGGAATGGGAATGCCGCTCATGCCGCCTGGAGGGAACACTTCATTGGAACCGTCTGTGCGGTAGAAGACCACGGCCGCGGCTCCCGCGGCACGCACATTGTGGGCCTTTGTGGCGAAGGTGCATTGACCCGCTCCGCGCGACACGAACGCGATTGCGTTGTTCAGTGATCCAGCGGGAAGGGCGGAGCAGGCCGTACCGTCGTTGCCTGTATTACGGACATCCACCAGCGAAAGCGACAGTGGATTGGCTGGACGGAAGAAGGGGCTGATGGCAAGTTGATAGGCGCCCGGCCCAATGCTGCCATTGGGTCCGCCGGCAACGTCTAGGGTGCGGAACCATTCATGCGAATTAATGAGTGCACCGACAGTGATGATGTCAGGGCTGGTACCCGGGCTCTCGACGGTGGCGAAGGTGGGAGTGCGGCCTCCGCTATCGCCCGCGTTGCCGGCGGCAGCAACCACCACCATGCCGGCATTCATGGCGGTGCCGGCAACAAAGGCTAGCAGGTCGCAGGGAACGCCAGACTGGTTTCCGCATTCCACATCGTCCTCAGGACCCCAATCGGCAGGAATCCCAAGAGAGAGGACGGCGATGTCCATGCCATCGTCGAAGGCATCTTCAATGGCCGTAGCGATGACATCCTCAAAAGCGAAGTCATTCACTTGGGGGCTGCCGAAAACCTTATAGCTGCCCAGCCAGGCACCAGGTGCCACTCCGGCAATCTGGCCCTGGGGAGAGTTCACCTGATGGCCAGCGGCAATCATGGCCATCGCGGTGCCGTGTCCGTTTCGATCGCGGGCGCTGTAGTCATCAGGCCGGGTAAATTGAATCTGGCCGTCGCTGGATGGGTCGCCTTCCTCAATGCCATCGTCAGCCAGTTGGCGCACGTAGCTGCGGGCGACAACGATCTTGTTGTTCGTGAAGGCTAAATCAGATTGGGCATTCACTTTCGGGAACCCTGCCGGCATGCTTAGCGGCGTATTGGCGAAAGCGGGGTGGGCATGATCGATTCCGGTGTCAATAATCCCGATCTTTACGTTGTCGCCTGCGCCGTCAATGCCCCCCAGTTGACCCCACGTGGTGTTCACCTGGGCGGTTTGCTTGGCACGCTCCAGGTTCAGCTTGGCGCGACGCATTCTGATCACACCACCGACGCCAGGCAGGCTGCGAAGCTGCACAGCCTCTGCCTCAGTGGCGCGGATGAAGATGGCGTTCCCCAACAGGGAAACTTCACCAGTCATGCGAATGTTGCGCTGCTGGAGGGTTCGCTTAAGGGTCTCGTGCTGGGCAGTGACCGCGGCGCGGCGCTGTTGCGCGGCGGCGCTGCGTAGTTCGCCACGGCTCTTGACGGAGGCTGCCACCGGTGCTTGCTCCATCAGGACGGCATAGCGGTCGCCTCGCGTTGTGGATTGCGTCGAGGAGCCTTGGCCAAAGGCCTGCCCGGCGAGGATCACGAAAACAAGTAAGAGGGCAAAGGGTTTCAACATAGGGAATATCCAGAAAAAAGAACAGGCGACTGAGGAGCCGGATAACAGATTGAGTAGACAGGAGTTAAGGACATTTGGTATCCTCTTGGCAGGGAATCCTCATGCCTCCAAAACTTCCGTTTCAGATCGGCTCGCAGGTGGAGCACACCCGGTTTGGGTTGGGCTCTGTGACTGCCATCAGCGAAGAACGCGTTTCCATTAAGTGGGACGAGCATGGTGAGAAGACGTTTGTTACCTCAATCGCCGTGCCGCAATTGAAGAAGAGCGACCGCGAACCTCCCCCTGATAAGGCGAAGGCGCGTAAGCGTAGTGCGGCTGCCTCCTCCACGCCCAAGAAACCAACCAAGAAAAAGGCCAAATCAGAAGCAGTGGCAGCGCCGGCAGAATAGCTTCGAACGAATTCACAGGGGTCCACTTTCCGGGTATCCCTGTGCGTCGGGTACCCTGCTCCGAGTTACGCAGGCGCTCATCGGAGCGTTTCGCTTAGTTTATCGTTTAACGGGCCGCAGTCGTGAGACTGTGGCCCGTTTTGCGTTTTGGCGATTGCCGCGGCGCATCTACGGACCGGAGATGGCCGGCGTCTATAGGAATACGCGCAAACGATTCGAAATCTGACTATTCCGGGCAACACCGATGAAGACGAAAACCCAAACCCGGGAGAATAGTTCCGCGCCATACACCCAGAAAGTGAGCCGAGAATTAACATCTGTTTCCGGGACTTGGCCGCAGGACCCGAATGGAGTAAGCCAGTAGTGGCGGCCGGTATCAGGGCGTGATAGAAGTGGGGGCGGCCGAAAGGGAGGCAGGCAACGTGATGGAGCAGCGAACAGGCGGGTGGATGATGGGCCTGGCAGTGATTTGCCTGTGCGGATGGCAAGCAGCGGCGCAGCCAACAGGGGCTGCATCCGGCGCAGTGCTGGAGTTGGCCAGAAGCCCGCACGCAAAACTCCAACCGGCGCCAGTGGCAGCCGTTCGAATCGCGGGCGGACTGTGGGCGGCACGCCGTGAAGTGAATGTGCAGGCCAGCATTCCGTCCTTGCTGGACGAACTGGAGAGCCGGGGCATCATCGACAACTTCCGGCGGATCTCCGGGAGAAAGAGCGTGGCCCGGAAGGGTCCGCGGTATACAGACTCGGACGTGTACAAGTGGATTGAGGGGGCCGCCTTTGCGCTGCAAAGCAGCCAGAACGCTTCGTTGCAGGCCCAGGTGGACAGGGTAATTGATGAGATTGTGGCTGCGCAGGAGCCCACCGGCTACCTGAACACCTGGTATGTGGAGGAGCGCAAGGCACTGCGCTGGCAGGAACAGCACTCCGGCCATGAACTTTACTGCCTGGGACACTGGCTCCAGGCGGGGCTTGCGTATCAGCGGGCCACGGGGAACCGGAAGTTGCTGGATGCGGGCATCCGTTTCGTCAACCACATCCTGAACGATGTAGTTCCAAGCGGGCAAGCGCTGTATGCGGGCCACCCAGAAATTGAAATGGCTTTGATTGAGCTTTACCGGAATGAGCGCGACGAGCGATATCTGCGTCTGGCGGGGACGATCCTGACGGGGGCACGAGATCAGCTAAAGTTGACGGAAGCTCAAATGCGCTACACCTTCAGTGGCAAGCCGTTTACGGAACGAACTGAGATGGAGGGACACGCGGTTCGTGCCTGCTATGCGGCGGCGGGAGCCACTGACTACTACCTGGAGACCGGCGATGCGGCCTACTGGCAGACGCTCACGAGACTGTGGGAGGACATGGCGCAGCGCAAGATGTATGTCACCGGCGGTGTGGGGTCAAGGGCGTCCGGCGAGGCCTTCGGTGAGCCGTTTGAACTGCCGAATGCGCAAGCCTACACAGAAAGTTGCGCGGCCATTTCCAACATGATGTGGAGCTGGCGGATGCTGCATGCGGATCCTCAGGCGAAGTACGCCGATGTGGTGGAACGTGCGCTGTACAACAGTATCAACAGTGGGATGTCGCTAAGCGGGACGCTGTACTGCTACCGCAATCCTCTGGCGCTGAGCGGGAACCCTAATGATCGAATTCGCAACCCGTGGTATGACACCACGTGCTGTCCACCCAACCTGCAGCGGCTGTTCGCTTCCCTTCCCGGCTACTTCTACAGCAGGAGCGCCGAGGGGCTCTACGTGCATCATTATGCGGAAGGGACCCTCGAGTGGACGCTCCAGGATGGCAGTGCGCTGCGGGTGAAGCAGAGCACCAGTTATCCCTGGCAAGGGAATGTGTTACTGGAGGTGTCCCCCTCCGTTGAAAAGGACTTCGCGTTGTTTGTGCGCATCCCGGGGTGGAGCCAGAAGACCACGGTGAAAGTGAATGGAAGCCCTGTAGCCCGGGTTCAGCCGGGCAGCTACCTGCCACTGCGGCGCATGTGGAAGATGGGAGATCGCGTGGAGATCGGCTTCGACATGCGGGTGCAGGCCCTCCAGGCGAATCCGCTGGCACGGGAGAACGCGGGAAGCGTGGCGGTGCAACGGGGACCAATCGTGTATGCGTTGGAGCAGCCTGACCAACCGCTTGGGGTAAACGTAGCAGACGTAGCGCTGTCGTTATCCAGCGATCCGGCAAAGGACTTTCGCACTGCCTTTCAGCAGGACCTTCTTGGTGGAGTAATGGTTCTGAAGCATCGTGGTGTGGCCTACACGCAGTCCGCGGCGACATTGCCACTGTATGCCGCCAGGGAGACCTATCCGTCAAGAGAGGGCAAAGAGGTGGAGCTAACGCTGATCCCCTACTATGCCTTCCACAACCGCGGGGAAGTGGCGATGCAGGTGTGGCTGCCCGTAGTGCAGAAGCGGTAGGCGTCGAGGTGGGTTTATCCTGATAGGCAATGACTTCAACCGAATCCACTGACAGACCAACTCCGGGCTTGCTGGCCGATGGTCGCACCCTGGGGGTGATTGGCGCAGGCGTGATGGGCCAAACTCTTCTGCGGGGCCTGCTGCAAAGCGGCTTGGTGAAACACCGGGAGGTGTGGGCAACGGCCAAGAGCGAGGAAAGTTGCCGGCGAGTGGAAAGCGGCTTGGGCATCTCGGCACAGCGGGACTACAAGGCACGGGTGCCCGAAGCGGGCATCCTGCTGCTGTGCGTGAAGCCCAGCCAAATGGGTAACGTGCTGGCCAAGCTGAAGCAAGCAGAGCTGCGTGAGGATACCCTGCTGATTTCGATTGCCGCGGGTGACACCATCAGCCAGTTGGAGGGCTTACTGGGGACAGTGAACCCTTGGATTCGTGCCATGCCGAACACGCCTTGTATTGTCGGCGAGGGGATGACCGTGGTGTGTGGAGGAACGCACGCCAGCGACGAGCACGTGTCGACGGCGCGTCGCGTATTTGAGGCGGTGGGGCTGTGCCGCGTGGTGGACGAGGTTTACTTCAACGCCATCACTGCCTTGAGTGGCAGCGGTCCGGCGTACATCTACCTGATCATCGAAGCCTTGGCGGACGCCGGAGTCCGCGTGGGCCTGCCGCGCGAACTGGCGCTATCGCTGGTATCACAGACTGTAATGGGCGCGACGAAGATGGTGCAGGCCAGCGGACGGCACCCCGCCAGCCTCCGCGATGACGTTACCACGCCCGCCGGATGCACCATCGCCGGTCTGCTGATGCTGGAGGATGGCAAGATCCGCAGCGTCCTGGCCCGCGCTATCGAGGAAGCCACCCGCACCGCCGGGCAGTTAGGCCAACCGAAATCAGGTAATGCGCACTCGTAGTGGCAGGCCCGGTTGCGCTTCCTTAATCTGACCCGAGCTTGATGCCATTCAGGCGCTGCTGGTACTCAGGTGATTTGAAGTATTCCGACCAACTCTTCTTCTGACGCGCTTCGTTCAGATCGAGCTTCAACTTGTCATCCATCGGCACCTTATACCCGTTGGGTATGGCTACACCACCTCGCACACCGCCAAGCTTGTTCCCGCCACGTTTAATCCAATCGATGATGCTATCGAACTCACCGGATTGCAGCATGAACTGCTCCGCCGAAAGGCTCGGGGCGAGTCCGCTTGAGCCAAACACGGCGTCGGCGATATGCTCGGCGTAGTCGTAGTCAGGCTGACCTTTCACTTCCGGAATCGTCAGGGTGCCAGGCTGCTTCTTACCGAGGTTCAACTTCTCAAAGCCCTGCACCAAGTGCTGCACATGGCCGCCTTGGCTGAGGGCGTGGTTCTTCACCGTCAGATCCTTAGACTTTGCGCTTTGCTCAGCCCAGTAAATCTGTTGCGCGATGCCAGCCGGCTTGTTGATCGTCTTGCGTTGGTAGGTAGGCACCTTTCCAACCCATTTCAACATGCGGGCCGCCTGTTCATTGTGGGCCTCCTCCAGGTAAAGGGTGCGAATACCCAACAACGCGGGCACCTCAATCATGCCGCTGCGCATGCCGACAATGGAAATTCCACCCTTTAGGTGTTCCGCAAGAAAGCACCACATGCCTAATTGTGCGGCGCGCGAGTCGATATCGTAATCAGCAGTGATTTTCTTCCAACCGTTGTCGTTCCAGAACTCTACCATGTAGGGAATTGTCTTCAATCCAATGTTGTCGCCCGTGGCGACAGGAATCACTGAAGTTTCACTGGAAAGGCGTTCCTGGAGGATGCGCCAGGTGAGAATCGAGGTGAAGTGGTGGGCCTTTTCGGCATGGCGGCCGCCCTTTTTGGCAAACAGGATGACGTACTGCCGGTTGGGATGGAATCCCTTGGAGCCTAGCCAGGCCTTCACTTTAGCTTGCAGATCATCAAATGTGTCAGATTCTCCGCCCGTGTTCTTCTTCTTCACCTTGTCGAGGCGCCAAAGATCGCGGATGAGCTTCTGCGCGGCAGTCGCGTTGTGCTTGAACGCATCGGCAATGACCTGGGTGCCCCAGGTGGCGGACTTCAGATTGACTGCCTGCTCAACGGAACTATTCAACCACGGAGGACGGGTATTCTTGTTATGCGCGAACTGGTCAACCCACCGGTAGGAAGCCTTCACCGCCTCCTCTTCGGAGGCGTACTTCCCTTTGTTAATCGAATGGACTGTGATTCGGGCACTACCCGCGACACCCACATAGAAGGCTTCGAGTTCCCGGGCGCCCGCCAGTTTGCTGGCCGGTCCCAAAATGATGACACCCAGCTTGGGATTCACTTTCAGCGCGGATGCAATCGCGTTTCGGTCTCCGCTCATGTAGTCCGCCTGAACAAGTGCTTCAGTGACATTGGCAGCAGTAAGTTTCGGCACAGTATGCTCCCTTTTGACTGTAGGGCTTATGGGCTGCGGCTGTCGTGAAGTCGTCCATGGCAACCGCTTCATGGTGGTAAGCGTCGCTATTCGCCGCAAGCTGTCATGTGTTGATTCCGGACAGAACCGGAATAGCAGAAGCTGCCGTGACGGCGAAGCGAGCAACGGCGCCATCAGGCACAGGAGGTTCCTGACGATGCTGCGTCACATGCCGCGCCACTGCAAGTGGCATTGTGATGTGAAAGGATGGTTGGGCTATGTGGATTCGAACTTTGTTGCTAGTTGTTGCCAGTGTCTTGGGGCCCGCTTCCTTGGAGGCAGCAAGCTTTGCGAGCGCCTTTCCGGCCCATACCAACCGGCCCTGGATTGGGGCGGATTACTGGGCAAATCCAATGCAGGATTGGCGGCTGTCCAACGGACGGCTGGAGTGCTTCGTAAGCGGAGCTAACCGCAATGTGCAGCTACTCACACATCCGCTAGGCAAGCAGCAAGGCGCATTCACGCTTCGCGCCCGCTTGGGACGCATCCAGCCCGAAGGCGCGATTGATGCCGGTTGGGCGGGATTCCGGATAGGGATCTCCGGTCCGGTGGATGACTATCGTTACGCCGCCATTCATGGCCGCGGGATTGACGTGGGTATCACCACCACGGGCAAGCTCTTCGTGGGCGGCGATCAGTACCGGCCGGCGATGTTACGTCGCGATATGGGCATTCCGATTACAGACGTGGAATTGGTGCTGACGGCCACGCCCGCGGGCGACCAGGTACGGGTAGTGCTGACGGCTACCGACAGGGCCAGCGGACGGCGCGCGCGGGAAGCGAGCGCGCTTTTGCCCGCCGCGGAGCTGGCTGGCAACGTGGCGGTGGTTACGCATTGGGACCATCAAGCGGCACGAACGCAAACTGCACCGGGTGAGGGCGGGGGCGCGAACACTCCTCGCGGTGGCAATGTACGCATGTGGTTTCAGGATTTGCGCGTGGAGGGCGATCGTGTGGAAGCCCATCCGGAGCGTTCCTTCGGCCCTATCCTGTGGTCCCAATACACGCTGTCGAAGCGGGTAATGAAGATGACCGCGCAGATGCCGCCCGTGGGGGTGGAGGATAGCCAAACCGTAGCGCTACAGGTTCGCGAGGGCAACGGCTGGAAGACGATTGACACTGAACAGATTGACACCCTGGCAAGGACCGCCACGTTTCGTCTTACGGATTGGGACGATACCCGGGACACGTCGTATCGGTTGGCCTATGATCTGGTTGGCGCGGATGGCAAGTCTGCTCCGCACTACTGGGAGGGCACCATCCGGCGGGATCCAGTAGACAAAACAGACATCGTCGTGGCGGGTTTCACAGGCAACCAGGATACGGGCTTTCCCAACTTACCCACGGTGAGGAACTTGCAGCATCACAACCCTGACCTGTTGTTCTTTTCCGGCGACCAGATCTACGAGAACGTGGCGGGCTATGGCATTCAGCGGCTGCCCGTGGAGACAGCGGCATTGGACTACCTGCGCAAATGGTATCTGGTGGGCTGGAGCTTCGGTGACCTGATGCGCGACCGGCCTACCGTCCACATGCCGGATGACCACGACGTGTACCAGGGCAACATCTGGGGCGGCGGCGGGAAGAAGCGGACCATGGCGGAACACGAGCGCGGCGGCTACGCGATGGCAGCCGAATGGGTGAACATGGTGCAGCGCACACAAACCGCGCATCTGCCTGACCCATTCGATTCGCGCCCGATTGAGCAGGGTATCAGCGTCTACTACACAGATCTTCTGTATGGGCGAGTGAGCTTCGGCATCCTGGAGGACCGGAAGTTCAAAAGCGGACCCTTGGGGATAGTTCCCCCCACCGGCGGTCGTCCAGACCATGTCAACGATCCGAATTTCGACCGCGATGCCTTCGATCCTCCGGGCGCGGTACTGCTGGGCGAGCGGCAACTGGACTTCGTTCGGCAGTGGACGCAGGACTGGCGCGGCGCTGACTTCAAGGCATCTCTCAGCCAAACCATATTCGCCGGGGTGGCCACCACTCATGGTGCGACATTTACGAAACTGGTAGCGGATCTGGATACCAACGGCTGGCCTCGAAGTGCGCGTAATCGGGCCGTGGCGGAACTTCGCAAAGGCTACACGTTCATGTATGCCGGAGACACGCACCTGCCCAGCCTGGTGCACCATGGCGTGGAGGACTGGAACGATTCCGGATGGAGCTTTGCAGTTCCATCGATAGCAGCCGGTTATCCAAGGCTTTGGGAACCCGATGAGCCCGGCAAAAACCGGCAACCGGGAATGCCTGATTACACCGGGGAATACCTGGACCCGCTGGGGAACAAGATCACCGTGTGGGCCATCGCAAACCCCAAGAAGGTGTGGCGCAAGCATCCTTACGAGCTACTGATGGACAAGGCATCGGGATATGGCATCGTCCGCTTCCATAAGGGCACGGGCAAGATCACTGTGGAATGTTGGCCGATTCTGGTGGATGCGATTGAAGCGGGAGCGAACGCCAAACAGTTCCCTGGCTGGCCCAAGACCATTGACCGCGAGGACAACTTCCCGAAAGCGGGGTTAGGCTGGCTACCCCGAGTGGAGGTGAGCGGAATGAACAACCCCGTGGTGCAAGTGGTGAACGAAGTGAGCGGCGAACACCTTTATACGTTGCGGATACAGGGCAACCAATGGCACCCCAGGGTGTTCGCGAAGACGGGCGTCTTCACGCTGCGGGTGGGCGAACCTGGCCGGGACTTTCGCGAGTTCCGCGGGCTGGCAGCATCCACGCGGGAGGCGGCCCCTCTACTCCGTGTCGCGTTCTAGCCGTGGCTGACGGCGTCGCGTTACGGATGCCGTTAGCCCCCGCCGCAAACTGCCGCCATCAGCCTGACTGAACAAAACAGCCAGTTATTTCGCTAGCTGAAATTCAGTGAGCATATCCCATAAAAATAGCAGATCCAGCTCATTTTGTGGCCATCCCTAAGGCGTCAGAAAAATGCCTTAGGGAGGTCCGATGCTCGAGTCCATTTCTCTTGCTCAATATGAACTGGTGTATAACGCCTTTTCATTCACCATTGCGGTGATGGGAGCCGCCACCGCTTTTCTGTTCCTGAATCGCGGGCAGGTTGCTCCTGCATACCGTACCGCGATTTCCATTTCAGGCCTTGTGACGTTCATTGCGATGTATCACTATATTCGCATTGCGTCTTCATGGTCAGAAGCATTCACCGTGAATAACGGCCAGATTGGCGCCAGTGGAATTGGGTTTAACGATGCTTATCGCTATGTAGATTGGCTTTTGACCGTTCCGCTACTTTTGATTGAGCTTATCCTGGTGATGAAGCTCTCCCGTTCAGAAACGTTTGCTAAGGCCACCAAGCTTGGTTTCCTTGCGGCACTGATGGTGATACTGGGATACCCGGGTGAGATCTCTACAGATGCTGGAACGCGCTGGCTGTGGTGGTCACTGTCGATGATTCCATTCCTGGTAATTGTGTACGACCTGTTCTTTGGCCTGAAGAAGTCAATTGATTCTCAGCCCGAAGCGGCCAGAGGGTTGGTGAGTACCGCGCGCTGGGTAACCGTTGTTTCCTGGTTATTCTACCCAGTCGTATTTACCCTTCCCATGATTGGCATGACGGGAGGCGGGGCGACAACAGCGGTACAAGTGGGGTATACGATCGCAGATATCGTGGCCAAGGCTGGCTTTGGCATACTCATCTACTTGATTGCGGTGCGGAAGTCAGAATCAGAACCTGACTTTGCAGTTTCTCCGGCACCCCCAATGCGCGCTAAAGCCTCCACAATCTAAAGTAGCTTCTATTCCCAGGCTGCGGTGAGTATATGCTCCACCGCAGCCTGCATTGCAGGTCAAATCAGACTTAATTAGTGGTCGGATGTCGAACCGGCGTCGTGCCGTGGAGGAAGCAAAGCATGTCCAGGGAACTCGACCTCATCATTCTAGGCGGGGGCTGCGCAGGATTAAGCTTAGCCGCAAAGTTAGGCAAACTGGGTGATGCAGCACCGCGAACCCTTGTAATTGACAAAAGGTCCAGTTACCAGAACGATCGGACCTGGTGCTTCTGGCAATTACCCGGCAGTGAAGCGCTAGATCTGGTGGAGCATCGGTGGACGCGCTTTCAGGTTTCCAGCTACCAACGTATTGTATGGGCCGATTGCAGCGGTCAGCCTTACTGCGCAATCCCCTCGTCCCGCTTTTATGAGCACTCCCTGAGCGCGATCAAACAGTCACCCAGAGTGAGTCTCCTGGGCGGCGTCAGCGTCCATGGAGGCGTGCACCGCAAGGACAGCATGTGGGAGGTTCAGACGCCGAATGGAGCCTTTTCCGCGAAGTGTGTAGTGGATACCCGGCCCATTCGGGCTCCGAGGGCAGGGGATGCGGTGTTGTGGCAAACCTTCCTGGGGGCCGAGGTGGAGTTTGCGGAAGGTAGCTTCGATAGCCGCGGGGTCACGTTGATGGACTTCCGCAAGAGTCCGAGCGGCCGAATCGTGTTTACCTATGTGTTGCCTTTTTCTTCTACCCGAGGCCTTGTGGAGGTGACAGAATTCTCACCGTTTGCAATGCCACCGGCGGATCTGCAGCCTCTTCTACATAGTGCCTTGGCCACCATCGCCTGCGGTTCGTGCTACAAGACGCTTCGCACTGAGGCTGGTGCCTTGCCCATGGGCCTGGCATTGCCGGTTTCGCCTGCGGCCATGCCCGAAGTCTTGGATCGATCGTATGTTCGGGCGGGCGTGGCAGGCGGCGGCGCGCGTGCCGCCACCGGCTACGCATTTCAAAGGATCCAACGTTGGGCGACTTGCTGTGCTGACTCGCTGGTTGCGAATGGAATGCCGATTGGCCATCCGGCTGAACCATCTTCGCTTGCTCTGCTGGATCACCTGTTCCTGCGAGTCCTGCGAGAGAACCCCAACCAGGCATCGACCCTCTTTACGCAACTCTTCGCGTCGGCGCCTACCCCCTCTGTTCTGCGGTTTCTAGGCGACAGACCCGGCATCGCGGATGTGTTGAACGTGGTTGGCGCGCTGCCTCCTGGGCCTTTCATCAAGGAACTTGCGTCCGTGTGTAGGGGACGCGCCAATTCCTGGCGGGAGTCCTTGGCTTCATGACTGCCACCTGTCTTCAGGGGCGGCTATTTGCCGCAATCGCGCTTCTGGTGAGCGGCTACCACTTTGCATTCGGCTTTCCCGATGGTCCCCATCTGCTGCCATCGGTTGCTTTGTTGATTGTGTTGCTGGGCATTCCACATGGCGCCCTGGATACCATACTGGCGGGAAGAACCTTTGGGATTCGGAAGCCGCTTCACTGGGCCTTGTTCTCAACCGGCTATCTTGGCCTTGTGGTAGCAGCAATGGCAGCCTGGCATCAATGGCCCTTCCTCCTGCTGATGTTGTTTCTGGCGGTTTCTGCCAGCCACTTTTCAGGCGACCTAGAACCGGACTGCCCCGATTGGATCGGTCTTCTCTATGGTGGCGCGCCGGTCGTTTTGCCGACCGTGCTACACGGCAGTGAAGTCCTTCGTCTATTCTCGTTTCTGGCACCCGCCGATGAGGCATCCAGCCTGTTGGCTGGGTTGAGCATAGTTTCCCGGCCCTGGCTGATTGCACTTAGCCTTGGAGCGGTTGTGCTGGTCCGGCGCCACTGGCGGAGCGCCTTGGAGATTGCCGCGGTGGTTTCGCTGTTTACGGTAGCGCCGCCTTTGGTGTCGTTCACCGTGTTCTTTTGTGGGATGCACAGTGCCCGGCACATCCTGCGCTTCCTGGATAGCGGTCACCGGCATGGTGGAAAGAGTGTACGTACTTCACAGGAGGCTCGCACGCCGGCCACATTGAGAATCCAGGAAGCAGCCCAGGCTGGACTGCCACCCATGATCGCCACTCTGGTGCTTCTGGCGATCTATTGGGCCAATATCGGGGCTGTCGCCCTTGAGCCGCGCCTCGTCCAGACCGTGTTTGTGGGCTTAGCCGCCCTCACGTTTCCGCACGTAATACTGGTGGACGGGCTATCTCGCTGGCGGAACACCTAGCACTCTGGCGCAGCCACCGCAACGGCCAGGCCCCCGAGAGAAGTCTCTTTGTACTGCGAGAGCATGTCCTCTCCGGTCCTGCGCATGGTGGCAATGACGCGGTCAAGCGATACCACGTGCAGCCCGTCGGAGTGCAGGGCCAGGCGCGCCGCATTCACGGCCTTTACGGCTCCCATGGAGTTTCGTTCGATGCAGGGAATCTGGACAAGTCCGCCGATCGGGTCGCAGGTAAGGCCGAGGTTGTGCTCCATGCCAATCTCAGCGGCGTTTTCCACCTGAGCGTTGGTGCCGCCAAGCACTGAGGCCAGCGCTCCCGCGGCCATTGAGCAAGCAACGCCCACTTCCCCCTGGCAGCCTACCTCGGCAGCGGATAGGGAGGCACCTTCCTTGTAGAGGATGCCGATGGCACCGGCTACCATCAGAAACTCGATCGTATCCTGTTCACACAGGGCGGCTTCGCGGGCCCCACACATATGATCCAGATAGTAGCGGAGCACGGCGGGGATGATGCCGGCCGCGCCATTCGTAGGAGCGGTGACCACACGGCCCATCGCGGCGTTCTCCTCATTCACGGCAATGGCATAAGCGCTCAGCCAGTCCATTGCCTCGGCGCCGTAGTCGGAACGGGCAGGCTCCACCTGAGTGAGGCGGCGGTAGAGACCGGGGGCGCGCCGGCGTACCTGAAGTCCACCGGGAAGATCGCCCTCCGCGCGCAGGCCAGCGTCAATGCACTCAAACATTACCTGGGCGATGCGAAGCATGCCATCGTGGATCTGCTGTTGAGTGCGGATCTTCCGTTCCCAGTCCCAGATAAGGTCAACAATGCGCATACCACGTTCGCTACATGCGTTCAGGAGCGCGACACCGGTGGTGTAGGGGAAGGAAAAGCCAGAATCTGTCCCTTCCTCAGTAATGGGATTGCCCTCGGCGTCCACCACAAAACCCCCGCCTACGGAGTAGTACACCGATTCTCTAAGTAGGGTGCCCGCCTCGTCCCATGCGTAAAGCTGCAAGCCATTGCTATGGCCGGGAAGCCGCTGATCTCCATGGAAGCAGAGGTCTCGCTCCAGGTGGAAGGTGATGGAATGTTCCTCGTCCAATCGCAACGATTGCGATTGCGCAATTGTATCGGCAAGGCTGCTGAGCTCTCCGGGGCCAATGTGATGAGGGTGTTTGCCGGAAAGGCCCGCCAGCAGTGCCTTGTCAGTGCAATGACCTCGGCCCGTCAGGGCAAGTGAGCCATAGAGGTGAGCTTGCACTCGCCCAACTTGCCGGAATGAGGGGTGACGGCGGAGATGCCTCGCAAAGTCGCGCGCAGCCCGGAGCGGACCCAGTGTATGCGAACTGGAAGGGCCTACGCCGATGGAGAAGAGGTCAAAGACACTAGCTGGCATTTAAGGTAGGGCGGAGTATCCGTCACCCGCTCCATCTTATCGGGAAGTGCTGCTTGACGGGAAGGCTTGCGCATCGTCAGGGTTTGCCACGGTGTTGGGGGAGGCGCTGTGGAGTTTGCAGTGTGGAGTTCCTGCGGAGCGAAGCGGATCTGCTACTTTGAGTGAACAGCCCCTAGACTGCCGACCGTATGACGGAAGATCTTCAGCCTGAGAACGCACCCAATGCAGCGCCACCCGCCGCGCCCATTGCCGCGCGAGCAAGTGTTTGGAAATGGCTTCGTCTGGCAGGCTATAGCGGGCTGGCTGTCATGGTGGTGGCCTTCGCCGGAACTTTGGTTGCGCTGTTGTTTGACATTGAACTTCGGATGGGGGACCCAAGAGAGAGGGTGATCCGTGAGTTTGCGTCGGGGCACCGCGCCACTGACCTTCGCTTCCCCGGGGCCGAACATCAGCCCATTCGCCCCAGGCAAGGGCTAGCTGCGGATTTTGACCTTAGTTCCTCAGAGCTTGCTTTCCTGGAGAAAGAGATCGACGCCGAACTCGCTGACAGTCCCAGCGATTCCCGGTTGATTTTTCTGCGGGCGCAGGTGCATCTGCTGTATCTGCAGCCGGGCCCAGCCATTGATCTGCTGGAGCGCTTACGGCTGTTTTCGCCGAGGGACCCTGAGTTGCTGGGGGCGCTAGGCTATGCACACTATATCCGCGGGCGAGCGGAACGAAACACCGGCGACCTGCTTCGCGCAGTGGACCTTATCGACAAAGCCCTCGAGGCGGCGCCGGGCAACGAGGTTTTGCTGTTTAATGCGGGGATTGCATATCAGCGGCTGAGGAAACAAGGGGAAGCCTCCAGCCGCTTCCGGCGATTTCTGGAGATTGCTGGAGAAGACGGCTGGGCGCGTGAGGCCCGGCAGCGATTGCGGGAGCTTGAGCGATAGCCAAGGTCTCAGCGTTTGTGGAAGCGTGGCAGACTGAGCGGGACTGGCCGGCTTGCCTATGTTGTGTTTCAGTTGTAAAGTTTGACCGGTAATGCGACAGTTCGTCGCTATCTCCTGTAGAAGAAGCTCTCACAAAGGTGTGCAGTCTCGCGACCGCCAACGGCGGCATGCGGGATGCACAGGCGCAGTAGCCGCAATAGACGGCGTGAGACGAATGTATGCGCTTGTAGATGCTGGAGTTACCCAGATGACAGCTAGCAAACCAAATCCAACGCTCGTAACTGCGGACTTCCGGTCCACTCCCCCCCCTTTTGATATCGTGTTTGCAGGTACCCGCTTTGGTACGCCGCCCGAACAAAGCGTCAAGACGCGACTGGAAGACCTCACGGACAGCACATTTGTCTCGTTTGCTCTTGAGGGCGGTGCCGTATCCATATGGGTTGCCGATAACCGCGGAATGCGCTTCTACCTGGCCAACGGTCCAGCGGGGGAAGTGATTGCAGCGGCCCGCAGACTGCAACTGCTATGCCAGGACCCCACTTCGAGCGATACGCTGCTGAAAAAGCATTGCCGCCGCTTGCACCATCTGTTGTTGGAGCCGGTGGCCAGCCTATTGGAAGCGCAGCGCGAGGTGAAGCTGCATCTGGCAGCCAATTTTCCATTTGTACCGATGAGCCTGCTGGAAGGTGCGGACGGAAACCGCTTTGGCGACGTTTACACGCACCGCTACGTGACTGACTTCCCCTGGGATCAGCAAGCCGAGGGGCTGGAAAGTATTGACGCCGGCGCGAAACTGCTGCTGGTGGACGCCGACAGCGGATGTGGCTGCCCGGATTACCTGATGCAAGTAGCGATGCTGTTTCCACAAAGCGATATGTTGTGCGGACCGGCAGCTACTTGGGAGAAACTGGCGCGGCTAGCTCCGGCTGCTGAATTGCTGCATATCCGTTCCCGGGCATCGCTGGGCGAACGAGGGCCGTTGCTGCAGGTTTCCGCCGCGGCAAGGGGGGAACAGATGTCCGAAGGACCCGTTCATTTCCTTGATCCCGCCGAAGTGGCTCCGGATTGGCTTCGAACGTGCAAGCTTGCCGTATTGGATTTGGATTGGGTGGAGCATGAAGCGGACAACGAGAATCCGCATGTTGCTACCGATCCAATGGCCCATGCTCCTCTGGATCTGGCGCACGCCATGCATCGGATGGGAGCGGCGCGGACGATTTTTGCTGCCTGGCCGGTGGAAGCCAGTGCCCGTGCCACCTATTTCAATGCCCTTTACAACGGCCTGGCCGACGGGCATAGCCCCCAGTCCGCTGTGCACTGGGCGGCACAGGCACTGCGCCAGGAATCGCGTTGGTGTCATCCCCACTATTGGGCCTCGTTCCAGTGCTGCACGCGGAACAATTTGCAGCAATAGACCCAATTCTTGCTGCAGATCACTCACCAGCTTGATGGGCTGGTGGGTCCGGCAACGTCTTTGGACAGCGTCCGGCCTGTACCAGCTAGTGCATATCAAGCAATTGCCGCAGGAACCCTGGCTCTGCGTTTCCACCAGATAAGGTAACGCCTACTTTGCCAAGCCCAGGAGGCAGCTTTCCAAACAAGCAGGCGGCTGAGGCTACGGCGCCACTAGGCTCAACCACCAATCGCAACTCGCGCAGCAGAAACGACGCGGTAGCTACGATTTCTTCCTCGGACACGGTCACCACGTCTTCCAGAAGCGACTTCAGGATGGAGAAGTTGTGGACTCCCACACAGGTAGTGCGCAAGCCATCAGCAATCGTATCGGGCACGGGAATGGTGACGCGGCGGCCCGCACGGAGGGACTGCTGCACATCGTTGCCTCGTTCCGGTTCCACGCCAAACACACGGATGCGGGAAGATACTCCTTTGGCTGCAACAGCACAGCCAGCCAAGAGTCCTCCACCCCCCAAACAAACCACGATGGCATCCAGGTCAGGTGCCTCCTCCATCATTTCCAAGGCGCAGGTTCCCTGCCCCGCGATGATCCACGGATGGTCAAATGGCGGAATCAGCGTGCCTCCCCGTTCAGCGTGCACCTGTCGGGCAATGGCTTCACGATCCTCCGTCAGACGGTTGTAAAGTACGATCTCGGCCCCGTGCGAACGGGTCCCCTCCAGTTTCACTGCCGGAGCATCCGAGGGCATGACGATCGTGGCGCGAATGCCCATCTGCTTGGCAGCCAGAGCAACCGCCTGAGCGTGGTTCCCTGAAGAGAACGCGACAACCCCTTCAGCCAGGGACTCCTTGGGGATTGATCGAACAAAATTTGTGGCGCCGCGCAGTTTGAATGACCCTGTGCGCTGGAAATTTTCAGCCTTCAAATAGGCCTGGAATCCGCATCGAGCATCCAGAGCGTCTGACGTCAGCAGGGGAGTCCGGTGCACCAGGGGGCGGATGCGCTCGTTGGCTACCCGGATATTGTCGAGGGAGATCCCATGTTCATAGCTAGCGGTGTTCTGTAATGCTCCAGAAGGCATGCTCTCAGTTTGCACCCATCGGGTAGCAGTGAGGTAGGCAGGGCGCAAAGAATGCGGGGAGACTTCATATCCACAAACAATCCAGACCAAATATGTTTTTGCAGCAGAACTGCTAAACTCTTCAAAAGAATCCAGTTTGTGCGTAATTGCAATCACAGCTAAGGAAGATGCCGGCTGATGGTGCACCGTTTAGCCGCTTAGGTTTCCATCCAACCCGGTAGAATTGCCGTTCGCTGAAAATGTGTAGTTTCGCGGCGAAGTGTTTGTTTTACTGTAAAAGCCGGATGAGGTGAACCCCCTACCGTCCATTGAGGGCGTCGGATACCGCAAAGAGGGACACACCCAAGGCATAGAGAATCAAGAGGAGATTGTGGAATGTCCCACCTTGTGAAATCAGTGGAGAAAACGGTAGCCGTAACGGCTAATCTGGCTTGGCGCGTATACGAAAAGATCAGCTCGGTGAACCCCCGGCCGTCGTTTACCCCGAAATGGTCAGAAAAGCCACTTCTGAAGAGCTACCAGAAGGTAAAGCCTCCGCTGGGCTGGCCACGGACCACTGACTCGCTTTGTCCCAAGTGTGTTCCCGAGATCCGCAACAAGATCATCAATGGAGATCTTCCGGTTGAGATCCTGCGCAACGAGAAGGTGGGCGAGATCAAGGCCCAGGTGATTGAGCGGGACGGCAAGATCCTGATGGTGAAGGACTGCCCGGTTCACGGCCACTTTGAAGACGTAATGTCGATTGACCCCGCCTTCTTCCGGCATTTGGAGGAGAGCTTCCCAGGCCGTGACATTCGCGCCCACAACGACAAGAAGCTGCACAACCACGGTTCTTCCACGATCACGCACGGACGCGGCTCCGTGTTGACGATTGACCTTACCAATCGCTGCAACATGATGTGCGACCCGTGCTTCATGGACGCTAACCAGGTGGGTTTCGTGCACGAGCTTACCTGGGACGACATCAAGACGATGTTGGATAACGCGATTTCCATCAAGCCGCGCCGTCAGATGTCCGTTCAGTTCTCTGGTGGTGAGCCTACCCTCTCGCCTTACTTTCTGGACGCGGTGCGCTATTGCAAGAAGGTTGGCTATAACTCCGTGCAGGCTGCCACCAACGGCATTGAGTTCGCGCAGAGCGCGGAATACTGCCGCCAGGCGGGCGAAGCCGGGTTGCGCTATGCCTACCTGCAATTTGACGGTATCGGCAACGAGGCCAACAGCCATCGCGCCGTGGGCAATCTGTTTGACGTGAAGCTGAAGGCCATTGAGAACCTGCACGCCAATGGCGTGGATATCGTGCCTGTCACCACCATCGTGAACGGCATCAATAACGAGCAGGTAGGACGCATCATTGAGTTCGCGTTGGACAACCCCAGGAAGATCAGCTTCCTCAGCTTCCAGCCGGTTTCCTTCACTGGCCGCGACGAAGAGGTGACCGACGAGCGTCGCACAGCCCAGCGCTATACGCTGTCGCACCTGGCACACGATGTTAAGAACCAGGTAGGCATGGGCGAGCCCACGCGGGACTGGTTCCCCATCAGCTTCATGAGCACCTTCAGCGACTTCGCCGACTTGCTGCACGGCCCGCAGGCTGACTGGGGCCAGCTTTCCTGCGGATGCCACCCCAACTGTGGCATCGGCATGGCGATGATGATCGACAAGGAAACCAAGGAAGCGAAGCCACTCACCCAGTTCATCAACGCGGACCGTCTGGCAAAGGATATCCAGAAGATCAACGACGCCGGACGTGGCAAGTGGTCCAACGTGGTGGGAGTGGCGCTCGCGTTGCTGCGCAATTATGATCCTTTCCAGGCGCCCACGCACTTCCGCATCACTGACCTGATGAAGAAGTTCGACAAGACCTTTGGCGCGACAGGAAAGAACTACGGCAGCGTGGGTAAAGACCGTACGCTCACCGACGTAGAAAAGCGCCGTGCTGACCGCTGGAACTTCCTGTTCATCGCTGGTATGTGGTTCCAGGATTTGTTCAACTACGACTTCCGCCGCACGGAACAGTGCATCATCCCTTACGCGACGCAAGAGGGTGAAATCTCCTTCTGCGCGTACAACACCGGAGTGGGCTGGCGAAACATCGTAGAAAAGATGCACATGTCGGCCACGCTCACCAAGTGGTACGAAGAGAAGGGCCGTCACAAGATCTATGCGGGCGGCAAGGCTGTAGACATGATGAGCAAGGAGCACTCGCTCATCCTGAACGAAGAGGCCGTATCCGCTGAGCGCCAGCACGATCTTGATGCGCTGGGCATCGCTAAGAACTCCCGCGAAGAAAAGATTCGCGCCCGTGACGCCAAGATGAAGGAAGCAGCATTCGATGCCAAGATGGAGCAACTTTACCGGAAGGAGATCCTGAAAGAACCGGAAGCTCCCAAAGGTGGCTTCGTTTCGTTGGACGCCCTGTTGACCGGTAAGAAGGACAACGGCTTACACGGCATCGCACCGGCTCCCGCTCCGGCCAAGACCGAAAGCGATCTGGTTGGCACCCAGGGCGACTAGGCACAGCGCAACCAAAAGTTCAGTTCCACAACAATCTGCAGGAATGCAGACCTCCTCCACAGCCCACCCCCACCAAGGGTGGGCTTTTTTTTGGAAAAGGAGACGCACAATGCGCACGGTATCTGGATGGTGGTGTTGCATGGCAACTAGACTGCAACTTCTGGGGGTTTTTTTGACCTTGATGGCGCATGGGGTTGTATTGGCGCATGACACCGCAAACGCACACGACGTCCCGGTAGTGCAGTCCGCGGAGAGCGGCGGGCAGCAAGCGTCTGCGCTGGACGCTGGACAGCAACAAGCCACGGCAAACTTGGCGGATACCGTGGAGGGCGAGGCCACTGCACTGCGGGTGGCCCCAGTGACACTGGAAGATTTTCGGAAGCGTTACTGCAAAGGAGTGATCGTACAGCAGCGCCTGCGGGGTCCCGTGCTGGTGTATCGCGTGGCCAAAGAGCCAGTGGTGGGACAATCTCGCGGCTGCGAGGACGCAGGATTCCGGATTCGGAACGCCATGTCCCCCTCCGCGCCCACCCCAACACGTAGCCTGCTGGTGCCTTGGGAGGAGTTTGCTGGCGTCGATGCCCAGGACCCATCAGGAACTCCCGCTGCGGCTGTCGTTTTTCTGGTGGGTTGCACCGTCTCTGTGTTTACCGGAATGGGAGTTGCGCTCTCGGTTTCAGAAGTCCGAGGGCTTTTCGTGATCGCTGGCGGAATGGCAGGTACGTTCGCGTTGGCCGATAAGGTTAAGCGAGAACGGCTACGTTTAGCCCGAACGAATACGGATGGACCGCTGAGCGGTTTGATTACCCCCCGGTCATCTGGAGGGAAACCGTGAATTCCAAGCTCCATCATGCAATGGCTCGGGCAAGCGCTTCACGCGTAGCAGTAGCAGGCAGAGCATTTTTCCAGATGAACCTAGTGTTTTATCTGCAGAACATTGCGGACAGTAGGATACTGTGGATCGTCGTGTTGGCGCCGGTCCTCATATGGGCACAGGCAGCCCCTGTCGCCGGGTCTTCGCAATGGAAGGTAACCGAAAAGGAAATGACCCTCGCCGATTTCCGCTCGGTCCACTGCGATGGAAGCAGCGCCAGCCGGTTGACGGGCTATACGGGAATCCAGCGCATACAGGCAGCCCCGGTCCTGGGGCGGTTTTCCAAGTGCCTCCCGGAAGGTATTGAGTTGCGGGAGGCCTTCTCGGCAGCAACCCCAATTCCCGTAAAGCGGACAGTGATTCCTTGGGATGCAATGGAGGTGGTGGAATTCGATGAGCCCACTGGCCGCGCGCAACGGAAGCGTACCGGATTGCTGGTGGCACTAGGCAGTGTGGGCGCCGCGGTCGCCCTGGGGTTTAAAGGCGGTGAACGGGCAGCGCCTTGGGTTGGACTTGCCGGACTTGCTGCAGGTGCGGGAATCGCTGCCAACAAGCCGGAGCATCGTCTGCGAGTGCGCATTCAGCGGTAGGCGAAAGGCTGGTCGAACTCCCCGTTCGAAGATGCGAAAACTAGTTTGCGGTGTCTTTAGCTGGCCTTAGCTGCGGCTCGTAACGCAGCCTGTATACTTATGAAGTGGATCAGTTAACCGAATTTGCAATCCGTCGTACCGCAGTAGGCCCAGCTTGGTGATGTCCCTGCAACCACTGCTCTCTGCATCCCCGCTGATTGTCGTCCATGCCTTTGCGGCCATGGCGTGCTTCTTCTTGGGTATCGTGCAGTTTACCTTGGCAAAGGGGACCGGGTTGCACAGGCTGCTGGGCTGGACTTGGGTGGTGCTGATGATGGTGGTGGCTCTCACCAGCTTCTTCATTCATGAGATCCGTATGTGGGGCAACTTCAGCTGGATCCACCTGCTTTCGATCTTCGTTCTGGTGCGTTTGCCCGCGATCGTGAGGGCTGCGCGGAGGGGAGATATCGCCAGACACCGGCGAGGAATGTTGCTGATGTTCATCGGCGCCTTGCTGGTGGCGGGAGCATTCACCCTTTTCCCGGGGCGCATCATGCACCGAGTGCTATTTGGCGGTTAGCGGAGGATGCCCCACCCGTTCCCAGATCAACCGTAGGCCCTCCAGGGTGATGTCCTCATCGACGTGCTTGAGGTAGCGGGAGTCACCCACAATCATAGGAGCCTGGCCACCGGTAGCGATAGTCTTGGCTCCTGGACCGAGTTCCCGTTCGAGCCGTTCCGCAATGGAATCGATCATACCGATGGAACCGTAGTAGAGGCCCGCCTGCATGCTGGTTACGGTTGTCTTGCCGATAATGCTGCCTGGATTGCGGAAGTCCACTTGGGGCAGGCGCGCGGTACGGGCAACCAAAGCCTCCACACTGACGCCGATACCGGGGCATATGACGCCACCGAGGTATTCGCCTTGGGCAGAGACCACGTCGAAGGTGATGGCGGTGCCCAAATCCACCACAACCACAGGTCCGCCGTACTTGTGGAGGGCGGCAACGGCGTTGACAATGCGGTCAGCACCCACTTCGCGCGGATTGTCGTAGCGGATGGCAATACCGCTATCGGTTTCACTGGTGACAAAAACCGGATCCAGCTGAAAGTAGCGGCGGCTCATGCGGGCAAGAGACGTATCTAGCGGAGGAACCACGCTGGCAATGATGAGGCCGTCCACTTGTGCCTGATTGATCTGCGCAAGGTCAAAGAGGTTTCGAAGGAGGATACCCCATTCGTCAGAGGTTTGGTCTCGCACCGTGCGCAAGCGCCAGCGGGTGCGCAGCAGTGCTCCCTCATACACGCCTACGGTGATATTGGTGTTGCCCACATCCAGGGCCAAAAGCATGAGTTTCTCCTTGTCGGCGGGTAGGCGGCAGCCTAGGTAGCCACTGGCCGTACGCCCCCTGCCACCACCAGGCGGCGCTCTCCGGAAGGGAGGCGCAGCCAAAGGTAGCCATCTTCATTCAATCCGTCGGTAACTCCCCTCTCAGTGTGGCTCCCGAAGTCCACATCCACCAACTTACCCCGGGCGTAAGAAGATACCAGATGGAAGGTTTCGAGGATGGCCGACTTTCCACCGTGCGCTAGCATATCCAGATAACTATCCACCAACTGGGCGATGGCTTGCAGAAATGGCTCGCGCGGGGTTTGCGGAAAACCCTCGAGTGCGAGGGAGGTAGCGGGCGTATTGAGGCCGTCCGGAAACTGTTGCTGATCGAGGTTCACCCCGATTCCGGCCAGGAATGCGCCGTCCTCGTACTTCACCAGGATGCCGCAGACCTTACGGCCGTGGATCAGCACATCATTGGGCCAGCGTAGGTCGCAGCGGAAAGGAGTGGAACGGCTGATGGCTTCGGCAACGGCAAGGCCCAGGCATAGGGTAAGCATGGGGGAATCGCGGGGTGGAAGTTCCGGGCGCAGCAGCAGGGTGAAGTAGAGCCCGTCGCCTGCCGCTGAGTGCCAGGTGCGCCCCATGCGCCCTTCACCCTGAGTTTGCTCGTCCGCACCAACAATTGATCCGTGGGGAGCGCCCTCCTTGGCAAGCAGCGATGCACGGTGCATGGTGGATGGGAGGCTGTGGTGCCACTCCACCAGCCGCTGCGGCATATGCTCTCTTAGGACGACCGGGTTCAACACCATGGATCTGTCAATTCTTTTGTATGGTATCGCGGGAGAGGCGTGGTAGGCACGAGGGCTGTTGCGTGCGGATACGCCCAGCGCCGATGATGGACCAATGGCATTTCGACTTCCTACGTGGCTGCGGCGCGGCCTCCTGGTGCTTGGGCTATTCGTTGGCATGCTTGCGCTTGCGGCGGGAGCAGTGTGGATTTACCTGCATCCCAGCCCGGAACGAATGGATGGTGTTGTGTACGGCAAGCGAAATGGACGTGACCTCACCATGGATGTGTTTCGCCCCACAACGCCAAACGGGCGTGGGGTAATCTTCGCCGTTAGCGGTAGCTGGAAGTCGAAGAAGCCGGGCGAGGTGCCGGTGTCGACCGTCGCCGTGTTTCTTCGGGCGGGGTATACGGTGTTCGCGGTTTGCCACATATCGCAGCCGGAAGCGTCGGTGATGGAAATCATTGAGGATATGCACCGGGGCGTTCGTTATGTGAGGCATCATGCCGCCGACTATGGGGTTGACCCGAATCGATTGGGAATGGTGGGAGGCAGCGCCGGTGGTCACCTCAGCCTGATGATTGCCACACGGGGAGGAGCGGGTAACTCTGATGCCGAGGATCCGGTTGAGCGGGAATCCAGTGCCGTGCAGGCCGTGGCCATCTTCTTCCCCGTTACAGATCTGCTAAACCTGGGTACCTCGACAGAAAACCTGGGGGATGGGGGTCCACCAAAGAGCTACCGGAAGGCATTCGGACCGGATGCTGGCAACATGGAAATCTGGAAGCAGATTGGCCGGGACACCTCACCCATCTATCACGTCCATAGAGGAATGCCACCGATTCTGATTCACCACGGCGGTGCCGACACACTAACGCCGCTGGAGCAGTCGCAGCGCTTCGGCCGGCGTGCTGCGGAGTTGGGCATCGACGTGCCGATTATCGTGCACCCCGGCAAAGGCCATGGATGGGCAACCATGACTGTGGACATTTTCGACTTTGTCGACTGGTTTAACCGACATCTCGGCGGGAGCTAGTGGCCGCTGCCAACGTCGCATTCACGCTGCGGCCGGATTCTTTGGAACGTGCCGCCGTGGGACCTGCGCAAGCAGGGGCAGAAGCGTTCGCATCCGGTCAAGGTCCTGGGAGTTCTGCCCGTAGCGGGCGCGCAGATAAGCCTGTGTAAACTCACGAAGTGGCGCCAGGCCTGGGAAAGCCTGCATACGTTCAGCGAACTCCTCGCTAGTGAGAAACCCAGGCTTTTGGTATCCCCGCTTCTCCAGCACGTAGAGGGCTTGCAGGTAGATTTGGGCTGCTTCCGGCTGCGATGCCAACGCCTGACTTTGCTGTCTTCGTTTCCAGGCATGGCTCCACCACCAGCGTGCTAGTAGTAGCACAACAAGTACCGTCAGCAGCCAGGGATAGCGAGAAGGCAGGCTGCTGATGGCATTGCCTTGCCGGCGCGCGCCATCAACTAAACCGTTGCCTAAGTCAGTCAACTCCCCGCCGCTTCGCTCCACCATCTGCGCAAGGGATACCTGGCGGTCAAAGTCGTAGGACAGTACCCAATTCTTCCAGAAGGTGTCGATGGTATCCTGCCAGAGGCGCATGCGGGCTAGCACTTGGCTGGTGGGCTGAAGGCGGGAGCTGGGCGTAGGGTCAAAA
Source organism: Bryobacteraceae bacterium (assembly GCA_036821995.1). Lineage (GTDB taxonomy): Bacteria > Acidobacteriota > Terriglobia > Bryobacterales > Bryobacteraceae > JACTMJ01. Next base: position 88,389 of record DAISIM010000014.1, read on the forward strand.
CCGAACCAACCGCGGTCGGGCAGCCAGGCTTCCACCCAGGAGTGCGCATCAGACATCCGTACGACATGCCATCCCGTGATGGGGTTGTACTCGCTGGCTGCGAAGCCGGTAACGACACGCGACGGAATTCCAATCTCGCGCAACATCACTGCCAGGGCAGAGGCGAAGTACTCGCAGTGCCCCTGGCGGCTCTCGAAAAGGAAGTAGGCAAGGGGATCAGGTTGACGCGCGGCACTGGTCTCCAATCGGTACCGGTAGTTGCCACGCAGGTAGCTGGAAAGGATGCGCGCTTTGTCGAGTGGGTTGTCGTAATCCTCGGTAACGCTGCGGGCAAGCTCGCCAATCCGTGGATCGAGAGCGGGCAACTGAAGAAGTGCGGGAGAACGGGCAGTGCCCACATCCGTTGCGCTAAGGGCCGCCATTCGCCCTTCAGCCAGCTCCCACTCCCCGTCAAAGAAGCTGAATACGGCATACTCAACAGCCTCTTTTGAGGCACTTGAAAGACGGGCGCTGTGGTCAGGATAGCGGACCAGCAGGGGTTGGTTCAGCCGGAGGAACTCAGGGAGACCGGGGAAGAAAAGATGCTCGCCTGCGTCGGGCTCAAGATAGACGTGATAACCGGCGCGCAAGCCAGGTCGTCTGCGTTGGCCAGCGCTTTCCAGAAAAACCTCGCTGTTCTGCACCCTGACAAGTTCGCCCGCCTGCATGGGGCTTGACCAACGGCGGCCATCAAAGTCAGTGAGGGTGGCACCACGCCAGTGCACGGGAAAGGTGGCTGGAGCCACGGCGCTGTCAACAGGGATTTCACGGATACGCATCATCACGGCCGGGTTTCGTACAAGCTCCCCATAGCGCCCTAGTACCACTTCCCGGCTGAAGCCACTGGAGATTTCCCGTTGCAGCAGGAACTGGTTGAGGGCTGCCTTGGCTGAGCGCGGAAGGGCGTAGAAGAGACCCAGTGACATGCCGACAATGCCCACGGAGATCAGCGCGCTTACCAGGGTAAGGCGAGTCACCAAACGTTGAGAACCACTGATAGCAGGCTGGTTACTGCGCAAGGCCCGGTGCAACTCCAGGCTGGTGAAGGCCATCACGCTGAACACAAGAAAGCCCAGCAGGAAGACGAAGAACAGGGAATCAGCGCTAAGCACCGCCGCTACCACCAGCAGCAGGAAAGACAACACTAGCCGTGCGATGTGGTCGCGCACATCCTGCGCGGAGATCAGCTTCAGCACAGCCAGGTAGAAAATGAGGTGGACCGTAGCCTGGATGAAATCCCGGCTCCACCAGAAGATATCGGCAGGGTAAAGCAACATGGCGACAACCGTGAGCGTACCCAGAAGCCAGCCGGGAAACTGCACGGGAAGCAGTCCCATCAGCGCGACGGCGCGATAGAACAGACCGATCGAAACGAAAGCGGAAGTGAACAGATCCAGCGTGCCTGTGCTGAGCATCGCCAAATAGCCGCAGAGCACAAGTCCCAGGGTGGAAAATTCAAACAGCGCGTCGATGGCGGGCGCACGGCGCGCGGCGCGATTCCGGTACCACGTCGAGAATCGCCTCAGTGGCGGCGGGTCTGAGTGGGGGCTTACAGTGTTGGCTCTACCGCTTGTCATAGGCCATCAGTTGCTTCACTGGGCTTCGCCTTGCGGCATCGCAGCTGCCTGGAAGGCCAGCAGAAAGGGTCGCCGCTCCTCGTTCCGCAAGGCCTGCGCCTCCACGACAACGAAGCTGGCACCCATTTGGAAATAGTATTCGTTTGCGGCACGGGGATAGGTCTGCGCGGCCTCAAATGCGGCGGTACCGCTGCCAAGTTCAAAGACGCGCACGGGCACGGAGCGTTCACCCTGACGGAACACGGTCTGCGCGCCACGCGGTGCCCCTAGTTTCCGCAAGGCATCGGGCAGAGACTCAGCGGCAAGCTCAGCTAGGTCTCCTCGCTGCCAGGGCTCACCTGGAAGGCCCTCGCCCTGGATGCTGGTGGGAATGAGCGCCCTTGGCTCCTGCTGGCCACAGGCGGCCAGGGCCAATACGGCAAGGCAGGCGAGAACCGAAACGAGCAGGCGCTGGGCACAAATTGGGGTGATCACTCCCCTATTGTTTCACGCTGGACGCGGCGATGATGGGGATCTTCAGTGACGGGCACGGGCTTGCGCTAGAAGGATTGACGAGTTAGCAAGATGATTTGCCTGCCGGGAAAGGTCTGCGGCGAGTATCCTGAAGGTTGGCGAATCCGCTGCGGTTCGCGTCTGCTTCATGGCCAAATTGAGAGTGAAATCGGGAACACGGGCGGCGAAAGCGAAGCCCGGACTGTTCCGGGAGAACCTGCGCGCGCTCCCTTGTCTGGTGATTGTTGTCCTGGGCATGGTGCTTGTGTTCTACATCTTCTACCTGGGACTAAGAGGGAGTTGAATGATGCGAAGTGATGGAAGAAGGCCAGACCAGATGCGTCCGGTAACGATTGTGCCGGATTACCTGAAGACAGCCGAAGGCAGCGTGCTGATTGAGTTTGGCAACACACGGGTGTTGTGCGCGGCCACAGTGGAAGAAGGCGTGCCTCCGTTCAAGAAGAATAGCGGTGAGGGCTGGGTGACAGCGGAGTACTCAATGCTGCCACGGTCAACCGCCACGCGCACTCCAAGGGAAGTGAACAAAGGGCGGCAATCCGGGCGCACGCTGGAAATTCAGCGGCTGATTGGGAGGTCGCTGCGGGCAGTTGTGGACCTGCGGAAGCTGGGGGAGCGTTCCGTGATTGTGGATTGCGATGTGCTGCAAGCCGATGGCGGCACAAGAACTGCCTCCATCACCGGGGCGATGATCGCGCTGGGAATGGTGGTGAACCGGCTGCGGGAAGCGGGCATGACTCCGCCTGGTGTACTGCTGGACAGCGTGGCGGCCATCAGCGTGGGCATCGTGGACGGGCAGCCGATGCTGGACCTCTGCTACACAGAGGATTCGCGGGCTGATGTGGATATGAACGTAGTGCTTACGGGTGCGGGGCGCTATGTGGAGTTGCAATCCACTGCTGAGCAGGTGGCTTTTGACGACCAGCAACTGCAGGAGATGATTGTGCTTGCTCGTAAGGGCATTGGCGAGCTGGGGGCGCTGCAGCGGCAGCATTTCACGCTGTGATGCGCATTTTCGTAGCCACTTCCAATATGGGAAAGTTGCGGGAGTTTCAGCAGGCGGCTGCCCAATTGGGATACGGGGAAGTGGAAATTGCTTCCCTGCCCTTGCCGGCTGGCGAGCCCACACCGGAAGAGACAGGCAATACCTTCGAGGCAAACGCGGCTGTCAAGGCGCGTGCGTACAGCCGGTTTGTGGAGGACCTGGTGTTCGCGGATGATTCTGGTCTGGAGGTGGATGCCTTGGGGGGCGAGCCGGGTGTGTATTCCGCGCGGTATGCAGGGGAAGGAGCGGGCGACGCAGCCAACAACGCACTGTTGCTGATGCGCATGCATGGTGTGGAAAACCGAACGGCACGCTTCGTATGCGCGATTGCAGTTGCCCACAACGGGAACGTGCTGGCTGTATTTCGCGGAACGATGGAAGGCGCGTTGCTGCACAACCCCCGCGGTGAAGGCGGCTTTGGTTACGATCCACTCTTCCTTTATCCGCCACTGGGCCGAAGTACTGCGGAGCTTAGCCCTGCTGAGAAGATCCAGGTAAGCCATCGCGGCAAGGCATTGCGTCTGATGTTGCAATGGCTCCACGATCGAGCAGGGTAGGATTGGTGCGTGCAGTCACCGGAATCGCTATTGCTGGAACTTAGCGGCGCGGGATTCTAGCGGGCCTCAATGGGAAGCCAGGCGCGCCCGTCAGCATTGCCCTTGTAATCAGCCCTCGGACGAATGAGGCGGTTGTTGGCGTACTGCTCAAGTACGTGGGCGATGTAGCCGGACGTACGGCTGATTCCAAAGATGGGCGTGTACATATCCACAGGTATGCCCATGGCGTAATACGCTGTGGCAGAGTAGAAATCCACATTCGGATAGATGGGTTTCAGCCTCTTCACGGTGTCTTCAATGCGGCGGGAAATGGCGTAGAGATGCTGCTGGCCCGCGGCGCGGCTAAGCTGTTCGGCCAAGGCTCGCAGATGAGTAGCTCGGGGATCCTCAGTGCGATAAACGCGATGGCCGAAGCCCGGCATCTTGTCCTTGCGGGCAAAGGCATCCCGCACGTAAGCCTCGCCTTCCTCAGGTGTCTTCAGCTTCAGCAGCAATTGGATGACCTGCTCATTGGCACCGCCGTGCAGCGGACCCTTTAAAGTTGCCAGGCCCGCCGTGCAGGCTGCATAGAGATCGCTTAGCGTCGCGGCAGCAACACGGGCGGCAAAAGTGGAGGCGTTGAACTCGTGATCAGCGTGCAGAATGAGCGCAACATCGAGGGCGCGCACCGCTTCCGGCAAGGGAGCTTTGCCGGTAAGCATGTAGAGGAAGTTGGCGGCGTAGCCGAGCTTGTCGCAGGGCTCAATCAGCCGGGCTCCTTTGCGGAGGCGTTCGAAATCCGCCACGATCGTGGCCGTCTTTGCCATCAGGCGGAAGGCCTTGCGGCGATTGGCCTCGGGACTGTGGACTGCGGATTCCGGATCGTACTGCGCCAGCATGGATACTGCGGTACGCATCACATCCATAGGAGGCGCCAGCGGGACGCTTCCAAGATAGTGACGAATTCCGTCCGGCAAGTGACGCTGGCTAAGCAGTTCCTGCTGAAAGGCCGCCAGGTCTCGGGCAGTAGGCAAGTAGCCATGCCAAAGCAGGTACACCACTTCTTCAAATGAAGCGCATTCGGCCAGAACGTGGATGTTGTAGCCCTGGTAGCTGAGGATCCCTTTGTGTCCATCAATGAAGCAGATGGAGCTCTCAGCGGCGATTACGCCTTCCAGTCCTGCGGCCGGGGTGCTCATGGTGTGGTTGCGAACTATCCAGCATAACAATATGGGCAGCGATTGCCCATGGCGTGCTTGACGTAAGTTCTGGTGAAGGTGCGTCCATAGGCGACAGAGGTAGCACGGCAGCGCGTCAACGGAAACCCGAATCCAGAAGCGGAGTGAACGGTTGGAACCGCCTCTCGATAGCAGATATACTTCCCAGGAGACAAATAGGTATCCAGGAGGCACGCATGCAGTCCAACACCGTCACAAGGCAGGGGAATCGCAAAGAATTGTGGAATCGCCGCGATTTCTTAAGGAGCGCGGGCTTGGGCGCTGCCGCGGTGGGGAGCAGCGCGCTTAGCAGTTGCGGAGGCGGGCGCAGTGGCGGACCGCCCAACTTTGTGCTGATTTTTCTGGACGATTCCGGCTATGGCGACTTCCGGCCCTTTGGGCGTCCGCCATATCCTAGCCCTAACGTGGAGCGGCTGGCGATGGGCGGCTGCCGGTTTCTGAATTTCTACGTGCCCCAAGCGGTTTGCTCGGCCTCCCGCTCAGCATTGATGACGGGCTGCTATCCAGGCCGGACCAAGGTGTTCGGCGCCCATGGGCCCAGGGCACGCGGCCTTGACCCCAGTTTCGCCACGATGGGCGAAGTGCTGAAGACTGCCGGCTACGCCACGGGCGTTTTTGGCAAGTGGCATATCGGTGACCAACCTGAGACACGGCCGCCCGCTCGGGGATTCGACGAATCCAGCGGGTTGATGTACTCCAATGACATGTGGGAGTTCCATCCGGAGCGCCCCGAAAACTTCAGCCAGTATCCACTGCAGTATTGGAAGAACGGCGAGATTCAGGTTGAGCGGGTAACCAAAGAACACCAGCCCTTCCTTACCACTTGGGCCACAGAAGATGCCGTGGACTTCATCCACCGCCACAAGCAGGAGCCCTTCCTGTGTTACGTGCCATACTCCATGCCGCACGTGCCGCTGTTCGTGAGCGACAAATTCAAAGGCAAGTCAGGCGCGGGTCTCTATGGAGACGTAATCATGGAGATCGATTGGGGAGTGGGGCAAATTCTGGATGCGTTGCGTGACGACGGCCTGGAAGATAACACCATGGTGGTGTTCACGTCAGACAACGGCCCCTGGACCTCGTACGGAAACCATTCGGGCGTGACGCCATTTCGGGAATCAAAGGGCACAGGGTTTGACGGGGGCACTCGAAGCGCCACCATCATGCGCTACCCGGGCAAGATCAACGCGGGTTGCCGGTCAACCAATGCAGCGTGCACGGTTGACCTGATGCCAACCTTTGCACACCTTGCGGGGGCGTCGCTGCCCGCAAATCCGGTAGATGGCAAGAATTTGTGGGATCTATTCTCCAGCAAACCGGGGGCGGCGAACCCACATGACTACTATCCATTCTCAACCGGGCCGAATTTCGAAGGCGTCCTGAGCGGCGACGGCCGATGGAAGCTGCACTTGCCCCACAGCTATCGGGTGTTGGTGGAGCCAGGAAACGACGGAGCAGCTGGCAAGTACACGCAGGCCCAAATTGAGTTGTCACTATTTGACATGCAGAAGGATCCCAAGGAGTCCACCAACGTAATCGACAAACATCCCGAAGTGGCTGCGCGGCTGAAGGAGTTCGCAAGTCAGCACCAACAACAGTTCTACAGCGAAGGTTGATGCTGAGGGTTTCGCATCCATTGCAATACAGAGAATAGCTCCCATCGTAGTGCGGGTAAACTGAGATCAGGTGGGAGGTACGCGAATGGTGAGCCGCATTCTGAGTGGGTTGATATGGGTGTGCGTGCTGGTGGCTGTATACCCCCTACCCGGCTGGGCATGGGGAGCCAAGGGCCACCGCGCCATTTCGCTGGTAGCCGAGCGGTACATCACTCCTGAGACTCGGTACGCAGTAGAAGAGCTTCTGGACGGCGAAACCATCGCGCAGGCCAGCACTTGGGCGGATGAAATCAAGAGCGACCGCAAGTGGGACTTCGCCTCGCCGTGGCACTATGTGAATCTCGACGATGGCGAGACCTATGCCAGCGCGCCAAAGAATCCAGCCGGCGACGTGATTGAGGCTATCCGACGCTTACGCAAGGTACTGGAGGACCCTTCCCAGCCCCGCCAGAAACGCGCGGAAGCCCTGCGATTCCTTATTCATCTGGTGGCGGACATTCACCAACCTCTTCACGTGGGACGCCGCAGTGACCGTGGGGGCAACGACGTGAAGGTGTTCTGGTTCGGGCGTGAAACCAATATCCACGCGGTGTGGGATTCGTCCATGATTGACCATTGGGACCTCAGCTACACTGAGCTTGCCTCGTTCCTGAAGATGCCCACGGAGGCTGAGCGCAAGCGCTGGCGAAAGGATGGCGTGATGGATTGGGCCAGGGAGAGCATCGCCTATCGCCCGAAGATCTACGAAATCGGCGATGGCCGGCTAGGCTATGAATACGGTTACGTACACGGTCCCTTTCTGAAGCAGCGGTTGGTGCAGGCCGGCGTACGCTTGGCAGAGCTGCTGAACGATGCCTTTCGGAAATAGCCGCCAGGTAACGTGCTGCGTTATGCTTGCCGCATGAACCGACTTGTGTGGATGCTGGTGGTGGCCGCGTTGCTGGCGCCGGCCCAGGATCAGCGCGAGTATCCGCGCCGGGTAGAGCTGGTGAAAGCGATTCCAGGGTTGGCGGCGTTCTGGGACTTTGTTGCGCGCGACGCAGCCACCGGGCGTTTCCTGGCGCACACCCCCCAGGGAACCGCCTATCCCCTGGACGCCGTGAATTACGTGCGGGATTACTGGCACGAAGGGCGGCCCGCAACGTACGATGACTTCCCCTTGCTGGGCAGGGGCCCCTTTGGCAACGCCGTACGCTTCCGCGAGGAGACTGACCCAACTTTTCGCCCCACGCTATTGCTGTCTCGCGATCAATTTCATGATGGCCCGCTGGACGTGGGAGGACCTGGGCGCAGCGTGTCCATGGTGGTTTGGATGGTCCATGAGGCTGGCAACCATGCCGTGGCTGGCATTTGGCACGAAGGCACTGACCTCCAGCACCAGGGACGCGGCGCGGCCCGTGTGGAGGCCGGGCGCCGCCAGTATGCCCTGTTTACAGGCCTGGCAGCTAATGCCGGCGCCTCCGCCGTTCACGTTTCAGAGAACGGGCGGAGTTCATTCGGAGATCGTTATGCGCGGAACCTCGCTACAACCAAACGCCGCATGCCCAGTGCCGGAACGGATGGGGATGACGCGGCGATTGATGCGAATTGGAGTGTGGCGGGCTTTGTGTTCGACAACCAGCGCAACGTGGCCATCGCCTATCTGGATGGCAAGGCGGAGGATTATTGGATTGAGGATGACCTCCACCAACACCCGTTTTTCAAGCATCCCGCCAACGGCTGGCGCCAGGGACAACTACGCCGGATACCCGGTTTGCAGGAGGGTGAAAACCCTAATTTCCCCGAAGATCAGTTCTACACTCCGCCTGAAGACAAGGTGCGAAAGCGCAAGCAGTTGCACAACACACGCGAGGAGCGGGTAGTTGAGGAAACGTACGAATTCACCCGGGTGCGCGTCACTGAGAGACGCAATGCGATGGGCCGCTGGGAAGTGACGGCAAGGGAACTGGTAGCACTGCGCGTGAATCCGTTCTGGTTTGGACATGATCTATACAAGCCGCAATCGCCTGGGGCAGGCGGACCATTTACCATCGGGCGGGTGATACATTCCAGCCGCAGCGTGGGAACCATTGCCGTGATTGGTGGGGTTGCCGTGTTCAATCGACCGTTAAGCGCCGCAGAAATGGGAAAGCTGGCCAAGGTAGGGTTTACAACAGGAAAGGGATCGTCGCGCAGGATGAGTGCGATTCAAGCGAGCCATCCCGATCACTAAGTCTTGATGATGGGACATCCTCACCTTTGCCTGCCTGGCCAATGGCGTACTGCGTCCGCATCCAACCGAAATCCGCATCCGTTGGCACCCGGTGGCGCTGGACGGTTACACTAGAAAGACTGGGAATTGGCGGCATCTGCTGCGAACGATGGCGTCACCCGGGCTTGGGGGTTTATGGATCAACGCGAACGTATCGGCCTTCTGTTTGAGCAATTGCAGGAGAAGATTCTGGTGATCGATGGGGCCATGGGCACCATGATCCAGGAACGGAATCTCGGACCGGACGACTTTGGCGGTGCTGCTCTCGAAGGCTGTAATGAGAATCTGGTGATCACCCGGCCTGATGTGGTGGAGGATATCCACACGGCGTACCTGCGCGCGGGCGCCGACATCGTGGAGACCAATACCTTCGGCGCTACTCCGCTGGTATTGGCGGAGTACAACCTCGAGAAGATCGCGCACGAAGTGAATTACCAAGCGGCGCGGATTGCGCGTAAGGCGGCGGATGCGCTCTCTACCCCGGGGCAGCCCCGCTTCGTGGCCGGATCGATGGGTCCAACGACGAAGGCAATCACGGTGACCGGAGGCGTGACCTTTGAGGATCTGAAGCAAAACTTCTACGAGCAGGCAAAGGCGCTTTGGGAAGGCGGCGCGGATATCCTGTTGCTGGAAACCTGCCAGGACACCCGCAACGTGAAGGCGGGCCTGCTGGCGATCGGACGGCTGAAGCGGGAACTAGGGCTCGACCGGATCCCGGTGATGGTGTCCGGCACCATTGAACCCATGGGCACGATGTTGGCTGGGCAGAACGCCGAGTCGCTGTGGGTGTCCATCGGCAATCAGGATCTCATCTCCGTAGGGCTGAACTGCGCGACTGGTCCTGAGTTCATGACGGACCACATCCGCACGCTCCACGAGCACTCGCACACATGCATCTCGTGCTACCCGAATGCAGGCCTGCCGAATGAAGACGGACTTTACCTGGAGAGACCGGAATCCTTGGCCCGGCAATTGGCGCGCTTTGCCGATAACGGCTGGCTGAACATCGTAGGCGGCTGCTGCGGCACCACGCCCGCACATATCCAGGCCATCGCGGAAATGGCCGCCACGCGCAAACCCCGGCAGGCAAAGCCAAAGTCGCATCGCGCATTCTTCAGTGGCATCGACGCCGTGGAAGCGGACGAAAGCAACCGCCCCCTGCTGGTGGGCGAGCGCACCAACATCGTGGGAAGCCGCGCCTTCAAGCGGCTGATTGCCGAAGAAAAGTGGGATGAAGCAACGGAGATCGCGCGCAAGCAGGTGCGGGGCGGCGCACACATTATCGACGTCTGCCTACAATCCAGCGAGCGGGATGAAGACAAGGACGTGCCCCCGTTCTATGAGCAACTCATCCGCAAGATCAAGGCGCCCATCATGGTAGACACCACGGATCCCGTGGCGATGGAACTGGCCCTAACCTACTGCCAGGGCAAGAGCATCATCAACTCAGTGAACCTGGAAGATGGTGAGGAAAAATTTGAGCGCGTATGCCCCATTGCCCGTGCATACGGAGCGGCGCTGGTAGTGGGAACCATTGATGAGGACCCCGTCCAGGCGCAGGCGTTTTCCCGGGAGCGCAAACTGGCAGTAGCGCAGCGTAGCTACGATCTGCTCACCACGAAGTATGGCATTGAGCCCGAAGACATCGTGTTTGATCCGCTAGTGTTTCCCTGTGCCACCGGGGACGAGAACTACATTGCGGGCGCGGTGGAGACAATCGAGAGCCTGCGGCTGATTAAGCAGGCGATGCCCTTCGTAAAGACGATTCTAGGCGTGTCGAATATCTCGTTCGGCCTGCCGCCGGCGGCGCGCGAAGTGGTGAACTCCGTGTTCCTCTACTACTGCACCAAGGCGGGGCTTGACATGGCCATCGTCAACGCGGAAAAGCTGGAACGCTTCGCCTCAATCCCTGAGTTGGAACGACATTTGGCTGAGTGGCTACTGTTTAATACACCACCCGCCACGGATGCAATTTCGGTGGAACACCCAGACCGTGCCCTGATGCTGGATGCGCCGCAGGATTGGCGCGAGCAATCGCTAAAGCAACGCGTGGCGATCAATCAGTTCCACATTGCAGCCATCACTGCGCACTTCCGGGAGGCCACTTCCCGTACGGGCGGCAAGAAACTCTCCGAATTGCCGTTGGACGATCGCATTGCCAACTACGTGATCGAAGGCAGCAAAGAGGGCATGATTGCTGACCTCGAAGCCAAGAGAGCGGAGGGTGCCACTCCGCTGGAGATCATCAATGGTCCCTTGATGGCGGGCATGGCCGAAGTGGGCCGCTTGTTTGGAGCCAATGAGCTGATTGTGGCGGAGGTGCTGCAATCGGCCGAGGTGATGAAGGCCGCCGTCGGTTATTTGGAACAGTACATGGAGAAGGCCGACGTGGTGGCGCGCGGACGACTGCTATTGGCCACGGTAAAGGGTGACGTACACGACATCGGCAAGAATCTGGTGGAGATCATTCTCTCCAACAACGGCTATGACGTGATCAACCTGGGCATCAAGGTGCCGCCGGATGTGCTGATTCGGGAGTTTAAGGCAGCCATCCCGCGGCCCGATGCAATAGGCCTCTCTGGCCTGTTGGTGAAGAGCGCCCAACAGATGGTAATTACGGCGAATGACCTGCGCGACGCGGGCATCCATGCACCGCTGCTGGTGGGCGGGGCTGCGCTCTCTGAACGCTTCACTCGAGGCAAGATTGCTCCTGCTTACGAGGCGCCTACCTTCTACTGCCGTGACGCGATGAGCGGACTGGCAATGCTGAACGAAATCGTTGACCCCGCCACTCGCGATGAAGTGCTGGCGGCGGCCACCGTGCTGGCGCCCGACGCCGACCTTGCCGGACTTGAGGCTGCTCCGGTAAACCGTTCAACCGAACGTAGCCCCAAGGTGCGCACAGATATTGAGATCCCTGCCATCGCCCATCCCGAACGCCGCGTGCGCACGTTGCCGCAGCTAAGCGAAGTGTGGGGCTACATCAACCCCTTCATGCTGTATGGACGGCACCTTGGCTACAAGGGCAACTTCGAAAAGATGCTGGCGGAGCGTGAACCTAAGGCGCTGGAGCTTTTCCACTTTGTTGAGGAAGTGAAAGAATGGGCTACCACCTTCATGAAGGTACGCGCGGTTTGGCAGGTTTGCGAGGCGGAACGCGATGGCAACGCCATTCAGGTGTTTGAGGCTGGCGAATCCAGCCCGATTTGGCGGTGGAGCTTTGCACGGCAAAGCAAGGACGATGGGCTCTGCCTCAGCGACTATGTTCTGCCGCCCACCAATGGCCGGCGCGATTCGTTGGGGCTCTTCGTGGTGACCGCTGGAGAGGGAATCCGCAATCATGCCGAGGAGGCGAAAGCAAAGGGCGAGTATCTAAAGGCGCACGCTCTGCAGGCATTGGCGATTGAAACGGCCGAGGGTTGTGCCGAGTGGCTGCACCGCCGCATCCGAGAAGAATGGGGGTTCCCGGATCCACCGGAAACCACCATGCAGCAGCGCTTCACCTCGCGCTACCGTGGAAAGCGATATAGCTTTGGCTACCCGGCTTGCCAGAACCTGGAAGACCAGAAAGGCATCTGGGAAATCCTTCGCCCGGAGGAGATTGGCGTGGAACTCACTGAGGGGTTCATGATGGACCCGGAAGCAAGCGTTAGCGCGCTGGTGTTCCATCACCCGGATTGTGCTTACTTCACGGCATCGGACGAGGAGATGGCTCCACTGGCAGTGTAGCGAAAACCTTGTCAGCGTGAGCCATCGGCGGTAGTTGCAACGGGAATTGTCAGCGAACCCACTAACCCAAAGGCCGGCTCAGCCAGTACAACGCGCAAGCCAGCGGCGTTGGATGGCAGGCTGAGTTCCTGGCGCAGAACGAGTCCTGTTTGGCGGGCCTGATCCATTTGTTGGGGGGTGAGGGTTGCGCGAAGGGTGTGCGATTGCGCGGGCAGCGCCTTGCCATCGGCGGCGCGTGGTGCAAGCAGCATGCGCACCACCGTTCGGAAGCCACTGTTGCTCTGCTCAAACTGGAGTTGTGACGCAGGAACTACCACCTGAAGCAGACGTTGCGCGTTGTTTGGCTGGGGTGGCAACAAGGCGGCCAGGAACACCAGACCCGTACTGTCCACTGGCGAGTTCAGCGCCCGCCTTGCGGGGTCGTCACCGGCTCTTTGCGTTGCGCCTGCCATTGTCGAGTAGCTTCGGCGATGGCTGGCCCGCAGACCGTCACGCAGCATCCTCACCTCCAGTTTGTTGGCGGCTGGTTGCGAACGCCGGCGCCCACCCGTTGTATCGCTGTCCTCAACGTAGAAGCTCAGCGTGTAGGTGCCATCGATGTCCTCAAAGGCCTGCGCGAGTGCTCCGGTCAGATCGTTGCTGTTCACGTAGGCGCGGCCTCCGGTGGCCGATGCGGCTTCGCGTAAGACCTGCTGGTTGGCCAGCTTTACGCCCGCATGGATGCCGTCGCAGACCGCGGGGCTGATGTCGCCTTGAGGCGCTACGCCGCGGCTGTCGATGGTGTAGATGGTGAGTCCCGCGCGATTGGCCGCGTCCAGGGCCTTCTGGAAGGCCTCCGCCGAATTGAAGATTTCATCGGTGCGGTTGGTGGGCTGCAAACGTCCGCCCCGGGTAGGGGTGAGGTCAGCTTGACCCAGCACTTCCTGGAAGCCGCCGCTTAACCACAGCAGCGTCTTCTTGCCGGGAAACGCGGCCACACTTTGGGCGATGCCCTCAATGGCGCTGATGCTGTTGCGGACGCGGGTGTCGTGCTGAGCGATGTTGGCGAGTGCGCGGTGCTGGTCGAACCAGGCGCGGATCTGCTGTTCCGCGAGCGGCGCCTGGCGAAACGTATCGTGTCGTCCATCCAGCAGCATGGCCCCGGTACTGTCGCTGGCCTCAGTGGGAGTGACATCGGCGGTGCCCAAGGTGGTGCGATTCAGTCGGGCGATCAGCAATTCCGGATCACTGGTGAAGTCATGTAGCACTTGAAACTGCATGCCCACGGAATACAACGCCAGTCGCTGGTTCGGCGGCAGGTTCCTCAAGAAATCGGCGATCTGGCGCTTGGCCTGCATTTGGTCAGGAATACAGGTATTCAACGAATCGATCAGCACCATCACGATGCCTCGGGAATCGCGATTTAGTTCTGGTGCGTTGGAATAGACGCCCTGCGGTAAGCTCTGGCTTGCCTCATGGCTGCTGTCCGGGTTCACTGGTGCGGTGAACAGGTCAATGCGCCGTTGTTTGCCGTTCTCAAACAACTGGAAGTCAGCGGCAGTCAGACCTTTCGCCAGCTTGCCGTTGGCGTCACGCACAGACACCGCAAGGTCTACCAGTTGGACCCCGCCGCGAAAGGTGGGGTTAGCGTCCTGCGCAAAGCACTGCAACACTAGGCAGTGCAGAACTAGCCACCTGGCGATTCCCAAGCCACGGATTGAATCCCAGGGGCGCATGACCCTCGTTAGACGATAGACCGCGTGACAAAGTTTCTTGGGAGCCAAGAGGCCGGTGTTCGCGTCTGAACCCCCTGCTCGCAGGAGGAACGAAAGCAACACCAGGCAGACCTGATCGGCTGGCAGCAGAACTACTTTCCGGCGGGATCGGCCTCGCTGCCGACCTCTTGCGGTTCGATTGCCGGAGCCCACTCCCTGCCCATGACGTATTTCTCTGCCCAGGCAAGGTGCTGGTTCATCACGTCCAGCATCAGCTTGGGCTCTCTGGGGCCATGCGGGGTGCGAGGATAAACAACCATCTTTGCGGGTACCTTCTGCCGCTTCATGGCATTGTAAAACTCATAGGCCTGGCCGGGCGGCACACGGTCGTCGCGCTGTCCGTGCAGAATCAACAGCGGCGTTTTCGCTTTTGCGACGTGATACATCGGGCTGCGATCCAGGTAGACCTGCATCGCCTCGTAGGGGGTGCCGCCAAAATAATCCTCAAACACCGTGGGAATGTCCTGCGTGCCCCACATGGAGAGATTGTTTGTGATGCCCGCCCCAGCAGCCGCTGCCTTGAATCGACCGGTTTGCGTCACGGTCCAGAAGGTCATATAGCCGCCATAGCTCCAGCCCATGACGGCCAGCTTCTCCGGGTCGGCGATGCCCTCTGCGATCACATGGTCTACACCAGCCATAAGGTCCTGAAAATCTGCCCCGCCCCAATCCTGAATGACCATCTTCCGAAAGTCCGCGCCATAGCCAGACGATCCGCGAATATTGGCGCGAAGCACAGCGTAGCCTTTGGTTGCGAAGCTGGCGATGGGGTACAGCCCGTTGGCGCCAATGAAGCTCTGCGGAAAGACACCCGCGGGACCACCGTGGATGTTCAGTATAAGGGGATAGCGTTGTCCTTGCTGATAGCCCACCGGAAGCGTAAGCAGCGCTTCAATTGACCGCCCATCCCTGGCATTCCAAGTAATGAGGCGAGTATCGCCAAGAGGCGGCATGGTAAGTCTTGAGTTCGCCTGGCTCACCTGCACCTGACGGCCTGTAGCGAGCTCAGCGACAAACGCTTCCGGAGCATCCTTGGCGCTCTGCCGCGTGAAGCCCACCCAGAGGCGTCCGCCGTTCAGGGCGAGGCCACTGGCAATTCCCTGCTGCGGTACCATGACAGGTTCCGGCGGCCCATCGATGGGCATGCGAAAGAGTCCACGCCGTGTGCCCTGGGACTCTTCAAACAGGACTGCCCGGGAATCGGCTAACCAATCCACCAGAGAGGGTGATTCGTCGTGCGTCCTGGGTAGTTCCCGCAGCCGATCCGGATTGCCGACGGGTTTCGCACGATCCAGCAACATGATGCGGTCTCCGTCGGTGCGGCTGCTGCCCAGCTTCCGCACGTACACCAGGAAACGTCCATCCGGTGAGTAGAGCGGGCTCGACTCAGTTACTGGCTCGCTGGCGAGCACCAGCACCTTGCCCGATTCCACCTCCACCTCAGAGATATCCGCAAAGCGCGCATCGTCAGCATCGGGCCGGGGACCGTGGGTGTAGGCCAGAAAGCGGCCATCGGGAGACCAATCGAAATCGCGCACATGGTAACCCGCGGCAATGAGATTGCGGGCGCCTGCCTCAGCCGCCTTTCCCGGATGCGCCGGAACCACCCATAGCGAGGCGTTCCGAGGGGTATCGTCCAGTACCACCCAATCTTCCTTCGCCTTCACCGCCTTCTCTCTTGCCTCATTCTTTCCCAAGCCGGTAAATGCCACCCAACGGCCATCGGGAGACAACTGCCAGTTGCTGGCACTGCCTTCCATCGCATACACCGTTTCCGCTTCGCCGCCGCGCGTCGAGATGCGGTAAAGCGTTGGCTTCCCCTCACGTTCTGAACTGAAGTAAACATGCGCGCCATCAGGCGACCATCCCACTACGGAGGCGGATTTCGCACCACGCGTCAGTTGCACGGCAATGGATCCGTCCGTCTTGCCGAAGTGGATCTGTGTAATGAACTCGCTCTTGTCGCCTTCCATGAGAGCTTCATTTTGCGTCCACACCACGTGGCTGCCGTCCGGGGAGGGCAGAACACCGCTTACGCCGACAACCTTCATTTGCAGGGTGGGAGTCCATTCCGTCGGAGTCTCCGAGGCGACGGCGATTGCGCACAGCAGGACAAGCACGAGGCTGAGCAACGAAACGTGTTTCACTAGCATGGCGTTGTTCCTCTACTTCACGTACTTGTCCACCCAATCGAGGTGGCGGTTGGCGATATCAATGACGAACTTGGGTTCGCGCGGCCCGTGCGGAGTGCGGGGATACACCACCATCCGCGTGATGACACCGGCGCTCTTTAATGCCCGGTAAAACTCCTGCCCTTGTGACAGCGGAACGCGCACATCGGCCTCGCCATGAAGAACAAGGGTTGGTGTCTTCACGCGGTGAGCGAAAGTGATGGGGGAATGGCTGCGATAGTTCTCGAAGGCCTCCCAGGGCTCGCCCTGAAAATAATCGGGCAGGAAACCTGGAATGTCCGCCGTGCCAGTGAAGCTCCAGAGATTGGTGACACCCGCACCCACTACCGCTGCGTCGAATCGTTGGGTCTGCGTGACCACCCAACTGGTCATGAATCCGCCATAGCTCCAGCCCATCACAGACAGACGCTCCGCATCGGCTACACCCATTTCAATGACTTTGTCGACACCTGCCATGATGTCCTCATAGTCTCCGCCGCCCCAGTCGTTGACATTGGCCACACGGAAATCCTTGCCATAGCCGCCAGAACCCCTCGGGTTGGGCCGAAGAACTGCGTATCCTCTTCCTGCAAAGGCGGCCAACGGGTAAATCGACGGGCTTCCCACAAAGGTTTCGGCGAAAACCCCCGCCGGTCCGCCATGGATATTCAGCACCATGGGGTAGCGCGTACCCGGCTGGTAGTTGACCGGAAAGGTAAGCAACCCCTCCATATCCTTGCCATCCTTGCCCTTCCAGCGAATGAGTTCGGTGCGTGGCATGGGGTAAAGCGCCACGTCATCAGTGGAGGCGCTTACCTGGATGGGTTTGTTCACGCCCACGGCCATCACGAAGGCTTCACGAGGGGTAACGGAATCCTCATACGCAAAACCGACATGAGTTCCCGTTGGGTTTACAGCGGCTGCCCGCGCGATACCCGTTGGGGGAAAGTAGATCTCGCTTGGTGGTGCGTCAAGCGGCATCAGGTAGACGCCGCCGCGGGTGTGCCAGCTCTCGGAAAAAATCAGCTGGCGGGAGTCGGCAGTCCACCCAGCAAGCAAGGGGCGTTCGTCGCGTGTCCGGGCCAGTTCGCGCGTACTACCGCCGTCGAGGGGAGCAATCACGATGCGGGAATCGGACATCCATCGTGGAGGATCGGCGCTTCGCGTGAAGGCCACCCAGCGGCCGTCCGGGGAAACCTTGGGCGAGGACTCAGCGGCGTTGCTGGTGGCAACAGGTCGAACCTGCTTTGACGCCACCGTGACCGCGGAGATGTCCGCCCGCGTCCAGTCATCGGCACCAGGCGTGGGCTGGTGCTCGAACACCAACGACTCGCCATCCGGCGTCCACGACATATTTAGCACGTGGAAATGCGGCTTCACCACCTCCACCGGTTCACGTTTGCCCGCGTCATCCGTGTTGACGGGCACAACCCAAATGCCGTGATTCTGTGGGTCGGCATCCACCACCTCAGGATCGTTCTTTTCCTTCTTCCGCTTCTCCAGCGCCTTGTCCTCGGCGCGGGCCGTGAGGGCGATCAGCTTGCCATCTGGCGAGGGCAAGAAAGCGCCCAGGCTACCCTTCCATTCAGTTAATTGTTCAGCCTCCCCAACAGCGACGGGAATTCGCCATAGGTTGTTCTTGCCGGAACGTTCTGAAGTGAAATAGAGGAACTTACCGTCGGGTGCCCAGGCCGGAGCGCCGCAACTCTTTGTCCCTCGGGTGAGTTGAAAACGCTGGGACCCATCCGCCCTTGCCAAATAGATATGCGTGAGCTCGTGGCTCTCGGTATCGCTGATCACGCTTTCGGTCTGGGTGTATGCCACCCACTGGCCGTCGGGCGAGGGAGCCACCTGTCCCACCAACTTCAGCTTCGCCGCCATCTCCGGCGTCCACACTGGGGGTTCCGCTACACAGGCCGCGGATAGCAGCAGAATCAGCAGGTAACTGATCTTCATGGCGGGAGACCTCGTTCAATATGTCACGTGTCTGCGCCATGATAGCACTCACAGTTCTGTCAAGGCCACGAGCTTCCGATTGCCAGCAACCACGCAACAGCGGTGGATCAATCGCGTTTGGTGATGGGCAAGTTGAGACTGAGCACAGCGCCTGCGTCACGGAGGAGGGCCGACAGGGCTTGGTAACTGATGTCCTGAACGGGGCACTGCTTGCGAATGGCGAGGCTGGAGGCAACAGCAGCAGCCTGGCCCAAGGCCATGAAGGTCCACTCGAGCCGTATGGCTCCGTACGCGATGTGCGTGGAACTCGGGCAACATGCGGTGATCAGGTTGGTACACTCCTGTCTTCGCGGGACTAGCGCCCGGTAGGAGATGCCGAAGGGTCCCCATTCCTCCCCACCAAAAATGAAGCCTTCGTTGTAGGCAGCCCCGTCGCGGATGAATCGCCGGACGTGATGGGTGTCCGGCGGCCAGTAGGCGACGGCGATGGGGTCCTGGCAGACTTCCGGATTCACGCGGCGGGTATGGTGCTCAGTGAGTACTAAATCGGAAACCATGCGGCGGGCCTGGCGCACATAGAATTGGCGAGGCCAGTGGCCGTTGTCCTGAAACTCATCCGCTGGCAGCCCAAAGCGATTCCACGCCTCCCGCAACTGCGGGGGCAGACTGGGTTCGTTTTGCAAGAACCAGAGCAGTCCGATCGTAAAGACCCGGTGCTCTTCTAAAATGCGTTCGCGCTGGGCGTAGCTGCCCAGAGGATAGCCGTGGTTCATCCCGTAGAGGTTGGCGGAGAGATCGTGCCAGCTCCCCAGGTCAGTCTTTTCTCCTGGCAGTCTCGTCCCAGGAGTAAAGAGCTTTCCTCCGGCGGCCACATAGCGGCGATAGATCTCGTAATTGCGATCCTCATAGCCTACCGGCTTTTCGACAGGCAGACGATTTGTGGGTACGCGCGTGAGGCACATTCGGTAGCAGAAGCCTTGAATGCGGTGATCGCCTTCCCCTGGTATGCCCAGCGGTTCGTCTTGAATGGCGGGAATGACGCCACTGGAAGGAACGCCGGGCTTCCAATAGGGATCTACGCGCACTTCGAACTTCTTGTATTCGTTCGTATCGCGTATGCCGTTCTTGGTTTCGTCGTACTTGGCATTTCCTTCGCGACCGTTGAAGGTGGTGACGCCGGCCGCGACGAGAAGGTCTCCTTCCAGCGTGGCGTCGATGAAGCAGTCAGCGGGGAGGCGCTGGCCGTCCTCGGTGATGATGGCATGCAGCGTCGTTCCCTGCTTGTCCACCGCGCGATGCAACGGCTCCCGCAAGCGCTTGCCGCGCAGGATGGCGATATCGTATTCGGCCAGCATCTGCCCGAATACATGTTCTGCCACGTGTGGCTCAAACCGCCAGACCTGCTCCGATTGACCGTAGTGCTTGCCGATGCGCAGGTAGAATTCTCGAGCCAGACCACCCACTGCCACGTCGTTCTGGAACCACTGATTGTTTATGTCACTGCTGCCCAAACCTTCTACCGTGATGCCACCGAGGTGTTGCTCTGGAGATACCAGGGTGACTCGTTGCCCAAGGCGGGCTGCTTGAATGGCAGCAGTGATGGCGGCTGGAGTGCCACCGTACACAACTAAGGTCCCTGGCGCGGCTACACCCTCTTTTGGGGAGAGCGCCGCCAAGGCGCCAACGCCAGCTCGCAATAGGTTTCTGCGACTTAGATCCATAGCGTAATCCTAGAATGAAAACTTCATTGCCAGTTGAACCTGCACTGTGGGGTCGCAGTTGCTGATGGAATCATAGCGGTCAGTGAGTGCGCCTTCAATCTCATACCGCAGCCCCAGGTTGAGGGTCAGCTTACGCGTGGCCTTCCAATCGTCCTGAACAAACAAGGCGAAGTGCGGTACCTGTTAGGTAGCCGTGGGGCAACGGTTGATTGGGCCCCTGCTGGGAGTACCCAGCGGGAAGGTTGATGGTAGCGACATCGAAACCGAGGCTGCGGGTGTTGCGTGGGGTGTCTTGGCGATTCACGCCTGCGCGGGCGTACAACAGGAGGGTAGGGCTTAACATCTCGGTCCAGCCCTCAACCGCCGAATGACGAATCAAGTCCAAGTCGCTGGCGGTGATTTCGCCACGTTGCCGTAGAGGTTGGGGGCGCCACGGAAGGTGTCGTCCAAGGTATATCGTCCGAAGACCCGCGGGCTGTCACTGAAGTTATGGCCGATCCGTAATCCAAGTACGTCCTTGTCAATGGGTGCCGAGGCTTGGGCAAAGAGATTCCGCGCTTCAGTAAAGGCGACGCCCGGTCGATTCGCCTTCGGGTAGAAGGTGGTAAGCGCTGCGGAGACCGGATGGATGCGGTTGTTGGGCAGCCTGTTGTTGGAGAAGGGCCACGCTCGTTCCGGGTGGTTGTGCGAACGCGGTCCTCGAACACCTTTTCGATGGATTGCGATTACATAGACCACTACATACTGGAGGACTAACACTACATACTGGAGGGCTACGTGGTGCTATGCCAATGTTGAGGGCTGACGTGCCTTGGGATCAACGGCTGGCGAGATTGCCGAATGTCACTGGACACACGACCGTTTGCGGATTCGCGGGAATCTGCCCTTTGATGACTGGATTTACCGAAACTGCCGATCAAACTGGGGTAGCCACGGGGATGTTGGCTGGTAGACGAATCTCTACCAGAAGGCCAGGATTGGCGTTAC
Organism: Bryobacteraceae bacterium; assembly: GCA_036821995.1. GTDB lineage: Bacteria > Acidobacteriota > Terriglobia > Bryobacterales > Bryobacteraceae > JACTMJ01. Next base: position 109,519 of record DAISIM010000014.1, read on the forward strand.
GCGCGAGAATCTCGCCACCATGCAGATCTACCGCTCTCCGCGCGATGGAAAGCCCCAAACCGCTGCCTCCCTGTCTCCGGTTACGGTCGTCTTCGACGCGAAAGAAGGGATCAAAGATCCGCTGGAGTGCCTCACCAGGCACACCAGGCCCAAAGTCCCTCACCTGGATGACGATCAGGTTGGCCTGCCGCTGGCAATCCACATTCACCGCGGACCCGGCGGGAGCAAAGCGGAGGGCGTTGCGAATGATGTTTTCCGTGGCACGCCGCAGCAATTCGGCATCGCCCGCCAGCAGCACTTCCTCGGCGCCAGCATAGACAATCTCCACTTGCCGCTCGCGCGCTTCAAAGCTGCAATCGCCCACGATCTCCTGCAGAAGAGGTTGCAAGTCGAGGGATTGGCGACGGACGTGCGCGGGATCGCCTTCGGCGCGTGTCACCTCCAGCAGTCCGCCAATCAACTGATTAAGCCGTTCGGTTTCCCTGCGGATCTGGAGGCGCGCGGCCTCCCGCTCTCCCGGCTCTTCCAATAGTTCGGTGGCCACGCTGAGCCGTGCCAGCGGGCTGCGCAGTTCATGAGAGATGTCTGCCAGCAGGCGGCGCTCCGCACTCAGCAGGGTTTGTATGCGGTCGGCCATGTGGTCAAAGGCTCTGGCAAGCCTCCCAAACTCGTCTGTCCGCTTGCTGTGCAGACGCAACTCAAGCTTCCCTTCTCCATACTGCTCAACCACCCTCTGCATGATGCGCAGGGGCCGCGACACATAGGCCGCCAGTCCGAAGCACAGCACGATAGCAGCACCAACAATCCAGAAGTTCTGAGGAGCCAGCCACCAGGTAAACTGGGGCTCGTCGCGCGAGGCCATCACCATGCTGTATTCGCCCATGCGCACTACGCGCATTGGGGGCGGGCCCATCCGCAGGAGGAACGGGATCCACGGCCGCGAGGGTCGCCCTCCTGGTGCCCCAGCCAGGTCCCTCTGTTCCCCGCTGAGGATGTCGCGGCCCTGTGCGTCCACAATAGAGACGTCGTTGCGCACCACTTCGCCAAAGCGGCGAAGGTACTCACGTAGGGCCTCGTCCCCATCGCGTTGCTTCACTTCCAGCGCCTGTTGCAGGTGAAATAGGGGGAAGTTTCCCCGCTGCGGCGCTTCCCGGATCTGCAGCGCTGTGATGACGGA
>DAISIM010000015.1:0-108726 GCA_036821995.1 Bryobacteraceae bacterium
GACTAGCAATTGACCCAAGAGTAACTTTGCGCGATGTGACTGTACTAAATCACTTGATTTGAAGAATGGATATTTCCTGCGACTTTCCGATAGATCTCCCTGATGGTGGTATTCCTACCTTTGAGTGCTGCGTTGGTGAATGGCCAGCGTCACGTGATCTTCAGCAAAGGTGTCATTAATGGATGTTTGGACACGTCATGTGACAAACACTGGATTTGGATGTATTTCCATGGAAACTGCGAAGTTGATTCCGGAAGGAATAGCAGATTTTCGAATGCTAAGGCTGTAAGCTAATTGTTTGTTATGCGGTTTGGAGCAGTTATGATTGTTCAGAATGGGATGCACAATGAAAATCGTTAAATACATTACATACGTACTCCTGATGATCGCAAGCTGTGTTGGTGCTTTTGTAGCAACACAGTGGAACAGTTCGCGATTCAGTTTTCAACAGGCTGCGAAAACCGTTAACAGAACTCTTGTTCCCTTTACTTTGGAATCTCAGACCGTAGCACCAGGTCCCGATGGCGTGTTGCGGGTGACAGAGAAGCGAGTCACTGCTGTTCGTGGAGATGGATCGGAGGTCTGGGTTGGCACGCTGTTTTCTGAGAACGGGAGTCGCGCTGTTCGCAAGATGATTCGCCCAAACGGATGGGTCACAACGGCAATCGAAGCCATGGGCGTGAAGATCTCGAGGTATTTACCCACCGGAACCAAGAATGGCCGCGAATCGCTAAGGATCGCAGCAGGAGCGGATTGTAGATTCCCCTACGAGGAATCCCGCGGCGAGCGACAGATTGCAGGAATTCGGGTTTCGGTATCCCATTACCAACAGTCGCCAACCTATCGACGGACGAACTATCGTGCGATTGATTACGCTTGCGTTCTGGTAGGCAGTAGAATCGAGCAACTGCAAGATGGAGATTGGCGGCTTACGGTGGAATCGACACCGATCGCGTTCCGCGGGGGCGAACCCGCCGTTGAGCTTTATGAAGAAGGATTTTACGACAAACTAAAGGAGATGTCTCCTTCACAAGCTCAGCTAACACTGGCTACCGCAATGGGAATTCCGGAGTCTGATTTCCCGTCCTGCTTTAACACCCAAACCCTGAGTGAGCTAGACGAAGACTATTATCGGCACCAGACTGCGCAATAGTCTTCACCTGAACGTAGCGTGTCGGAGAGGTGAGTGCCAAAACAGCGAGGCAATGTGTTGCTATCACCGCCTCTTATCGCACTGACTTTGAGCTTTAGCACTTGTTCCGGCACGCTCTCGCCATCGTTCGTGTCCACCTCCAAACGCTCACCCTCGTGGCGATGGTTTTCATCTAGAGCGGCGCTTCTCAGGACAGCGGCGGGGTTGCATTGTGAGGACAGCAGATCGACGGGGGGACTAGCGGTCCTGTTCCGCTGCGACCCAGAAGGATCTCCGGGTGCTGATGATGATGGTTGCGTGGCGGTGCTGGCAACAGGAGGCGCTCCGGCGGGTGCAGCAAGACTTGGTTGGCGCGGGAGGATGCGCTGCCGAGGGATGCTGCCATTGGAGGGCCCGAAGGTGGCGCACTTCGCATCTCCACCTCCAACACCATTGGACGGAATGCGGCTGGCCATACTATCCTGATAGAAGAGCGGCCACGCTCAGAGGTAAGAACCATGTCCATTCCCAATGTAAAGCGTTATCGTCTATCCAGCGCCGACGGCTCTGAGCACGCCACCCTGATGGCGGTGCTGCCGAAGGGTACCGACGTGGATCAATATCTGAAAGAGGCGTCCGAGCGCTTTGACTGGAAGGCCTACCGTGACATGAAGGCCAGCGTCAACAAAGTCCGCGTGGGTCAGCAGAAGCAGAAGGGCGCACCGAAAAAGAAGAAGTAGCTTGCAGGCGATGTGCCAGGGGTTACCGCTTCGGTGCCTCTGGCTGCCGTCGCTGGTGGGCGAGTTGTGAGCCCCATTTCCCCCCCAACCGCTCGGTGCTCCTCCCAATTCTTCCCTGTGCGAAACTGAAGGTAATCTGACGCCGCCGGGTTCCGTCTGCCTCCTGAGCGCGCAGACCAGGTACTTTCCCATGACTCGAATCCTGCTCGCTTGTCTGCTTGCCTGCACGCTAGGCTTACCGTCCCTTGCCAGCAACTGGACTACCGATGACATTCTGTTGATGGAGCGCGCCGCGTCCCTAGAGCTTTCCCGTGACGGCTCGATGGCAGTGTGGGCACAGTCCAAGATGGATACCAAGAAAGGGACTGCGGTCTCTCAGATCTATCTGCGCTATCTGACGGACAACCATTTGGTGCAATTGACTCGCGGCGACGATTCCTCGACCTCGCCGCAGTTTTCTCCTAGCGGCAAGCAGGTGGCCTTTCTCAGCAGCCGGAAGTCGACGGGTGGTGGGGAAGAGACTGCCTCAGGCAGCGATGGACCGAAACAGCAAGTATGGCTGCTGGATCTTCGCGGTGGCGAACCGCGAGCGGCAACTTCCATGGGGCAGGGTGTAAACGCATTCCGATGGCTAGATGACGACACTCTGCTTCTGGTGGCGGCTGAAGACAGCAGCGCGCTGGCACTGAAGGTGAAGCAGGACAACGATACCTCCCGGATTGTGGACGATCCCCATATCGAACCAGTTCGTCTGTTTCGGTATTCGTTGAAGGAGCGCACGGCGAAACGACTGACGCAGAATCCCGACCGCATCACGCGAGTGGAGGTGTCCTGGGATGGAAAGTATGCCGTCACGATGCATGCGCGCTCCAGCCGGTATGTGTTTGACCAACTCATTCCGCCAGCTACCTTCCTGCACGACTTCTCCAACGGCGTCTCTGAACAGATCTTTCCGAACACGCGCCTGATTCCAGGGGAACTGCATTGGACCTTCGACAATCGTGGCTTCTATTTCACCTCCTCGTACTCTTCGCACCCTGTCTACCGCAGCGGATCTATCGACAAGCTCTACTATTTTGATCTCACCACGCGCAGCCACCGCGAGATGGATCTGGGCTGGGAGAACGGGGTGGGTTCCGGGATTGCCACCGTGGCTGATGGATTGGTCGTGTCCCTGGCGAACGGGGTGCGCGATGTCCTGGCACGCTACCTGTTGCAGAACGGACAGTTGGTGCGGCAGGACCTTTCCGGTGAGCATGTCGCAAACATCGTGAGCATACGCAGTTCCTTGCAGAATGGAATGCTGGCCTACGACTACACCACCGCCAGTATTCCACCGCAGTGGTACGCGGCGAAGTTGAACGGCTCTGCGCTGGAGGGGCCTAAGCAGATCACGGCCATCAACACGGGGCTGTCCAAGAAGACGATTTCCAAGACGGAGACCGTCCGCTGGCGGGGTGCCCTGGACGAGGAAGTGGAAGGCATCCTCTACTATCCCCACCAATACGAAACAGGCAAGAAGTATCCCCTGATGGTGATGATTCATGGAGGGCCGTCCGGCGTTGACCGCGATGCGTTTCGCGAGTCCTGGGCCTACCCGCATCAGCTTTACACCCAGCGGGGAGCATTCATTTTGAAGCCAAACTACCATGGCAGCAGCAACTACGGCCTGAAGTGGGTGGAGAGCATCTCCCGCGGCAAGTACAACGACCTGGAATGGATTGACGTGGAGAAGGGTGTAGATTCGCTGATCGCCAAGGGGCTGGTGGATCCGGCCCAGCTGGGGATTATGGGGTGGAGCAACGGTTCCATCATCAGTATTGAGATCAGCACCCGAACTGACCGCTACAAGGCTGTCGGTGCCGGAGCGGGCGACGTGAACTGGACCTCAGACTGGGGCAACGCCATGTTTGGCCATGCCTTTGAGGACTACTATCTGGGTGCGACTCCGATGAGCAATCCGCAACTCTACATTGAGAAGTCGCCCCTGTTCCGCATGGACAAGGTGAAGACGCCCACCATCATTTTCTTCGGTACTGAGGATGTGAATGTTCCCACTGAGCAGGGCTGGCAGCATTATCGGGCCATGCAGCACCTGGCCATTACCGATGTGAAGTTCCTGCTGTTCCCGGGCGAGCCACACAGCCTGAGAAAGTATGTGCACCAGAAGAGGAAAGTAGACGAAGAACTGGCATGGTTTGACCGGTATCTCTTCGTCAAGCAGACCGAAGCCCAGTCCTGGATGAAGGCGGATTCTCCCCTGTCTGGCGTTCTTTACCGGGCCAAGCTGGGTGAAACGCCCGAAGTAGCTCCGCTGGGAGAACTGGAGGTAAGCCGTTTTGAGGTGACTCGCGCGCAGTACGCGGCCTTTGACAAGACCTACGCGGTGAAGCCGGGAACTGAGAATTATCCTGCGACGGGTATCCGCTTTGAGGACGCCAAGCGCTATGCCGAGTGGCTCAGCAGCCGCACAGGGCAGCGTTATCGCTTGCCCACTGAAAAGGAGATGGAAAGCCATCTGAAGGCATCCAAGGCGGGCAATACCCTGGACCGTTGGGCGGGGTATGACGTGAATCCAGATGACGCAGTAAGGCTGGCGCCCACCATCAACGGTTTACACCCTGATCATCTGCTTCTCCCGGTTGGTAGTTTCACCGGGAAAGGGACGAATCCTGTGTTTGACCTCGAAGGTAACGCTGCCGAATGGGTGACTGCTGAGGATGGTGGCGGCAAGTTGCTGGGTGGTAGCGCCGATACCCCTGCTGACCCGAAGCTGGGATGGAGTCCGCGGTTTACCTTCGCGGGCTTTCGAGTGCTGCGGGAAGCTGCCCCAAAGCCCTGACTCAGGGCCGTATTGGAAGCAGCCGGTGCGGGTAATGAGTCCTGGATCTCCTGATGCGTAACAAGTTGCGCTGTCGGGATTTAGCGATTGGCTGTATCCTAATAGGCGAAGACGGGCATCATACGAGTGCGGGGATGGCGAGGGGAAGACCTCGAACTCCCACCGGTTGAGAGCGCGAGACTGCCGGAGGCTGGCTGGATGTTTGCTTGGATTTGTCCGAAGTGTGGGAAGGAAATTCCGCCCCAATATGATGGTTGCCCGGAATGGTGCCCGGAGTACGATAAGCAGAAGGCTTATCTGAAGCAGACAGGTCCGGCGCGGGTGGAGGCAACCTCGCCCATCGTGAAGAACCTGATGCAAATTGACGGTGGCACGATGAGCGGTGGTACTTACACGGGGACTCAATATCTTTCGGGTGCCACCGTAGCGCCCCCCAAGCCCGGCGCGCAGGACAATGCCGAGGCGCTTCGCTTCCGCCCCGCCGCCGCCGCAATTTCCTACGAAGCCACGCCCCCTGATGCAGCCACGGCGGGAACGTCGCTGGCGCCAATCAATGAATTGCGCTCAGGGGCAGTAGTTTCCGGCCAGAACGGTAGCCGCCAGATGAATCCGCTGCTGGTGACATTGTTGGCGGCTGTAGTGTTCCTCGCACTTGGCTATGCGGGCTTTAAGTACTACGAGCAATCGAAGGGTGCACTGGGCACATCGGCCAGCATGGTGAACCAGGCCGGTGGCCAGGGCGGACATCGCCTGAACCGGGTGTTGAGCGTGACGGCTTTACGCTTCGTGCCAGGGAAGAACAAGCAAATGGAAGCCCGCTTTGTGATTGTGAACGGCGGTGCGGCGCAGACCCCCACCTTCAGTGGCATCGTGCATGTGCGGCCCAAAGATGCCGCCGCGGATGAGACCCCCATGCTTAGCTTCGACCTTAAGGGTGTGGCACTTGGACCTTACGAAAGCCGCGAGATGCAAGCAGCGCTCAGCAAGACGCTAAAGCCGTATGAACTGCCTGACGGCAATCTCATCCGGGCTGACCTCATGATCACCGAACCCGCGCAATAGTCGGGGCTTGGCGCTCAATCAGAGGAGCCCCCAGCAGGGCCGCAAGCGCTCGCTGCCGCTAACGGAAGATCGCCAGCAACTGTTGGCGGACCAAGACCCTGTGCCCAAGAGTACCCAGCAGCCCCAATCGCAGGCGGTAGCGCACCTCATCGCTCACCAGTATCCCTTCTGGCGTATCCTCAAACCGGTGCGTGTGGAGCCAGAGCCGGTAGGGTCCCTGTTCTTGTCCATCCACAAAGAGGTGCGGCGGCTGATCGGCGAGGATTACCGTTTGCCATTCCAAGGGAACTCCCATCCATTGAATGGTGTACCGAATGCGCAGGCCTTTCGCCATTCGCAACTTGTCCGGATTGTGGATTCGAAAACGCAACCAGACGGGCGTGATCCGGGCCAGATTGTGCGGATCCTCAAAGACGGCGAAGACTTCGGTGAGCGGCTTCGGGATCACCATCTGACTTGTGAGCTGGAATTCCGACATGGAGAAACGATGCTCACTGAGGCTATACCGGATTCGCTGGGCAGCCCGATTCTCAATGCTACGATATAGGTCCAGGAACGCTTGATGCCCCGTCCATCCCGCCAGTCGTCGACACCCCCTGCCGCTGTGGCGATTGGGCCAGAGGCCGCTTCCAGACGGAAGCCAATGCCAGTGGCTGAGCGGAAACCCGTGGGCAAACAGCCTCGCACGAAGGCAGAGCGAGATGCCAGGCTGCAGCGTATCCTGGACTTGCTGGAGCAGCTCCACCCAAGCCCCAAGTGCGCCCTCGACCACCGTAATCCTTTTGAGTTGCTGGTTGCCACCATCCTCTCCGCGCAATGTACTGATGAGCGGGTCAACATGGTGACTCCGGAGTTGTTCCGTGCCTACCCCAGCGTACAGGCCATGGCCACCGCGCATGTGGAGGATGTCGCCCGCATCGTGCGCTCCACCGGATTCTTCAACAATAAGGCGAAGAATATCGTAGCGGCGGCGCAGGTGATTCTGGAGAGGTTCCAAGGGGAGGTGCCGCGTACGATGGAGGAGTTGCTGGCAATCCCCGGGGTTGCCCGCAAGACGGCGAATGTGGTGGCGGGTAGCGGTTACGGTATCCCTACTGGCGTTGTGGTGGATACGCACGTACAGCGGATCGCCCGGCGGTTGGGTCTTACGCGGGAAACTGACCCGGTGAAGATTGAGCGCGACCTAATGGGCATTCTGCCCCAGGCCCGTTGGATTGATTTCTCGCATCAGTTGATCCTGCACGGACGAGCCCGATGCATGGCGCGGAAGCCAAATTGCGGACAATGCCCCTTGGACTCGTTGTGCTTCGCCGCGGACAAGGCCAGCCCGGAGGTTGCCGTCGAACAAGCACTTCCGGCCTCAAAGCGCCCCCGGACGGCTTCGGCGGGGAAAGCCAGGGATTAGCCGCGCGATGGAGATGCCGTATTCAGCGCTTCTGCGCGTGGCCTGGCAGCTATGGTGGCGGCACGGCACGTTAGTTTTGCTGATGGCGGCTGTGCTTCTGGTACCGTTTGCCCTAGCGGGGTTGCGGTATCCCATTCTGTGGGAGGCGATGGCGGCTTCTGATGTCTCCAAGCCGTCCTTTGTGATTGCCGGATACCTGATCACCAATCTGTTGGTGTGCTATCCGATGGCGGTGCGATGGATGCTGCGGAGCACAGGACGTCCAGGTCTTGCGATACCAGGGGGTACGGCCCCAGCGGAGCTTTCCCCAAGTGAACACGATCGGAGGGTATTTGTACTGGCCTGGAGAGTGTTTTGGATCCCGTTCTTGTGGGATTGCGCCAATCTCGCTCTGGGGTGCGGCATGGCGTGGGGATGGCCTCAGCACCCAAAACTACCCGTAGCGCTGGCCATCATCGCCTTCAACACGGTGCTTGTGAATTTGCTGGCGATGTTGCCGTTGAACGTGCGCTGGGCTAACGGATCTCTGATTCTGGAATCGGATGGGAGTCTGCGGCCGCAGGGATGACCGTAGAACCTGTCGCAATGAGTGACTTCGTCAGCCCCAACCAGCGCTCGCGCTTGATTCGGGCGCCGGGGAGCAATTCCCTGAGGTCAGCGGCGCGCAACAGGTGGATGTCCTCCAGGTAATGGCGCAGGTAGAAGACCCGCTGGTCCTCACGCGGCTTGGCCAGCCATTCCCATACCGTGAACCGATAGATAATGACGCGCTGCCATTCACGGGGCAGCCAGTGTACCAACGGCATGAAGAGGTGCTGCTCTACGGGAAAGCCGCGATTGGGGGTTTGGAGGAAATAGCGCTTGCCCACGCGCATGGTCTCGCGGGCAAAGGAATGCTGGCGAGGCGAATCGCCCACGTGCTCAATCACGGAATTGCTGAAGACAAGGTCAAAGCTTTGGTCACGGAAGGGCAGGGCACAGCCGTCGGCGGCTACCCATGGGAGGGTAACCTGATCCGCGGTTATGGACATGGGGATGTTGGCGAGGGTGACCTGGGGCCTGACTGGCAGATCCTGCCAGGTATCTGGGGAGCCGCCGACGTCCAAAATGCGAGTTTGCGCGGTGATCCCCATCGCTTCGCAGAACCAACGCATGCGACGGCGACGGAACGCGGACGAGAGACGGCCAACCAAGCTCATGGGTTTACCGATGTTCTGCCGCGGCTTGTCCTGGCCGCTGGGCAGAAAAAGTGAACGACGCAGGCGAAAGTGGGGATCCTAATCGGCAATGCCGCTGGGATACACTACCTTGCCACCCTTTTCCTTATAGTCCGCTACGCCGCAACTGCCCAGTACCTGGAAGCCGGCGTTCTGCAGTGTGGCCGCGGCACGCGCGGCACGTCCACCGCGGTTTCAAGCGGTGATGATGAGCTTATCCTTGGGGATCTCGTTCAGCCTCGACTCCAGTTGGCCAATCGGAATGTGGACGTAGCCTGCGATGCTGCCCAACTCCTTAATTTCCTCGTCCTCTCGGACGTCCAGGAAGAAGAGCTTTTCGGGGTTCTCCAGATAGGCACTTACCTCTTCGGGAGTGAGTGCCTTCGGCTGGCTTTGCGGACTGCCGACGGCCACTTGGGATTGCGTGCCACCGCAGGACAACAACCCGACGGCCAATAGCAGCGCCGATGCGGCTGCCGGTAGATACAGGAAGAATCGGGACAAGGGTAGAGGAATCATTCCCTTCTAGTATAAATGGCACTGCGGGTAGAGGCTGACGCCAGCCCTGGGCGGCCACTCCCAGGCACAGGTGAGAGCTCGCCGAATCCGATTGATGGAAATCCCTTAGTCTCGCGGACAGTAGATTTTCCTGGCCCTCAATGGGTACAGCAGTGTGGCGGAAATCCGATAGAAGCAGCGTCGGCCGTTTACGCCGCGATTGATGGGAATAGAAATCTCATTCCCTGTGCATCCGCGGGCGACGGTCTCTGACGGCAACGCAATGAACATGATGATTCTCTGGCTCAGGAACGAAATCCCCACGTTGGAAGACCGTGCAGTGCTGGCGGCGATGCCTGAAGCCGAGTTCCGGTTCGTAGGCGAACTAGACGGCATGAGCGAGATCCTTGCCGGTGGTGGTGTGGATGCAGTCTTTGCCTCGGGCGGATGGCAGACATCGGAATTGCTGGAGGCCTTCGATTGCACCCTCCGCCACGGTGCTGTGCCTTTGGTGGTTCAGTTGGCCCCAACCGCTTCATTGGACGACGAAGGGGGAGAAGGTCATACCGCGCAACTGCGCCGCGCTCTGGCGTTGGCGGAGGCCGGTATCCGCCGTGTCGTACCCTGGGATGCGTCGCCCAAGTCGATCGTCGCGGAGCTTCACCATGCGACGGGGGAGGCGGAATCGCAGCGAATGGCAAAGCGGGCCATCTTGCCTGGGTGCCAGACTTGGCGGCAAAGCCTGGTGGGTGCCAGTCGCGCCATGTTTGGCGTGCTGCAGATGGTGGAGCTAGTCGGGCAGCGCCGTTGTACGGTGTTGGTAAGTGGCGAAACCGGGACGGGCAAGGAGATGGTGGCGCGCGCCATTCACGCCGCAGGCCCGCGGGCAAACAAACCGATGGTGTCCGTGAACTGCACTGCCTTGCCGGATACGCTCCTGGAAGCAGAACTCTTTGGGCACACCAAAGGCGCATTTACCGGCGCAGTATCTCAGCGCATAGGCCGGTTTGAAGAGGCCCACCAGGGGACCATTTTCCTGGATGAGATCGGTGATATGCCGCTCGATCTCCAGGCTAAGCTGCTGCGGGTTCTTCAGGAACGCGAAATCCAGCGCATCGGGTCCTCAGAGACGATCGCCGTGGATGTGCGCGTACTGGCCGCAACCAATGTTGACCTGCAGCAGAAGGTGGCCGCCGGAAAGTTCCGAGAGGATCTCTACTACCGTCTGAACGTGGTGCCCATCGTTCTGCCGCCATTGCGGGAGCGGGTAAGCGATATCCCTCTGCTTACCCAGACCTTCATTCAAAAGGTTTGTCGATTGGAAGACATCGAGCCGAAGAAGATCCTGCAGGAAGCCATGCATCACCTGTGTACTTATGACTGGCCGGGAAATGTGCGCCAGCTTGAGAATACGGTGGAAATGGCTGTGGTTCTTAGCGGAGAGCGGCAGGTGCTGCTGCCGGGTGACTTTCGGCTCCCCCGCCGGGTGGGGGCAGGGTCTGTCACGGAACCCCAAGGCAACGGGCTGAGTCTGCCTGAGGACGGCCTTGATTTCGAAGCGACCGTTAGCGCGCTGGAACGGGCATTATTGCGGCAGGCCTTGGAGCGTACGCAGGGCAATAAGCGCATGGCGGCCGAACTTCTCCGCTTGAAGCGTACCACCCTTACCGCAAAGCTGAAGAGCCTGGCGCTTGCTTCGTAAGCTGGAGCCCGCCGTTCCCGCGTGGCCGCCCATCCCCGTCGCGTGACGAATCGGCTGCTGGTGTCCGCGCCGCTGCGTCCTGATCGTCGCCCCCTACGCTACACTGCGAGTATCCATGCATCATCGTCGTTTGGCTGCGTTTCTTGTTGGCGCCTGGCTGCTGGGGAGCCTCTGCATGTTTTTCGTGGCTACCCAGAATTTCAGGGGCGTTGAGCGTTTGCTTGACGTGCCAACCGCTGCGTCCGCAAAGCGCATCGAGTCTCTGGGGCACGACGAGGCCCGGCTGTTGTTGAGATATCAGGTGTCGGAACTGAACCGGTTCTTCTTTGCGTCCTGGGAGCGGCTACAACTGGTTCTGGGAGCGTTTCTTGTGCTAGTAACCCTGCGCGGATCGCAGAAATTGCATATTCTGGCAATCCCCGTAGTGATGATGCTGATGGTGGCGGTAGAGCATTGGCTGCTCAGCCCGGAGATCAACCGTCTTGGTGCATTGATGGATTTCGTCCCAAACGCGCGGGAGACAGCCGAAGGTAGAGTGTTCTGGCGCTACCACCAGGCTTACTCTTCGCTGGAAGTAGTGAAGTTTCTGTTGGGTGCCGTGTTTGCGGGCTTCCTGCTGACGCGAAGGCGCAGCCGCAGCTTATTTCGCAAGCAGGTCAAGCCGGAGGTCAACGTGATCCACAATGCCTAGGATGGCCGTGTCGATGGGCGTTTGCATTCGATTGACGGCTGTCATGGCGCAGTAACCTTCAGGGGCCACCAACACCAACTGGCCCGCCCCCGCGCCTACCGCATCCACCGCCACCAGAGGCACGCCGCGAGCGGTGCCATCCAGTTCCAGAGGCTGTACCAGCATCACCGCAAGGCCCTCGTAGCTCTCGTGTTTGTGGCTTGCGATCGCTTCGCCGATCACTCGTCCAATTAGCATAAGCCAGCCTTCGGTTCACAAGGGGCAACCGCCAGATCTAAGTGATCTACGATGGCCACGATGGTAGCATCCGTAGGGGCCACTTGCGGTAGAAGGGGAAAGCTGGCTTCACGCCCACGGCACCACCAGATGAGGTCGCCGAGTCTCGCCCCGGCCCAATCCAGGCATACCAGGGGATTACCCGCGGACTTCTCTTGGGAGTCCACAGGTTGCACCAACAGAAAGCGCTGGCCGTGAAGACCCTCATTCTTGACGGTGGAATGAAGATTGCCAATCACGCGGCCCAGATTCACGGTGAGTTCCTTACGTTGCGTTCTTTGGAGGGGGGGTGACGACGGAAAACTCATCCACGATCCCCACAATGGAGCAGTCTGTTGGGAGATTCGCGCAGCCTTCCGCCATCCGGGCAGAACTACCCGAAACTGCAATCACGCGTTCACCCACTCCAGCGCTTACGGTGTCGATGGCAACCACGTAAGCGCCGGTAGGGCGGTCATGGGGATCAACGGGCTGAAGCACCATCAGGCTGCGTCCCTCCAGACGAGGGTCCTTGCGCGTCGCCACCACGGTGCCCACCACTTTTGCCAGAATCATTCCAGTTCCGCCTCGATTACGGGATCACTGAACCCCGCGTAAGCGCTTTAGAGACGGGTGTTGGTGGACTTGCCGATGGGCAAAATGTCTTCGAGGCTCTGGTGCGGACGGGCAATCACGTGGACACTCAACAGTTCACCCACGCGCCGGGCCGCTGCGGCACCGGCATCCGTGGCTGCACGGACCGCTGCCACATCACCCCGTACCAGCACGGTCACCAGACCGCCGCCTACCTTTTCCCAGCCCACCAACTGGACGTTGGCGGCTTTCACCATCGCATCCGCAGCTTCAATCAGCGGCACCAAACCCTTGGTTTCCACCATTCCGAGTGCTTCGCCCATGAAAATCTATCCTCCCTTGCTGCCCGGGCGAACGCCCGTACTTAGCCGTGTTGGGCCTACGCCAGGCCTCGTGCGCGGATGGCTTCTTCCACCAGCGCGATCAATTCCTCGCGGGTCACTTCGATTTTGTCAGATCCCGCTGCCGTTGTGTTGGAGACGGGGGGCTGATGACGCATGAGGTCTTCCATCGACACCGGGCAACCCGCTTCTGCCCGGATCTGCGTTTTCACGCCATATCGGGCGCGAGAATCAAGTAACTTATCCACTTCCACCTGGGGCAACGCCTTGGCCCCACCCAGCAACTCAGCCACCAGTGCGATGCGCGCGAAGTGCTCTACGGTCTCCATGCGGAAATACGCCTGGAAGACGTCTGTGCCGTAGCAGACGGCCCCATGATTGGCCATTAGAAGAGCGTCATACTTGGGAATCAGCGGCAGCATGGGGTCAGTAAGAGCGGGAGTGCCGGGCAAACCATAGTCGGCCAGGGGCACGCAGCCCATGGTGATCACGACTTCGGGCAGCAATGCCAGATTCAAACTGCGTCCCGCGGTGGCATAGCCTGTGGCCACGGGCGGGTGCGCGTGCACCACGCTCTTGATGTCAGGCCGCAGCCCATACACCGTCAGGTGCATCATGATTTCAGAAGTCCGCGCTTTGCGGCCTGCAATCTTGTTGCCCTGCATGTCGACGATGATGAGGTCGTCGGCGTGCAGCATCCCCTTGCTGGTGGCGGTGGGAGTGCAGAGGATCCGCTCGTCATCCAGGCGCACACTGATGTTGCCGTCGTTGGCGGCAACCCAGCCCTTCTCGAAGACAAGACGTCCGACTTTGACAATATCCTCGCGGATCTCGTTTTCTGTTTTTACCATTGCATACGCTGCCATCGGAAACTCAGATTGTATCACCGCCGCTGCGCGCCTCCATCAGGCTGCAACAAAACAGAATACGATTCCCTCGGCGGTCTGGCTAGCGGCCCCTCTGTATGCAACTGCGAGACAATGGAGAATCTGCCCATGTCGCAAACTCCTATCGCCCTGGACCGGTTACTTACTGAGCAGCGCAATGCCGCCACCACGGCGATTGATCGTCTGCCGACGTTGGAAATGCTACGTGTCATCAACCGCGAAGACGCCACGGTTGCCAGCGCGGTGGAGGCGGCCCTACCTACGATTGCCGAAGCACTTGACCTGATTGCCGCGCGCCTCTCCGCGGGGGGGCGGCTTTTCTACACGGGCGCGGGCACCAGTGGCCGTCTGGGAGTGCTGGACGCCAGTGAATGTCCGCCTACCTATAATGTGCCTCCTGAGTTAGTAACCGGTTTCCTGGCCGGTGGCGATGGTGCATTGCGACGGTCTGTGGAGGGTGCCGAAGATTCTCCCCAGCAGGGTGCGGCGGATCTGATTTCCTACGGCTGCCGGGCTGGCGATGTGTTGGTGGGGATTGCTGCCAGTGGCCGCACGCCTTACGTTGTTGGCGCCCTTGACAAGGCACGCGAGGTAGGTGCCGGCACCGTTGCCCTTAGCTGTACGCAAGACGCAGCCATCTCCTCTCATGCCGACATCGCCATCGAAGTGCTTTGTGGAGCGGAGGTCATTACCGGATCCACCCGCATGAAGGCTGGTACGGCTACTAAACTCGTGCTGAACATGCTTAGCACTGGTGCGATGGTGAAGTTGGGCCACGTCTATGGCAATCTGATGGTGAATGTGCAGCAGACTAACGAGAAGCTGCGGCACCGGGCAGTTCGCATCATCGAGCAAGCGCTAGGGATTCCCAGCCAGGCGGCGCGCGAAGCTCTGGACGCAGCCGACGGTGAGGTGAAAACTGCCATCGCTATGCATCTGCTGGATACCACCGCGGATGAAGCCCGCCGCCAACTCCAAGCAGCATGCGGCAATCTCCGCCGCGCGGTAGATTCGGGGCTGGGCGGAAACAATTGCCAGCAAGGCTAGAATCGGAATCACGGAACTCTCATGGATAAACTCGTAGTGCAGGGCGGACGCCCCCTGCGTGGTGACATCACCGTAAGTGGCGCAAAAAACTCAGCCCTGCCCACACTGGCGGCCTGCCTGCTTACGGAGGACACGGTGAAGTTGGGGCGGATTCCCGGCGTGCGGGACATCCTCACGATGCAGCAGTTGCTGGAGTACACCGGCGCCATTGTAGAGCCCATAAACGGCCATCTGGAGATCACAACTCGTGGTCCGCTGAACCCTGAGGCACCCTACGATCTGGTGAAGACCATGCGGGCCAGCAGCCTGATTCTTGGGCCTCTCGTGGCTCGCCATGGCAGCGCCCGCGTGTCGATGCCCGGCGGTTGCGCCATCGGCGCGCGTCCTATTGACCTTCACCTGATGGGCCTCGAACGCCTTGGCGCCGAGATTCGGCAAGAGCACGGCTACATTGAGGCCAGCGCGCCTCGCGGACTTTCGGGAGGCAGGATCTACTTTGACAAGATCACCGTCACCGGTACCGAAGACCTGATGATGGCCGCCACGCTTGCAAAAGGGGACACGATCCTGGAGAACGCAGCCCGTGAGCCAGAAGTGGTGGACCTTGCCGAGCTTTTAATCAAGATGGGCGCGTGCATTGAGGGTGCGGGAACCAGCGTGATTCGCATCCGAGGCGTAGAGGCGCTGCATGGGGCGGAACACGACATTATTCCGGACCGTATTGAGGCGGGAACTTTTGCGATTGCCGCAGCCATTACCGGCGGAGACCTTACTATTCGCAATTGCCGTCCCGCCCACCTGGGCGCACTCATCCAGAAGCTCTGGCAGGCTGGCGTGCATGTAGAGGAACTGGATGCCAGCACGATGCGCGTCTCGGCCACATCCACCCTGCGCGCCCAGGACATCAGCACGGAAGAATACCCAGGCTTTGCCACGGACTTGCAGGCGCAGTACATGGCGCTGATGACGCAGGCTGACGGCATCAGCATCATCCGCGAGACCATCTTCGAAAACCGCTTTATGCATGTGTTGGAGTTGGTGCGCATGGGCGCCAGCATTCGCATCGACGGCCGCCAGGCTATCGTGGCAGGCTCCCGCAAGCTCTCCGGAGCCCCAGTGATTGCCAGCGATCTCCGCGCCAGTGCCTCGCTGTTGTTGGCGGCCATGGCGGCCAGCGGCGAAACCGTGATTGACCGCGTCTATCACCTCGACCGCGGCTATGAACGCATTGAAGAAAAGCTGGCCGATGTAGGAGCCAGTATCACTCGCCTCACGGACTAGACAACGGAAGGAAACGCCATCGCATGAAGAACCATCACCCCGGATTCCTGGCTTTAGTGAATGACGCTAAATCGCGTGTACAGGAAATCAACCTGGAGGACTACCTCGCTCTTCGTACTGCTGGCGAAGCGCATCTGCTGGTGGATACCCGCGAGGAAAGCGAATATGCCGCAGGTCACGTAAAAGGTGCTCTGCACTTGGGCAAGGGGATTATTGAACGCGATATCGAAGCGGTGGTCCCTGACAAGAACGCCAAGCTCGTGCTCTACTGTGGCGGTGGTTTCCGCTCCGCCCTGGTGGCCGATAACCTCAGCAAGATGGGCTATACGCAGGCGATCTCCCTGGACGGCGGATGGCGTGCCCTGCAGGCATCGGGCCTGGATCTGGAGTAGCCGCCGCTGGCCTATCCGGCGTCCCGTGGATGGTGGGAAGGCCAGCACGCACCCACTCGTTTGGGTTAGCATGGAGCGCAAGATGCCGGAACCTTGGTTGCGTGGCCCGCTGCTTCATGTCGATCCCATGGTGGCGCCTCTGCTGATGAGCTTCCAGATGGCCCGCGAAGATTTGGCCCACTACACCGAAGGGCTGAGCTTTGCCCAAATCTGGCGGGACTGGCCAGGGATTGCGTCTGTAGGCTTCCACATGCGGCACATCCAGGGCTCAGTGGAGCGCCTAAGCGTCTATTTGGAAGGGCGCGAACTGGACGACCGTCACCTGATCTTCCTGGCCCAGGAGGGCGAACCGGGCTACACCCGAGATCAACTGCTGGCCGCCATTGAGGAGAGCTTCGCCCACTGCGAGCGTATCGCCCGCACCTTGGGGCCGGGGGAATTACAGGAACCCCGCTTTGTAGGTCGCAAGAAGCTTCCCACCACCGTAATGGGGCTGGTGTTGCACATTGCGGAGCACACGCAGCGCCACGTAGGGCAGGTGATCACCACCGCGAAGTTCGCCCGCAGTCCGGATGAAGCAGGCAACGCCTAGCCTCCCGGCGGCTCCAAAACTGCATCCATCTGTAGACAATTGCAACTTGCGTCTACTATCGGGAATCCTAAAGGGAAATTGCTGCATTTGCCGAAACTTTCCATAGCCTTGACCTAGACTCCTCGTATTTATGAACCGGTTCACTCTCTTTGAGCAATCTACTTGCGAGATCTTTCATTGCTTCTCGCGAGTCCCGATCTTGGTGTTGATGCTGGCGGTTTCCACCGGGTGCTTCCCGCAAGGGAGCGCCGCTCAGAAGTACCGCCACTGGCCTGCCTATGGGGGTGGAGCCGAAGGCCAGCGCTACTCTGCCCTGTCGCAGATAACGCCAGACAACGTGAGCCTGCTCCGGGTGGCATGGACCTACGATAGTGCCGACGCCCGCCAGGGCTCCCAGATCCAAGCCAACCCCCTGGTGGTGGGCGAGGTCATCTACACCACCACGCCCTCACTGCTGGTGGTGGCCATTCACGCTGTGACGGGCAAGGAGATCTGGCGGCACGACCCGCTTCAAGGCAAACGCGCCGGCCACCCCAATCGTGGTGTCAGTTATTGGACAGATGGTAAGCAGGCGCGCGTCCTGTTGACCGTCGGCACGGATCTTCTGTCCTTGGATGCGTCCACTGGCCAGCCGGACCGCGCCTTTGGCGTGAACGGTCGCGTGGAGTTGCGCGATGCATTCAGCAGGCCACGCGAGGACGTCCAACTCAGCGTTACCACCCCGGGCGCCATTTACCGCGACCTAATTATATTAGGCAGTTCCGTACCGGAAGCCCTGCCATCCACTCCCGGTGACATCCGCGCCTACAATGTGCGCACGGGCAAGCTTGCTTGGGTATTTCACACCATTCCCCAGCCTGGAGAGTTCGGATACGATACCTGGCCGAAAGATGCGTGGAAACACACCGGCGGCGCCAACAACTGGGCGGGCATGGCAGTGGACGGGGAGCGAGGCTTAGTGTTTGTGCCTACCGGATCCGCGGCGTTTGACTTCTATGGTCCGGACCGCCACGGGGACAATCTCTTTGCGAACACCTTGCTTTGCCTTGACGCCTCCACTGGCAAGCGAAAGTGGCACTTTCAAGCCATCCGCCACGATCTTTGGGATCTTGACTTCCCTCAGCCACCCGTTCTGGGGACCATCACCCGCAACGGGAAACGCGTTGATGTCGTGATGCAGGCCGGCAAAGACGGTTTCCTCTTCGTTTTCGATCGCGAAACCGGCGAGAGCCTGTTCCCCATAGAGGAGCGCCCGGTCCCCCCTTCTTCCGTCGACGGCGAGCTTGCCGCCACCCATCAGAAGGTTCCTGTGAAGCCCGCACCCTTCTCGCGCCAGACCTTCAGCGAGGACACCGTCACCCGGCGCACCGATGCTGCCCGGCAGGCTGTCCTGGCGCAGTTGAAGAACCTGGACTACGGCGGACGCTACATACCGCCCAGCCCGAAAGGGACCGTGATGTTCCCTGGCTTTTCCGGCGGGGCGGAGTGGGGCGGTTCAGCCTTCGATCCCGAAACCGGTATCTTCTATGTAAACGCCAACGAGATTCCCTGGATTGCGCGTCTCGTGCCCGCATCCACCTCATCACAGCGAGTCAGCAGGGCCAGCACCTTGTATCGCACCCAGTGCGCCGCATGCCATCGCGCCAACCAGATGGGTGCACCGCCCGAGTATCCCGCAGTCAATAGCCTGAAGGGCCGTATGACTGAGGCGCAACTGGCACGGCTCATTCGGGACGGCGCGGGACGAATGCCTGGCTTCGCCCGGTTGGGCGAACCTGCGATCCTGGCCATCACGCGCTTCCTGCTGGAGGGTGAGGATGCTGAGGTTTCCACCGGACAACCCGCCAAGACGGCCGTGCCCCAATTGAAGTACCGCTTTGGCGGCTACCAGAAGTTTGAGGATCCCGATGGCTACCCGGCCAGTTCGCCGCCCTGGGGCACCCTCACTGCCATTGACATCGCGTCTGGAGACCATCTCTGGCAGGTGCCCCTGGGCGAGTATCCGGAACTGGTGGCGCAGGGCCACGGCGTAACCGGGACCGAAAATCATGGTGGCGGCGTCGTGACCGCTGGCGGCCTCTTCTTCATCGGTGCCACTCCATTTGACAAGAAACTACGCGCCTTTGACAAAATCACGGGCAAGCTCTTGTGGGAGACCGTGCTCCCTTTCGCAGCGAACGCATCGCTCTCCATGTATGAGGCTCGCGGCAAGCAGTATCTACTGGTGCCCGCCGGCGGTGGACGGGGCAGGGAATCGGGAAGCCTGTACGTGGCCTTCACTCTTCCGTGAAGATCCTGCACCTGGCTGAGGGACTACCCACACTCTTTCCTGCGGGTACCCGCAATCAGCTCCTCATAGAAAGCCTCGTACTGGGGCACGATGGTTTCTGAAGAGAACCGGGTGACCGCGGTTTGGCGACCCTTGGCGGCGAAAGCCCGGTAGCGTTCAGGTTCACTCAGCAATTTTAAGACGCGCTCTGCCATTGCGTTCACGTCGCCCACCTCGCAGAGATAGCCGTCCACCCCATCGGTGATCACTTCCGGGATACCGCCCACGTTAGTGGCCACCGCTGGCACGCCGCAGGCCATTGCTTCCAGGGCCACCAGGCCGAAAGCCTCCAACTCGCTGGGCAGCAAAAGCAAGTCAGCCTGCGCCATCAGGCTGGCGATGTCACTGCGTTTGCCGGGGAAGTCCACCGCATCCGCAATACTCAGGTCTTGGGCTAGTCGTTCCGCCGGACCGCGGTCAGGCCCGTCACCCACCATCCATAGCCTCGCCGGAATCCGCTCCCGTACTTTGGCCAGTACGCGTACGCAATCCAGTGTTCGCTTCACGGGACGGAAGTTGGAAACATGCACCAGAACCGGTTGGGGATTCCGCCGTTCTTGCGGCTGGTAGCGCTCCAGATTCACTGAGTTGTAGATCACCCGGACCTGCCGCTGGATGTCGAAGACACTCTTCATTCGTTCGCAGAGGTCCCGGCTTACCGCGGTAATGCCGTCGGATTGTTCAATGGCGAACTTTGTGATGAGGAAGTACGACCGGTCTGTTCCCACCAGCGTGATGTCTGTTCCGTGCAAGGTAGTGGCGATTGGGATGTGAATGCCTCGCGATGCCAAAATGCCCCGCGCCAAATAGGCGGAAATGGAATGCGGAATGGCGTAGTGCACGTGTAGTACATCCAGTGCATAGCGCTCTGCCACTTCCGCCATCCGGGACGCCAGCGCCAAAGTGTAGGGTGGATACTGAAAAAGCGGATAGGTGGCCACCTCCACCTCGTGGTAGTGCACCCGTTCCAGCGAAGTGTCCAGCCGGATGGGGTTTGCGTAGGTGATGAAGTGAACCTCATGGCCGCGCAGCGCAAGTTCCTGGCCCAGTTCCGAAGCCACAATTCCGCTGCCGCCGTAGGTGGGGTAGCAGGTGATGCCCACGCGCATGCGAGTCCTCCCCGTGCGCCGAGGTTACTGTAGCGATCTCCAGGGATGGCCTGATTCCCATGCGAGGTTTTGGAGCCGCCATCATGAGGTATGGCCGTCAACGACGCACTCGTGCTCTTGATTGTTTCGCACCCTGATGATGAAACGCTAGGGTGCTGTCACCAATTGCTGCGCCACCCTGCACGCTGCCACGTGCTACACACCACTACCGGTGCGCCCGCGGAAGCCCGGTTTTGGCAGCAAGCCGGCGTCAACACCCGTGAAGAGTACGCTGCCGCTCGACGAACGGAACTCCTCGCAGCCATGGCCGTGTTTGGACTTCATCCGGAGCAGATGCACAATCTCCCTTTTGGTGACAGAGACTTGATTCACAACCTGCTGGAGCTGGTGGGTGCAGTCCATCGTTTGCTGCTCCAGCTTCGTCCGCGCGTGCTGTACACCCATGCCTTTGAAGGTGGGCACCCTGACCACGACAGCACACGGTATGCAGTGGAGCGCGCCGTGAAGAGGCTGCGAGATACGAGTCAACTCAATCCGGAAGTCAGGGAGTTTGCCGGCTACCACGCGCGCGACGGCGATTTCTTCGGCGGCGACTTCCTCGCACCCAAGCCAACCGATATCGTCGACAACCTCTCCAGCGAGGAATGCTCCCGAAAGCGAGAGGCACTCAACGGTTACCGGAGCCAGCAGCGCGTGATCCAACGCTTTGCGCTGTCGCCGGAACGTTGGCGCTGCGCGCAGGAGACCAACTTCGCTACGCGGCCTCACGATGGGCCCCTCTACTACGAGATCCGGCAAATGGGGTGCCGATTTGAGGACTTTGCTGCCCGGGTGGCGGAAGCAGACGCCGTTTTGCTGGGTTGAGTTGTCCTCGGCATTTATCCGGGGAGACTCGCCTCTGCCCTCCCAGAGAGGATGCGGATCCACTCGCTTCTCGTTAACCCTGGGGCGAGGCCGCTGGTGCCGATCGCTAGCTCATTGGCTAGGGCCAGCCAGCGTGCGGCTGTGGCTTCATCCACCGGCTTACCGGGTTCCGCCGCGTGGTAGGGAAAGGCTTCGAAATATTGGCCGATGATCTGCTTTCCCCTCAATTGCTTGCGATCCGGTGTGGAAAAGAGTCCGTGAAATCCTCCCATCGTTCCCCACCATTGGTTTGCCGCAAAGTTGGCATCGCCTGGCAACACATCGCTGAAGTAGATCGTGGCTGCGCCCATAGCCCAAAGCTTTCGCTGGACGGCCTTTGTCGAGACTGTTTGCACGGGTAGGTGAGCCAGTTCCGCTCCGCCCGCATAGGATGGCTGTGATCCTAAGCGCAGCGCGGCGATTCCGGCCTCAACAGCCAACGCGGCCGCGATGCCCGCGGCGTCTCCCAAGCTGGTCCAAATGGGCTCCAGCCTGAGGGCGCAGAAGCCTACGTGCGATGAACCGGCTGCCACCGGAACCAGCAGGTTTGAGACCTCGCGAGGTAGTAGGGTAGCGTAGGGAATCTGATATGGCGCCACCGGCTGATAGAACTCCCCGGTGTGCCTGCCTCCAATGCGATCTCCCTCGTGCGCTGTACCGTGGCAATTGTTGCCATAGTCTCCCGTGGCAATACTGTCTCGATGCAAAATCGCCCTTGCGTCGCCTGGGGCATGGGCGCTGTCGGCCTGTGTGAAGGTTCGCTGCCCCTGCATGCGTCTTGCCTCCCTCACGTACAGTTGCGGCGGAAGATGCGCGGAATCCTCGAACTCGTCCCTACACCAACCCCACTCTCGGGCCTCCTTGCGAAACGGTTCCGGCACGGCTTCGTCGTTCTGCAAAAACCACAGTAAGCCTGTGTTCCACCGCAAGTGCTCGGCATAGATCCTCGCCCTGGTGGTTCCATCTCCCTCCGGCCAGCCCAGGTTTTCTCCAGGTAAGGATAGCCGGACAATGCCATTCGACACGTCGTTGATGTCGTACTTTCCGTTGGGCAACGGCGGGATCTGGGCCTTGTAGATGACGTCGCTGGGATAACCAAATACGCCCTTCAGCCGGCCGCTACCCAGCAACGGCACGACAGCTGCGTAGTCCTCCCGCTGATAGCCATCAGGCCGGGCGGGCTGCACGCGAAGCGCGGGATCCCGCGTGGCAATCAGGCGGAAGTTGTAGCCCTGCAACTGGCTGTCCGCCGTCTCGGGCGCAAGAGATTCTCCAAAGGAATCCCGTCCTTCGCGGCCTACCCGAAAAGCAACTCCGGAAGCGGCCATCAGGTCACCTTCGTAACTGGCGTCTACAAACACACGCGCCTGCAATCGCCTTGAGGCGCCGTCTTTGTTCTTTACACGAATGCCGGAAATCCAATTTCTCTCGTCCGTGCCGCTGGTAGTGGCCTCTAACAGAGGACTGTTCCGCAGCACTCGCACGTTCCCTTCCTCTGCCAGCATTTGCTCCAGCACCTGCAGGTTCACCTTTGGTTCAGCATTCGTTCCGCGGAAACACATGCGCGCTTGCTCGCTGTCCTTTCCGAAACTCGCCTCATAGTGCGCCTGCACGCGCTGCGTGAAACGCAGAAAGGTCCCGGTGATAGCTTCAAAGGTGCGAAAGTCAGTGTGCGAGAGGCCGCTGGTGAGCATGCCGCCAATCTTGGCGGTGGGCTCCACCAGCAGCACCTGACAGCCGCTTCTGGCGGCGCCCAGCGCTGCGGCGATTCCGGCGGGAGTGCCCCCATACACGAGGACGTCCGCCTGGGTAGTGGGTTCCTCAATCTGACTTTTGCCGCAGGAAAGCAGTGGCCCCAGGACCATCCCCGCTGGCAGAGCAGTTTTCAGAAATCGGCGCCGGTGCAATGTGGTCATCAACGGTCAGCCTATCATCTGCGAAGCGGGTCACCAGTTCCTGGCAGCTACACGCGGTCTACCCGCACCCGTCCGAAAGTGACATCGCTGAGGTGGGCTACCAGCAGCGCGCTGCCGCTAGGAAAGTCGTCCACAGGTTGCTCGTGATTCTCAACCGCCCATTCCCCCGGTTCCGTGTCTCCCACCGCCCAAATCTTGTTCCTGTAGCGGTTGCGGCCGTCCGTCAGGGTAGTTACCTCTCCTTTTATCCAATAGGCGCGGTGCAACTCAATGGGAAAGGCCTTGGCCGCGTACGCGGCCTTTTGCGGCGGACCCGGCAGGATACGCCATTTGCATTGGCTGAGATCGGTTTGCAGGGTGAACTCTGTCGCCGCCCCCACCGGATGCCACTGGACGCGAGGCTGCTTGCCATCGTCGGCGTGGCCTCGCCAGCGGAGCCCGATGCCTGCGTGGTTCACTCCAAACCCGGGCCCGCCTCGCCTGGGTCCGGGGAAGGCATGGAAGCGTACTTCCGCCGTAACCGCGTAGTTCGTCCAGTTCCAGTCGCCAAAGGCCAGCACCCTGTCGTAGTAGAGGTCGGAAGTGCGCAGGCCATCGGGCGTCAAATGCCACTTGCCATCCACGATCTGGGTTTGGCGAGTTACTGCCTCCAGGTCACCCAGGCCCCGGAAATCCGCCTCAAAGGGAAGCGGGCACCGCTGGGTGCGGTCGAATACCAAGGTGACGGTCTTCTCGGCCATCTCACCATGCCGTCCCCGTGATTCGATGCGTACCGTGTTCTCGCCGTCCTTGAGGTCCTGGATGTCGATTTCCACGTTGAAGTCGCCCGGCCCTGCCAGCCTGTGCAAATCCGGCCCCTTGGAAAGCTGCACGGGCTGGGCGCCATTCACGCTGTAGCTCAACTGGGCGACGGTTGCCGCCGGCGACACGCTGCCCAGAATGTTCACCCACCGCTGTGGAATCCCCAGCCGCCCGAAGTGCTGGCGTTTCCCATACCAGACATCGATTTGTGGCGGTTCCTGGGCCTCCAGGGAGGCTCCCCTCCATGCCGCCGAACCTGCGCCTAGAGCCTGGATCAGTTTGCGCCGGGTGCATCTCATGGGGAATCCTCCTGGAACACAAGCGGTTGGCTTCCAGAATACGGAACCCCAGGCCTCCATGGAAGATTCCATTTACCGTAAATTACCCTCGAAAATGCGGATACAATGGCAAGGGATCCCAAACCATCCCACCTGCAAGGAGTGACGTTCATGGCAAAACTTGGCTTTCTTGGGCTCGGCATCATGGGCTACCCCATGGCGCGCAACCTGTTGAAAAAGGGGCATGAAGTGGCTGTCTGGTCCTTTACGTCCAGCAAGGCGAAGGCCCTTCAGGCTGAGGCCGGCGCTGTTCCATGTGCCACTCCCCGCGAAGTGGCTGCGGCCTCGGAGGTCATTTTCCTTTGCGTGGGTGACACAGACATGGCCGAAACGGTGATTCTCGGCAAAGACGGTCTCATCGAAGGCGCCTCAGCGGGCAGCACCATCGTGGATACCTCCACGATTGCCCCGTCGGCGAGTCTTGCCATTGCCGAAGCACTTGCTGCCAAAGGCATTCGCTTTCTCGGTGCTCCCGTCACGGGATCCAAGCCCGGTGCTGAGGGTGGGACTCTCACCTTCATGGTGGGTGGCGACAAAGATGTCTACGAAAGCGTGAAGCCGTATATGGAGGCGATGGGCTCCAATTTTTACTACTGCGGCCTCCAGGGCGCCGGCTTGCATGCAAAGCTGTCGCAGAACCTCATCCTCTCTAACTTGTTGCAGGCATTCAATGAAGGCATGATTCTCTGCTCCAAGGCGGGTGTCGATCCGGAACTCATGCTCGATATCCTCAACAACAGTGCCGCCCGTAGTGGGTTGGTGGCTTTCAAGGCGCCTTATGTGTTTTCACGGAACTTCGAGACGAATTTTTCCATAAAGTGGATGCACAAAGATGTGGGCCTCATGCTGCAATCGGGCGACGAGCAGGGGGTTCCTCTACCCCTCACCGGACTCACGCAACAGCTACTAAAGGCAGCGATTGCAGAGGGTTACGGTGATGAGGATATCTGCGCCAGCATCAAGGTGCTGGAGCGCATCGCAGGAGTGCAAGTGAAAAAATCCGAAAAACCGTAGATTTTCTCTTGCGTTTCCAGGAATCATAGGTTAGTCTTAAATCAAGCCAGGGAGGCAACTCCCACCAAAGCGAGACTAACCTCTAAAGACCCCTGAAGCAACAACCTCCCTGGCACTTTTTTAGAGGTTGCTTCTCACTCCCCTCCCAAGTTTTTGACACTGGTTCGCGCACCCGAAACCGCGCGCCATTTCGATGCGTTGTGCTGTAGCCGTGACAGAAGCTCCGTTTGCTCCCTATAATGGTATGAGGCACGCTTGCGGGTTCGTCTCCGGTTTGTCATGCAACACGGCCGTAATTCCAAAACCCGCTTCACGCCCGGTTCGACCTCGTGATTCAGGTTGCGGTTGCCCCACCGTCGTCGGCCCGCCCGGCGCAACCCGCTTCGCCACCTAACGGAAGCTATGTTCGAGAGTTTAAGCGATAAGCTGCAGCGCGTCTTCAAGGACCTTCGGGGCCAAGGCAAACTCACGCCTGAAAATATGGAGACGGCGCTGAAAGAAATCCGCGTGGCCCTGCTGGAAGCGGACGTTAACTTCAAGGTAGTGAAGACCTTCATCGCCAACGTCCGAGAGAAGGCGATGGGCCAGGACGTACTCACTGCGCTTTCCCCTGCTCAACAAGTGGTGAAGATTGTCCGTGACGAACTCACTGAGATCCTGGGGGCCAAACAGGCGAAGATTCAGTTCGCACCACAACCCCCTACAGTAATCATGGTGGTGGGCTTGCAAGGTTCCGGCAAGACCACCTCCACGGCGAAGCTGGCGCGGTGGTTAACCAAGAATGGCCGGGCGCCGCAATTGGTTTCCGTCGACGTCTACCGTCCCGCTGCCCGGGAGCAACTTAAGGTCCTTGCCAAGCAGATTGGCGCTGCGATTTATGAGGGCGAGCCGGGCATGGACAAGCCGCTCGAACTTGCCACCCGTGCCCGGCGCGAGGCGATGGACCGTGGCCGTGACGTCGTCCTGGTGGACACCGCCGGTCGTTTGCATATTGACGAAGCGTTGATGACGGAACTGCAGGAGCTCAAGGACACCCTAAAGCCGACCGAGATTCTATTCGTCGCCGACGCCATGACCGGCCAGGATGCCGTCAAGTCCGCGGCCGAGTTTCACCAGCGGCTGGGCATTACCGGTGTCATTTTAACCAAGCTCGATGGCGATGCCCGTGGCGGTGCCGCGCTCTCCATCAAGCAGGTGACTGACCAACCAGTGAAGTTCCTCGGCATGGGCGAAAAGACCGATGCGCTCGAAGAGTTTCACCCTGACCGCATGGCCCAGCGCATCCTTGGGATGGGCGATGTGCTCAGCCTCATTGAGAAGGTGGAAGAGAACCTCGACCAAGCCAAGGCGATGGAGATGCAGGACAAGATTCTGCACAATGAGTTTTCGCTTGAGGATTTCCGGGATCAGTTGATTCAGGTGCGCAAACTGGGTCCGCTGGAGAATCTGCTGAAGATGATTCCCGGCATGGGAGATCAGCTCAAGGATGTCAAGGTGGACGAGAAGGAGTTGAATCGCATCGTGGCGATGATCAACTCCATGACCCCCAAGGAACGCGCCAACCACATGATTATCAATGGGAGCCGGCGGCGGCGGATCGCTCGCGGCAGCGGCACCAGTGTGCAGGAAGTAAACCAGTTATTGAAGCAGTATGGGCAGGCGCGGAAAATGATGCGCAGCCTTAGCAGTGGCATGATGGGTGGCATGGGCGGCAAAATGGCCAAGCGCATGGCGCAGATGAGTCGCATGGGCGGCGGGAAGTTTCCCTTTTGATCTGAGGGCCTGCGGATGTCCGCGGCCGAAACCGAGTTTGTGAGGAGATAGACAACAAGATGCTGGCAATTCGACTGGCCCGTTTCGGGAGCAAGAAGAAGCCCTCCTACCGCGTGGTGGTTTTGGAGAAAACCAACCCTCGCGATGGCCGGGCGGTGGAGATTGTGGGACACTACAACCCCGTGGCGAAACCCACTGAGTTGAAGCTGAACCGCGAGCGTATTGACTACTGGATGAAGTGCGGCGCGCAGCCCACTGACACGGTAAAGCGCCTGCTGAAGGCGCAGCCGGTAGAAGCCCCGGTGGTTAGCGCTTAGGCAGACGTGTGAGCGTGTGGGATGTGCCGCGTGGGGCACCTGCCGGCGGCAGTCCCCAGGAAGGGTGAGGCATGCGGGAACTGGTTGAAGAAATCGCAAAGGCTCTGGTCGACGACCCTGACAAGGTGGAAGTGAACCAGGTGGATGGCCCACAGGCAACAGTGCTTGAATTGCGGGTGGATTCCGCCGATATCGGCAGAATTATCGGCAAGCAGGGCCGCACCGCCCGCTCAATCCGTTCGGTCTTGCACGCTGCTAGTGAGAAGGCCAACCGTCGATATTCCCTTGAGATCGTGGAATAGCGCGCTAAGGCAACGTAACGTGGGGTCTTCAGGTGGCGGGCATGTTGGACAAAACGAATCGAAGCCCCAGGGTGCCGAGTCTCCAATCACTCGCGGGAACCAGTGGGTTACCATGGCGGTGCTTGGCAAGCCCCGTGGCATCCGGGGGGAGCTCTTCGCGCTGGCGCAGACTAGCCACTGGGAGCGCTTCCGCGTGGGCAGGGCCTTTCGTGTATGGTTTCCCGTAGAACGAAGGCAACCCGCGCGGGATGTGCAACTGGAGGAAGCCTGGAGCCACAATGGCAAACTCATCCTCAAGTTTGCGAATGTGGACTCCATTGACGATGCCGAGGAACTTCGTGGCGGTGAGCTTTGTATTCCCGAAAGCGAACGCGATCCGTTGCCGGAGGGTGAGTTTTATTTCGACGATCTGAAAGGGATGCCTGTGGTGGATCTGCAAAGCGGAGAGACCCTGGGTACAGTAACCGGATTCACCGAAGGCATCGGTCCAGGAGTGGTGGATGTGGTTAGCCGGGGTGCCCAGTGTATCGGCAGTCGCGATCCTGAGCACTGGCAGATCCCTTTCGCGAAGGAGATCTGCGTGGATGTGGATTTGCAGCAACGGCAACTGCGGGTGCGGTTGCCGGAAGGGTTGCGGGATTTGAATCAGCAATGAAGTTCCATGTGCTGACGATCTTCCCTGAGTTTTTCCAGGGTCCCTTTGAGCATGGCGTTCTGAAGAAGGCAGCGAATGCAGGCAAGTTGGAATTGCTGGTTCACGATCTGCGAAACTGGACCTACGATCGGCATCGCACCGTCGATGATCGGCCCTTTGGCGGTGGCGAAGGCATGTTGCTGAAGCCGCAGCCCTTGTTTGAGGCGGTGGAAGCCATCTGGCCTCAGCGTGGCAGCGAAATTACGGGTAGCGCGGAAGCGGAATCACAACCGCCACGCCGCAAGGTGGTTTTGCTTTCGGCGCAGGGCCGAAAGTTCAACCAGCCGATGGCTCGGCAGTTTGCAGCTTGTGATGAGTTATTGCTGATCTGCGGCCGCTATGAGGGTGTAGATGAGCGGGTGGCTCAGTACTTGGCCGACGAGGAGATCTCGGTAGGCGATTTTGTGTTGAGTGGCGGCGAACTGGCTGCTGCTCTTGTGGTGGACGTGGTGGCGCGTTTGTTACCCGGCGTGCTGGGAAATGAGGCGTCCAGTGTGCGCGAGTCCTTTGGGGATAGCGCTGATGAAATCGGTTTTCTCGACTGTCCGCAGTATACGCGGCCAGCTGACTTCCGGGGCTGGAAGGTTCCGGAAGTCTTATTGAGCGGTAACCATGCGGAGATCGCACGGTGGCGCTTTCAAACCGCGCGGGATAAAACGGCACGGATGCGGCCGGACCTTCTCGATCAAGCAGGCGTTTCCCGGGTTCTCCCGGTGCGCGAGGAACAATAAGTGGTTGGACGTTTGTCGCGGCAAACCTCTCTGGCCATCAGATATGAAAGGCAACGCAGATGATTCATCCAGCGATCGAGAAGTTCCAGGCGCGTTTCCAGCGCACTGACCTGCCCGATTTCCGTCCTGGCGACACCATCAAGGTGCACGTCAAGATCCGGGAAGGCGAAAAAGAGCGTATTCAGATCTTTGAAGGCACAGTCATTGCGCGCAACCGCAGCGGCGTCAGCGAAACCATCACCGTCCGCAAGATTAGCTTTGGCCACGGCGTTGAGCGCATCTTCCCCATCCATGCCCCGGTGATTGACAAAATTGAGTTCATCCGCACCGGTAAGGTACGCCGCGCGAAGCTCTACTATTTACGCAAGCTGCGTGGCAAGGCTGCCCGGCTGCGTGAGCGCGATTCGGTGGCGCGCCGCTCCTCCTAAGGCGGCCGATTCTTGCCGCGAAGTAAGGCAACCAGAACAGGCTCCGGTGGCGCACTCCTCGTGCCCGCCGGAGCCCTTCGCATTCATCCCTCCTGGGAGCAGGACGCTCGAGCCCAAGGTTACTCCCGCATTGCCGGCGTAGACGAAGCCGGACGTGGCTGCCTGTTTGGCCCCGTCGTAGCTGCTGCGGTCATTCTGCGAGATCCTCACGGGCTCCGTGGTGTCAACGACAGCAAACAGCTCACCGCTGATCAGCGCGAGGCAGCCTTTCAGCAGATCACTTCCCGTGCAGTCTGTTGGGCGACCGCAGCGGTTGATGCCGCAACCATTGATCGCATCAATATTCTTGAGGCCTCCCGGCTGGCCATGCGACTTGCCGTGCAAGCGCTGTCTGAGGCGGCTGACTTCCTGCTCATCGACGCCATTCGTATCGCCGTTCCAATCCCCCAACTGGCCATCATTCACGGCGATGCGCTCTGCCGTTCCATTGCCGCCGCATCGATCCTCGCCAAGGTGACCCGGGACCGGAGTATGCGAGAATGGGAACGGATTTATCCGGGTTACGGGCTGGCAAGCAACAAGGGCTACGGCGCTTCGGTGCATTTGGCGGGCCTACGTGCCTTGGGGGCTACCCCTCAGCATCGTTTCTCTTTCCGTCCGGTCCGTGAGGCCTGTGCGGCCTTGCCCATCCTGGGCTGGGGGAATGCGGCGCTGGGCTCTGCCAGGGCGATGTCCCAATTGGATCTGTTCTAACTGCTGCCAATGGCCACGGACAACCAGCACCTATCGCATGGAAACGCTCCGGAATCCGCTCCGCCTCCTTCCGGTCCGCCTGCGGTGGCTGGTCCCGTCCACGTCCCCAATTCCCAAAATGGGACTCCTCGAAAATCCACTCCCATGACTTGGGGCCGCCGCGTCGAAAAAATCATCCTCACTCTCTTCTGCCTGCAAGTTGGTGCCTTTCTGCTGGTCTTCCCCTGGATGCCCTATTGGGCTGACAATTATTTCTTCGGCTTTCTGGGGTCCTGGCGATCTCTGGTGCTTAGCCCCTATTTTCGCGGTGCTGTTAGCGGTCTAGGTGCGTTGAACCTATATCTGGCCATTGTCGAGTCAATCGCTCTCGTCGGGTCCTTTTTGGATGAGCCAGCCCGCCGCACGGATTAACTGCCATGGATTAAGCGTATGAGTACGGACCACGAATCCCTCATCCCGGCTGGCGAGACCGCCAACCCCCTTCCGCAGGAGGACTCCGCGCCCATCCTGGACAGCGCCCCCGATTCCTCCGCTTCCCATTCATCGGAAGCGTCGCCCTCCACGCCGTCCCTGGCCGCTGTCAGCCCCACTTCGGCCTCTCCCGCCAGCGATGATGAGCGCCATCCCATCGGTGAGTGGGCCATCACGGTCCTCCTGCTCCTATTTGGAATCACCTTCCTCGTGCAGGCCTTCGTCATTCCCACTGGGTCAATGGAAGATACACTGCTGATTGGCGATCACCTTTTGGTGGACAAACTCACCTTCGCTCCCGCCGGGAAGGCTGCCTCCCTGTTCTTGCCCTATTCACCAGTCAAACGTGGAGACATTGTTGTCTTTCGCTATCCCGAGGACCCGTCGCAGACTTTCGTCAAGCGTGTCATTGGCGAACCCGGTGACCGAATCCGCTTCGGTGAGCAGCAACTGTACCTCAACGGCAAGGCGGTCACTGAGGGCTACGTGCGCCACAAGTCCGGTTACATTGACCCTTACCGTGACAATTTTCCGTCGCTGCCCAATATCTCCCTGTCTGAGGCAGCCACCATCATGCTGGAACAGAATGTGGAGAACGGCGAGTTGCTAGTGCCCGATGGCCATTACTTCGTGATGGGCGACAATCGCGACAACAGCTCCGATAGCCGCTATTGGGGTTTTGTTCCACGACGCCTGGTGGTGGGTAAGCCCTTGGTAATCTATTGGAGCTTTGACGCGCCTACGGAACGTTGGACGAATGGTTCCTTGCTAAACCTGAACCATGCCCGCTACCTCTTCGGAAGCTTCTTCTCCAAGACCCGCTGGCAGCGCTCGTTTCGGCTTGTTCGCGGGGAGCGGGTAGAATAGGTTTTTTGCACACAACGGAAGGAAGTTGCGCTCCTCATGAAGTCGTCCCATCTCTACGCATTGATCATGGCTGGCGGTCGCGGCACCCGGTTCTGGCCGCGCAGCAGGAAAGCGCATCCCAAGCAGGTGCTTCCTATTGCTGGCGAGCAGAGCCTGGTGCAACAAACGGTTGATCGCGTGGCGCGCATCACCACGCCGGAACGCATCTTCATCATTACCAGCGAATCGTTACGTGCTGAGGTCGTGCGCCAGTTGCCGCAGGTTCCCAAGGAACAAATTATCGCGGAGCCGCTTCCCCGGAACACGGCTCCCTGTATCGGCTTGGGAGCGCAGCTGATCCGCCAGCGCGACCCCGAGGCCGTGATGGGAGTCTTCCCCGCGGATCACGCCGTGGGAAACGCTACGAAGTTCCTCAGCACTGTTCGCCGCGCTTACAAGGCCGCTTCCGCCAACCAATTGGTGGTGGTGGGAATTCCCCCGCGCTGGGCTGAGACCGGCTACGGCTACCTGGAGTTTCCGCGTCGCGGCGCCAATGTTGCCGCTGGCGCAATGCCCATCAGTAGCTTTCGCGAAAAGCCTGATGCCGCTACTGCCCAGATGTATGTCCAAGCCGGCAACTACTTTTGGAACAGCGGCATGTTCTTCTGGAAGGCAGAAGTTTTCCTGGATGCCCTGAACTTGCATCTGCCCTCCACCGCGCTTCAGCTTGAATCCATTTCACCGCTTGGCAGCAAGCGCTTTGACAGGGATCTCGCGGAGTACTTCCCTCTTTGCGAAAACATCTCTGTCGACTATGGTGTGATGGAAAAGTCAGAGAACGTAGCCGGCGTCGTGGCTGACGACTTTGGATGGAGTGACGTCGGCAGTTGGCAGGCTGTCTACGAACTCACTGACAAAGATAAGCTGGGCAACGCAGTCCGTGCCGGCCGCCTTTTAAGCATCGACTCCAAGGGCAACTACGTCGACGGCGCCAAGACCATCGCGTTGGTGGGCGTGGAGGATCTGGTGGTAGTGGATACTCCGGATGCCCTACTGGTGGTGCGTCGCAGTCTGGCCCATCGGGTAGGCGACTTGGTGAAGCACATTGAGAATCTGGGGCACGACGAACTGCTGTAGCGCCTGCACTGCAATCTTGGGGACGCCCAATCCGTGGCGTAGACGCTGTTGGCAAGCCGCAGTGGTGTTCTCTCCGCCGTTCATGTGGCCCATTTCAGAAAGGCATCCTGGCAAGGGCGGAAGTCGTCCAACTAACAGGCCCATCCACTCATGGAACACGCGCGTTTTCGAAAGTTCGCCTGGTTCTTCGTCGCCTATCTGGTGCTGGTGATCCTGTTCGGTGCCTGGGTTCGCATCGCAGGCGCCGGTGCGGGCTGTGGGAATCACTGGCCCACATGTCACGGGGACATCATCCCGCAAGCCCCAGAGACGAAGACCCTCATTGAGTTCACCCACCGCGTCACCAGTGGCCTCTGCGGCATCTTCGCGCTCGTTCTGGTGGGTTGGGCACGTCGCGTCAGCCCACGCGTGTTCTGGGCTTCAGTGGCAACGCTTTTCCTGGTCCTGGTGGAAGGCTTCATCGGCGCGGTTCTGGTGAAGAAGGAGTTGGTGGCCGGGGATGCTTCCTTGTCCCGTGCCATTGTCATCTCCCTCCACCTGGTCAACACGATGGCACTGATGGCCGCTGCCACCAGCGCGGCGTGGTGGACGGGGCGTCCGGCTGACCTCCGTTCCCCCATCACCGTCAGCCGGGCGGTATTGGTGGCCCTGATGGTCGTGCTGGTGCTCACGAACAGCACTGGCGCGGTAACCGCTCTCGGTGATACCCTCTTTCCCAAACAGCCCGCGCTGGATGGCGGATTGATTGCCCAGGTGCGTGAGGATCTCAGCGTGGGCCAGCACTTTCTTGTGCGTTTGCGTATCCTCCATCCCATTGTCGCGGTGTTCTCGACGATGGTGGTTCTGGGTGTCGCCATCGGGCTGCAGCGACAGAAACATACCCGCGGCAGCAGTGCCTTCCGGCTGTTGCGGTTTGTGCAGCACGCGATTCTCACTCAATTGGCTCTTGGCGTGCTAAATGTGTTGCTGGCCGCTCCTGGATGGATGCAGGTGCTTCATCTCTTGATGGCGCAGTGCGTCTGGGTATTCGTCTGGCTGGTGATGCTGGAAACCTGGCCGCGCGCGGCTACTGAAGTAAGTGCCCACCGCATCGCAAACCGCGTGGAAGGTCATGCCTGATTCTCTTCGTCCAAGGAATATCCACCCATGATTCCAGCGATGGCTACCCACGAAGGCACAGCCCGCTACGCAGCACGCTACGCGGAAGCGAGTGCACAGGGCTTCTATCGCGATGCGCTCGGCTGGCGTTTGTCCAGCATTGGCCTGGGAAGTTACCTGGGTGAGCTGAGCGATGAGGCGGATCTAGGTTATTACAGTGCAACCCTCGATGCGGTGTCGGCGGGCATCAACGTCTTTGACTGCGCCATCAACTACCGCCATCAACGCAGTGAGCAGGCCATCGGTTCGGCTCTCCGCAAGGCGATCGCCTCCGGGTCAGTGGCGCGCGACGAACTTGTGGTCTGCACCAAGGCTGGCTTCCTTACGCCCGGTGCGGTTCCGGCGGGAATCCTGCGCGAAGAGGATATCGTGCGCGGCGTTCACTGTATGCACCCGGAGTTTCTCAAGGATCAGGTGCAGCGCAGCCGCGATAACCTAGGTCTCCAAACCATCGACATCCACTATCTCCACAACCCCGAAACCCAGTTGGGCCAACTTCGCGATGATGACTTCCTCGCGCGGATGCGCGCCGCTTTTGAAGCGCTCGAATCCTGTTGCGCCAAGGGGTGGATCCAGAACTACGGCGTGGCCACCTGGGATGGGTTTCGCCGTCGCATCGACGCTGAGCCTGGCTTGCAGTTGGCCCACCTGATCGACCTCGCGCGTCAAGTGTCGGGTGACGGTCATCACTTTCGCGTGGTCCAGCTTCCTGTCAACCTCGCCATGACCGAAGCCTTCACCGTTCAAAACCAGATTCTCAACGGAGAAGCTATCTCTTTCCTTGAGGCTGCCACCGCCTTAGGCATTACCGCCATTGCCAGCGCGTCCATTCTGCAGGCACGGCTTGCGCGGAATCTCCCTCCCCAACTCCACGCCGCCTTTCCTGAGGCCCGCACCGACGCTCAGCGTGCCCTTCAATTCACCCGGTCCACCCCCGGCATCACCGCCGCATTGGTGGGAATGAGCCAGCGCCCCCACGTCGAGGAAAATCTCGGGTTGACAGCCTTTCCGCCCATGGCCGCCGATCTCTTCCGGCGTGTCTTCTAGCGCAAAGGATTGCTGCTTATGTTCTCTCCTCCGCCCATTGTAGTGCCCTTAGCCGTGGCGGACGCTGATCTGGAAGCCGCGCTTGCGCAATTGCCCAACTCGCCGGCCGTGTTCCTCCTCGATGCCGGCCAAGGCCAGCAGCCTTACCTGTCGCGAACGAGTAATCTGGGGCGTCGATTACGCCGATTGTTGCGTCCGGTGGACGCTCCGTCGCGCATGCTGAATCTGCGTGGCATTGCCCGCCTCCTCCGTTACTGGCCAACCTCCAACGCACTCGGCGCTCAACTCTTGCTCTGGCAACAGGCACGCTTGCACTATCCCGATCGCTACCGTCGCATGCTCCGCCTCCGCTTGCCCTACTATGCCGTCCTAACTACCGATAACCGCTTTCCCAGGGCTGCCGTATCCCGCGCGCCATCCCGCGACGACGCTGCCTTTGGCCCCTTCCCCTCTCGTCCTGCCACTGAGGACTTCCTTGCTCCACTTCTGGATCTTTTCCTGTTGCGGCGATGCGATGACGAGCTCATGCCGGATCCTCAACACCCGGGCTGCATCTACGGTGAGATGGCCATGTGCCTGCGGCCCTGTCAGGCTGCTGTTGCCGATGCGGATTACCGTACCGAGGCCCGGCACTTCCTGGCGGCGATGGCCACCCGGGGCGAGAGCCTGCGACAGCGCCTTCAACAGGAACGTGAAGCTGCCAGCGATTCCCTCAACTTCGAGGCTGCGGCCCTCGCTCACAAACGCCTGTCCAAGCTTCATAGTGCCTTCCCTGCCACCTTGGGTTTCGCACGCCAGCTTGCCTCTCTCCATGGCATCGCCGTCGCCCCGGGGCAGTCCGCCCACGAGGCCACCCTCTGGCCGGTCTATGCCGGTCACTTGCAGCAGCCTGTGCCGGTTCCTGCTGGCATTCCGGATGCCCAAGGTCTGCGCCACCTGGCTGCGTCGCGTTTTCTTGCTCCGGTCATTCACCCGCCAGATGCTCGCCATGAACTGCTGGCGATCTTCAGTAAATGGCTACGCTCCTCGTGGTGTGATGGACTATGGGTAGAAGTGGCGGACGACCTCGCCATTCCGGTAAGGAAACTTCGCAATGCCATCCGGCGGGTAGCCTCCGTGACGGATCCATCGGCAGAAAATCTGGGGCTCGACGAATAGGAGACTTCCGATGCAGCCAGGGACCTTTGAGATCGCCATGGATAGCAACGTGGAAGACGCCACCCTGGCTTCCTTCGTGGTACGGTCCTTTCTTGCCCGGCTGCAACTGGATGAGCATGAAGCCGATATGACGGAGCTTTGCCTCCAGGAGGCTCTGGTCAATTGCGTGGTACACGCCTACGGTCGCAGGTCCGGTAGCGTTGTCCGGCTACGATTGATCCTGGGGAAAGACACCATCGTCTTTGAAGTAGAGGACTTTGGTCCGGGCGTCGACCGAGAGTTCCTGGAGGAGGCCATCCGCAAAGCCCATGACTTTGATCCTACTGACCCTTCCTCACTTTCCAACGGTGGTCGCGGCATGCTGATCATTGCCCGCGTGATGGATTCCTGGGACTACTTCCGCTGCGGAGACGCGAACGTCCTGCGAATGACCAAGCGCTTTCAGTCGGCCAGCTGATCTGGCAGTGAGGCAGCTAGAAGTACACTTTGCGAGAAAAAGTACTTTGCGGATCAAGGAATCTCTGGTAGTCTGAATCTATGGCAAGCTCCTCAAATCCTTCGCCGCGTGGTGGTGTCGTGAGGATGGATGCAATCGCCGAAGGCAATCTTCGCTACATCCGCGATGCAATGGAGCGCGCCTCATCCTTCACCGCGGTCTCCGGGTTGGGATTGGTGGTGATTGGCCTGATTGGCGTTGCGGCCTGGTGGGCGAGTGATCCCTGGTTCGGCAGTGCACGCTGGACAGAAACCTGGGTGGGCGCCGCTGTGCTGGCGATTCTCGTAGGCAGCGCTTCTATTGTGGTGAAGGCCAAGCTTACCGCTGCCAGCCTGCATACTGCTCCCGCGCGTAAGTTTGCATTGAACCTTGCACCTCCCATGCTAGTGGGGATGCTGCTGACTGCCGCCATGTACCGGGCTGGGCAACAGGAATGGCTGGCGCCCTTATGGCTGCTGCTCTACGGCGCTGGTGTCATCACCGGCGGCTTCGCCTCCGTTCGTAGTGTGCCCGTGATGGGACTTGGTTTTCTCGTGTTGGGCCTCTTGGCGCTGCTGGTTCCTTCGGCGTTGGCGCCACTGCTCTTGCTGGCGGGCTTCGGCGGCTTACATCTCGCCTTTGGTGCCTATATCGCATGGAGGCATCATGGCTAAGCCCGCAAGTAAGATTTCGGTTCCCCCGTCTCCCCGCGTGATGCGCGTGGTCACCAACCCGGTTGCTGATGCCCTCATCCACGAGCGTACGCGCCTGGCTATCGTCAGTAGCCTGGCCGTGAATGATCAGCTTAGTTTCAGCGAGCTGAAAGCGCTGTTGGACATCACCGATGGCAACCTCAGCATTCATGCCCGCAAGTTGGAGGACGCAGGGTATCTGCAATGCGAGAAAACATTCGAAGGCCGCACACCAAGGACCGTCTACAAGCTCACCGCAGATGGCCGGAGTGCGCTCCGGCGCTACCTTGATCACATGGAAAAGCTCATTCACGCTGCCCGAGAGTAAATTTTTTTGGAGGTAAACTTTGTGAAACAAAGTTCTTTGCGTAAAGACGAATTGAATGGGAGGTCATGTCTGCATGTGGCCATCATCATGGACGGCAATGGCCGCTGGGCGTCTCTCCGGGGATTGCCTCGCGCCAATGGACATGCTGCCGGCGCGAAAGCTCTGCAGCCCATGATTGAAGTCTGCCCTTCGCTAGGCATCCGCAACCTCACCGTCTACGCCTTCAGCGCCGACAACTGGCAGCGTCCTGCCGATGAACGCCTTAGCCTGTTCGCGCTCTTTGAGAGCTTTCTGCGCCGGGAAGTCCAGCGATGCGTGGAACATGGCGTCGAAATCCGTTGCATTGGGTGGCGCCATCGCCTTCCCGCGTCGCTGCAAGAGGCTATAGAGGATGCCGAACGCTGCACGGCTGGCGGCAGCCAACTCACCCTGCGCATCGCGATGGATTATTCCTCCCGCGCCGCGCTGGCACATGCTGCCGCTCTGGCCACACCAGCGGAATGCTGGCCCCCAGCTCCCATGTCCCGGCAATCCATGGATTACGCGCTGGCCGTTGTCTATGGCCAACCGGGACGCAAGCTTCCCGCAGTGGATCTGCTAATCCGCACCGGCGGGCAGCAGCGGCTCAGCGACTTCCTGCTGTGGGAGTCAGCCTACGCGGAACTGTGGTTTACTGACACCCTCTGGCCTGACTTCCAGCCAATGGCTCTGGAGGCTGCGATTGCTGCGTTCCACCAACGCCAACGGACCTATGGAGGCCTGCCCTCACTGCAAGTCCAAGTACCACTGCAGGTTGTTGGAGGCCTCCAATGACCGCACATACCCTCAGCATCGGCCTCATCTACCTCTGCACATGTGCGGCGTGGTGGATCCTTGGCACCACAATTTTCATCCGCACGAATGACACACCTTCCCAGCAGCGGCAGGGCGTCGAGTCCGCTTGGGGTAAGCCGCAAAGGCAGCAGTCGCCAAAGGTCTGGTACTGCGAAGTGGCTGACACCTCGCCCGAGCTTCCCGGCAAGCCCGATACCTCCAGCAGGCGCGAGACAAAGAAACCACACTGTGCTGTGGCCCTACCCCTCACCCAGTCCCGCATTGCCACTTCGTTAGAACTGAATCACCGCCGCAAGGGCCTCGTCTGGTTTAGTACCTATGAGGTGGATTTCCAGGCCACCTATCGCGCGGCAAACACCACCGCGGAACCGCGCAGGGTGTACGTAGAGTTTGCCCTGCCAGTGGGACAGTCAGTCTTCGATGGCTTCACC
This sequence comes from Bryobacteraceae bacterium, assembly GCA_036821995.1. Taxonomy (GTDB): domain Bacteria; phylum Acidobacteriota; class Terriglobia; order Bryobacterales; family Bryobacteraceae; genus JACTMJ01. The sequence goes on from DAISIM010000015.1 coordinate 38,664, forward strand.
GCGACGCTGAACGGTGAGGACGTCAGCCAGTCCATTCGCAACTCGGCCCTCAACGCCCATCGGGATCTAGCGCCTGGCGAAGAGCTTACCTTCAACGTGGCCTACCGCTCACAGGGTCTTGACCAATGGACCTATGCCCTTCCTACGGGGGTGTCGCGCGTGAACGATTTTGTGCTGACCATGCGCACCAACTTCCATCGGATTGACTTCCCTGCCGGTGCACTTGCCGCAACCACGCGCGCGCAGACAGCAGATGGCTGGAACCTGGAATGGCGCTATGAAAGCCTCCTTACTGACCTCGGCATTGCCATGGCCATGCCTGCGCACCTACAACCCGGTGAGCTCGCTGGACGCATCACCTTCTTCGCGCCCGTGGCCTTGCTGTTCTACTTCTTCCTCATGCTGATGCTCACCGTGAAGAGAGGCATTTCGCTTCATGCCATGAACTACTTCTTTCTGGCCACGGCCTTCTTCGCCTTCCACCTGTTGCTGGCCTATACGGTGGACCACATCGACATCCACGTAGCCTTCCTGCTGAGCGCCGTGGTGTCCATCTTCCTGGCGGTGTCTTACCTGCGTGTCGTAGCCGGCATGCGCTTCGCACTGCTGGACGCGGGGCTGCTACAGTTCATCTACCTGGTGGGCTTCTCCTATAGCTTCTTCCTGGAAGGCTACAGCGCTCTGTGCGTGACGGTGGCGTCCATCATCACCCTATATGTGGTGATGCAACTGACAGCCAGGGTGAACTGGGCTGAGCACTTCGCGCGGAGACGTCCCGCAATGCCTCCGCCACCATTGCCTGCCCGGCTGTAAGGGAGCGGAAGACTGGGGGTTCCCGCGGGATGCCCCCAGCCATCCGTCATTCGTACTGCAGCGCCCGCACGGGATCCAGGTTCGCTGCGCGAATCGCCGGTATCAGTCCCGCGATGAGTCCTACAAGCAGCAGGACGCCGTTTGAGATGATCAAGGCGAGTGGGGACAGACGGAGCTGAAGACGTCCGAACTCATCCCCAAGGTCGTCGAAGATGCCGCCCAGAAAGGGCAGTGACGAAACGATCTGGATTGCGCCGAGGCTAAGAACCAGTCCCGCCACTGCCCCAAGAAACACAATCAGCAAGGCCTCGCTTAGGAACTGAAGGAACACGGTGCGCTTGGGGCTGCCCACGGCGCGCATCACGCCAATCTCGCGGGTGCGTTCCAGCACGCTGGCCAGCATGATGTTGGTGAGCCCGACGCCCCCAATGCCCAGAGTGAGCGCGCCCACGAAGGCCAGCAGACCCTGGAGGGCCAGGGACATCCCGCTGATGATGCCAATGAACTGGCTGAACGCCAGAATCTCCACCGCCTTTTCGTCTGTCGGCGAGAAGCGGTGGACGCTTGCCAGCGTCGCCCGCACCTGCCGAACTGCCTCGTCGTTCACTGCGGGGCTGCGCGGCATCCACACCAGCATGTCGGGATACTGCGGGTCCCGGAATAGGCTTGCGGTCTCATAGGGGATGTAAAGGCAGTGGTTGTCGGGGCGGTTATAGTTGCTGATCTGCACCTTCGGCTCCAGCACGCCAATTACCTCGAAGCGAATGCCGCCAATGGTGAGTGTCTGGCCAAGCGCTGGCGTGTTCTTGAAGAGCTCCTTTGCTACCACGGCGCCAACTACCGCCACCCGATTGCGCTGGTTGCCATCCATCGCGTTCAGCCAGCGGCCCTGGGCCAGCTTCATGTTCCGGATGGTCTGGTACTCGGGCCAGACCGCGCGCGTAAGGTAGTCCTTCTCCGTCGAGCCATACATCACATTGCGTCCATGCATGAAGATCTCCGGGGACATCCATGCTACCGACGGGACTACCTCCTTCACCGTGTTTGCGTCATCCAGCCGCATCCGTATCCGTCGCCCAGCGCGTAGACCGCCAGCCTGGCTACTGGTCTGGCCGTTCCAGGTGATTACCAGGTCTGGTCCGGAGGCGCGAAACGCAGCTGTGAGCGCTGTCTCAAAACCAGCGCCATAGGACATTAGGATGAGGAAGGACGCCACTCCCCAGGCAAGGCTCAACACCGTAATGACGCTGCGGCGCCGGTAGTAGTTCAGGCTCCTGAAGGCTTCGACGAGAACTGTACGCCAGTGCATGGGTTACCTCTCAAAGCGAAGCGCGTCCACCGGGGTCATGGCGGCGGCTCGCCAGGCGGGCGGAACGGCGGAAAGAACGGCTACCGTCATCAGCGAGGAAGCCACCGTAGCGATGGTGCGACTGCTGATGGGGATACCGGAGAACATCTCAGGCAGCGGCAGCGCATTCACTGCACCCGCCAGAGAAAACACGAACAGGCAGCCGCCCAGTCCGCTGAGGAGAGCCAGCGCAAGGCCCTCGCCAAAGAACTCGCCAAGGATTCGATGCCGCGACGCCCCCAACGCCTTCTTCAGCCCGATCTCGTTGGTTCGCTCAGCCACCGCCATCATCATCGTGTTCATCACGCTCACGCCACCCAGAGCCAGTGTGATGAGCGCGATGATACTCAGGAATACCTCAGTCGCATTGAAGATACGGGCGAACTCTTTGGCGCTTTCCACGGTGTCCCACATGTGGATGGCGTTCTCGTCGAGGGCGTCAAAGTTGTGGTTGCGGGCCAGCAGTTCGCGGACCTGCCTCTGGGCGAGTTCCCACTGCTCAACACTTGCCGGGCGATAGATGATGGTCTGCACCAGCCCGTTGGTGCGGGTCTCGCGGGTGGCCGGTGCGTCCTTCAGCAGCATTGCGTCCGGCACCAGCACTTTGTCGTTGTCCCAGCCGTCGTAGCTGGAGTTCTGCGTCTTGTGTGACAGGATGCCTACCACCAGGTAGGGCATGCCTTTGATGTGAATGCGCGCGCCGATGGCAGGCCGGTGCTTCGGGAACAACTGCTGGGCAACCGTGGCGCCAAGAACCGCCACGCGGCGTTCCTGAAGGATGTCCTCCGAGCTGATTGAGCGCCCCTCGCCGAGTGGGAAGTTCCGCAGAGCGAGGTACTGCGGATTTACACCCAAGGTGAGGAAGCGGCCGGAGTTGTGGTCACTGTTCACGGCCAGATCGGGGCTCTTCACTTCCGCGCTCACGGTGGTCACTGTCGGGACCTGATCCCGGATCATCTCAACATCGCGCTGGCGGAGCCGGATGAATCGTCCAGCGGGCTGCCCCGCGGCGGGGAGTTCCGTCTTGCCTCCCCAGACCATCACGATGTCCTTGCCAATCTGGGCCATGTTGTTGCGTTGGCCTTCCCGGAAGCCATCGCAGAGGCCGCCTAGCAGGACAAGCGACACCACTCCCCAGGCAATACCGAACATCGTGAGAAAGCTGCGGAGCTTGTACCTCCACATGTTCGAGATCGTCTGTCCCACGAAGGTGCGTATTGGATCCCACATCAACTTGGATCGCCTCAATGGCTCCTACGCAGGCTGGGCCGGATAGTTCCGGAAATCTAATCGAATGGGGGCTAGCCTGGCTGGAGGTAAGTGGCCAGGATGGGCGCTAGCGCCTCTTTTTGCCGCTGGTAGCGGATACGTTCGGCCCGAACGATGGACATGAGGTTCTGGGCACTTTCCTCAATGTTGTCATTGACAACCGTATAGCCGTAGCGGCTGGCGTAGTGCACCTCAGCGGAGGCCTCCCGCAGGCGGCGCTGGATCACCTCTTCGGCATCCTCTGACCGCTTACGTAAGCGCTGTTCCAGAACCTCCCGGGATGGCGCCACGATGAAGATGCTTACCGCATCCGGGCACTTGGCCATCACTTGCATGCCGCCCTGGACGTCGATATCCAGCAGAAGGTCACTGCCTTCGGCATCCGCCTGTTGGGCATAACGCTGGTGGGTGCCGTAGTAGTTGCCGAAGACCTCGGCGTATTCCAGAAACTCGCCGGCGTCGATACGCTGCTGAAACTCCGGACGGGAGATGTAGTGGTAGTGCTGGCCCTCCACCTCCGCGCCGCGTGGGCTGCGGGTGGTGTAACTGACACTGAAGGCCAGCCGTGGCACTGCCCGGATGAGTTCGTTCACCAGGGTGGACTTGCCGGAGCCGCTAGGGGCCGAGATGATGATGACCATCGCGCGTATCCTTCCGGGGGCTTACTCCAGGTTCAGTGCCTGTTCTCGCATCTTCTCAATCTCAGCCTTCATGGTGAGGCCGGCTTTGGTGATGCGGAGTCCGAAATCGCCGGTATTGGCGGTCTTTGCCAGCAGGGTGTTGGCCTCGCGATTCATCTCCTGCAGGAGGAAGTCGACCTTCTTACCGATCTCCCCGCCGGCTTCCAGCAACTGGCGTAACTCATGAACGTGGACTCGAAGGCGGGTGATCTCCTCGGAGACGTCGGTCTTGTCCGTGAGGATGGCAGCCTCCTGTGCCACCCGTTGGGGATCGAGGGTCTGGCCGGCGAGCAGGTCCGCAAGCCTTTGCTGCAGCCGGCTCTGGAAATACTGCAAGGCCTCGCCACGAAGCTCTTCGGCCACCTGTGTGGCACTGGATACGATCACCGTGCGTTGCAGCAGATCCTCCAGGATGGCTTTCCCCTCGCGTTCGCGGAAGGTGCGGTGTTCGGCCAGCAGGAGCTCGAGCGCCTCAAGCAATTGGGTTGCAAAGGCATCCGGGTTGGCTGACTCCTCCTCGGCAAGCATGCCGGGTACGCGCAGGGCGGCCTCAATCTCAGGTTCGGCGTTTGTGCCAGCCAAGGCCGAAGCGCGCTGCCAGGCAGCCAGCCAGGCACGGAAGAGGGGTTCGTTCAACTGCAGGTTGCCATTGCTGCCGTTGCGACCCATCTGAACGCTGAGCTGGACATAGCCGCGCGTGATCCATGCGCGCAGCCGCTTGCGGACCTCGTTCTCCAGTGCCTCCGCGGAGGAGGGCAGGTTGAGCTGGAGGTCAAGGGCCTTATGGTTGACGCTCTTGACCGTGAGCACGCAGTCCCGGCCGCTGAGATGGGCGTTGGTGCGCGCGAAGCCGGTCATGCTGCGGGTGGGGTTGGGGGTGGTGGTCATGGCGGGGAAACCGGTTGAATGTCCTGAAACTGCATGTCGTAGAGCTTGCGGTAGAGGCCTCCACGGCTAAGCAATTCGTCGTGAGTGCCCTGCTCCACGATGATGCCCGATTCCAGCGTCAGGATGCGGGAGGCGCGGCGGACCGTGGCCAGACGGTGGGCGATGACGATGACCGTGCGGTTCTGCATGAGGTTGCCAAGGGCTTGCTGCACCAGCATCTCACTTTGGGTGTCAAGGTGGCTGGTGGCCTCATCGAGGATGAGGATGGGAGGGTCCTTCAAGAGGGCGCGGGCGATGGAGAGGCGCTGCCGCTGGCCTCCGCTGAGCTTGGCGCCGCGCTCGCCCACAAGGGTATCGTAGCCCTGGGGGAAGCCTCGAATGAACTCATCGGCAAAGGCGTTGCGTGCTGCCTCCTCCACTTCCTCGCGGCTGGCGGAGGGGCGGCCATAGCGGATGTTGTTCAGCACCGTATCGTCAAAGAGAACGGTGTCCTGGGCCACCATCGCGATTTGGCCGCGGAGGCTCTTCAGGGTGACGGTGCGAATGTTGTGGCCATCCACCAGAATACGACCGTGGGTGGGGTCGTAAAAGCGGGGTGCCAGGTTCACCAGCGTCGTCTTGCCCGCGCCGCTGGGGCCTACGATTGCCACCACCTCGCCGGCCTTCACTTCAAAGTTGAGCCCTCGCAGTACCTGCTGGTCTGGCGCGGAGCCATAGGCGAAGCGGACTTCCTCAAAGCGGATGCTGCTTTGGAAGGCGGGTAGGGCAGTAGCGCCGGGGGCATCCTGGATCTCTTCTGGTGCGGCGAGGTACTCAAAGACCTTTTGGGAAGCGCCAAGAGCCTGCTGGAAGATGTTGTGGATGCCGGTGAGCCGCTTCACGGGCTCATACAGCATGAGTAGGGCGATGACGAAGCTGGTGAACTCGCCAGCGCTCATCGTTTGGTCAAGGATACGGGAGCGGGCATAGCCGAGGAGAGCGACGATGGTGACGGCGCCGAAGACCTCAATGATGGGAGAGGCCATGGCCTGCTGGGCCACATAGCGCAGATTGCTCTTCTTGAGGGCGCGGGCGGCTGCTCGGAACCGCTCACTCTCTGTATCCTCCATGGTGAAGCTCTTCACCACCTGGTAGCCGCTCAATGTCTCCTGCAGGATCTGGTTGACGCCGGCGGCGTCATCCTGGGCGCGGCGGGTGAAGCGGCGGATGCGCCTGCCGATGCGGGCTGTGGGGATGAGCACGAAGGGCAACACGGTGAGGCTGACGAGGGAGAGCCGCCAGTCGTACTGCAGAATGACGAACAGCAGCGCGATGGCGGTGAAGCCCTGGCGGAGAAGGTCAGCGAGGATGTGAGAGGTGGCCACCTGGATCTTCTCCAGATCCAGCATGATGGCGGACATCATGGCGCTGGTGTTGTTCTGCTCAAAGAAGCGGGCGCTCTGGCGGAGGACCTTGTCGAAGACACGCTGGCGGAGGTCAGTGATGGCGGAGAAGCCTACGAAATTCACCAAGTAGTTGCCGGTGTAGTCCGCTAGGCCCTTTGAGAAGAACACCAGGAGGATGGCGAAGGCCACCATCTGCCAGGAATCACCAAGGAACCCCGGCACGAGGTCGTTGAGGTAAAGGCTGCGATGGATGCCGGGCAGCGTGAGAAGCAGCACGGGCTGGGAGGCGGCTTCGGGCTGGAGGACGCGATCAAAGATGGGCTTGATGAGCAGGGCCAGCATCCCCTGGGCCAAGCCGACATAGGCCATCAGGAAGACGGAGGCGCCCAGGTGGAGCGAGTAAGGGCGGGAGTAGCTGAGGAGCTTGCCGATTCCGGTCATGCAGCGCCTCCGCGGGCGGGACCGAGGAGTTCGGCGGCGGCCCGGCTGAGGGCAGCGGTGACGGTGGCAAGAGGGATGTCCGCAACCGGGGTGTGGACAATCTGGCGGAGTTGGGGGCAGCGCCAAGGTGCCCAAACCACTGGGTCGCTGCCACCAAAGAGCACCACCCCTGGGCGGGCGAAACCCGCGGCGACATGGGCGGGGCCAGAATCGTTACCCACGAAGAGGGTGGCGCCGGCGATGAGGCCCATCACCTGCTTGAGGGGAGCGCCGGCAACCTGGGTGAAGCCTTGGAAGGGTTCCAGTTCAGCGGGGTTTGCCCCGATGAAGACGGGCTGAAAGCGGAGTTCCTGCTCCACCCAGGTGGCGAGTGCGCGGAAGTGGGCGGCGGGCCAGATCTTCTCAGGGGCCGTGGCCTGCGGATGAAGAATACAGTAGGGGCGCGACCGGACAGGAATGGGGGCGGCCAGTCGGGCGGCGGGGATGTGGGAGGCGGGCAGGCCAAGGTGAAAGAAGGCGGAGGCGACATGCTCAGCGGTATGGACCGTACGCTCTTCGCCCAGTACCTGTTGAGCGCGTGGGAGACGCAGATTGTAGATGGCCTGGGCGCGGAAGTGGGCAAAGCCCGCCCGCCAGCGGGCCAAGGAAAGAGCAGTGATCCAGGCGCTGCGGGTGCCCCCATGGAGGTTCACCGTCAGGTGCGGCCGCCAGCCGGAAAGCGCCGTGCGATGGGGAGGGAAGAGGTGGGCGATGTCAGGATTACCGGTGTAGATGTCCCGGAAGCGGTGGTCCACCACCACACCGATCTGGAGGTCAGGCCTGTAGTCCTTCAGCAGGCGGATGGCGGGGGTGGTAAGGACGCAATCGCCCATCGACCGGAGGCGCACCAACGCCACGCGGCTGCCGGTAGCGAGTGTGTCAAGAAAGGGCACGCGGCTTAGGCTCCGGCGAGTTCCTGCCGTGTCTTCTCGACGATCTCGACAAACTGGCGGGCGGTGTCCTCAATGGTGGCGTAATCGCCCTTCTTGAGCGCGGCGGCGCTGACGAGTTCGCCACCGACAGCGATGGCACAGGACCCGGCGCGGAGGAAATCGGCGGCGGTTTCGAGGCTAACACCCCCGGTGGGAATCATGTCGATCTGGGGGAATGGCCCCTTCAGCGCCTTGATGTACTTGGCTCCGCCCATGCTGCCAGCGGGGAAGACCTTGACGATGTCCGCGCCACATTCCCAAGCGGTGAGGACCTCAGTGGGGGTGAGTGCGCCGGGCATGATGGGGTGAGCGTAGCGATGCGCCATCTCAACGCAGGAGAGGCGAAAGCTGGGGGTGACGAAAAAGCGAGCGCCAGCAAGTTGGGCCGCACGGAGACTCTCGGGGTCAAGCACGGTGCCGGCCCCGAGCAGGATCTTGTCGCCCATGGAGTCCGCTACCTTTTCGATGGCCTTGATGGCTCCGGGTACGGTCATGGTGATCTCCGCGCAGGCAATTCCACCCCGATAGAGGGCCTCGACGGCGAGGATGGCCGTTTCCACCGATGGGGTGCGCACGACGGGCACAATGCCGATTTCCAGTAGCCGCTGCCGGATTGCTTCCTTGCTCATACCACCCATCAGTGTACCAACGCGGTTCCGGGAATACCGGAGCCGGTTGGGGCGTATGATGGGCGGTGGCGGGAGGTGCGTGAACCGGCAATGAGAATTTCGGTGCGGGTGAAGCCGGGGGCGAGGTGCGACCGGGTGGAACTGCGCGAGGATGGAGGACTTACCGTGCAGGTAAAGGCCGCACCGGTGGATGGGAAGGCCAATGAAGCAGTGATTGCCCTTCTGGCGAAGCACTTCGGGGTGAAGCGGGGCGCGGTAACCCTGCGGCAAGGGCTGTCGAGCCGGGACAAGGTGTTTGAGGTAGCCCAGGAGGGCTGAGTGTACTGAGCTTCCGACAGATCCGACACATCCGACACATCCGACACATCCGACACCTCCGACACGTTTCACGAGTTCCCCAGATCCGACACATCCGACGCCCTCCGCAGGTCCCGCATGTTAGACACATCCGACACATCCGACACATCCGACATGTTTTGCGATTCGCGGCAGGCGCCGGGTGGGATAGTAGATTCCCTGATGAGTGCTGCCCGTTACCTGTTGGAAGCAGCGCGATATGCCGATGATAGCGATGCCAAAGTAGACGGCGGATGCAGGATGGGGGGGAGAGTAGGGTGCTTTCGGGCCTAAGTGTCTCCAATTGAGCAGGTTAGGTAAGGTTCAAGAAGACTGCAGAGTGGTGTGACCGGGGTGAAGATCGGCCAGGGATGGGTGGGGAAATCAGGGGGGTCGGGTATAATGAAGGTTTGCGGTGGCGTTCGACGGGACGTCAATTTGCGATGGAAAGGGTCCCTAGTAAGCAGGGAATGGTTTGCAGGTATGGCGATCACGAAAATGCCGGAAGGCTACAGGCCACCGAAGGCGGAAGTGGATTGGGAAGGCTTTAAGGCTCGCTGCCGCGCGGAACACAATGTGCGCGTGGTGACTGAGGAGGAAGCGGGAACCCCGATTGACCGCATCACGAACGGTGTGTACGGCTACAGCTTTTCCGCGAGCTTTGACACCCCCTCGCCCGTGTTTGTGCAACCTGCCTTCCAGGCATTTGAGTACCACCGGTTGCCTAACGGCGATGTGGCGGTGTTGGGCTGTGTACGGCCCGAGGACGGAGCAAAGCTGGAGAAGGGCGAGTTTGTGGCGTTGCGGCTTTACCCGGAGCCGTACGACGAGGCCGTAGCACCTGTGGTGATCCTCTACAAGCACGTTGTGCGGTCAAACAACAAGGTATCCAGGGCCAACGGGAACTACATCGAGTTCGATGTGAAGCGCGAGGACTAGGCACCGGCCGGCACAGCACCTGCCTGGTTGCGCGACGATGCCTGCCCACTACGTGGGAAGCGCGGGGAAGCGTCGATTTTCAACGCTGCGCTGGATGCGTGTTTCCATTGCACGCCGATACATGTATGCGCGGGGTGCGCTGCGGCCGGTAGCTGGCTTGGCTGGTAAGCTAACGAGTTGATGACTCCCTGGATGCAAGTGCCATTGGCCGACTATGAGGGCCACATGAATGCGACGGGCGTGGAGCAGCTGGCTCCGCTGCGTGGATTGTTTGCCAAGGCTCTCGCGTGGACACAGCCTTCGTCCGTGGCGATTCTGGGAATTGCGGGCGGCAACGGGTTGGACGCGATTGACGTGGAGCAGACCCGGCGGGTGGTAGGGATTGATATCCATCCGGAGTACCTGAAAGCCGTGGCGGAACGCTACGGAGGACTGCCGGGATTGGAATTGCATCAGGCGGACCTTGCGGGGCAGGCAGTGACGGTGGCCAAGGTGGAGCATGTCCACGTGGCGCTTGTCTTTGAGCACGCGGGCACGGGGCAGTGCCTCGATAATGCGCTGTCACTGGTTGAGCCGGGGGGATGGCTGTCGGTGGTGCTGCAGTTACCCAGTGAGAGCGAGCATGGGGTGAGCCCGACGGGCTATGCGTCGCTGCAGGCGTTGAAGCCGCACTTCTGCCTTGTGGACCCGGCTGCGTTTGTGGTGGAGCTTGCCGCGCGCGGGTTTGGGATGGCGACGGAAGACCGGGTGGAACTTCCCGCGGGCAAGGCCTTCTGGCAGGGCATTTTCCGGCGCGGCGAGGGATAGCCGCGGTAAAGGTCCAGGGGCTGGCTCGGCTAGAATTCCCTTTGGACGATGAAGTCCGGAATGGACTGCAAGGCGCGCTGGGCGGGAGAATCAGGGAACTGGGCAATGAGGAGATTTGCCTCAGCGGTGTAGCGCTCAGCGGTCTGACGGGCGTGAAGGATGCCGCCCCTGGCTTCGACGATTTCAAGGATACGGCTGAAGGGCACGCGGCTGTAGTCGCGATCTGCGAGGACCTGGGCAACCTCGTCGCGTTCGGACGGGGAGGCGGATTCCAGGGCGGCGAGTAGCGGCAGTGTGATTTTGCCCTCGCGGAGATCGCTGCCGACGGGCTTGCCGAGAACTTCTTCGGTAGCGGTGAAGTCAAGGACGTCGTCGATCAACTGAAATGCCATGCCGAGGTTCCAGGCGAAATGGCCGAGGCGGAGTTCTTCCTCGTCAGTTGCGTTACCGGCAATGGCGCCGAGGCGGGCGCACGCGGAGAAGAGGCTGGCGGTTTTGCGGTCAACCAACTCCACATACTCATGGCGTTCCACCATGCGGCCAATGAGGCGGGCCTGGAGAAGTTCACCCTCCACCATTTTTTGGGTGAGGGAGATCAAAAGGTCAAGGAGGTGGAAATCGCGAACGCGCAGGGCGATCTGAAAGGCCTGCATGTAGAGCCAGTCGCCGGCGAGGACGCTGGTGTGATTGCCCCAGATGGCGTTGGTGGAGGCGTCGCCACGGCGGGTTTCGGCCTCGTCGATGACGTCATCGTGGATGAGGGTGGCCGTATGGATGAGTTCGACGACGGCGGCAAGTTGTACGCTGGCAGCGGGGTTGCGTCCGGGGAATAGCTTGGAAGTGAGCAGCACCAGGGTGGGGCGCATGCGTTTCCCGCCGCTTTGTTGCAGGTGGGCGGCGATTTTGGTGACGGCATCCTCAGAGGCGACGGTCTCCAAGCTGAACTCTTCCTCCACCCGGCACAAGTCCTGATGAACGAGGTCGAAGATCTCCTTGGCCGTGAGGGTGCGACTCAAATGGCTGGTGATGCTCATGAAGCGAATTCCTAGTTTACTGATTCGCTGTCAGCCGGGCAAAGAACAAATCCTGCACGTTTTTCCAGGTGGCCTGCTGAAGGGCGAGAAAATCGATACCCAGGACCCCCGCGAGGCGGTGCGCGGTGTGCACGACAAAGGCCGGTTCATTGCGGCGGCCGCGATGGGGGATTGGAGCGAGATAGGGGGCATCCGTTTCCAGAACGATGCGATTCAGGGGTGTAAGGGCAGCGGCAGCACGAAGTTCCTCGGCCTTGGGAAAGGTAAGGACCCCACCAAAGCCAAGGTGGAAACCGAGGGAGAGGGCTTCAGTGGCTTGTGCGGGCGAGCCGGAAAAGCAATGGAAAATCCCGCCGGGTCCAGCGCCGTTCCAGACATCGCGGATGCACTGGACGGTATCGGCCCAGGCTTCGCGGGTGTGGATGCTGACGGGCATGTTGAGATCGGACGCAAGTTCAAGCTGGCGATGGAAGACGTCGCGCTGGACCTCGCGGGGGGAGTGGTCGTAGTGGTAGTCGAGGCCCATTTCCCCAAGGTGGAGGACCTTGGGATGGGTGGCGAGGCGACGGATGGCGGTGAAGGAATCGGGGGTGGCCTTGGCGGCATCGTGGGGGTGCACGCCAACGCTGGCGAAGACCTGGGGGTAGCGATCCGCCATGCGGATGCCCGCTTCCAGGTCAGGGGGGCCGTCACCAGTACCGATAGAAATCATGCAGGCGACGCCGGCGTCGAGGGCGGCTTGGACAATGGCATCCCGATCCTGGTTGTAGCGGTGGTCGTCAAGATGGCAGTGGGTATCCACCCAAGCGGATTGGCGGGCTTGCCCGGCGCATTCCTGGGGGATCACTTGAGGCGCGCTCCGACGGGGACGTCTTCGAGAAAGCTGGCCAATACGGGACTACCGCCTTCAAGGGAGGCGGCCAGCAGCATGCCGTTCGAAGTAAGGCCGCGCAGCTTGCGTGGGGCGAGGTTGGCCACGACGCAGATTTTGCGGCCGATGAGCTGCTCTGGCTTGTAGGCCAACGCAATGCCGGCGACGATTTCGCGGGGCTGAGCTTCGCCGATGTCGACCTTGATGTGCAGGAGCTTGTCGGCCTTGGGGACGGGCTCCACCGAGAGGACGAGGCCAACACGGATATCGACCTTGACGAAATCGTCGATGGTGATTTCATCGGCGAGTGGCGGCGAGAGGGTGACGGCGCCTGCCGGAGCTTCGGAGGCGGGGTCTGGTTCTTTGCCCAGCATCCGGGCCTGGGAGATGGCGGTTTCAGCTTCGAGTTCGCGCATGCGGGCGATGACCTCCTCGGGTTTCAGACGGGGGAAGAGCGGGGTGTCGGCAAGGGTACCAACAACGCTGCCGGCGGGGAGTTGGCCCCACTGGAGGGTGTCCCAGGCGAGATCCTGAACGCGGGCGGGAAGCGGGCCAGTGGCAGAGCAGCCGAGGAGATCCCAGAGCCGCTGGGCTGTGGTGGGGAGTACAGGCGAGCAGAGGGCAGCGACGAGGCGGAGGGCTTCGGCGGCGCAATAGAGGGTGTCGTCCAGGAGCGTGGCGCTTTCCGGGGTGCCAGCCTTGGCGAGGGTCCAGGGCTTGCGCTCCACGATGAACTTGTCTACGTGGCTGATGAGAGTCCAGATGGCTTCCAGGGCTCGGGAAAACTCGAGCTTCTCATATCCTTCCCCGGTGGTGGCGATGGCCTGGGCAGCGGCGGCGGCGAGAGGAGAATCTCCAGCCGCGGAAGAGTGGGGGACAGCGCCGTTGCGGTACTGGTGAATCATGGACAGAGTGCGGCTGGCGAGGTTACCCAACCCATTTGCGAGATCAGAGTTGAAGCGCTGGACGAGAGCGTCGTAGCTGAAACTACCGTCGTGGCCGAAGGGAATCTCGCGGAGCAGGAAGTAGCGCAGACCTTCAATGCCCATCACCTGGTGGATGGGCTCCGCGCGAACGATGTTGCCGCGGGACTTGCTCATCTTGTCGTTCTCAAAGAGAAGCCATCCGTGAGCGAAGATCTTGCGGGGAATGGGCCAGCCTGCACCCATGAGGAAGGCGGGCCAGTAGACGGCATGGAAACGAAGGATTTCCTTGCCGATGAGGTGGAGGTCAGCCGGCCAGCGGTTCTCTCCGTCGACGGCTGTGTAGTAAGAACTGAGAGCGTCGAACCATACGTAGAAGACCTGGCCGTCGCCGGTGGGGAGGGGGATCCCCCAGGAGATGGAGCCGCGGCTGATGGAGAGGTCTTCGAGGCCGCCTTCGACGAAACGCAATACTTCATTGCGGCGGAAGTCGGGCTGAACGAAGTCAGGCTGGGCGGAGTATAGATCCAGAAGGCGCTGTTGGAAGGCCGAGAGGCGGAAGAAGTAGTTTTCTTCCGTGACCTCTTCCAGGGGCTGTCCGTTGACGGGAGAGACGTCGCCGGGTTTGGCGCCTTGGACGAAGGTTTCCTCACCGACATCGTACATGCCGGTGTAGGACTGCTTGTAGATGAAGCCGTTCTCCTGGTTACGGAGGAACAGGTCCTGGACAGTTTTGACGTGGCGGGAGTCAGTGGTGCGGATGAAACGGTCCTGGGGATTGGTATCGGGGTCAACGAGGCCCAGCAGCTTCCACTGGCGGCGGAACTCGTTGGAGACGATGGTGGTGAACTCGACGGGGGACTTACCGGTTTTCCTGGCGGAGCGCTCAATCTTGAGGCCGTGCTCATCGGTGCCAGTGGTGAGGACAGCGTCAAAGCCCTGCATCCGCTTGAAACGGCGGATGGTGTCGGCCGCGAGGGTGGTGTAGGTGTGGCCGATGTGAGGCGCAGCGTTCACGTAGTAGATGGGCGTGGTGAGGTAATAGTTCTTGGTTGATTCCGGCACAGGCGTTTCCTTCATGGCGAACAGCACGCGGGCTGCCGCGGATGCAGGCCCGACGCCGACTTGAGGCGGCGGACGGGCCGGGGCGAACGATCTCTAGTTAGCGCGCTGGGCGAGAAAGGCGGCGGCCGCCTCAGCCAGCACGGTCTTCAGCGCTACGCCGGCGTGCGTCGCAAGGGCGCGGCAATCCTCGTACTCAGGAGCGAAGCTATCGGCGGCGGCCACCTTCACGCGGACCTTGCCGAAACGGGTTTCCACCTCTTCCCAATGGCGCGGTTGGAGGAGACGGTCAGCTTCGTAGGCGCGGACGCCGAAGGTGGTGGTCTCGGCAAAGACGACGCGCGACAGACGGACCCAATCCTCAGGACGGCAGATGACGGTAAGCTTCACGCCGGGACGGTTCTTCTTCATGCTGACGGGCTGGACAGTGACGTCGAGTGCGCCGGCTGCGAACAGACGCTCCATGGTGTGGCCGATGACCTGGGGGGAGGAGTCGTCGAGGTTGGCTTCGACGATGCGGACGCGGCTGGCCTCGGGGATGCTGCCGTCCTCGCCGATGAGGACGCGGAGGAGGTTGGCCATCTCCTTGAAATCCTTGGTGCCCGCGCCGAAACCGCTGGCTTCAATACTCATGGCGGGCATGCGGCCGAATTCCGTGCCGAGAGCAGAGACAACGGCGGCGCCAGTGGGGGTGCAGAGTTCCGTGGCGGGTCCGGCCGAGTAAACCGGAATGCCCTTCAATAGCAGCGCAGTGGCAGGGGTGGGGACGGGCATCACGCCGTGGTCCGCCTTGACGGTGCCAGAGCCCACATTGATGGCGGAACAGGCGATGCGCTGCACGCCCAGCAAGTGGAGGCAGAGGCAAGTGCCGACGATGTCGCAGATGGAATCAATGGCACCCACTTCGTGGAAATGGACCTTTTCGATGGGGACACCGTGGACGGTGGCCTCTGACTCGCCGAGCTTTTCAAAGACAGCGATGCTCTGGTTCTGTACCTCCGCGGGGAGGGGGGCATCCTGAATCATCTTGACGATGTGGGGGAGATGGCGGTGCTTCTTCGTGTCTGTGCCATCCACGTGGAACTTGGTTCCGGCGATACCATTGCGCTTCACTTTTTCCAGGCGAAAGGAGGCGCCGGTATTGAGAGCGGAGAGCGATGCCGTAAGTTCCTGGCCATCCGCGCCGGCGTCGACAAGGGCGCCGACGAGCATGTCGCCGCTGAGACCGGAAAAGGCGTCGAGGTAGCAGACTGTCATGGGTGTAGTGAGATTACTGTTCTATTGTCGCAGCATCTGAGCGCGTGCCGCAGAAACGGGAAGCGAGCGGAAGGGGGCAGGTTAGGAGAACACAGAGGCGAGGGAAGGAAGGATGGCGGAGGCAGCGCCGGCAAGGCGGAAGTGCATCTCATTACTAAGGGGTGTGGACTGAGGATTAATCTCAATGGTGTGAGCGCCATGACGAATGCCAAGGGTGATGAGGCTGGAGGCGGGGTAAACCACGGCGGAAGTGCCGACGACGAGGAGAAGGTCAGCCTGCTGGACGGCTTGCACGGCGAGATCCCATTCCGCCGAAGGAAGGGCCTCTCCGAACCAGACAACACCGGGGCGGAGAAGGGCGTCCGGATGACAGGAACAGTGGGGAGGCATGGTGGAGAGGGGCACCTCGCGGTTCTGGCGCCGCTCGCCACAGCGGGTGCAAACGGTCTGCCAAATGTCGCCGTGCAGGCGGACGATGTTCCGGATGCCGGCACGTTCGTCCAGGCCGTCGACGTTCTGGGTGACGAGGGTGAACTGGGGGGTGTGCCGCTGGATGTGGGCGAGGGCGTGGTGGCCGGCATGGGGTTCGGCGGCGGCGATGAGTTCGCGGCGCCAGTTGTACCACTCCCAGACAAGGTGGGGGCGGCTGGCAAACGCTTGGGGGGTGGCAAGTTCCTCGGCGCGGAACTGCTTCCAGATGCCGTCAGGACCTCGAAAGGTGGGGATGCCGCTTTCAGCGGACATGCCGGCACCGGTGAGTACAACGACGTACTCGGCATCGCGCAGCCACTTTCTTGCCTGAATCAAGCTCACCCTTCCATGCTAGCGGGAGTTGGGGCGGGATCCAACGGAAGGATGCAGAAACGTTTAGGGCGGTCCGATGAATGGAGGGACCATGCTACCCTAAGGGTTTTCCGGCAGGATTACGGGCGCGGTGCGCGCCGTCCTCGCGCAGGGAGATTCGTTTCCAGACGGGGGCTTACCGGTGGGGACGAACTCGCCGACGCAGTCCGGGCCGGACAAGCATCCCTTATTGCAAGCGCGGCCACGCCGCCCCGCGCGACGATTGAGTGCAATTCCTATGCAGGCAGGTACTTCCATGAGAGCGATTGTTGCGTTGCTAGCGTTGTTGATCTTGGGGGCGGGGTCAGCCTCGGCACAACGCTGGAAGCCGGGCGATGACATTTTCAGGCAGTTGGATGAGGTATTGCCGACTCCCAATGAATACCGTACGGCTTCCGGTGCGCCGGGGCACCGGTACTGGCAGCAGAAGGTGGATTACGACATCCGGCTGGAATTGGACGATACGAACCAATCCATTCAAGCGTCGGAGACGATTACGTACCACAACCAATCGCCGGATCCCCTGAACTACCTATGGCTGCAGTTGGACCAGAACCGGTTCAAGCAGGATTCGCATGCCAAACTGACGCAGACAGCGCCGAACCTGAAGGGGCGTCCCAGCTACCGGATGATGGAGGCGATGCTAGACCAGGACTTCGATGGTGGCCACAAGATTCTGGCTGTGAGAGACGCGGCCGGCAAGCCGCTGCCCTATGTGATCCAGGACACGATGATGCGCATTGACCTGCCGCAGCCGCTGCGAAGCGGGGAGCGGGTGCAGTTCGCGGTGGACTGGCGCTACAACATCGTGGACGTGCGGAAGGTTGGCGCCCGGGGCGGATTTGAGTTCTTCAAGGAAGACGGCAACTATCTTTACGAGATTGCCCAGTGGTTTCCGCGGATGGCGGCATATACAGACTACACGGGATGGCAGCACAAGCAGTTCTTGGGAGCGGGCGAGTTCACGCTGGAGTTTGGCGACTACAAAGTGGCAATCACGGTACCGGACGACCACATTGTTGGCGCAACGGGGGTGCTGCAGAACCCGAACGAGGTACTGAGCGCCACCCAGCGGCAACGCCTCGCACAGGCCAAGGGTGCTAGTAAGCCTGTATTGATCGTGACGCAGGAGGAAGCCAGCGCCAACGAGAAGCGCAAGCCGGTGGGGAAAAAGACCTGGATTTTCCACGCGGAGAATGTGCGCGATTTTGCATTTGCCAGCAGCCGTAAGTTCATTTGGGATGCGCAGGAGCACGACGTCGAGGGCAACAAGGTGATGGCGATGTCGTATTACCCCAAGGAGGGCAATCCGCTATGGGAGCGCTACTCCACGCGGTCGATTATCCATACCCTGAACGTGTACTCGCGCTATAGCTTCAATTATCCCTATCCCACTGCAATCTCAGTGAATGGGCCAGTTGGTGGGATGGAATATCCGATGATCTGTTTTAACGGCCCCCGACCGGAGAAGGACGGAACCTATTCAGACAGGACGAAGTATGGGTTGATCTCTGTAATTATTCACGAGGTGGGCCACAATTATTTTCCGATGATTGTGAATTCGGATGAACGGCAGTGGACGTGGATGGATGAAGGGCTAAATACGTTTCTCCAGTACCTTTCGGAACAGGAATGGGAAGAGAAGTATCCGTCGCGGCGCGGAGAGCCCAAAGAAATCGTGGGCTACATGACCAGCCAGCAGCAGGAGCCGATCATGACCCAGTCTGACTCAGTGCTTCAGTTAGGGCCGAATGCCTATGCGAAGCCAGCAACAGCGCTGAATATCCTGCGGGAGACGATCCTTGGCCGGGAACTGTTCGACTTTGCCTTCCGGGAATATTCGCGGCGGTGGATGTTCAAGCGTCCGGTGCCGGCCGATTTCTTCCGGACGATGGAGGACGCAACGGGGGTGGACCTTGACTGGTTTTGGCGGGCGTGGTTCTATACGACGGATCATGTAGATATCAGCCTGGAATCTATTGACTGGTATACCATCGACAGCAAGAATCCGGATATTGAAAAGAGCCGGTTGAAGAAGCTGGAAGAGGAAGAGCCGGTGACTTTGTCCGCCCAGCGGAATCAACCGCTGCCAAAGTTTGTGGACAAGTATCCTGAGCTCCTGGACTTCTACAATAACTTTGACAAGTTGAATGTGACAGCCAAAGATCGGGAAGACTATGAGAAGTTCTTGAAGGGGCTGGAGGATGACGAGAAGGCAGTTCTTAGCAATGCCAACAACTTCTTTGTGATGACGTTCAAGAACATCGGCGGCGTGCCGATGCCCCTGATTCTGGACATAACCTTCACCGACGGGGCGAAGCAGCAGTTACGGATTCCGGCGGAGATTTGGCGGCGGAACCGGCATCAGGTTTCCAAATTGCTGATCACACCGCGGGAGATCCAGCAGGTTGTGCTTGATCCGAACCTGGAAACCGCGGATGCGGACCTCAGCAACAATCACTGGCCTCCGAAGCCGGTGAAAACACGCTTCCAGATCTTCAAGGAGCAGCGCCAGAAGAATCCGATGCAGATCCAGCGCGAGTTGGAGAAGGTGACGCAGCAGTAATCATGGCAGAGGGGCAGGGCACGGGTGGGATGCGGCTGAGCCGGCGGATGGCGATGCGTGCGTTGCCGCTGGCGGTGGCAGCCGGGGTGTGCGGCTTGGGCAGTCCGGCATCGGCGCACAAGTTCTTCTTCTCCAACACTCTGGTGGAGTACAACCCGCAGGGCAAGAGCTTCGAAATCACCATCCGGTTGTTCGCCGATGACCTGGAGTGGGTGCTGCGAAGGCGGGCGAATCGCCATGTGGAAGTGGATCGAGCACCGGACGCGGAGGCCCTGACCTTTGCCTATTTGCGCGAGGTGTTCCGGTTGCGCGGGCCAGATATGGCGGAGATTCCGCTGCGCTGGGTGGGGATGGAAAGCAAGGTGGACACGGTGTACTGCTATCTGGAGGCGGCGGCGCCGGAAACCGGTCTGCGGAACATGGCAATGGCTCTCGGCTTGTTCGCGGAACTGCAACGGGGCCAGGTGAATCTGGTGTCGTTCCGAGACCCGGTGCATGGGCGTCCGCGGGACCTGATGTTCCGGGAAGGCGACCGGTTTAAGGTAGTGATTTTCCCCGAGGCAAAGGATGATGCTTCGCCGAACCCTTAATGGTTGCGGTGCATCTGTTACATATGAAGGGACCGGACTCGGGTAGTGGCTGGAACCACAGGCCTTAGCCATAGCCTAGCTAGGGAGTTTTCCGGGCAGATTCGGTGCTACCATTACGAATTGGAATATAGCCTACGGTGGCAGCGCTCCTGGAACGGTGCGTGAATCCGCCAAGCTGCTTGCCAAGAGAGGGATTGCTTGCTGGGAATTCGCCGGACACTGCGATCGACAAGCCGTCGTCTTCGTGAAGTGAAGATGCTGCTGAACGGGATTCGGGACACCGATCATCCCGTGATGGCGCACATGATTCCCATTCGGCGCTGCAACCTTTCGTGTACTTACTGCAATGAGTACGACGACTTTTCAAAGCCGATTCCCATTGATGAGCTGAAGGCGCGGATCGACCATCTGGCGCGCCTGGGCACGTCTATTGTGACGATGAGTGGCGGTGAACCCCTGTTGCATCCGGACCTGGACGAGGTGTTTCGGCGGATGCGTCATCACGGGATGATCGCCGGCATGATCACGAACGGGTACCTGTTGACGGCAGACCGGATTCGCGCCCTGAACGATGCCGGCTTGGACCACATGCAGATCAGCATCGATAATGTGATGCCTGATGAAGTGTCAAAGAAGAGCCTGAAGGTTCTGGATAAAAAGCTGCAACTCCTCAGCTTGCACGCTGACTTCCATGTGAACATCAACTCCGTTGTGGGCGGTGGAATCCGCAATCCGCACGACGCACTGATTGTGGGGCGGCGAGCGGTGGAACTGGGCTTCACCAGCACGGTGGGGATCATCCACGATGGGGAAGGGCAACTGCAGCCGCTGAACGAAGTGGAGCGCAAGGTGTACATGCGCGTGAAGAAGCTTGGCAAGAGCAGCTACGCGCAGTTGAACTACTTCCAAGAGAACATCGCCAACGGCAAGCCGAACAGCTGGAAGTGCCGGGCGGGAGCGCGTTACCTGTACATTTGCGAAGACGGGCTGGTGCACTACTGTTCCCAGCAGAGGGGCAACCCGGGTTTACCTCTCTCGCAATATACGGTGGACGACATCCGGCGGGAGTTCATCACCGAAAAGGGATGTACCTCCTATTGCACGGTGGCCTGTGTGCATCAAGTATCGTACATGGACTTCTGGCGATCGCCACAGACGTTGAGCGCGCCAGAGCGGCCCATGACGGGCAAGCAGGAACTGGTGCAGATTGCGGGAAGCAGCCACCGCTAAGGGCTGAGAGCGCACTGTGGCGCTATTCCAATACGAAGTAGATCCCCCTTTTCAGCACGCTTGGAATGGCCGTGACTGAGGCCGCGATGGTGGCAGTACGAACAGGACGCCACGCGGTAGAATCCAGGGGAGCGCTACTCTGAACGCCATGTCAGACCACAAACATCCGCGGGTGATTCCGCTGGCACCGATGCCTCCAGAAAAGTGCGCCTATGCACTGGCGCGCTACAGCCGTTCGCCTGACTCCATCCGGCAGTCCTTGGATTGGGTGCGCGGCCACGATTCCCAAAAGTTCCTGGAGAGCTTCTATTTCCAGTACGGGCATGCTTCGATTGCGGATTTGGGACATCTGGCGGTTTGTTTTGAGGGGATCTCAGAGCTGGTAGCCACCGAGATTGAGGACGAGCAGCTTTGGGACGGACAAGCGAAATCAACGCGCTATCAGGATTTCTCGCGGGTGGGGGTGGTAACGCCACCTCAGCTGGACGCAGAGCAGGCAGCGTTCTATCAGGACGCGGCGCGGGCTTCGCTGCGGGCCTATGAAACGGTGCACGCGGGTGCCCTGGCCCATCTGAAGGCGAAGCTGCCAAGGCCCGTAGACATGAAGGAGGGGGCCTACGAACGCAACTTGGCGGCGCGTGCGTTTGACGTGGCCCGGTATCTGCTGTTCTGGGGAGTTCCCACGAATATCGGACAAGTCACCAGCATCCGCACGCTAGAAAGGCAGATCCGGCGGATGAAGGCTTCGCGATATGCGGAGTTGCGGGAGGTAGGAGAAGAGGCTGCTGTTGCCTGTGCGTCGCTGGACGTTTGCACATTGGAGCCAGGAACGGCCGTGGAGGCAGTCGCGCCAACACTGGCCAAGTATGTGGATGCGGATGCGTTCGAGCCGGCAATGCGGCGGGAACTATCTGGATGGGCAGCGCGGAATGTGCCAACCGCGACGCCAACGGAAGCAACGGGTGGGGTGGATCTACTGAAGCCCACGGATACGCTGGCGGATATTGCGGCGACGTTGTTGTATCCAGAGTCCGGATTGCCATTCCGAGCACTGTACGCGATGGCTAAGCAGTGGCCCGAGACCAAGCAGCGGGAAGTAGTAGAGGCAGCGCTAGGCGCAAGGGGGAGGCACGATGAATTGCCACGGGCATTCCGGAATGCGCCCTACGCCTTTGACATCGTGATGGATGTCGGCGCGTATCGAGACTTGCACCGGCACAGGCGCTGCCAGCAATTCCGGCAGGCCTACACTGCCTCCCTGGGATATGACACGCCAGAAATGATCGCAGAGGCTGGGCTGACAGAGGTGTACTGCGGGGCTGTGGAGTCAGCGATGGCGGCGGCGCGCGCCCTGCCTTCTCCGGCGGGGGAGTATCTGCTGCCATTTGCCTGCCGCGCACGATTTTTGTTTCGGATGGACTTTGCCGAAGCGGAGTACATTGCCAAATTACGCAGCGGGGTGAAGGGCCACTTCAGTTACCGGCGGATTGCGTGGGAGATGCGGGAACAAATGCGCCTTGTGGAGCCAGTGCTGGGACAATGGATGGAGGCAACTCCGCCGGAAGTGGAGGATCCACTGACGCGCTAAGGCGCCGACGGCGGAGGCACACTAATCTCGCGATCGCTGCAAATGATGGCAGCGGAAGGTTTCCAGACGGCAGTACAAGGCCGGGGGCAATCTACTGGCGGCGGATTTCGCCACGGTCCATGGTGGCAGCAACAATGTACATGCCGGGGTCCTTGGGATCCCGGGAGACTTCGCGGACCGAACGAACCACCCTGCCCTGGCCGCGCATTCGAACGGTGGCGTTATCAGCGAGTTTTTCGGGGAAATCCACGAAAAACTCAATGGGCGTGCCGGGTTCAAGCGGTTCCTTGAGGGCAAACAAAACACCGCCACGGCTGATATTCTTCGTGATTGCTTCCCAGGATGAACCCTGCCTGCCATAGCGAGTTACCTTGAGATTCAATTGCATCTGGTACCGGCGGAAGCGACGCCGCTCTTGACCGGTCGGTTTTTGATTTCCATCCATCATTTCTGGACCCCTGGGTCTGTCCTTGAATGATCAACTGCGAACAAAGTTCCCAATGATTGAGGCATCCTATCAGAAAGTGCAGCCGTCACAAAGATGGTGAGCCGATGCCGAGAGAAAGGATCGTGGTCCTTGTCCGCAAAGAGCGCCGGCGAGTTCGACTGAATCCGGATGGTGCGTTGCTGGTTTCGCTTTTCGATTTTGAGAATAACAGGTTTCTACCCAATTTCGATGGGTTTGCGATAGGGTTTTGTTTTAGTACTAAAGACCAAAATGGGTCCAATTCGTCATACATTGCGATTGCTGCTGGGGATCGGGTTACTGATTGTCGGCATTGTGGGGCTGATTCTGCCGGTGATGCCGGGGTGGATCTTTGTAATCCCAGGACTTCTGATACTGGGGGATTACTTTCCGCCCATCCAGCGGCTGGTGCTGTGGGCAAAGAGCCGGTTTAAGGAAGCGGAGCAGCAATATCGGGCGCGGCGAGGAGAAGCGGCGGAAGAATCACCCGAAGAGGCAGGTTGTGCATCCGTAGCGGCCGAAAACGGGGAAGCGGTTGCGGGGCGTCCCGCAGACTCGCAACAATAAAGCACCGGAAAGATTGACACTATGCGACTTCTATCGACTCTTGTTGGCGTGATCTGCCTGACCCTTGGGGTGAGCGGACAAGTAGCGAACGGACAGACTGTGCGGTTCGGGATTATCGGGACTGACACGTCGCACGCGACGGCGTTTGCGAACATCTTTCACGATGCGGCGCGGGCAGACCACGTACCCGGAGGGCGGGTGGTGGCGGCCTACAAGGGTGGATCGCCCGACATCCCATCCAGCGCGGAGAGAGTGGATGGGTATGCGAAAGAACTGGTGGAAAAGCATGGAGTGAAGATTGTCGAGCGGATTCCGGAGCTATGTCCGCTAGTGGATGCACTCCTGCTGGAGAGCGTGGATGGGCGTCCGCACCTGCCGCAACTGCGGGAGGCGGTTCAATGCAAGAAGCCTGTGTTTATCGACAAGCCCTTTGCCGCCAGTTGGAAGGATGCTGTGGAGATGCAGCGGATTGCGCGGGAGGCGGGCGTGCCCTGGTTTAGTACATCGTCGTTGCGGTATGCCGAGTTTGTGACGAGCATGACGGGGAAGGCGGCGCGGGGAGCCATGACGTGGGGACCGGGTCCACTTGAGGAGCATCACGAACTCGACCTGGGCTGGTATGCGGTGCACCCGATTGAGGTGCTGTTCACGATTATGGGGACGGGCTGTGAGAAGGTAAGCCGGATTTCGGGTCCCCACGGAGAGGTGATCACGGGCTATTGGCGCGATGGCCGGGTGGGGGTGGTGCGGACACTGCTGCCATCTGGGGGATACGGAGCGGTGGCCTTCGGCGAGAAGGAAGTGCTGCAGAGCCCTGCGAACCCTGCCTTCAGCTATGCGCCCATGTTGAAGGCGGTGCTGGAGATGGTGAGGACGGGCAAAGCCCAGGTGCCCAATGACACCACGATGGAGATTTTCGCGTTCATGGAGGCCGCAAACCAGAGCAGAAAGGCGAACGGAGCGATGCAGCCACTGCCGCGCTGGTAAGGAGGGGCGGACAGCCGGATGATCGGCTCCGCCAATAGGGCGCCTTCGTGAACTATGCCTGCTGAGACTGCTGCGTCAATGTACCGGTTCTTTTCGCCGGATGGGTATCTGGCGCAATGGCACCCCCAGTATGAGCACCGGCCGGACCAGTTGCGGATGGCAAAGGCCGTAGAAGCCGCCATCAAGGAACGGCGGCACCTTCTGGTGGAGGCGGGTACAGGAACGGGCAAGACGCTGGCGTATCTGGTGCCAGCCCTGCTTTCGGGGAAGCGGGTGGTGATCTCCACCGGCACGAAGAATCTGCAGGAACAACTCTTCCATAAAGACCTTCCCCTCTTGCGCGACCATTGGCCGAACCCTTTGCGGGTGTGCGTCATGAAGGGGCGTAACAACTATGTTTGCAAGAGCAAGCTGTATGGGGCGGCTGAACTGGCGATTCTGGAAGGCTTGGAGGAAGTGCGGGAATTCGAGCAGATAGCCAAGTGGGAAGCCACGACCCAGACCGGGGACCGTTCCGAGGTGCAGGGGTTGGCGGAGGATAGCCGGGTGTGGCCGAAGCTGGATGCACGGGCGGACCGTTGCACCGGCCAGCGGTGTGCCCACTTTGAGGGATGTTATCTGACAAACATGCACCGGGTAGCCCGCGAAAGCGACGTGATTATTGTGAACCATCACCTGCTGTTTGCTGACCTGGCGGTGAAGGATACCGATTTCGGGGCGATCATTCCGGAGTACTCAGTGCTGGTGCTGGACGAGGCGCATGAAGTGGAGGATGTGGCCGGGCAATATTTCGGGATGAGCGTGAGCAATCTGCAGGTGCAGGAACTGGCGCGGGATACGCGCATGCTGCTGCGCATGCTGCGGCGCAAGGACCCGCAGACCGAAAATGCGTTGCACGTGCTGGACGAGGCGAGTGGAGCGTTCTTCCAGAAGTTTGCAGGGCCGGAAGGCAGGCTGGGTGGAGGCGTGCTGCCCGGACTGAGGGAGAGTGCCAGGGCAGCTTACGCGGATTTGCTGCTGGCGCTATCGCTGGTGGGCAGCGGGCTGCAGGCCCGGGCGGATGGCGTGGCGGACTTCGCGCCACTGTTCAGGCGGGGCCAGACGTTGAGCGAAAACCTGCGCACGTGGATGGAGGATCCAGGGGCGGAAGAGGTGCACTGGGTGGAGCGGAGGGGCCGGGGCGTGACGCTGCAGAGTTGTCCGGTGGACGTAAGCGGCCTGCTGCGCGAGAAGTTGTTTGGCGTGGTGGAGACGGTCGTGTTGACGTCAGCGACGCTGGCAGTATCTGACTCGTTTGACTTCATCCAGAACCGGCTGGGGGTGGATGCGCCGGTTACGCTGCGGGTAGATGGGCACTTCGATTACACCAGGCAGGCAATTCTGTACACACCCACCGGTTTGCCGGATCCGCGGAGCCCGCAGTACGCCGAAGAGGCGATGGGCTTGCTGGAGGAACTGCTGGCATTTACACAGGGGCGGGCGTTCGTGCTGTTCACCAGTCATCAACAGATGCGGACCTTTCACGCGGGGTTGCGGGAGCGGTTGCCGTATCCGACGCTGCTGCAAGGGACAGCGCCAAAGCACCAACTGTTGACTGAGTTCAAGGAAACGCCGCATGCGGTGCTGTTTGCGACATCGGCATTCTGGCAAGGGGTAGATGTGCCGGGCGAGCAACTGTCTTGCGTGGTGGTAGACAAGCTGCCGTTTGCCGCTCCGAATGACCCGGTGGTGAGCGCGAGGGTACAGCGGATCACGGCCAATGGAGGCGATGCGTTCCGCGAATACCAGGTGCCGCAGGCGGCCATCGCACTGAAGCAGGGCTTTGGACGCCTGATCCGCAGCAGCAGCGACCGGGGCGTTCTGGCGATTCTGGACCGCCGGATTCGCACGATGTCCTATGGCGCCACGTTTCTTGAGAGTTTACCCCCGTACCGGCGGACGAGCAACCTGGAGGAAGTGGCGGCGTTTCTGCGCGGGTAGGGGGGCCTAGACGCGGGGATTTCTTGGAGCTGGTGGAATTGCGGACGCAGGGGCTTAGCGGCCGTGGGCCAGGCGGAAGGCGAGGCGTTCCGGGAGGCCGGCGTCGAGAATCTTGCGCTGGGTGATCTCAAAATCGTATGGCACGCGGTGCATGTGGAAAAGGCGATTGCTGGCGTCGTAGACAGCGTAGGCGGCGCGGGGATCCTGGTCTCTGGGTTGGCCGACACTGCCAGGGTTGAGGATGTAGTAGGCCTGCTCCTCCACCTCAACCGTTTCGGTATCGGATTCGTCAGGGCGGGGCAGCACGGTAACCACGCCGCGAAGCATGCGGAAGCCGCCTTGGACATGGGTGTGCCCGAAGAAGATAACTCCAGAATCGAGACGACCGGCGAGGATCTCGACATCGCTGGGGGTGATGAGGTACTCGTCCTCATCCAAGGGCGAGCCATGACAAATTTGGAAACCGTTCACCATGCGCGGGCCGCGTGGGAGTTCGCGAAGGTAGTCCACTGAATCAGGGGAGAGCTGGTTAAGGGTCCAGTAAGTGGCATCGCGGGCGGCGGGGTTGAACCACTCAAGATTTTCGCCAAGAGCAACGGCCTTGTCGTGATTTCCACGGATGACGGTCTGGGTGAGTTGCTGCAGGAGGGCGACGACGGCTTCAGGGTCAGCCCCATAACCCACCACGTCGCCGAGGCAGACCGCAGCTTCCAGGGAGGGGTAACGCGTCTCAGCATCGCGCAGGACAGCCTCGAACGCTTCCAGGTTCGCATGGATGTCGCTGAGGAGGAGATAGAGCATAGCGATGACAGGGCTTATCGGCTAGACCGAACCCCGGCGGCGGGACTGAGGGGCGCCGTTGGGGTAAGCGAGCTTGCAATCGGAATGGACAGGATTTGCTCCAACTCCTATTGTACGCGTGGTTCGGGATATGGTCGGCGCGAGGATTTGGGATGGAAAGGGGAAAGAGTACCTATCATGAGGGGCGGAGGGTACCAGACTGGAAAGAGGCTGAGGTTGTGAACCGGTTACGATGCGCGTTCAACGGTACAATCGAAACTTATGTCTCTATTGGTTGTTGGGTCAGTAGCCTATGACGGGTTGGAAACACCCCACGGCAAAGTGGATCGGATTCTGGGAGGAGCGGCGACCTACATTGCGCTAGCGGCAAGTTACTTCACAAAGCCGAGAATTGTAGCTGTAGTGGGCGACGATTTTGAGGCTCAGGACGAGGCGCAGCTGGTGGCGCATGGTATCGACTTGACGGGGCTGGAGCGAGTGCCGGGGAAGTGCTTTTTCTGGCAGGGTGTGTATTCGGCGGATATGAACTCGCGGACCACCCTGCGCACGGATTTGAACGTGTTTGCGGGATTTGACCCGAAGGTGCCGGAGAGTTATCGGGATTCAGAGTTTGTCTTGCTGGGCAACATCCAGCCAGCGCTGCAGGCAAACGTGCGTGCACAGGTGGCATCACCCCGCTTTGTGGGCGGGGACACGATGAATTTCTGGATCAATGACTTCCGCGAGGAACTGTTGACGACCATCGCACAGTGGGATCTGCTGATGATCAACGACAGCGAATCCGTGGAGTTGTCCGGGGAGACAAACCTGCGGAAGGCTGCGGCGCGGATTCATGAGATGGGTCCTCGCTGGGTGGTGATCAAGCGCGGCGAGTACGGGGCGGTGCTGTTTGAGAAGGGCGCCGGGCATTTCGCGGCTCCGGGGTATCTGCTGGACCAGGTGAAGGATCCCACCGGGGCGGGGGACTGCTTTGCCGGCGGGTTCTTTGGATATCTGGCGGAGGCACAGGCGCAAAGCGGAGGCGGGGCGCTAAGTGCAGAAAGCATTCGCCGTGCGGTGATTCACGGTTCGGTGATGGGGAGCTTCTGTTGTGAGGAGTTTGGTCCGCGCCGGTTTGAGAGCCTGAGTCGGGAAGAGATTGACGCACGGTACGAGGAGTTCGTCGCGTTCACGCGCTTCGCGTAGAGACTATGGCTTTCGCGCCTCGCGCAACAACGATGGCTTCGGCGCCGGCGGAAACACGCCGATTTGGTTGGGTGCCTCCATTGGTGGCGGCATTGCTGCTGGCTGTGCTGGCGGCTGCGGCGACATGGTGGGTGCACTTGCAGGGCTACACCCAATACTATGGCGATGCGCAGGCGCACCTAAACATTGCGCGGCGGGTGTTGGATACGCAGACGCCAGGGGCGATGCAGATTGGCACCGTGTGGTTGCCGCTGCCCCACCTACTGATGATGCCACTGGCTGGGGATGACACGTTGTGGGCCAATGGCTTGGCCGGGGCGATTCCGGCAAGCATCTGTTTCTGGATTGCGGGCGTGCTGTTTCTGCTGGCCTGCAGGGACATTCTGGGCTCATCGTGGGCAGGGATTGCCGGGCTTGCGCTGTTCGCGCTGAATCCGAATCTGCTGTACCTGCAAGGAACACCGATGACGGAACCCGTGTTTCTGATGGCACTGGCCGGGATGTTCTTTGGTTGCGCGCGCTTTGTGGGGAACCCGCATCCGGCGTGGGCGCTTTGGATAGCTGTGTTTGCGCTGGCTGGTGCGATGACGCGCTATGACGGGTGGGTGCTGCTGCCACTTCTGTTGGGCTTTGTCCTTTGGCAAGGGGGAGAACGCCGGTGGTGGAGCGCAGTGATCTTCTGTGTGGTGGCGGGTGCGGGTCCGCTGTGGTGGCTGGCGCACAACTGGTGGTATTGGGGGGATGCGCTGGAGTTCTACCGCGGCCCGTATTCGGCAAAGGCGATCTACCTTCGGCAATTGGCGGCGGGGATGGATGCCTACCCTGGGGATGGAAGTTACTGGGAGTCAGCGCGCTATTACCTGGCGGCTGCCCGGCAGGTAGCGGGCTGGCCGTTGTTGGGAATGGGATTGCTGGGTACGCTGTGGCTGCTGCGCATGGGCCCCGGCTGGGCTGCACTGCTGCTTGGGATTCCGGCTGCGTTCTACATCCAGAGCATGCAAAATGCAGGGACACCGATCTTTGTGCCCGACCTGTGGCCCTATGCCCACTACAACACGCGCTATGGGTTGGCGCTGTTGCCGCTGCTGTGCCTGGGAGGGGCAGCCCTGGTGAAGGCAACGGCGGCGCGGTACCGGCCGCTGACGGTAGCGGTCCTGATTGGGGCAACGTCTCTGCCGTGGCTGCTGCAGCCTGGCGTGGAACATTGGGTGGTTTGGAAGGAAGGGGCTGTGAACAGCCAGCAGCGCCGGCAGTGGCTGGGGGAGGCTGCTACCTATCTGAAGAGGCTACATCGCCCGGGCGAGGAGATCCTGTTGAGTTTTGGGGATCCAACGGGCGTGCTGCAATTGGCGGAGATTCCGCTACGGGAGAGCCTGCATGAGGGGAACCACCCCCGATTCAGGGCTACGGTACAGCGGCCGGAGTATTTCCTATGGAGCGAATGGGCAGTGTGCCAGTCTGGGGACGACGTGTCGCGGGCCATGCAGCGCGCGGTGACCAGGGGATTGCACTACGGCAAAGTGCTGGAGATTCGGGCGGGAAATGCTGCGCCACTGGAGATCTGGCGGAGACGTTCCGCATTCGATGCAAGGGACATGAGCCTGCCACGTCACCTATTGCCGCCACGGCTTCCTGCCGCTCCAGATGAGGGTGAGGACGAGGATGAAAGCGAAGAGCCCGGGGAAAATTAAGTGCGCAACAATGGAGAGGGTCTTTAGCAATGCGAATTCCCTTTGTGAAGGCCGAAGGGGCCGGTAACGACTTTCTGTTGACGTGGGAAACCGATGCTCCAGCTGGAGACAGGGCAGCGATCGCGCGAGCGATCTGCCAGAGGCATCTGGGAGTAGGCGCGGATGGCTGGTATCTGGTTCAACCGAAGCCTGAGACACTAGCGGAACACGGAGTGGTGAAAGATGGCGGGGTAGCTGTGGATGCTGCCATTCACCTATACAATTCCGATGGGTCAGAGGCCGAGTTATCCGGCAACGGCACACGCTGCGTGGCGGCCTGGCTGGCTTCGCAGAACCCTGGACAGACGGAATTTGTGGTGCGGACTGGCGCGGGTTTGCGGCGGCTGCACCTGATGGAAGCGGCGGGAACCCGATTTCGATTGGGGATGGAGATGGGCTCGCCCATCGTGTCTGCGAAAGAGACGCTCACGCTGCCCGATGGACGGGTGGTGAGCGGGAACAGGGTGGACCCGGGGAATCCGCAGTTCGCTGTGGCCGTCGATGACTTCGATTTTGACTGGAAGGAATTGGGAGCCATGCTGGAAGGGCATGCCGCATTTCCGCAGCGGAGCAACATTTCCTTCTACAGGAAGCGGGATGCGCACGCCGTGGAAGCGCGATTTTATGAGCGAGGTGCGGGAGCGACGCTGAGTTCCGGTACAGGTTCAACGGGTGCGTTGGCGGCTGCCCTGGCGCGCGGAGAGGTGACGCTGCCCGCGGTGGTGGAAACCGAGGCGGGTCCTCTGTATTTCCGGCAGGAGCGGGACGGCCTCCTGTTGGAAGGAACGGCAACGCTGATTGCCGAAGGAAGCTTTCTGTGGGGATGATGCCGGGAAGAGACGCCGGAAAGGACGGGACTGATGAGTAGCGTGGAACAACTGCAGGAACAAATTCGCAACCACAGCGCGCATGTGGGCGTGCTGGGCCTGGGCTATGTGGGATTACCGCTGGCCGTGGAACTGGCCAAGGTTGGGTTCCGCGTGACGGGCATTGACGTTTCGCGCGAGAAGGTAGACATGCTGAACCGGGGAGTTTCCTACGTGCTGGACGTACCCGAAGCGGAACTGCGCCCACTGGTGGAAAGCGGGAAGCTGTCGGCAACTACGGACTTCAGCGTAGTTGGGACCCTGGATACGGCCAATATCTGCGTGCCTACTCCGCTGCGCAAGACCAAGGACCCGGACATGAGCTATGTCGTGGCGTGTACGGAGGAGATTGCGAAGTACCTGAAGCCTGGGACGCTGGTAATTCTGGAATCCACCACGTATCCGGGGACCACGGAGGAACTGCTTTTGCCCACGCTGGAACGTTCCGGATTAAAGGTGGGGGAGGACTTCTTCCTGTGCTTTTCGCCGGAGCGGGTTGACCCGGGCAACGAGAAGTTTCAGACAAAAAATATCCCCAAGGTGGTGGGTGGCGTGACAGCGGCCTGTACCGAGACGGGCGCGCTGTTCTATCGCCAGGCACTGGAAACGGTGATTCCGGTGAGTTCAACCAGCGTGGCGGAGATGGTGAAGCTGCTGGAAAATACATTCCGGATGATCAACATTGGGATGGTGAATGAACTGGCCATGATGTGTGACCGGATGGGTGTGAATGTTTGGGAAGTGATCGACGCCGCAGCCACGAAGCCTTTCGGGTTTATGCCGTTCTACCCGGGACCGGGGCTGGGCGGGCACTGTATTCCCATTGATCCGTTTTACCTGTCTTGGAAGACCAAGCAGGCGGGTATTGAGGCCCGATTCATTGAACTGGCTGGATACATCAACGGGCAGATGCCGCGGTTTGTCGTGGACAAGGTGTCGGATGCGCTGAATGAGCATACCAAGCCCGTAAAGGGAAGCCACATCCATCTGTTAGGGATTGCTTACAAGCGGGATATCGATGACTTACGGGAGTCGCCGGCGCTAGACGTTGCGCACTTGTTGCAGCAGCGCGGTGCAAAGGTGACATTCAGCGACCCGTACATCTCAGTAGCAGCGCATGACGGTTTCCACCTGGAGCGGATGGACGAGGACGAAGGGTTGGCGGCAGCAGACTGCGTGGTGATCGTTACGGACCACCGCAAGGTGGATTACGCGAAGGTGGGCGCGAAGGCCAAGCTGATCGTGGACACCCGCAATGCAATGAAGCATGTAGGTGGCGCAAACGTTGTTCGGATCTGATTGGCTATCGAGGGCAGGGGAGACGCCTAGGGCAGGCAGTGCAGCAAGACCGCGGTGACGTTATCGGGGCCGCCTCTCTCCTTCGCCAAGGCGATGAGGCGGTCAACCTTTTCTTCCACCGGGGTCGACATTTCCAGAATTTCCTTAATGTCAGGATCTGGTACCGGGCCACTGAGGCCGTCGGAGCAGAGCAGGATCTGGTCTCCGATCTCTACCTCTCCCTGGAAGTTCTGGATCTTGATGCGCTCCGTGGTGCCCACGGCCATGGTGAGGACATGCTTATGGGGGAAGCGCTCAATTTCCTCAGCGGTCATCGGAGTGGTGGAGCAAAGTTCGTTGAGTAGCGTCTGGTCGTAGGAGAGTTGGGTGATTGCGCCGTCGCGGAGCAGGTACGCGCGTGAGTCACCGACGTTGGCAATGAAAACGGTGGGGTGGCGCAAGAGAGCCAGGACGACGGTAGAACCCATGCCCTTGCAATCAGTGCTCTCACGGGCGCGCTCAAGGACGCGCTTGTTTGCAATACCAATAGCCTCCGCGATGATGGTTTGAGGATCTTTTTCCCCATCATGTTCGCGCAAGTACTCCGCGATGGTCTCAGCGGTGATGGCGGAGGCGACTTCGCCGCAGGCTGCACCGCCCATGCCGTCAGCGACGACAGCGAGAGACAGCGCAGGATCAATGAGCCACGCATCCTCGTTGTTCTTTCGGATGTTTCCCGGGTCAGTATTTCCCCACGCTTCAAACGATGGCATTTTGTGTATTCCAGGCCAGAAGAGTACAGATCACCCGAACACTTCTGCGATTCAGCATGACATCACAATATAGCGAAATCCACGGCGATTTGGCGCATGGGGTAGGGAAAATTCGTTGTCGTCACGAAAACGGCGGGTTTCGAGGTTGGCTATAGACACGCTGCTACTGCTTATCTCCGATGCGGTGGAGCTTCATCAGGTTGGTGCTGCCAGGGCGGCGGATTGGGTGAGCCGCCACGAAGACAACGCCATCTCCATCTTTCAGTTGACCACGCTCAACGAGGGTTTGTTCCATGAGGGGAAGCATTTCGTCGGTAGTGCCAGCATTCTTCACCAGGACGGCGTGGACACCGAAGACCGGGGCGAGTTTTCGTGCCGTATCGTCAATGTGGGTAAAGGCGAAGATAGGCTGGGCAGGCCGGTAACGAGCGACAAGCCGGGCGCTGTAGCCGCTGGAAGTAAACACAACAATGGCCTGGACGCGGGCGGCGCGGGCAGCATGGAAGGCCATGTCGGCGATGATTTCCGCGTAGGTGGGGTTCGGGCGATGGGGAGGCTTACGGAGAAGATCGAAGCGCGAACTGGCCTCAACCTCTTTTGCGATCTTGGCCATCATGCGCACGGCATCGATGGGGAAGCGGCCGACGGAGGTTTCAGCGGAGAGCATGATGGCGTCGGTGCCGTCGTAGATTGCATTGGCGACATCGCTTACCTCGGCGCGGGTGGGAGTGGATGACTCAATCATAGACTCCAGCATTTGGGTGGCGGTGATGACGAAGCGGTTGTGCCAGCGTGCGCGCTCAATGATGGATTTCTGGATGTGGGGTACGCGGGCGAGATCCATCTCAACGCCGAGATCACCGCGGGCCACCATGACGCCGTCGGTTTCGGTAAGGATTCCTTCGAGGTTGTCCCAGGCCTGGGGCTTCTCGATTTTGGAAATGATGGGCATGCGGGAGTCGCGCTTGCGGAGTTCCTCGCGGAGTTCGCGAACGTCGTCCGGGGTGCGGACGAAGGAGAGTGCGACGAAGTCAAAGCCCTCGTCGACAGCGAAGCTTAAATCGCTGAGGTCCTTCGGGGTGAGTGAAGGGGCGCTGACGGCTACGTCTGGCAGGTTGATGCCCTTGTTGTTGCCCACCATGCCCCCCTTCACAACATGGCAATGGACGCAGGGGCCTTCTACGGAAATCACACGCAGTTCTACCGCACCATCGTTGAGGAGGATCTTGTCGCCAGGTCCGACGTCGATGGTGAGATTCGTGAAGTTGGTGCTGGCCATTTCACGGGTGCCGAGAGTATCTTCCACGCTAATGGTGAATGTGTCTCCGGCACGGAGGAGTTCACTACCGTTGGCGAAGCGGCCGAGACGGATCTTAGGCCCCTGGAGGTCCAGCATGCAAGCGACATTGCGCCCGATGTCGCGGGCCACTTGGCGGACGGTAACAAGACGGCGGGCGTGTTCAGCCTGGGTGCCGTGCGAGGCATTGAAGCGAAAGAGGTCAACCCCGGCAGTGATGAGTTCTTCCACAATCTCCGGGCTCTCTGAGGCTGGACCCAGGGTGGCGACGATCTTGGTTTGGCGCATGCGCTAAGATGGCTCCTTCGACTGCAATTTTCCGCTGTCCCTTATGCCACTGTACCAAGCTGTTCTTCTTGCCCTAATCCAGGGCTTCACAGAATTTCTACCCATTAGCAGCTCAGCACATCTGGCGCTGTGCCCATGGTTGCTGGGTTGGCAGGATCAGGGCTTGACGTTCGACATCGCGTTGCACCTGGGAACGCTGGTGGCGGTGCTGGTGTATTTTGCGAGGGACTGGTTCTACCTTCTGCTGCGCGGCTTTGGTATCCAAAGCGCGGCTGCGCCAGCGTATGTGAATGAGAACCCGCAATTGCTCTGGCACCTGGCGGCAGCCACGGTACCAGTGGGCGTGGTGGGGTTACTGCTGAAGGATATGGTGGAAACGGTGCTGCGAAGCCCCTATTCGATCGGGGTGATGCTGATTGGCGTGGGGTTGCTGATTGGATATGCTGATCGGCGCGGGGCAAGGAACAAGCAGTTGGGGAGGATGAGTTTCGCCGACACGATGACGATTGGTGTGGCACAGGCGCTGGCGGTAATTCCGGGCACTTCCCGTAGCGGGATTACCATTGCGACGGCGCTGCTGCGGAATCTTGACAGGGAATCAGCGGCTCGATTCTCGTTCCTACTATCGACGCCCGCGATCGGCGGCGCGGCCGCCAAAGCGGTCTACGACATGTTGAAGGACGGGGGACTGGAAGCCGAAGTTGCCATTCCCTTCGCCGTGGGTATTCTGGTGAGTGCGGTGACGGGGGTACTGGTGATTGCCTTTTTCCTGCGTTATCTGCGCCGGAACACTTTGCGTTTTTTTGTTCTTTATCGAGTGATCTTTGGCATAATGATATTGCTTCTCGCCTATTTTCGCCCCCCCGCATTGTAGAGTTTGCAGGGATCCGGGGCAGGTGCCGGAACGTGCGAAGAGCACTGCCCTATGAGCGCATCGCCATCTGTTCGGGCCAGCCATTCCCTAAGGGTGAGTTCCGCCCGGAAGCGGTCGCGCTGGGTGGAGGGCGCAGGGCTATTGGTGCTGGCATTTAGCGTGCTGGTGTGGCTTAGCCTGTTTACCTACTCAGTGGATGACCCGTCATGGAACACGGCGGCGGGCTCCGGAGGGGCGAGTAACTGGATTGGGCGTGCGGGTGCGTTTGGGGCTGACCTCGCACTGCAATCGTTTGGCCTGGCGGCATTCACCCTTCCCCTCTTTCTGCTGGCGCTTAGCTTGCGCTGGATCCGCTCCCAGGAGATTGGCTCAATTCCGGCGCGGCTGGTGGGTACCCTGCTGCTGCTGGTGGGCATGTGCACGGGGCTCTCGTTCCTGCAGGGCTGGATGTGGTTTGAAGGGGCAGTGCAGAGCGGCGGTTTGTTGGGGCTGGTGGTACGCGATGCGCTGGTGTTTTACCTGAACCCGGTAGGCAGCCTAGTGGTGGTGGGAACCATGATGGTGATGGGGCTGTATTTGTGTTCCCGGTTCTCTATCATGGCGGCGGCGGATTGGGTGGATGACCGCATTAGCGACGCGCAGGAGCGGGACATTCGACGGGGCTTTTTCGGGTGGCTGGCCGAGCGACGCCGGATAAGAGCAGAGCGTGCGGCGACAAGGCTGGCACAGCGCGAGGAAGAGCAGGCGCGCAAGCTGGAGGAGAAGGCGGCGAAGAAAGCCGCTCGTAGCCGTCGCAAAGATGAAGTGGCCGATTACCTTCCACCAACCGAAAAGGTGCCCATTGACCTGGACCGGCGGCAGCAGATTGACCTTGCTTCGATACCCATCGCGCCGCTGTACGAGCCTCCCGGTCTGGCCGCTGACTTGAACGCGATGCGGGCGGCGGAGGTGGAGGCTACCGTGTTGGATGCCCCCCGGGGCGTAGCGGTAGACGCGGGCCGGGATCTGCCTCCCTGGGAAACTGCCGAGGAGACGGTGGCCGAGGTGATGGATACAGAGATCCCCATCGAAACCTTGGAGGATATCGAAGCCATCGCACCTGAGCCGGAACCATGGGAGCCGCTAGCGCTAACCCCGGCGGAACCGGTGGCGGCCCATCCTTCGCCAAAGCCGCGCAAGGTGGCCTGGCGGATTCCGTCAACGGAACTGCTGCAGGAGCCACCGCCACGCAATCCGCTGGACGAGATTGAGCTGAAGGAGACCGCAGCCCGCATCAAGTCAAAGTTCGAGGAGTTCAACGTCTTTGGGAACGTGGTGCAGATCAACCCGGGTCCGGTAGTGACGACGTTTGAGTTCAAGCCCGAGGCGGGGATCAAGTACAGCAAGATGACCAATCTCACTGAGGACCTGTGTCTGGGTCTACAGGCCGAATCAGTGATGATTGAGCGCATTCCCGGAAAGCCAACAGTAGGGATTGAAGTGCCGAACACCCGCCGGGATACCATCGTGCTGCGGCAGATTCTGGAGGCCGATGAGTTTCGTAGTTCGCCATCGCGGTTGACCTTCTGCCTGGGCAAGGATATTCGCGGCCGCATCAAGGTGGCCACGATGGAGCAGATGCCGCACCTGCTGATTGCGGGCTCAACCGGATCCGGCAAGAGCGTGATGCTGAACGCATTGATCGTGAGCATGCTGTACAAGTCAACGCCCAATCAGGTGCGAATGATCATGGTGGATCCGAAGCAGGTGGAGTTGGGAATTTATGAGGGTATCCCGCATTTGCTGACTCCGGTGATCACTGACCCAAAGAAGGCCAGCGTGGCGCTGGGTAATGCCGTGATTGAGATGGAGCGGCGGCTGCGCTTACTGGCATCCTATGGGGCGCGGAACATTGAGCAGTTCAACAAGAAGGTGGAGAAGCTGAAGGAGCAGAGTGCCCGCAGCATCAACCTGTTCGAGGAAGAGGAAGAAACGCCGGACCCACTGCCTTTCGTGCTGATCATCATCGACGAGCTGGCTGACCTGATGATGCTGGAGGGCAGGAACGTAGAGGCATCCATCACGCGGCTGGCGCAAATGGCGCGAGCGGTGGGCATCCATCTTGTCGTTGCCACGCAGCGGCCCAGCGTGGACGTGATCACCGGACTGATTAAGGCGAATTTCCCGGCGAGGATGAGCTTCCGGGTGGCAACGCGGGTGGATAGCCGCACGATCCTGGACATCATGGGCGCGGAGCATCTGCTGGGGCGGGGTGACATGCTGTTTCTGCCTCCGGGCACGTCGCGGCTGACGCGCATGCATGGCGCCTACGTGCAGGAACAGGAAATCAACAGCCTCGTGAGCTTCTGGAAGAGCCAGGCGACGCCAGAGTATGATTCGAGTTTCCTGATTGCGCCGGATGCCGAGGCAGAGGAAGCAGAGGTTGATGGCGAGGAAGACCCCGCCTACCGAGACGCCGTGAATGTGGTGTTGGAGATGGGGAAGGCGTCCACCTCAATTCTGCAGCGACGCCTGCGACTAGGCTATGGGCGGGCGGCGCGGATTCTGGACCGGATGCAGCGTGACGGCATCATTGGTCCGCCGGATGGCCCGCGTCCGAGGGATGTGCTGCGGCGCCCGGATTGGGCGGACTAGGCTTAGGGGCGGACTGGAGCTTGGCGCACGTGGATGGGCTATGGATGCGGATTTGTTGTTGCGTGTGGGGCGTTGTCAATCCAATCCACCGTCTTTTGCGACAGCCGGTGGATGCGGAATTCGAACAAGTCGGGGCGGGCGTAGTGACCGGCGACATCCAGATCAAACTTGCCTTCTGTGATCTGGGCGAGGGGAAGATCGGCATAGAGAATCGAGTCTTCGCCGTAGACCGGCCCGGCCAAAATTTCGCCGAAGGGATTGACGATGAGGCTGCCACCCCGGATGAGTTCGGGCACGTGCTGGCAGGCTGAGAGCACGAAGCACCGGCCTTCGACGGCAATGTGGCGCATTGTATGCACCCAGGTTTCGCGATCATCCACGGTGCAGGCGCAGTAGACTTCCACCTGTTGCTGGTACATGGCCATCCGCAATAGGGGCATGTAATTCTCCCAGCAGATCACAGCCCCCAGCCGTCCCACAGGGGTGGGGATAACGGGGAGGGTGGACCCATCGCCACAGCCCCAGAGGACACGCTCCATGGCGGTGGGCATCACCTTGCGATGCTTGCCCAGGATGCTACCGCCAGGGCCCAAGAACACGACAGAGCAGTAGAGGGTACCGCCGTCGCGTTCCACGCAGCCCATGACCACGTGGGTGCTGGTTTCCGCGGCGAGGGCGGCCAGAGTTTGCATTTCCGGGCCCGGGATGTTGATGGCTGCCTGGAAGTAGCTGCGGAACTGTGCGCGGCCCTCAGGGCTCCGGCTCCCCAACTTTACGCCGAAATCCGCCCCTTTGGGGTAACCACCCAGGAATGCTTCCGGGAATACCACCAGCTTAGCGCCGGCGCTGGCGGCGCTAAGGATGTAGTGCTGGGCCCGGAGAAGGGTGTCCGGGGTGTCCAAGAGAGTAGAGCCGGCCTGCACAACGGCCACGCGGGGGGTCATGCCATCCAGCGTACAAGGTTGTGCTTGCTCGCGGGTTTGGGGGGACCGGGCTGCCGCAGAAACACAAACGCGCGGGAAGCCGCGAAGGCCACCCGCGCGAAAGCGGAAAGGAGGGACATTGATGGTCATGGCCAGGAAGGCCAACCGCTACCGAAAAGGGGGAGTTTCCCGGTGGCGATCTGTCCGCCTGGTCAAGATCTTCATTCGGTTAGACCCCAAGGATGTTGGAAAGTTCCCACGTTTCACGGCGATTCCTCAATGAAACGCGGACAGGCTTATGCCATGCGAGAAGATCGACTACTTGGTTTCCAATTCCGCACCAACGGCGGGATTCTGGCGATGGGCAACCCGGGTGAGGGCGGTAAGCAACTTATTGTGCAATTCGCCAGGAATGGGGTAGGGGTCCATGCCACGGTAGACACGAATGGTCTTTTTGGTGGTGTCGGAAATCACCCAACAGTTGGGGCATGCGGAGAGATGCTGCTCCAACTCAGACCGCAACTCCGGGGTGGTCTGCTCGTCGAGGTAGGCTTCCAGTTCTTCGAGGAAACGCTTACAGGTAATCAAAGATATCGTCCCCTTTGCGTTTGAAATAGCGCGTCAGCTTCTCGCGCAGCTTCAGCCGTGCACGCAATAGGCGGCTCTTGACTGCCGGAACGGTGAGGCCGAGAATCTCCGCAGTCTCTTCGGAACTCAACTCTTCGATGTCCCTGAGGACAAAAACGCTTCGGAAGATTGGAGACAGGCTTTTCACTGCCTGATCAAGGATTTCGCGGAGCTCGGTTTGGGAGTACTTGTCTTCGGGATTGTCCTCCCAGACGGCAATTTCCCGAGCGACGACGTCCTCGCCGGTGTCAATTTGCTCGTCCAGGCTGACGGAACGGTCACTTTTCCGCTTCCGGAGCTTCATGAGGCTCTCGTTGACGGCAATGCGGACGATCCAGGTGTAGAACTTGGAGTTGCCCTGGAACTCGCCGAGGTGTTCGTAGGCTTTGAGGAAGGTTTCCTGGAGGACATCCTCCGAATCTTCCTGGTTGTTGGTGATGTGGCGGGCGAGGCGGAAGATTTTGCCTTCGTACTTTTCAACCAGTAAGGTGAAGGCACTCAGGTCCCCAGCGCGGGCCCTGACAACAAGCGGGGTTTCGTTGAACCCAGCGGGACTAGTGGTGGATGCCATGGTCTCCCTTACTGACGGAGTGAAGCCACGCCGCGGAAGGCGCGGTGGGGCAGTGGTCCGAGGCCGGGAACTACGAATCGCGGGCGATCGGAAGACGAGAACCCGTATGCTACCCTGAAATGAACCTTCGTCCTATGAGCCAGCTTACCATTACGCTACCGGATGGGAGTACCCGATTCGTAGCATCCGGGTCTACCGCCCTCGAGATTGCACAATCCATCAGTGAACGGCTTGCCGACATCGCCTTGGTGGCGGTGGTGAATGGAAAGCTTACTGACTTAACTGAGCCACTTACCGAGGATGCGACGGTACGGATTCTCACTCCGAATGACGAAGAGGCGTTGGAGGTCTACCGGCACTCCACGGCTCACTTGCTGGCGGCGGCGGTGTTGGAACTGTATCCGGAAACCAAGTTGGGCATTGGGCCCCCCATTGAGAACGGGTTCTACTACGATTTTGACCGCCCGCAGCCCTTCACTCCGGATGACCTGGAAAAGATTGAAGCCAAGATGGCCGAGATCCAGGCGCGCAATGTGCCCTTTGAGCGCACCTTAGTCGCCAAGGAAGATGCGCTGAAGCGCTACCACGAGCAGGGCGACTGGATGAAGTGCGAACTGGTGGAAGACCGGGGCGGCGAACGGGTGAGCGAATACACGCTGGGCCCGGCGTTCAATGATTTCTGCCGTGGACCGCACATCCCGAACACATCGCACATCAAGGCCTTCAAGCTGTTATCCATTGCGGGCGCCTACTGGAAAGGCGACGAGAAGAACAAGATGCTGCAGCGGATCTACGGCACAGCGTTCTTCAAGCCCAAAGATCTGAGGGCACACCTGGAGCGGCTGGAAGAGGCCAAGCGGCGGGACCACCGGAAGCTGGGCAAGGAACTGGATCTGTTCAGTATCCAGGAGGAAGCCGGGCCGGGATTGATCTTCTTCCATCCGAAGGGCGGCACGGTGCGGTTGCTGCTGGAGAACTGGATGCGGGACCAGTATCTGGCCCGCG
Source organism: Bryobacteraceae bacterium (assembly GCA_036821995.1). Classification (GTDB taxonomy): domain Bacteria; phylum Acidobacteriota; class Terriglobia; order Bryobacterales; family Bryobacteraceae; genus JACTMJ01. The sequence goes on from DAISIM010000015.1 coordinate 79,986, forward strand.
GGTATAGCCTCGTGTACACGCCGCACGTGGCGCGCGCCGGACTATGGAAGACCTCAGGGCACTACGACTTCTACGGCGAGAACATGTTCAAACGGATGGAGCTGGATGATGCCGAATACCAGCTAAAGCCGATGAACTGCCCGTTTCACATCCTCATTTACAAGGATCGGCAGCACAGCTATCGCGAATTGCCAGTGCGTTTGGGAGAGTTGGGGACGGTGTACCGTTATGAACGCAGCGGCACCATGCACGGATTGCTGCGAGTGCGAGGATTTACCCAGGACGATGCCCATATCTTCTGTACCCTGCAACAGGCAGAATCGGAAGTGGTGAGCTGCCTGGAATTCGCGATGGACACGCTGAAGGCCTTCGGATTTACGCAGTACAAAGCGGAGTTATCTACGTGGGACGGCGGCAAGAGCGGCAAGTACGACGGGACGCCGGAGCAATGGGAGATCGCGGAAAGCGCATTACGCAACGCCGTGGCTAAGGTTGGGCTGGAAGCCAAGGTGATGGAAGATGAAGCGGCGTTCTATGGGCCGAAGATCGACATGAAGCTGGTGGACGCCATTGGACGGCTATGGCAGCTATCCACAGTGCAATTCGACTTTACTTTGGCGCGACGCTTCAACCTGGAGTACATCGGCGAAGACGGGCGGGCGCACCAGCCGCTGATGGTGCACCGGGCGCTGTTTGGGTCAGTCGAGCGGTTTTTCGGGATCCTGGTGGAGCACTACGCAGGGGCATTCCCGTTATGGCTGGCTCCGGTGCAGGTTGCGATACTACCCATCACAGACCGGCAGATCAGCTACAGCCATCTGCTGAGTGAGCGGCTGAAGAAGCTGGGGATCCGCGTTCTGGTGGATGACCGGAACGAAAAGGTGAACTTCAAGATCCGCGAGGCGCAGGTGCAGAAGATCCCCTACATGCTGGTGGTGGGGGACCGCGAAGAAGAAGCAGGCAATGTGTCCGTGCGGCACCGGAGACGGGGTGATTTGGGCGTGCAGGGCTTTGACGACTTCCTTGCGTCCATTCAGCCGCTCATCGCGTCGCGCGACGCCCTTGACTAGGACCCCACGCGAAGGAATGCACCACGAGTGCTGGAAACCCTTCCATTGCTGCTGCCCGCCCTGTTTGTGGCGGGCAGTTGCGTTTATTGCTTGATGAGCATCGTGGCGGCGCGGAAGTTTCGCGCAGTGGTGCCTGGCCAAGCCGCTGAGCGGCAATCCATTAGCGTGCTTAAGCCCATGCATGGGCTTGATGAGGGGCTGGAGGAAAACCTCCGCAGCTTTTTCGGGCAGGCCTATTGCGCTGCCGATGGGCGTCCGGCGTTTGAGATTCTATGCGCCGCCCGGAATGCGAACGACCCCGCGCTGGCCCTGGCGGAGCGGCTACGCCGGGAGTTTCCGGCGATCCCATGCCAGATCCTTGCTACGGGTGAGCCCCCTTACGCAAACGCGAAAGTGTTTTCGCTGGACACGATGATGCAGCGGGCGGCGCACCCGCTACTGGTGATGGCCGATAGCGACGTGCGGGTGGGCGCGGACTTCCTGGAAGTTCTGAATCGCGAGTTTCAGAATCCGCAATTAGGGGTAGCCAGTTGCATCTATCGCGCGGTGCCCGGGCAGAGTACCTGGAGCTTTCTGGAAGCGCTCCACATGAACACAGAGTTCGTGGGTGGGGTCCTGACAGCGCGGATGTTGGAGGGGGTTCGTTTCGCATTGGGACCTACCATTGCCGCGCGACGAGAGGTGATCGCTGCGATTGGCGGTTTCCAGTACCTAAAGGATTTCCTTGCCGAGGACTTCGTGATGGGCAATCGGGCGGCGGAACTAGGGCACGGGGTGATGTTGTCGAGCGCGATCATTGAGCATCGGATAGGCAGCCAGGGCTTCCGGGCAAACCTGGGGCACCGGCTGCGCTGGGCGAGGTCAACCCGTCGCAGTCGTCCGGCGGGCTATATTGGCGAGGTGTTCCTGCGGCCACTGGTGCTGGCAATGGTTTTGGCAGCAGTAGCACCATCGACCTGGCCCGTGCTGGTGGGAGTGATGGGGCTTCGGCTGTGGCAGGCCGAGGAGTTGCGCAGGACGGTGAGGGCGCGCTTCGGGCTGGCACACTGGTTGGCGTTGCCGGTCCAGGATCTGCTGAGCGGTCTGCTGTGGGCAGCGGGCTTTTTGGGGAATCGAATCGGCTGGCGGGGACGGCGTTACCGGTTGCTGAGCGATGGGCGATTTGAGTTACTAAGGGAGAGGGACGAGGAACGCGAGGTGGCTTGAAACGCCGGAAGCGGCTTGCTCATCTCATAGTGTGTATCCCCGCCGCCAGCGCCACCTCGGGCGCGCGTTGCTTTAGCCGCAGGTCAGATGTGCATTCCGTCGCGTAGTGTGTAGACGCTGAGCGGCTTGGGTTGCGACTGTGTGCGGTTGTGGAGGGCGGTGGATGTGCGATAAGGAGTGTACCTGGCAATGAATCATGTAAAGTCGGCAATGCTGTTGGCGCTCTTGACAGCGCTGCTACTGTTCTTGGGTCAAGCGATTGCGGGGGAGAGCGGGTTGATGATGGCAATCGTCATGGCCCTGGTGATGAACTTTGGCAGTTACTGGTTCTCTGACAAGATTGTGCTTGCCATGTACGGTGGCCGTGAAGTTACAGAGCGGGAAGCGCCGGAACTGGTGGGGATGACGCGGCAACTGGCCATGCAGGCGAACCTTCCCATGCCGCGCGTCTACATTTTGGACGAGCAGGCGCCAAACGCCTTCGCCACTGGGCGCAGCCCGAAAAAGGGCGCCGTGGCGGTGAGCGCGGGTCTGATGCAAATGCTAAGCAAGGATGAGCTGGCTGGTGTGATCGCTCACGAACTGGCGCATATCCAAAACCGTGACACGCTGATCATGACCATCGCGGGAACGATTGCGGGTGCACTTAGCTATCTAAGCCAGATGGCGATGTGGGGCATGATGTTTCGTGGCAGCAGTGATGACCGGGAAGGGCCTAACCCGATCGCGGCGATCCTTGGCATTGTGATTGCACCGGTGGCGGCGGGCATCATCCAGATGGCAATTTCGCGATCGCGCGAATACATTGCGGATGCGCGGGGTGCACAGATTAGCGGCTCGCCGATGGGTCTGGCAAACGCGCTGCGTAAGATTGAGGCGTACGCGAAACGGATTCCGATGGCGCACGGCAGCCCGGCCACCGCGCATCTTTTCATCGTGAATCCGTTTGTAGGTGGCCTGGCGGGCCTGTTCCGGACTCATCCGGAAACTGCTGAGCGGATCGCACTGCTGGAACGGATGGCCATGACGGGCGAGTATCGCGCATAAATTGCGTAAACCGGTCCTGGGGTTCTGGTCTTCTTCGGGGGGAACTCCAGGATCCTCCTCTCCCTGCCCTATGATGAGAGAGTGCTGCCTGCCAACGAATTCCTTTTCCCCATTTCAGAATACTGGCCCTTCCTGACGGGGTTCATTGTCTTTGTGGTGATCCTGCTGGTGCTGGACCTCACGGTGTTCCACCGCAAGGCGCATGTGGTGTCGATTCGGGAGGCTGGGCTGTGGGTGGTGTTTTGGGTTTCACTAGCCCTCGTTTTTAACGTTGGGCTGTACTACTATGCGCAGTCATCGTTTCCTGAGAACGAACGGCTGATGGCCATCCCCGGCTTTGATCCCGGGAAAGCGGCCAAGCAGGTAGCGCTGGAGTTCCTTACCGGCTACATCATCGAAGAGTCATTATCGGTCGATAATATTTTTGTGTTTGTAGTCGTGATGGGGTACTTCGCAATCCCACCACAGTTTCAGCACCGTGTGCTGTTCCTTGGTATCCTGGGCGCCATTATCTTCCGGGGTATCTTCATTTCTCTAGGTGCCCTACTGATCCAATTTCACTGGATTATTTACGTTTTCGGGGCATTTCTCATCATCACGGGGATCCGGATGGCGTTTGCGGAGGAGCACGCGCCCGACCCGGACAAAAATCCTCTGATTCGCCTCTTCCGGCGCTACATGCCGGTGACTTCGGATTTTCACGGACAGCATTTCTTCGTAAGGCTGAACGGGGTAATGCATGCGACACCCTTGTTTATTGCGGTGCTCTTTCTGGAGGCTACCGATATCGTATTTGCTGTGGACTCAGTACCTGCCATCTTCGCAGTGACGCGTGAGCCGCTGATTGTGTTTACGTCAAATATCTTTGCCATCCTTGGCTTACGGGCCTTGTATTTCCTGTTGGCGGGGGCGATGGACAAGTTTTATCTGTTGAAGTATGGGCTTTCGCTGATTCTGATTTTTGTTGGTTTGAAGATGACCTGGCTGGACTATGCCTTCGACGGCCATTTTCCCATTGGGTGGTCACTGGGCATTATCGGGGCAGTGTTGGGGATAGCTGTAGTGGGGTCGTTGGCGTTTCCGCGAAAGGCTCCGAATAAGACCTAAGTGCTGGTGGCTTGGGTAAGCGCGAAGGAACAGACTACGGATGCAGCAGGTGAACCGGAGAGAATTCATGGCGGCGAATGCGGGCGCGGCGTTTGTACAAACAGGGGTGCGTTACGATTACGCCATCATTGGCGCAGGAGTATTTGGCGTGTGGCTGGCGCGCGACCTGCACCGGAGGGGCAAGCGAGTGCTGGTGGTGGACCAGCACGGAGCAGCGAACAACCGGGCCAGCAGCGGAGGGGAAACGCGCATCATCCGGTTTGGCTATGGAGACCGTGAGATCTACACTCGGTGGAGCCAGCAGTCGCTGCATGAGTACAAGCTGGCTTACGCGGAACTGGATCCAACGCTGTTTGTGGAGACGGGTTTTCTGTGGCTGGCGAGACCGGGTGATGGCTATACAGAGGCGAATTTGGCAGTATTCGACCGGCTAAATGTGCCTTACGCGAAACTGGACCGGGCGGCGTTGGAGACGCAATACCCGCAGATTGACCTGGGGCCGATCACTTGGGGGATCTATGAGCCACAAGCAGGCGGGCTGCTGGCTCGGCGGGGTGTACAGACGATACTTGCGTCCATTCGCAAGTCAGGAGTTGACTACCTGCAGGCGCAGGTTGTGGCTCCGGAAGCGGGCAGCCGATTTGCCACGCTCCGCACCGCGACCGGTGAGCAGATTTCTGCGGCGAAGCTGGTGTACTCGTGTGGCCCCTGGTTGGCGAAGTTGTTTCCCGACATCCTGGGAGACCGGATCCGCCCGACGCGGCAAGAGGTATATTACTTCGGCTTGCCGCCGGGCGATGCCTGGTTCCGTGCGCCGAAGATGCCCAGTTGGGTGGATCCAGGCGATACCATGTACGGTCTCCCCGACATTGAGAATCGCGGGTTTAAGGTGGCCCTGGACCAGCACGGGCCGAAGGTGGATCCGGATACGCAGGAGCGGCTGGTTGGCGAGAAATCCGCGGAAGCGGTACGGGCATTCGTGAAGCGGCGTTTTCCCCGTCTGGCGGGCGCACCGGTAACCCAAACGGAGGTCTGCCAGTATGAGAACACCTCCAATGGGGACTACTTGATGGACCGTCATCCGGGGTTTGACAACGTGTGGCTGCTAGGCGGAGGTTCCGGGCATGGTTACAAGCATGGGCCTGCTGTGGGCAGCTACTTTGCGAATGCTCTTGAGACAGGGCAGCCGGTGGACCCGAGGTTTGCGCTCGCTACGAAGGAGGCGATGGTTGAAGGAGGCAGGTCATCCACGATTCCTGCCCCCAAGTAGCAGTCAAGTTACTTCACAACCACACCGCGCTCGTCCAGTAGAGTGCCGGAGAGCCGCAGGAGCGTGAGCCGGTTGCGGTTGTAGTTGATGCTCTCGGTAACCAGACGCTGTTCGTTGTTAATCAGGTCAGTCTGTGCGGCCTGCAGGAAGAACAGGGTGACTGTACCCAGGTCGTACTTCTTCTGTTCGGCTTCCAGCCGCTTCTGAGCGAAATCACGGGCAATGCCTGCGAGGCGGACACTCTCGCGGCTGGCTTCGAGGTTGTTTATCGCGTTGAGGATGTCGAGGCGCACGGTTTGTTCCAGGTCACGGATGCGGAGCATGGTGGTCTTCTTGCGCACCAGGGAATCCGCGTAGTTGGCGGAAGCCTGCCGGTCTCGGATGGGCAAGGCCAGTTGCAGGCCAAAGGTGTAGGCCGGGAAATCAAAGGCCAGGGTGTTGCCAAAGGCGCTCCACAGGCCTACCTGCTGGACGATCCGGCGCGTATCGGGATCCAGTTGGTTACCGCCACGACCGACGCCGGCGTAGCGCAGGGTGAGTGCCAGGTTGGGCCGCAACTGGTTCACGCTCTGCTTGATGCCCAGGTCGTCGCCAATCAACTGCTGGCGCTGCTGCAGCAGGTCCGGTCGGTTGCGCAGGGCCTCCTCCACATAGCCTTCGCGGTCAATGGTCTCAGACGGAGTGGGCGGAGTAACGATATCGGTGATCTCAATCGGAAGGCGGCGGATGTCAGGGTCGAGGTCGACGCCGATCTGTTGCCGGAGAACGTCCTCGGTACGAGCAAGGCGGAACTTGGCCTGGGTGTAGTTTACTTCGGCTTGCGCAAAGTCGGCCTGTGGCTGGAAGACGTCCAGTTCCGGGATGGCACCGAGTTCCAATTCTCGTTGGGCGCGACGCAATGATTCGCGGCGGAGGTTTAAGGCGGCTTCCTGAACGCGGAGGTTCTCGCGAGCTTCAAGGTAGTCCCAGTAGGCTAGTTCCGCGTTGGACAAGATGTTGATGACCTGATCCTCAAAGGCCAGCTCAGAGGTTTGCAGGGTATTGCGGGCAATGAGGATGGGAACCTTGTTAATCATGCCCCGGTTGCGCAACAACGGCTGAGTGACCTGGATATTGGCGCCGGTGTTGATGAATGGATTGAAGATCTGAAACTGGTTGTTGTTGCTAGACCGACTTGCGCTCATCCCAACCTGCATCTGGGTGCCCGGCAGGAAGGTTTGGTTGTAACCGAAAGTGGCCGGCTGGTTCAGCTGGCTTACCACCGATGCGCCTTCCAACTGGTTGGTGGCGGGCGTCTCACTGCGAGTGGCGGTGAAGTTGCCGTTGAAGGTTGGGTCAAGGAAGGACATCGAACGCATGATGGCGTTCTTTGGCGTCTCTAGTTGGAGCTTTTGGATGGCGATGTTGGTGTTGTTGGCCAGAACGAGGTCGAGATAAGAGCGCAAGGAAAGCTGCAGCTTCTGGTCGCGGATGAAGTCACTGAAGCCGGTGGGGTCAAGCAACTGGACGCGAAACTCGGGGTTGCCCAGGATGCGCTTGAAGTAAGCGGGCACACCGAAGACGGGGGCCTCGCGTGCCTCATCGAACGCGTAGCCGCCTGAGACCATGGGGCGCGAGAGGGATTCCACAGGGGTAAAGGCATTGGTGAGCTTCACGGCTTCCTGCGATTCGGGCGCCGGGGCTGATGCCGGAGCGGCCATCACGCCCACTTCCGTTTTAGCCGGCTGTGGTGGCGCGGGCGCGGACTCCGTCTGCGCAAAGGCGGGCAAGGCAAGAGCCGCCATCAGGATGAGAGAAAAACAGACACTCGTTCGTTGCATGGATCTTACTCGTAGCGAATGGCTTCAATGGGATCGAGTTTCGCCGCTTGAACGGCCGGGTAGATCCCGAAAAGTAGCCCGATGAATACGGAAACGCCAAAGGCGACCGCGATGGAAGCGAAAGTGACGACCGTGCTCCAACCGGCTGCGGCGGCAATCACGCGCGACAGGGTGAAGCCAAAAGCAATGCCGATGAGGCCGCCGACGATGGAAATGAGAACTGCTTCGGTGAGGAACTGGCGGATGATGTCGGCCTGCCTGGCACCAATGGCGCGGCGGATGCCGATTTCGCGAGTGCGCTCCAGCACCGTCGCGAGCATGATATTCATGATGCCGATGCCGCCAACCAGAAGCGAGATGCCGGCGATGCAGATCATGACCACGCTAAAAATGAAGCTGGTCTGGCGGCGCTGCTCAAGCAACTGGGCAGGAACGACGACGGTGAAGTCTCCTGCTTCTTTGTGGGTGGCGTTGAGGATGGCCTGTACGACGTTAGCCGCTTCCACGGAATCGACGTTGTTCTGGACGCGAATGTAGATGCCGTCGATTTCGTCCTTGAGGTAGCTGTTGTTGTCTTCAAAGCGGCGCAGGACGGTGTTCAGCGGAGCAATGATGAGGTTATTGCGATTGGCCACTTCGAGGCCCTCCACATCGGCGGTAGCCTGCTGTGTGAGGACTCCGATGACCTGCAGCCACTGGCTGTTGACCTTAACCCACTTGCCGACTGCGTCGCCGTAGCCCAACATGCCTACCTTGGCGGATTCGCCCAACACGCAAACCGGGGCCGAGGCAACATCCTCAGCTTCAGTAAAGAACCGGCCGGAGATGATCTTGAGGCTATTGATGTCGGCGAAGTTGGGCAGGACCCCCACAAGGAGCGGCATGTCGTCCTGAGACTTGGGGAGCGTGGAGGTTGGCTTAAAGCGCTTACGAGGGGTGAGGGCGTCAATGCCAGTGACGTTTTCCTGAATGGCGCGGAAGTCGCGGAAGGTAAGTCCCGGAGAAACCTGGCGGCGTACCTGGAGTTCGTCTCGGTCAAGCGCCTCGCGGGCTTCAATGATGATGTTGTTGACGCCCAGCATATCGATGTAGCTAAGCATCTCGGCCTGAGCGCCGGCGGTGATGGACAACATTGCCACCACAGCACCGACGCCGAAAATCATGCCCAGCATGGTGAGCAGAGTTCTGAGTTTGTGGACAAAGAGGCTGGCGAGGCCCATTTGCAGGTCAGGAAGAAAGCTGCCGAACACTAGAGCGCACCTCCAGGCAAACCAGCGGGTGCGCCCTTGGGTTGGGCGTCCTGCGCCTTGGGCTTCTGCACCACGAAAGGATCAGTGAGCGAAACGATGTCGCCGGGCTTCAGGCCGTCCTGTACCACCATGGTGCTTTCGGTACGGCGTGCCGGGGTGAGTACGCGCTCCTCAAAGCCGGCCGGCGTTTTGACGTAGGCGATGGGCTTGCCATCTTTCTCAAACACGGCCTGCATGGGGATGGTGAGGGCATTCTTCACTTCGTCTACGATGATTTCAACGTCAGCAAGTAAGCCAGGGCGCAGAAGCAGATCAATGCCACTTTCCTTACTGGGAGCGGCGGGGGGAATGGCCTTGGCCAAATCGTCGAGGGTAAACCCAGCAGAGTTCTGAGAGGGGCCGGCTTCCAGGCGGGCATCGTCCTGAGGGCCCCCTGCGGAGCCTCCACGGCCACCGGGACCGCGTTGGCCCGCATTCGCGAGGGCTGGTACGGCGTTGCGCATCTGGGTGAAGATCTGGCGGCGTTCGTCCGCAGACAAATCCTGCATGTTGCGGCCGGCAAGGGCCGTTTGAAGTGCCTGCTGGATGCGGGCGCGATCCGCTTCGGAAACGTTGGGCATCCCACCAGCAACGGCCCCCCCCGCCCCTCTTTGGCGAGCGGCACCGCCTGCGGCGCCGTTCTGGCCAGGGGCTGCCGCGCCGTTCGCCCCGGCAGTGCGCGTCCGCGGTGCACGCGCGGTGGAGACGGGGGCATCGCCACCGGAGCCTCCACTAAAGCCACCTCCACCCGGGAAGCCACCGGCACCCGCGAAGCCGCCGGCGCCACCACCACCGAATCCGCCTGCAGCGCCACCACCGAAGCCGCCGGCAGCGCCGCCTCCGCCGATAGCCATCATGCCACCGCGCGGGCCACTGGAGGCAGGCGCGGTGCGCACACCTGCTTTTTCCCGGTTACGGGCGGCGGTGTCCTGGATCTGCCGAATCTGCTCGGGTGTGGCTCCACAGGCCTTGAGGAGGGCGTCCATGTCGATGCTGAAGTAAATATCGAACTTCTTGGATGGGTCTCCGGACATGACGTTAGAGGTTGCAGTGCTGGACAGCGTCTTGATCTTACCCTGAAAGGTTTCGCCGGGGATTGCGTCCAAGCGGACCAAAACGTCCTGGCCTTCGCGCAGGTTGGCGCGATCGACCTCACTCACTTTGGCGGCGATTTCGAGTTCGCTGAGGTCAAGGATATCGACGACCGGGGTGCCGGGGGAGACTTCGTCGCCTTCCCTAAGTTCGGGCACTTCACCGCCAAAGCGGCCACCCTGGCCGAGGTTTTGTTTGACGGCAATCAAGCCACTAATGGGGGCGAGGCTCTTGGACTCCAGCACCCTGGCGCGATCGCGATTCAGTTCGATGAGGGCGCGGCGGCGCTGTTCCTGAAGGACGCGAATCTGGGCCTCGGCCTGCTCGCGTTTGCTCTGCACATCACTCTGGAGGCGCTCCAGGCGACGGCGGGCCTCTTCCAGGGTGAGTTCATTCTTGCGGGCGTCGATGGTGGAGATCAGTTCGTTGCGCTTCATCTGTAATTCAGCGCGGCGCACAGCGTAGCGGGCCTCGAGTAGATCAACCTCGTCTTTATTGGCGGAGATTTGCAGATCGGCGCGGGCCTTGATGAGTTGCTGCTGAATCTTGTCCAACTCAATCTGACTTTCTATCACGCGGCTCTGGACGGCAGTGTCGTCATAGGCTGCGACGAGGTTCTTTTCGCGGGCGAAGCTACCCGGTGCTGCCAGCAGGGTTAACTGGGTTTGTCCGCTGAGGTTTGGGGCGGTGATGGTGGCGCTACGTACGGCGCGCAACTCGCCCCTTGTGAAGGCGCGCACGACGAAGTCGCCTTGCTTGACCGTTGCGATGGCCGCGTCCGACTTTTCTTTCGGAATCTGCTCATAGGCCTTGAAGCCTCCGTAGACGAGGCCCAGCACCAGCAACAGCGCCACGCCAACCTGTACCATAATGCGCTTCATTTCAAATAACCCTTCCAACCCTTCCTGCCATCTCGCCCAGCACACGTGACGCGCATGGGGCAGCCAGTTACCAACCGTGAACCATACCAATCGCCCCATAGGTGGCGAGGTATCCCTGGGAAACCAAGGTGCGGTTACCTAGATCTTTCTCGCACGCTTGAGGGCTTCCTCCGGATCTTCCAGGGCCACAACGTCGCCTTCTTTGATCCCGCTTAGCACAAGAATGTCATTGTCGTTACGCTCACCCACCTCGATCTCTGTAGGGATAAAGCGACTGCCTTGCTGCACCCAAACCATGGGCTTTCCATCGCGGGTGAAACTGGCGGCGATCGGGATTAACAAGGCGCCCGGTTCACTGCGGATGACCACTTCAGAGGTGGCCGACATGCCAGGACGCAACCGTTCGTCCAACGTTTTCAGTCGCGCGCGGGCCGGGAATTGCTTTTCCAGATTGCGGAAGCCGCGGAAGATGACCTCAGCGACGGGGCTGATCCATTCAATTTCCGCGCGGAAATCGCGGTCTGGCACGGCGTCCACCCGGACGCGGACCTCCTGGCCAACCTGAACGCGACCGCGGTCGACCTCGTCCAGGGACAGCTTCACGTGCATTTCAGATAGATCAGGAATTTCAGCAATGGGCGCACCGGACCAAACGCGATCACCTTCCTTGAAGGGCGGTGGCGTGCGGCCAAAACCGCCCGAGCGGAAGTTAGGCAGAATGCTGACGATGCCATCGACAGGGGCGTACAGCTTCACCTGGGTGAGGTAGGTACGGGTGCGTACTACGTCGCGCTCGGCCTTCTTCTTGCGCCGGTTCAGCCGCTCAAGGTCAGCTGCCTGCGAGGTCTCCGCCGCCTCAATCACCGTTTCGACGCCCTTCTTCTCGCCTTCAAACACGTCGACATTGATCCGGTTCTTGGCACCTTCAATTTTGGAGAGGATTTCCGCCTTGCTCGCGTCCAGCCGGGCGCGTTCCAGGTTGTAATCCGCCTGCATAAGGCTCAGACTGTTGGCTTCATCCTGAATGCGCTGTGTGGCCTGCAACTGAACCATTTCACTTTCGACGGTACGCGCCTCGGTGGTGCGGGTGAGCATGGTTGTTTCGAGGGTGGCCTCATCCAATTCCACAACCACCTGTCCCTTGCGGACAGGCTTGCCGTTCTCAGCCAGCCTGACGATGGCCGGATTCGGGATATTTCCCACCGAGAGTATGACTGAGCGGCTGCTGCGTACGTCACCGGTGCTCGTCACGCTGATGAGGAATTCCCCCTGGCGTACACGGGCAGTCTTGACGACCACAGTCTCTGGGCTGAAATAACCATAGGCGGCATAGCCACCCGCGGCGAGCAGCGCAACAACTAGTAATCCGCCGATTGTTTTCAACCACTTCGGCTTGTTGGCGTTTGTATTTGTAGTGGCGCTTGACGACATGATTTGGCCCTTTGGCCTGATGCTTCAGGCGATGGAGTAGGAATGCTTTTTCAGGTGTTCTATTGGCCAAGACGACAAATTGTGCGGTTCGGTTATGCCAACCGGAAGTTTCCTTGCGTGGAGATAGAGAGGGCAGGTGATTCATGCCGGAGGGTTGTTCAGAGCCAGGTAAGCGATGGAGAGGGGAGCCTGAAGCCGACCGTGGCGGTGGTAGAATCCCAGCTGAACGGCCAATCCGCTCCTCCGAGCCGGGCGTCCGGTGGTGGGGATAGGGGCCGGATGCCCTTAGAAGGAGTGACTTAATGCAACCCACCCGACGGTCCTGGATGGCTGCGGCCGCCACCACTGCTGTGTCGTACTCGCGCGTGCTGGGCGCCAATGAACGCATCCGCATCGGGCTGATTGGCTCAGGCAGCAGGGGCACCTACGTCACCGGGTTGTTCAAGCAGACAGGGCGATGCGATGTGGTGGCGATCTCTGATGTGTACACGCCGAACCTGGAGAAAGCGCGGGCGCAGTTGAATCCGGAGGCAAAAAGCTTCCTGGACTATCAGGACCTACTAGCGCAGCAGGATATCCAGGCGGTAGTCATTGGATCGCCGGATCACTGGCATGTGCCGATGACGATGGACGCGATGCGGGCAGGGAAGGACGTTTATGTCGAGAAGCCATTGACGCACAACGTGGAGGAAGGGCGGAAGCTGGCGGAGTTCGTGAAGTCGCGCAAGGAACTGGTGCAGGTGGGTTACCAGCAGCGCAATACGCCAACATTTGAACGGGTTAAGGAACTGGTGGCGGGGGGCAAGCTGGGCGACATCACGCTGGTGCAGGCGTCCTGGCACAGCGGGCAGTTGGGCGCGGTGAAGGGATTGGACAAGTTCGACTTCAAGGCGGACAACATTGACTGGAAGCGATGGTTGGGGCCAGCACCGGCCCGGCCGATCGATAAGGCCCGGTTCCGGGTGTGGCGCTATTTCTGGGATTACGGGGGAGGGTCAGTGACTGACCTGATGTCGCACTGGGTAGACGCCATTCACTGGATTATGGAAGACGACACGCCCTCTCACCTTTCGGCCTTCGGAGAGAATGTGGCAACGCCAGAACTGGATTGCCCGGATACGGTGATTGCGAACATGACCTATCCCAAGCGGCACCTGCTTGCCTTCCGCAACACGGTTTACGGGGGAAAGGATAGCTACGGGATTGCAATTCATGGCTCACAGGGCTGGGTGCAGTTCAACCGCCAGAACCTTGTGCTGTGGTACCTGGGGGAAGGGAACCGGAACGTGCCCGCGCTGCAGATGAACGACATCGACGGAACGCCTTATCATGTGCTGGATTTCCTGGATTGCATTCGTACGCGCAGACAGCCGAGGTCCGATGTGCACAGTGCGGTGAAGAGCGCGGAAGTGGGACACAGAACGAATCACGCGATTCGTACGAAGACGATGTCGGAGGTGCCGGCGCGAGCGGGGGCTTAGTGAGCGTAGTATCCGGCGCGGGCGCGGACCTCGGCATTGCGATGGGTGCGGGCAGCCTGGCCGGTTAGGGTGACGGTGATTTTGCGGAAGCCCGCGGTGGATGAGCCGGGGGCGGGCTTGAAGTAAAGCGAATAGCGGCTGCGAATGCGGCTGAGGATTTCGGGTAAGCCTTGGTCCTTCTTCAGGTCAAGGAAAATGTCGCCGCCGGTATCGCGGGCCAGCCGGTAGACATTGGCCGGGGAAAAATCAATCTGCTCAGCAATGTCGTCGTCGACCTCCTCGCCCCATTTGCCTTTTGGCTTCTGGACGCGGCCAACGACGATGGCGTGCAGGGAGATGCTTTGTTCATGCAGGGCGCGGAGTACGACCCGGTCGGGCATTTTGTAGTTCAGCCCCCAGTTATCGGTCATGATGAGGATGGCGCGGCGTCGACGAGCATCCACCCCGTTTTGGGCGGCGTCGGCGCGAAAGGCATCCACCGCTTGGAGGATGGAGGCGTTGATGGCCGTTCCCGCACCCATGCCGGGAAGGCGGGTGAGGGAGCGCAAGGTGGTGATGATGCTGGCGCGCTGGTTGGTGAGGACGTCGAGGACTTTGGCCTCTTTGCTGAAAATCATCACGCCAACGCGGTCAGCAGGCTCAAGTTGCTCAAGAGCAACACCGGCGGCACGGGAGACCTCATACAGATAGGCGGTCATGCTGCCGCTGACGTCCAAGAGCAGCATGACGTCGAGGGGGTCACTTTCGAGGCCGAAGTCAGTGATTTCCGTGGGGACGCCCTCGTCGAGCAGGGAGAAGTCGCCACGGGCGAGGCCGGAGACCACGCGATCCTTCTGGGTAACCTGGACGTCAGCCCTGACAAGGCGGACATCCTGGCGGATGACGAAATCGGTATCCTGCGCTTCAGCGGGCGGCTGACGGGTGGTAGAGTTTTCGATTGATGGGGCCTCAGCGGAAGCAGTTGCCGGTGGCGCTGGCGGTTGGTTCTGCTTTGGGGGTGCGGGCTGTGGTGGCGGAATGCGCCGGAACTGGGCTTCGGCCCGCACAGGAACGACCATGAGCGCCAGCAGCAGAAGCGTACAGATGAACCAGGAAGCCAAACAACGATTGCGGATTGCAGGCACGGCTGGGCACATCGACCACGGCAAGTCTTCGCTGGTCCGTGCGCTGACGGGCGAGGATCCAGACCGCTTGAAGGAGGAGAAGGAACGGGGCATCACCATTGACCTTGGCTTCGCATCCAGTACGCTCCCTAACGATATCACCCTCTCCTGGATTGATGTCCCGGGGCATGAGCGGTTTGTGGGGAACATGCTGGCGGGTGCAGCGGGTATTGACTTCGTGCTGCTGGTGGTGGCGGCGAATGAGGGGGTGATGCCGCAGACAGAGGAGCATTTCCACATCTGCCGGCTGCTGGGAATCCGGCATGGGATGGTAGTGCTGACCAAGTGCGATTTAGCCGATGACATCAGTATGCGGCTGGCGCACGCGCAGGTGGAATCGCTGGTGCGGGGGACCTTTCTGCAGGGAGCGCCTGTGTTGGAGGTGAGCAGCCAGACAGGACAGGGGATGGCGGAGTTGGTGGCTGCGCTGGCGGAACTGGCGGGGTCAATCGCGGAGCGGCCGCACGGCGAACTATTCCGAATGCCGGTAGACAGGGCATTCACCATGAAGGGCTTTGGAACCGTCGTGACCGGGACGGTTTTCGATGGGGCTGTACGCAAGGACGAGGAGTTGGTTCTGCTTCCTGCGGGATTGCCGGTGAGGGTGCGAGGCATCCAACGACACGGCGCGGCGCAGGTTGAGGCAGAGGCGGGACAGCGGGCCGCAATCAATCTGGTAGGCGTGGATGTGGAGGCGGTGGGGCGTGGCGACATACTGGTGCGGCCGAAGTGCTATGAGACGACGCGCCGCCTGGATGTGCACATCGAACTGGTGCAGCAGGCTCCGGCGCTGCCTACGCTGAGTCCGGTCCATTTCCATGTGGGGACCAAGGAGTGCGTGGGACGCATCCGGTTTCACGATGGAGTGCGTGTAATGCATGGGGGAGAGAAAGGGTATGCCCGGCTGCATCTGGACGAGGATGTGGTGGTGCTGCCGGGCGATCGGTTTATCCTGCGTCGCTTCTCACCTCTGGTGACACTGGGTGGCGGGACGGTGCTGGATAACCAGCCCCCGCGATTACGGCGCAAGCAGCCGATGGCCGAGAGGCTAGGGGTCTTGAGCCAACCGTCGCTGAGCGCGAGAGTGGGCATCTATGCGCGCGAGCAGCCTGCCGGGCTGGATGCGGTGAGCCTGGTGCCAAGGGTAGGAACCCCGGTAGAGCGAATTCTGTCGGCGGCGGACCAGGCGTTGTTGAGACGCCTGGGACCGCAGCGCACATGGTTGATCTCAGCCCAGCACCTAGAGGAGATTGCGGAACGGATGCAGAGCGCGCTTTCGCTGTTCCACCGCGAGAATCCCGTACTTGCGTTTGCTCCGCGGGAATTCGTGAGGGGACGGGCCGGTGCTACGACCCCTGGGATGGTTGCCGACTGGGTGTTGTCAGGGGACCCGCGCTTTCGGCTGGAGAAGGACGGCGTTCGGCTGACCTCGCATGAGGCGAACCTGGATGCACCCGAGGCGGCCATCGCCCGCCGCATGGAGCACGTGTTCCTGGAGGCGGGTTACAGTGTGCCGGATGTGGAGGAGGTGCTGCGCCAGACCGGTTTGGATGTGGCCCTCAGCCGGACACTTCTGCAGCTGCTGATTCGGGAAGGGAAACTGGTAAAGGTAGGCCCGAGCCTGGTGTTCCATAAGCAGGTGCTTGGCAATGCAGTTCGCATGCTGGCGCAACGGCGCGGGCAGCGCTTCAGCGTAGCGGACTTCAAGGACTGGACCGGGGTTTCCCGCAAGTATGCCATTCCCTTGTTGGAGTTTCTTGACCGGCAACGGATTACCCGGCGGGACGGTGACATCCGTGTCATTCTGTAGCGCAGTTGCGGAACGGCGTTTCGCTGAAGTGCTGACGCAGTGCGGTTGCGTCTTGCGTAGATGGATGCCTGGGGCGCTATAATCCACCAATACCCTTGTGGGGATTTGGTGTCCGTACGGGGATTACTGGGAACAAAGGAATCTGCGAACCATGCATCTTGCGCATTTCCGTCGACTGTTGGTGCGCGCGCTGTTGCCTTGCACCGCCTTCGCCTTGTGCGTGTTGGCGGGAACAGCCGGTTGGAGCCAAGAAGCAGCTGCTGAGAAACCGCAAACCCCCTGGGTGGAGGATACCGATACGCGCCCAGCGGAAGTGGCTTACAAGAACATCAAGGTGCTGACGGGCTTACCCGCCAATCGAATGAAGGCACTCATGAACACGTGGAAGAATTCACTGGGCGTGGAGTGTACCTTCTGCCATGTGAAGGGGGAATGGGAAAGCGACACCGTTGAGGAGAAGGGCTACGCGCGCGAGATGCAGAAGCTGACGGTGAACCTGGCCAAAGATTACTTCAACGGCAAGGAAGAGGTGACCTGCTACACCTGCCATCGGGGAGAAAAGCATCCGGCAAAACGGCTCCCGGCGGCACCGGTGCAACGGCGAGCCCGGCCGGTGACGCCGTAGGCGTCGAATCACCAAGAGTTGTGAGCAGCGTGCGAGGGCGGGCTTCGATACGCTAGGGATCGGTGTCGCGATGTGCGTTAGAGAGGGGGCGGCGCCCTGGAAAGGTGTCGTTGAATGAACCTGCACGGCGTTTGCTTCCTGATTTGCGGATGGGTGCTGTGCGGGCTGGCATGGGCTGGGCCGGCGGCGGTGAACCCTGAGCTGTTGCGGTCGCGGTGGAGTGCGCGCTGGATTGCACACAGCCATCACGCTGACCCTGGCGCCGCGGACTACCGGTCTCCCTATGCGTTTGGCGTGTACCATTTCCGGCGGAGCTTTGAACTGCCCGTTAAGCCGGGACGTTTTGTGGTGCATGTGAGCGCTGACCAGCGTTACCAGCTTTACGTGAACGGAACCCGCGTCGGTTGGGGTCCGGCGCGGGCTGACCTGAAACACTGGCGTTTCGAAAGCCTAGAGATTGCACGGCATCTGCGCGCGGGAAGGAATGTGATTGCCGCAGTGGTGTGGAACTTCGCGGAACTCGCTCCGGTGGCGCAGAATACGGCGCGGACGGCATTTCTGCTGCAGGGCGACACGGAAGCGGAACGCATTGTGGATAGCGGACCGGCCTGGAAGGTGTGGCATAACACCGGATATGCGGGGATCCCTGTGCAGATGGGCCGGGACGTGTTCGGATACTGGGCGGCGGGCGTGGGGGAGCGCGTGGACGGGGCCGTGTATCCGTGGGGCTGGGAGCGGGCGGAGTTTGACGACAGGCAGTGGGTAGCGCCCCAGGTGATGACGGCGGGCAGCCCCCGGGATTCTCGGGATGCGCCTAACCCTTGGATGCTGGTTCCGCGGGATATCCCGATGATGGAAGAGACGCCCATCCGCATCCCGCACCTGCGGCTGGTGGAAGGGCCGCAGCCGCCGGGCAGTTTCCCCTTACGGCCGGTGCCGCATCCGATTCAGGCCAATCGCAAGACGCGGCTTATCCTTGACCAGGGTGAACTGACAACGGGTTATCCAGAGCTTCTAGTGACTGGCGGTAAGGGCGCGCGGGTGCGGATCCGCTATGCCGAGGCACTGTACGAAAAGGGCACAGGAGGACGGCGGAGCAAGGGCGACCGCGGCGTGGTGGAGAATCGCGATTTCGTTGGGTACTTCGATGATTTCCTGCTGGAAGGCGGACCGAATCGGATGTACAGGCCTCTGTGGTGGCGCACCTGGCGCTATCTGGAACTGAGCATCGAGACGGCAGGGGAACCCATGGTGATTGAGGACATTGCGGCCACCTTCACGGCGTATCCCTTTGAGAACAAGTCAACGTTGCGAACGACTGACGTGGTGGCGCAGGCGGAACTAGCCAAAGTTCTGGAGGTAGGCTGGAGGACAGCGAGGCTGTGCGCTCATGAAAACTATGTGGATTGCCCTTACTACGAGCAGTTGCAGTATGTGGGCGATACGCGCATCCAAGCGTTGATTTCCTACTATGCCGCCGGGGATGCACGGTTGGCGCGGCAGGCGATTGACCGGATTGACGCTACGCGTACGCCTGAAGGGCTCACGTACAGCCGGGCGCCGTCAGAGTTGCAACAGTACATTCCGCCGTTCAGTTTGTGGTGGATTGGGATGCTGCACGACTACTGGATGCACGTGGAGGACGAAGCCTTTGTGCGGGGTCATCTGAAGGGCGTGCGGGCCATTCTGCAGTTCTTCAGTGAGCGGCAGCAGGCTACAGGATCGCTGGGTGCTCTACCCTGGTGGAATTTCGTGGACTGGGCATGGCCGGGGGGAACCCCACCCAACGCCGGTAGCGGCAATGCTGCCAGCCTGGACCTGCAACTGCTGCTGGCCTATGATTGGGCGGCGGAACTGGAAGCGGCAATGGGCTCGCCTGGGATGGCGGCGATGTATCGCGAGCGAGCGGCAGAATTGCGATCCACGATCCGCGTTCTCTACTGGGATGCGCAGCGTGGACTGTTCGCCGACACCCCGGCCAAGGATGCGTACTCGCAGCAAGCCAATGCGCTGGCAATTTTGGCGGGCGTTGTAGAGGGGGACGAGGCGCGAAGGGTGTTTGACGCGCAATGGAGCGCGACGGACATTACGAGGGCGACGGTATACTTCCGCTTCTATACCCACGCGGCAGCCCTGAAGGTAGGGCGTGGTGACCGATACCTGAGTTTTCTTGATCTGTGGCGAGACATGCTGGGGGTGGGACTGACGACCTGGGCGGAGCAGCCTGAACCCACGCGGAGTGATTGTCACGCCTGGAGTTCCAGCCCCAACTTCGAATTGCTGCGCACGATGTTGGGAGTGTCCAGTGCCGCACCTGGATTTGAAAAAGTCCGGGTGGCTCCGCATCTGGGAAGCCTGCCCGATCTGGAAGGCACAATGCCCCATCCCAAGGGCGAACTTCGGGTGGCGCTGCGGACATCAGGCAGAGGCAGCGCGACGGCGGGTATCGAAGCCACGGTGGTGTTGCCGCCAGGGGTGACTGGGGTATTCGTCTGGCAAGGCAAACAGCAGGCGTTGCGGCCCGGAGAGAACCGGCTTCGGCTGCCCTAGCAAAGGTCTACTGTTTGCCAGCGGAATCGTATTTGATTTCAGACTCAGCATCGAACTTCTGGTAGTTGCGGAAGTCAATCACATTGCGCGTACAGTTCACGCTACTACGCACGCACACCAGATTCTCACTGTGCACTGGAAGCAGGAAGGGCCGGTTGCTGATACGCACGAAGTCATACTCAAGAACCATCTCGGCCTTGTCAAAAGGAAAATCAGCCGGCATCGCCTGAGCCTGCTTCTCGATGCGCATGACGCGCTTGGTGACCTTGTCAATCCAGATGGTTCCCTTGTAGGCGGGGCGATGCTGGAGTTCATTGGCGTGGATGGTCCAGTGGGACCGAGGCTGCTCAACCGAGAAATCAAAGACAACCGTTGAACGGCCAGCGATGGTGTCTTCACCTCGCCGCCGGAAATCGGCCATGGTCTGCGCGGACAATACATCCTGGAGCGTGGTGGCAAATTCGCCGGTTGACCATGAGCCGGAAAGCTCAGGAGAGTGCTTGGACGCACGCCCGTTGATCATCGTATTGCGGTAATCCTCGGTGCCATCCGCTACCACGACATCCACCGTCACCACGTCCATCGCGCGCCAGTCAGGGGGGCTGGTGACGCTACTGTAGCGGGTGGTGAACTGACGGACTGAAAAATCTGGCAGCTGGCTGGTGTAGTCAATGGACTCCTCGCGGGCCTGCTCAATCAAGGGGTCAGAGCCAGGGATGTGCACCCGGTGGTATTCGGGGGACTTGCCGCTTGCGCGCGCCAAAGCTTCCTCGCGGCTGATCTCCGGTTCAGGGGCGGGATTGCGATATTCCTCCGGCTGCCCGCGGCGAACAGTGGGGCGGGAGGCATCGGCCCCGGCCCCAGGTGAAGGAGCTGCGTCCTTCAGGCTGGGCTGGCCGGTGGCGGGTTCCGTTTCGACATCTTCCGGGCTGCGGACGGCCCCCTTATCGAATTCGCGTGAAGCAGAGGTGCGTTCTTCCGGTGTTCCCTTGCGAAGCAGGATCACGCGGAGGATGGTTTCCGGGTCATCGGCGTTCACCTCCAGCTTGAGCTGGTCACCGGGTTTCAGCAGGGAGTCGCGGATTGGCTCTCCAGCGGTATCCAGGAACTTAGTCTTGGCCAGAACGCGGAACTCCAGCAGGCCATGGCCAGGGGCTTCCAGGATGAGGCTTTTCTCGCCCAGATCCCGAAGGGTGCCGGTGAAAGAGCCCAGGTCTACGGTCAGTTTGCCTTGTTCAGGGGCCTTCTTGTCGTCCTTATCGCCGCTTTCCTTCTTCTCGCCACGCCGGGGCAGTTTCACCTCAGGAATCGGGATACCCACCCCGGGAATGGGGGTAGGTACGGTTCCCGGGGGATAGCGCCCGGACGGATAAGGATACTGGCCAGGAGGGTACTGTCCGGGCGGATATTGCCCCGGGGGATACTGTCCGGGAGGATATTGGCCCGGAGGATACTGTCCGGGAGGATATTGGCCCGGTGGATATTGGTGCTGCACAGCGGGCGGAGGCGTGCCGACAGAGTCTGATTGCCCCGTGCCCGCTCCAATTGCGGCCGGAGCAGCGGATGCCAACAGTAAACAGAGGATGTGGGCGCGCATGCGATCCCTCCTTGCCGGCAGTGCCAGATACCGTCCTAGCGACATTCTGCACAGTATCTCCCAGTTTGCCGCCGTGCAAGCCAGAGAGATACTTCGGAAGACCGCCTATTGGACGCGGTGTAGCCTGACGCGGTTACCTCGAGGCACTTGTCAGCTGCCGGCAAAGCATCGCAGCCGTGTGTGGGGCCAACAGAATCCCATTGCGGTAGTGTCCGTAGGCTAGCCATAAGGGTAGTTCGCCGAGGCGACGTACTTCGGGGCCGCTTCCCGCGATACCAGGCCGGAAGCCCAACCAGTAAGTGTCGGTGAGTGCAGGAAAGAGGCCGGGCAGCAATTGCTGCGTGTGCTGGTGGATGGTGTTCACGGCGTGGAGGTTTGGGGTGCGCTGGAAACCGACGTGTTCCTCGTTGGAACCGGAGACTACCGCGCCGTTCTGGCGCTGAAAGACATAGAGGTGCTGATGGCGAACGATGGGTGCCAAGGTGCCGGGCGGCTGGGTGCACTGGATGAGGTGCCCGCGGACGGGCTCAGCAGGTCTGGGGCTGGACGGCCTTTGGTCTGACTGGAGACCAAGGGAGATGCTGCTGCTCCAGGCACCGGCTGCGATGACCACGGCGTCGGCAGATCCAGCGGTGCCGGTCGTCTTCGTGCGCAGTTGAAAGTGGCCGTCGTGCCAAGTGCAGGCAGCAATGGGACAATGTTCGCGAATATTGACGCCAAGGCGGGGCAGCAGCAGGGAAAGGGCTGCGGTAATGTCACGGGGGCTCACCACGGCGTCACCTGCGAACCAAAACGCTGGGTAAGCGCTGGAACTGGCCTGGCGGCTGAGACCGGGGACGCGCCTGCGCAGATCTGACGCGCTGATCTCCTGCACGGGGATGCCAAGCTGATCCTGCACGGCTCGTCTACGCTGGAGGGCTGTCCAATCCGCTTCATCCAGGGCAAGGTCCACGGCGCCACACTCACGAAAGTCAATGGATTGGCCCGCGGCTTCCCGCAATTCCTGTACGAAGGCTGGGTACATTGCCCGGGCCTCTACGGTGTCGCGAGCCCAAGGCGCGAGTTCATGAGCTTCCCCACCGGGGGCAAGCATCCCAGCACCGGCAGCACTGGATTCGCCGGCGAAGATACCGGAGTCGTAGAGATCAACCAGCAGGCCATGCTGGACCAGTCGCCAGGCAAGTGTGGCGCCGATGATGCCCGCCCCTACCACGGCCACGCGGCCGCGGGTGCTGCTGGAGCTGGAGGTTGGCGACAATCTCCAGCATAGCGTGCAGCCGGAGAGAGGGTTTTCGCTGATCTGCTATTCTGCGGTGTGATGGCTGAACTGCTGGACGGAATTCGAGTTCGGGACGAGATCAAGGGGGAATTGGGAAGCCGCCTGCAGGTGCTGCGGGAGCGTTTCCGGACACCGGGAATCGCGGTGGTGCTGGTGGGCGACAACCCTGCGTCGGCCATTTACGTGCGCAACAAGGTGAAGACCTGCCAAGACTTAGGGATTTATAGCGAAGCCATTACTCCGGCGGCTTCGATTGACACGGCGGCACTGTTGGCTGTGGTGGAGGAGCTGAACCAACGGGAGGAGATCGACGGCATTCTAGTGCAGATGCCTTTGCCTCCACAAGTGGATGCAAAGCAAGTGCTGGATGCCATCCGCCCGGATAAGGATGTGGACGGTTTCCATCCATTGAGCGTTGGCAACCTGAGTATTGGCAATCCAGGGCCGCGGGCCTGTACGCCGGCGGGTGTGATTGAGTTGCTGAAGCGTTACCGGATTCCATTGCAGGGGGCTGATGCGGTGGTGGTGGGGCGCAGTGATATCGTGGGCAAGCCCATGGCGATGATGTTGATTCATGAAAGCGCCACGGTGACGGTGTGCCACTCCAAGACACGCGATCTGGCTGGGGTGTGCAGCCGGGCGGATATCCTGATTGCAGCTATGGGGCGGCCGGCGCTGCTGGGAGACGCCCACATCAAGCAGGGTGCCGTGGTGGTGGATGTGGGTATGAACCGCGTGACGGATGCCGCGGAGGTGGAACGGATCTGGCCGGGCGACGAGGCCAAGCGAGCGCAATTGAAGGAGAAGGGCAGTGTGCTGGTGGGTGACGTTAGCCCGCTGAGTATGGCATCGCGGGCGGCGTACTACACCCCTGTGCCGGGCGGCGTGGGTCCACTCACCATCGCGATGCTGATGGTGAATACGGTGGGGCTAGCCGAAGCGCACGCGCGTCGGGCGGGCATCGCCCTGACTTAGTGGCACCCAAGCTGGCAAGGAGGCGCATCTGCTGCGAGTAGGGCTGACAGGCGGCCTGGCGTCAGGAAAATCCTTCGTTGGGGAAATCCTGGTGTCTCTGGGCTGCCACTTGATGAAGGCCGACGAGGTGGGCCACCGGCTACTTGAACCGGATGGCGCCGCATTTGCGCGCGTCGTAGGCACCTTTGGCCCGGTAATTCTAGACAAGGACGGGCGCATCGACCGCGCTCGTTTAGGGGCTGAGGTGTTTCAGCATGCGGGCCAGTTGGAATTGCTGAATCGGATTGTGCATCCGCTGGTGTTCGCCGAGGAGGAGAAGTTCCTTGCCGGCGTGGCCGAGCGTGATCCCGGTGGTATTGCCGTGGTGGAGGCTGCCATCCTGATTGAAACGGGCAATCACCGGAGCTTTGACAGGATTCTGGTGGCGTGGTGTCCGCTTGAGATGCAGATTGAGCGCGCGATGCATCGAGGGTTGAGCCGCGAAGCTGCGATTGGGCGGATGGCGCATCAGTTGCCGCTGCATGAAAAGCTGCCGATGGCGGATGCGGTGATCGACACCAGCGGCGATAAGGAAAGCACACGTCAGCAGGTGATTGCCGTTCACCAGAAGATGCTGGAGTGGGCAGCTGCCGATGTGTGATGGTTGAAAGGAGAGACCAACCCTTCATGCGCAAGATTCTGGCAGTAGTGGCCGCCTTCCTGGCCGGCATGTTTGTTTACTTCGCGTTTGTGTCCCCGGGTGCGCTTGCTCCAGACGCTGTACCGGCTGGCAGAGCCAACAGTCTGATCACGGGACCCGTGTTCACAGCTAACGAAGTTGCCCGCAGCGCGGATCTCAGCGCGGACGAGATGAACAACATCGACATCTACCAGAGGGCCAATCCTGCGACGGTGAACATCACCAGCGTAGAGTTTACCCAGAATTTCTGGCTGGAGGTGGTGCCACGGGAAGGTGCGGGCTCAGGATTTCTAATCCATGAGGACGGCCTGATTCTCACCAACAATCACGTGCTATCCGCCGATGGCGACCGGGTGGAAGTGACCCTGATGGACCAAAGCAGGTTCCGCGCCCGTGTGCTGGCGCGAGATCCCGAAAACGATCTAGCTCTGATGAAGGTGGAGGCCGGAAGAAAACTGCCCTTTCTGAAGCTTGGCGACAGCGACAACCTAAAGGTAGGCCAAAAAGTGCTGGCGATTGGCAATCCATTCAGCCTGGGCGGAACGCTTACCACGGGCATTGTGTCGGCATTGGGGCGCAGTTTGCCATCGGGCCGCGACACGGTGCTGGAGGACGTGATCCAAACTGATGCAGCCATCAACCCAGGGAACAGCGGGGGGCCACTGCTTGATTCCCACGGTGATGTGATAGGCATTAACACGGCCATCTATGGAGCGGGCGGCAATATCGGAATTGGTTTCGCGATGCCCATTAGCCGGGCCAAGGCGATGCTGGAGGTGTATCAGGAGCGCGGCGAGTTCGTCCGCCCCTGGCTGGGCTTACGCTCGCACTTTGTCAACAGGGAACTGGCCCGCTATCTGGAGTTGCCGGAGGATGGAGGCTATCTGGTGGTGGAAGCGGTTCGAGGTGGTTCCGCGGCGCTAGGCGGGATGCGTGGTGCAAGTAGCCTGATGCAGCTAGGCAACTACCGGGTGCCGTGGGGTGGTGACTTCATCACGGGGGTGGATGGGCGTCCAGTGAGCAGCTCTGATGTGCTGAAGCGGGTGATGGCCAAAAAGCGCGTAGGCGATCGCGTTCGCTTTGATATCCTGCGCGAAGGGCGCAAGATGCAGTTGGAAGTCCAGTTGCGTGAAGCTCCCCGGTAGACCGGACACACCAGATCCATGAGGGAGGCTGCCATGCCGCGTTATGCTTTTCGCCTGCGCGTGAAGCCGGAGGCGATTGCCCGGTACGAGGAAGAGCACCGGAGGGTGTGGCCTGAACTGCTGGCCAAACTGAAGGAAGTGGGAATCTCAGACTACTCCATCTTCCGGCGCGGTGAGGAGTTGCTGCTGGTGCTGCGTGTGGAGGACTTCGAGGCTGCCTGGGCGCAGTTGGATGCAGACCCAGTGAACCAGCGCTGGCAGCAATTCATGGCTCCGCTGTTTGCCCCCATGGAGATGCTGGAACCAGGAGAACGCTTCCCGATGTTTGAGGAAGTGTTCTACCTGGAGTAGCGCCGATAAGGATGGTTACTGTTTCTGGAGATCCTTGGCCACCTTCTCAACGTCTTCCCAGACGCGAAGGAGGTTGCCGCTCCAGAGTTTGCCAATCTGTTCTTCGGTGTAGCCGCGACGGACGAGTTCCAGCGTGACGTTGAAAGCCTCAGCGGCGCTGTTCCAACCGTCGATGCCGCCGCCGCCATCGAAGTCAGAAGAGATCCCAACGTGGTCAATGCCCATGAGCTTTACCGCGTAATCGATGTGGTTCACCATATCCTGCACGCTGGCGCGCGGAATGGGCGGGAACTTGGCATCGATTTCCGCCATGCGCTTCTCGTATTCGGCGCGGCGGTCAGCCGGCAGGCGGCTGAGGAACATGGATCGCATGCGCGAGGTGGGGTCTGCCGGCGATGCGCTGGGGTTGGGATTCTCCACGGGGCAGGCACGATTGCTGGGGGGATGTGGCCGGAAGGAACTCGCGGCTCCGCTGCCGCCGAAGCCCATGTCCGCGCGCAACTTTGCGATGGCCTGAGTCCGCTCCTTCGAGTCGGTCTTCAGGTACGAGGCAAACCCCACAATCTGGATAACGCCGCCGTTCTTCTTCAGCGCAAGCAGTTGCTCGTCGTCCATGTTGCGGCTGTGGTTGGCTAAGGCGCGAACGCTGGAGTGCGATGCGATTACAGGTGCCTTGGACAACCGGATGGATTCGAGGTTGGCTCCCTTGGAGGGATGCGATAGGTCAATCATCATCCCCAGACGGTTCATCTCTGCGATTACCTGGCGGCCCAGCGGCGACAGGCCGTTGTTGAAGGTGTAGCCGGAGGCCTCGCCGGTGTTGGAATCAGCCAACTGGCTGTTCCCGTTATGGGCCAGGGACATGTAGCGGCCACCGCGATCATAGAACTCCTTCACGCGCCGGATGTCGGTGCCGATGGGGTAACCGTTTTCAACGCCGATCACTGCAATGCGCTTGCCTTGGCGATGCAGGCTGCGTACCTCAGCGGGGGTGACGGCCAAACCAATCGAATCCGGAGCAATCTCCTTGGTGAAGCGGTGGATGGCTTCGAACTTTTCGATGGCCTGCTCATAGGCATAGGCGTACTCTTCCTCCGTAGGTAGGCGCTGGCCGACATAGACGATGAAGAACGAGACATCCATGTCGCCGTCCACCATCTTGGGCAGGTTTACCTGGGTGGTGAGGCGTTGGGTGTAGTTGCACTCTTTGGTGAAATTGGCGGGGTCAATGTCCACATGGGTGTCGAGCTTCAGCACGCGGTGGTGGATGTCCTTGGCTTTGGCAAGGAGTGCGGGGTCCTGCCCCTGAGAGAACGCGGGGATGATTGCGAAAGGAAGCAGCAGTGCGGCGGTGAGCAGCATGCGGTGGAGGTGCGTCATCGGGAATCTTCCTGCCTCCGTGCAAGGTGGCACGGGATTAAGTTGCATTGAGCAGATGGAGGCAACCAACAGGGGCGAGGGGCGCGGGGACAGGCCGGGCGAACTCCAAACAACCGTAGTATAGCAATGGCGGGGCGAGGGCTGCGGGCAGTTTGTGTCGAGGCGCCGATTTCGCGGCGGATTTGGGCTAGGCACCGGTGCGCCACCAGGCATGGTAGTAACCATCGTGGTGTACCACTTCAACGGCGGTTCCAAAGAGACTTTCCATCGACGCTGTGGTGAGCAGCGATTCCTTGGCGCCATCGGCGATGATCTCGCCCTTGCGCATCAGAATCACGCGCTGGATTTCGGGAATGATGTCGGCGAGGTGATGAGTGACCAGAACCAGGGATACGCCACGCTGGGCAAGGCGGCGGAGTACGGCCACCAGTTCGCGCTGAGCGGCGAAGTCGAGGCTGGTGCTGGGTTCGTCGAAGAGCAGCGCTTCGGGATCGTGGACAAGGGCGCGGGCAATGAGGATCCGCCGGGCTTCCCCAGAAGAAAGCTCATCCAGCCAACGATCGGCAAGGTGGGTGATGTCGAACTCTTCCATTAGGGCATGAGCCTTGGCCAGCATCTCGGTGGTAGGTGGTGCTGCCATCATCAGCCCGATGCTGCCGTAGTAGCCGCTCAATACGGTTTCCAGGCCCTTGATGGGGCGGTTGCAGAGGTTGGCGAGGTCGTGGGAGACAAGTCCTAAGTGGTGGCGCAGATCAAAGAGCCGCCAGCGCTCCTGACCCAGGATGCGGGCAGAAGCGTCGGGGCGGTGCAGCGGATATAGATCACGGGTGATGGTCTTGACGAGTGTGGACTTGCCACATCCATTCGGACCCAGGATGGCGACATGCTCGCCGCGATTGATGCGCAGTGAGAAGTTCGCAAGCACGGCGCGCTCACTGCGCATTACCGTGATGTTTCGGAAATCAATGAGGGGATCGGCTTGGGACATGGGTGACTGCTTCAATTTTCAGGTGAAGGGAACATGTCCGGTGGAGACATGCTCAGTCAAGGATCGCAAACTGCACAGCGGGTGTGCATCCTTTAGATAAGCTGAAGGATATGAGACTCCTCGCGGTTGTGCTGATTTGTGTTTCCGCCCTGGTTGGGCTGAAGGCTGAGGAGGGCAAGTGGACGCCCTCGCAAATGCTGGAAATTCAGGAGGCCGAACTGCGGGCGATGGGTCTGCGGATGGAACCGAAGGCACTATGGGACCCCGCGAAGGGCAGTGGGCTGCTGAGTGCGGCCATCAACATCAGTGGCTGCTCAGCGTCCTTTGTGAGCGAGACCGGGCTGATCGCAACCAATCATCATTGCCTGTTTGGAGTGCTGCAGGAGCACAGCACCAAGGAAAGGGACATCATCACCCATGGGTTCCTGGCCAGGGAGCGAGGCCAGGAACTGCCTGGGCGCACCACGCGGGTGACTGTACCGCAGGCCTTCGTGGATGTGACGGC
>DAISIM010000016.1:0-17711 GCA_036821995.1 Bryobacteraceae bacterium
AGTTAAGCCCCTCAGCCCCGATGGTACTGCATGCGTAAGTGTGTGGGAGAGTAGGACGTCGCCCAATCATTCTTTATCCCATTACGGGGCATCTTCAACCCCCAACGGGCCTTCAACCCCCAAATCGGGCCATCAAACCCAACAGTCCACCTTTACCCCAGCCTTCCGGTACCCCCCGGAAGGCACCCCAGCCCGCCAAGCCCCCACTTGGCGGGCTTCCTCTTTTTAGACCAGCCTGTCTTTCCCCTCTCCTGACCCAAATCGAGTGCTACGAGTACTGATTTCGGATTTCGTTTCCCCGTTTCCCTGATCCTTGCGCCATTCCAGTAACGCCGCGCAAGGAACGGGGATGAAATTCTCATCGCAGGCCCAGCGGTGTATCACATCAACTGCTTCATGCTGACGCTGGCATTTGCCATTGCCAAAGTCAGGACGAGCATCAATGGGAAATGCTTCAATGAGAATTCTAATCGCCATTCTTGGACTTCTCGCTGTATCGCTGCAGGCGGCTGCCTCGGTAGCCATACTCGGACCGGAACTATTCACGAGGACGACGGGTAGCCCAAACACTTTCGAGCAACAGATTCCACCTCCGCAGTTCTGGCAGCATACTGCACATCTCCATCGCCGGCGGTCCCGGCTCATTCCTGGAGCTAAGCGTCCTGGCGCCGTTTGAGGCATATACAGTGGTCCTCGCATCCGGCGGTACGGTGGCAGTGATCAACCCTGAAAGTCCGATCGCCGGCACCACGATCACTATTCCGGAGAAAGCCTTGCCCGATGGTGGAGTTGCGGTGAGCATCAGCTACACTGACACTCCGCCCGCGCCTGTGCTTGGAACGGCGGCCCTGGCAAGCAAGGTGTTTGAATTTGACGCCGGTGGACTGACCAACTTCGCGAGCCCGGTCTCCATTACGGTTCCTGTGCAGGTTGCCTTCAGCCCCACCGAGGTCCCCGTTGTGCTTTATTGGAGCCCCTCAGAGCAGAAGTTCAAGGCGATCTCACCCAAGGCATTTGACCGCACGCAGGGCCAGGTAACTTTCGAGACCAGCCACTTCTCCACCTATGCTATTGGCAAGTTCGATCCATCCTCCGTCACGCAGAAGGTAGACACCGGCTTTCGGGTGGGCGTAAATTCGCTGCGCCGTTCTGTCGGAGGTGGATCAGCGCGACAGCTTGGCGGCGCCCTGTATTCGATCTGTTACTACAAAACCAAGCCCGCAGCGCAGTTTGGAGCCCTGTTCGACCAGTATGTGCAGGGCCCGTTGCCAAACCCTTCGGATCTGTCCATTGCCGATGAATTGATGCTTTGCCTGGCGGTTCCGCTATCTCCAGCGTGGCAAGGTCTGCAGACTGCGCCTGCCACTACTGCACGGCAAGCCGTAGACGACCTCATTACAGCTTTGGCGGTGACCAACGAGCCTCAATTGCTTATGCTCTCGCCGACAACCAATCCCAACGCGAAATTTGTGGGTGTTGTCTACAGCTACGAGCCGCAACTAGGGAAGTTCCAACTCTTTGAGCTCTCGAACAATACGTCCGTATTCACCATCTCTGGTGACCCTGACGCGGGAATCTTAATCGGAGAAGTCCAACTTTCGGTGCTCCCTTCAATATAGTAAGTGTGGGAGTAGTCAATCTGCGCCACATTGGGGTGGCTAGCCTGATCGCTGGACCAGAGCTCGAAGGATACTTCGTTGGGGCTGCCAATCGCTGGTTAAAATACCTGCTGAACTATACTCCACCTGCTCCTACTACCACCCAGATGTGGCTCGTGGGCAATGATTCCACAAGTCCCGTGTGGAATGACAAGGCTGCCTTTGCGCGGTTTAATGTCAGGACCCAGGAATGTCCAACTCCCTTTATCTCCAAGGTTAGTCCATCTCCGATACCGGTCAGTCCCTCGGAGGTGCTCACGGGAACATTCGAGGTGCGAGGCGCAAACCTGGGAGGCAGCGAGAATAACACGACGAGTTCTTTGGATGAAGTGCTGCGTGAGCGCCAGGCTCTGGTACGGCAGTCTGGCCTACATGAGGCACGGTTTGCCGTCGCCTCCGCCGAGTTATCGAGAGGGAACCCGTTGCTGGCGCTGGGAAATCTGAATGAGGCGCGGCGCCGGTTGGGCATGCAGACCATCGAAGCGCAAACGCCCTCGATTCCTGACCCTCGACTGGTGGTGGCGGGCCTTCCGTAACGAAAGGCACTGGACAGCGGGATCACATGCGAATGACTGCCGCGGTCGCGGCAGCAGCACTCAATCCTTCGGCGGCTCAATGGCTGGCGGCGCGTACTTCTGCCGCGACGGAAGCACTCCCCCGCCCCGATTGAGTTTCAATACCATGCCGGTATCGGTGAGCATCCACACGTTCTCCGTATCATAGGCTTCTAGCACGGCACGGCGGGCGGAGGCGCGATAGTCCACCTTCATTTCTTCCCATGACTGGAAATCGGCTGATCGCATAACCCTCAACCTGCCCGGGATTGGGCTCCAGTAGAGTTGGCCTGTGGGCTCCACGGCCACGAAGTAAACAGGACCCCTCTCAGGGATCGCGATATCCGTGATCGCGTGCCGCTTCTCCCGATATACGCGGTGCATCCCTCCGTTTGGCCACTCGAAATAGTGCAGTTCGGCAGGATACTCGAACCCATTGGAGAAATTGACAAGGGTAAGGCCGATCTGATCGGGTCCCATCTTGGTACTCACTACTTCACCAAACATCGAGACTTCCTGTGCCCTCCAGTTAGCGCCGGCGTCGGAGGTATCCGCAAACACGTTGATATGTGGGGTGTCGCGCTGCCGGGTGGCGCGGTCGGGAATCAGCCAATCTGGAACTCGATCCCGGTTTGTTGGGGGACGGCTCCAACCGGTGACAAAGCCCTGTTTCCCGTTCACAAAGTGGATGTGGCGAAGGGTAGTGTAATCTGAATTCGTGCTGATGGATGGAACGGTGGCCACAGGCGCCCAGCGTTGTCCGCCGTCTTGTGTTTCGTAGAAGCTCTTGCCCGCCCCCACGGCGAAGCCATAGCGCTCATTGAGAAACCAGACGGCCTCGATGTCCTTCAGCCGGGCAACGCGTTTCCAATCGCTACCGAGTTCATCGGAACGGTAAACGCCGTCATCGCAGGCAGCGAACAGAATTCCGCTACTGAGGGCAAAGATGTCACTGCAGTACTTCTTCACCTCCACCAGTTTCCATGTTTTGCCATCGGTGGTGACGAGGTTCACCGGCCGTTGCCGTTCGCGGGTCCGGGACTCAATGAAACCAATGGCAACTCCTCGCTGAGCGTCAATGAAGGCGACGTCCACCAGCCGCAGATCAAACTCTTTGTCTACATGCTGATACTGCAGTTCCCAACTGTCTGCGGCATGCACTTGCAGCAAAGCGCTCATCAGCAGTGCAGCCAGTATTCGCATCCATCCTGTCGACATCACTCTCATTGGTTGCTTCCCTTTTGTGAGACGACGGCATCGGGTGAACCGTTCCCGGCGCTTGGTCCGCTGCTGTTGGTCATGACGCTATTCACCAGGTGGGCACCTTCCACGGTGCCGGGCTCAATGAGCGTCAACATCAAATAGCAGCCCAGCAACTCGCCAACCGTCGTGAGGAATTCCATGTCATCGCCGGTGTGATCGTGGGTCTGGCGATACTGTACATTCACCACTCCAAGGACGCGGTTCATGCAGATCACGGGGGCGGAAAGAAACGCCTCATAGGAATCCTCAGGTAGATTCGTGAATGTCTTGAACCGTGGGTCCTTGAAAGCCTCTCTAGGCAGGGCCAACAGGCGCCGTTCGCGCGCAACCCAGCCAGTGAGACCCTCGCTCAAGCAAAGACGGATGTTGCCCAAGTCGCTCACCGGGCGGTCGTGCGTGGCGCATAGCACCAATTCGTCGCCGTCCTTTACGTAGAGGAAGCATGAATCGCAGCTGAGGTACGACACCACTTGATGCACAACTCCATCCAGCACATCGTGTACGGACATCTCCTTGGCGATGAAGCGGGAAATCTGCTTCAGCACCAGCAGTTGTTTTTCGATGCGTTGTTGCGCGAGGCCGTGCCCCTTATTTCTTGACACCCCTCAATTATCTCAGACACCGACGAAGGACCAGTGCACTGGCGCCTGAGGAATCATGCTAAGGCCCCTGGGATTGGCGTAGGAAAGCCAAAAACGAAGATGGGACGGAGGGCGTGGCCAATCTGGCCGCCCACCGTCCCATGGAGAATGCAAGTCCGGTCTGCTTAGAACTGCAACCGCAACGCGAACTGGACAAGCCGTGGGTCAAAGGTATTCAGGAACTGCCCAAAAGCAGGACTGTTGCGGTTTGACTGCACGGAGAAGAAGTTGGTTTTGTTGGTGAGATTGAAGACCTCAGTGCGAAACTGCAGCTTCCAGGCCTCCCTTGGAAGTGGAAAGTCTTTGGAGATGGCAAGGTCATTCTGGAAGAACACAGGCATCCGTACCAGATTTCGGCCCGCGTTGCCAAAGGGTGACGCGCCCGAGGGCAGAGTCACGGTAGCAGGATTCAGATAGAAGATCCCCGTCCGGCTCTCCTGGGGTAGCAAAGGGTCCCCGGACACGTTGGGGCGGTAACGAGGGGCGCCGCGCCAGTCCGGGCCAATGGTCGAGACCTGAACGGCGCTGCCTGGAGTGTAGAACATATTGACGGTCGCGCCAGACCACCAGTTGTTGATGGTGCTGATGTTCCATCCGCCAAGCACAGCGTTCGTGAAACCACCTGCATTGGAGAGCCAGCGCCGGCCCTTACCAAAAGGCATCTCATAGGTAATGGTAGTGATGTTGGTTAAGGTCTGGTCATAGGCGCTGGGCCCCTTCTCCGCTGCCAAATCGTAGAAATTCTGCGGGGCGGATGCGTTGCCGTTGGGGCCTTCGAGCGCTCCTGATCCGTTGTCCAGGGCCTTTGAGTAAGTAAACGAGTTCATCAGGAACAGCGTCGAAAAACGCCGCTCAAGCCGAACCTGGAGGCTATTGTAGTTGCTCCATCCGCCAGGGAAGGCATAGGTGATGTCGGCAAAGCCCTGGATTGGACGCCGGGCCTGAAGCGACGGCCTTTGCGCCGCCGGTAGGGCAAATTCCGCGTCCGTGAGAGTGCGGGCCTGGTTGAAATCAGCAAAGTACAGTAGACCGTTGGATCGGTTGCCCACATAGGCAACGTCCAACAGCGTGTTGGTGGCGAGCTCACGCTGCACGGAGAAGAACCAGCTAAGTACGGAACTAGTACGCCAATCCCGCGGCATGTGTGTGATGTTGGCAAGCAGCGGATTGAAGGTGCTTGGTGCGGTAAGGCCGGCAGGGTAGCCCTGTGTTGTCATGAGGAAGCCCGGGTTCGGCTGTCCGTTGGCAAGTACAGGTGTCTGGTTCACGACAGCGTTTACCACTTGGGGACCGTTGATGGCCAGGATGTTCCCGCCTCCCGCACGGTGGAAGTGGATGTAGTTCATGCCGAAACCGCTACGGATGACGGTCTTGCGGTCGAGGGAATAGGCAAGGCCGATGCGGGGAGCGAAGTTGTTCCGATCCGGATTGATTTGGGCTCGGTCGGCCACGCTACCGGAAGTCGCCTGGACCAAAGAGTTGGAGGCAGGGTCAAAGTTGGTGAGAATGTTGTCCCGTTCCCATTGCGGCGTGGCGTACTCGTAACGCAAGCCGAGGTTCAGGGTGAGCTTTCGGGTCACCCGCCAGTCATCCTGCAAGTAAAGGAAATGCTGAGCCTGCCGGTAATTGGCAACCAACAGATTCGTCAATCGAAGGCGGTCGCGGAGACCGAACATGAAGTCGGCAAGATTGTAAAAGTTGGCTGAGGATGCCCCGGTTGGGCGACTGAATTGTCCGTTGTAGCGGTCTTGGCCGTAAAGCGGATTGACGTCCTGAATTTCCGTGTGAACCCGCTGGTACTCATAACCCGCCTTCAGAGAGTGCGCTCCCAGGTAACGAGACCAGTTCACTTTGGGGTTCCACATGGTGGGGTATTGCCACTGCGGGTTGGTGGCCTGCCGCCCCAGAGAGGTGTAGCCGGTAATGAGCTGGGTAGTCAAGCCTCCAGCGACGCGAGGGTCAGAGGGCAGGCCTGGGATCCCGTAGACGTCCAGCATGGTATTCGCTCCCAAACCCGGAGGCGCTTTGCCGGCAATCGTGCGCGATACGCCGAACCGGAATTCCAGAAGTTGCGTGCTGGTAGGGCTCCATGTGAGGGCGGTTGCCAGCTGCTGGTTGATGACATCGGTGAAGCCGTTTCCGTCGCCGCCGGAGGCACCAGGGATGTTCGGTTCGTCGAAGATGTTGGATTTGCGCTGGCCAGCGCGGACGAAGCCTGTCAGGTTGTCGGTGAGGTTGTAATCAAACTTGGCGTTGTACTTGTCCGTATTGTCCTGGAAGCCCTGCAGCAGCGAGAAATTGTTCGCCGCGCCGGGAAGGTTCGGTTCAGGCAGGTTACTGAGAACGGTGCGGGCGAAGGGGGAGATTTGCGAAACCGGAATGGGCGTATTTGCCGTGAAGGTTTGGCCGGTGACAGGGTTGCGCACTGCCGAGGGAAAGATTCCTTGACGCTCCGTCATGGTTGGCAAAGTGCTGAGGCGCACGACGCGGCGGATCTGACGAAAGCCTTCATAATCCACAAAAAAGAATGCGCGGTTCTTTACAACAGGTCCGCCGAAGGTGAAGCCGAACTGGTTCCGGTTGAAGGGCGGCTTCTCGTTATTACGGGGACGGAAGAAGCCAGTCGCGTTCAAAGCGCGGTTGCGAAGGAAGTGCCACATGGAGCCGTGAAACTCATTGGTGCCGCTCTTGTAAGCCACGTTGATGGCCGCCCCACCGGTTCTGCCAAACTCCGCGCTCATGTTGTTGGTAACAACCTGGAACTCGGCAACGGCATCGGGTGGAGGCTGCATCACCTGATTTGAGAAGCCTTGGTTGCTGGTTCCGTAGGCGTTGTTGTCCATGCCGTCCAACAAAAAGTTGTTAAATGTGCTGCGAAGGCCGTTAACATTGAAGGAGCCCTCGCGTGGGGTGAAGCCTCCAGTGGATAGCCCCGATGCGCGTACACCGGTGGTAAGTAGTACAAGACTTGAATACTGTCTACCGTTCAGCGGCAATTCCACGATCTGTTTCTGTTGAATACTCTGGCCACGTGCACTGGAATCTGTTTCCAAGGTAAGAGCTGCACCGGATACCTCTACGGTTTCCGATACCTGTCCGACCTGCATAACAATGTCCAAACGTTGACGAACATTAACTCCCACATTAATCTTATCAATGCGTGCGAGTTGAAATCCTGCGGCTTCCGCCTCGAGAACATAAAGCCCAACCCTTACGTTGAAGAACTCATAGTTGCCACGGTCGTCCGTAAGTCGCTCAGCAGAAACACCCGTGTTAATGTTTGTGAGCTTCATGCGAGCTTGAGGCACACTCGCCCCAGAAGCATCGGTAAGCGTCCCCAGCACTGTTGAGGTTTCAAACTGTGCGAAGAGCGGAGCCGCAAAAGCGAGGAGGACAGCAAGGATTGTGAATTTCATTTTCATCTCGATACACCTTTTGGAAAGATGCGCACCGACTCAAAGGGTAGCTAGAGTTGGGTTACATTCCGATTACGTATTGGTTAAAACCTGATCAATTTATCTGTGGCACAACCACCAGCAACGAATTCAAGTAATGGAAGCAGCGCGGACCTGAATTGCAGAGGGACACGGGGTATCGGGAGTGGAGCAGCCGCGTGTGCCAACCGCCCAGGATGCTGCCCGGTGAGGTTATTGCTTTCGCCGTGGTGCTACCCTTACCATGGACGAAGAGCCAGCGGCGACATTTCGCTAGTTTCCAGAAATGGTCTGCTGAGCTCGCCCTACCCATCCACCCGCGTGGTGACGAAGCATCCACTCCAGCCGTCTTGGCGGCAACTTCCAACCGCGTTGGCAGGAGTGAGGTGTACGTGCCATAGATTTCGAGACAGCCAGCCATCCAGGAGGAATCCCAATGTCCATGTGGTCAGGAAGACAAAGAGGCAGAGAAGACGAACCCGCACCGGTGTATACTCCGCCGGCGCCAGAACCAATGCGTGAGCGGCCTCCCGCCGCACCCAGCGCCCCAACGGGCGCGGTGTACGCTTCCCAAGGACCTGCGATGGTAGGCAAGGCGGTGTTGGTAAAGGGTGAGATCCAGAGCCGGGAAGATCTGTACATCGATGGGGAAATTCAAGGCACGGTGGAGTTGACTGAAAGCAAGCTCACCATCGGGCCAAATGGCAAGATCCAAGCCACCATTCGCGCACGCGAGGTCGTAGTTTTTGGCAACGTGCAAGGCAATGTGGAGGCGACCGAAAGGATCGACATCCGCAAAGAGGCCAAGTTGGTGGGTGACATCCGTACGGCGCGGATTGTGATTGAAGATGGGGCGTTCTTCAAGGGTAGTATCGACATCATTAAGCCGGAACCGAAGCCACAGCCGGCTAAGGCTCCGGTCACGGCAGCAATTCCAGTTGCTGCATCCGTGGCAAGCCCGACGCCGCCGGTAGATGCGAATTCGAAGCCGGTTGTGAAGGCCTAGGTGCTTGGCGAATGGCGGGGTGTTTGGCACAAGCAACACCCTGCTATCGCATGCAGGTGAACCAGAATGCTTCCAGATCTTCGAAACTGGTTCGGCGCACTCTCAAAGCCGCGCACGGGCGGCAATGCAGGAACCCGGGCAATGCAGGAGCCTTCGCGTGATCCCTCTTCCGCGCTCCGCCAAAGCAGCGCCGTTCAGGAGTTTCTGGAAAGCGTTCGTGACCAGATTGGCTTGACCGTGCTGGATTTCTCAGGCTCCTGTGAGCAGAATGTGGCCTTTATCACGGGTTTGGGCCACCGGCTTTATGCCGATAGTCTACCCAAGGCAGTGGAGAACATCTTCGGCCTGGGCGGCGATGAGGACCCACGCATCTCCAGCCCGGATCGAATTCAGGACTTCCTCCGGTCCTCACTGAACCATGAGCCCGCCAGCGTGGATGCTGTCCTGCTTTGGGACGGGTTGGAGTGGCTGTCCCCGGACGCACAGCGGGCCGTGGTGAACCGGCTGTACGAAATCCTGCGCCCAGGTGGTACGGCATTTGTTATTTTCCACACGGACTCCGCCGCGGAAGCCGTCCCCGTTCACCACTACAAGCTCCACGACCAGCAAAGCCTGTTGGTGATGGACACGGGCCGCAACCGGCAGCACCGGCTGTTCACCAACCGCAACATCGAGATGCTGTTTGAGCGGTTCACGTCAGTGAAGTTTTTCCTGAGCAGGGACCAGATTCGCGAGGTCTTAGTCCGCCGCTAGCGCTGGCATTGGCTGGGCAATTCGTGGACATACCGCTCGTGCTGATGCGCACCCGCATGCGATCACCCGGACCGCGCGCCGTGATACGGTAGCCTTCAGGAGTTACACTTTGATGAAGCGCCGTAGTCTGCTGGCTGCGCTTGCCGCCAGCCCCCTTGCCACCCGTGCCGCGAGTGCCCAAACCGACAGCATCAGCCGTCGTGTCGGTAGACCCAAAGAAGCATTGCTGTTGGAGGACTTTCAGCCCAAGAGCATGCTCCACGTTCCCCAAACAACCGTAGAGCGGGCGAAGTTCCCGGTGGTGGACGTGCATACGCACTGGAGCTTTTCCGCCAAGACGCTGGATGGAGCGGGCCTGCAATTCAGCGCTACGCCGGAAGAACTTCTGGAGGTGATGAACCGCCGCAATATCCGGACGATGATCAACCTGACCGGCGGCTTCGGCAAGGGTTTTCTGGAGAGCCACACTCGTTTCGACAGGCAGCATCCTGGCCGCTTCATTACTCTAGTGGAGCCGCAATGGCATCGCTTCAATGAGCCGAACTACGCGAGGATGCAGGCTGACGCGATTGAGAGTGATGCCAAGGCGGGGGCACGCGGGCTGAAGATTCTGAAGACCCTGGGCCTTTACCTGCGCGACGCCCAAGGCAAGCTGGTGACGGTAGATGACCGGCGCTTTGACCCTACCTGGGAGGTGTGCGCCGCCCTCAATCTGCCGGTGTTCATGCATGTGTCAGACCCCGAGGCCTTCTTCTACACCACTGACCGCAACAACGAGCGCTTTGAGGAACTGAACAACCACCCGGACTGGAGCTTCCATGGCAAGGACTATCCAACGCACATGCAACTGATGGAGGCGCGTAACCGGGTGCTGGCGCGGCACCCCAAGACCACGTTCATTCTGCTGCACTGGGGCAATAATGCGGAGAACCAGGCGCTGGTAGGTGAGTGGCTGGACAAGTTTCCGAATACCCATGTGGAGATGGGAGCACGCATTGGCGAACTGGGCCGTGCGCCCAGAACTTCACGCAAGTTTATTGATCGCTATCAGGACCGCTGCATGTTCGGCACCGACGCCATTCCCAAGGGTTACAATGTGCCGCAGCAGATCTTCGGCGACGATCTCTACAAGATCTACTACCGCTTCCTGGAAACCGAAGACGAGTACTTCGACTACGCGCCCGCGCCGGTGCCGCCGCAGGGCCGTTGGAACATTTACGGACTGGGGCTTCCCGACCAGATCCTGCGGAAGATCTACCACCAAAACATCGATCGTGTGATGGGGTTGCAGTCATGAAAACGACGATTGCGTTGATGATCGCGCTGGCATGTACGGTTTTGGCGGGATGGGGGCAGGATAGCCAAGCGCCCAGCTATATGGTTCGCAAGGTATCCAGGGGCCCGGTGAACCTGAAGGCGTTTTCGGATCGTCCATGGAGCAATGCGCAAGTGGTGGAGTGGGGTCCGCAAGGCTATAGGACTACCTTCCGCGCGCTGTGGAATGACCGTGACCTGTGGCTGCGTTTTGACATCCAGGATCCTGCTCCGTGGCACACCATGACCAAGCGCGATGAGCACTTGTGGGAAGAGGAAGTCGTGGAGATCTTCATTGACCTGGATGGCACCGGAAAGAACTACGCGGAGTATGAGATCAGCCCGGCCAACGTGCTGTGCGATGTACGGATGGAGAGCGGCGTTCCGAATGTGAAGAGCATCCTGGAGTGGGACCATGCAGGCATTGAATCGGCGGTACGGATGCGACCGGCTGCGGGAGACGATCCGGGCGGGTGGACGGCCATTCTGCGGCTGCCCTGGCGGGGCTTCCGCAGTTTACCCGCAGTGAAGGAGGGGCGGGCGAAGTCGCCGCCCCGGCCTGGCGATGCGTGGCGGTTCAACCTGTATCGGATCGAACGGCCGCATGGTCCTCAGGACCCAAAGAAGGATGCCATTTTTGCCGCATGGATTCCCACGGGTACGCCATCATTCCATAACCCTGCGGTGTTCCGGCCCTTGATCTTCGCACCGCAGTAGCGGCAGCCTGGATGGTTGTCTTCCTCGGTTACAGCAGATTGCTGTAGGATGCAGGTGTGATACGCCGTCTGCTGATCCCTCTCTGCGTCCTGATCTGCTGTTGTGTGCTGATGCCGGCAATTTCTGCGGCGGAACGATTTCCCAAGCCAGCCCCGGAGATGGCCTTCCGGGAGATGAAGGTTCATGACGCCAAGGGGTCGCCGGTGCGAACTCCGGTGGAGGATTGGCAGGGTGCCAGGCAGCGGCTACTCAGCAATGCTGCCTGGACGGAATGGCTTCAGGCGAGGCGCGCGGAGGTGGACTCCTGGGCGGCGGAACCGCGCGACAAGGCGGAGTACGTCGCCGGCTGGTGGCACGACTTTGTTCGTCCCACTGATGGAGGGTTTCTGGAGTGGACTTCTGAGCCGCCGCGAGATGCGCCTCCCAAGGTCTTCGGCGGATGGGTGTTTGGATTACGTTCCCGCAACGGTAGCTACATGGTGGAAGCGGCACGGTTATGGCGGCTAACCGGGGAGATTCGCTACTTCGATTGGGCGGCTGGTCAACTAGATTTTTACGCCAGTAACTATGAAGGATGGCCGATCCAAACCAGCAAGAGCAAGTCGCGCCTGATGCACCAGAGCCTGGATGACGCCACCATGCTGGTGCGCTTTCTGGAGACCGCCCGGTTACTGGAAGGCGAGGTGCCTGCCGCGCAGCAGCCGGGATGGGCAGCACGGCGGCAGCATTGGATCGACGCCCTGTTCCGGCCCACGGCATTACTGCTGAACGAAACGCTGCAGCGGGTCCACAACATTGCCTGCTGGCAGCGATCGGCCATGGCAATGGCGGCCATCTACACGGGTGACAACCATCTGTGGACACTCGCAGTGGATGGGGAATTCGGCGTGCGCCGCCAGGTGCGTGATGGCATCACGAGTGAGTATTTCTGGCTGGAACAGTCACTGGGCTACAACAGCTATGTGGTGACGGCCTTCCTCCCGCTGTTTACGATGGCCGGGCTGAGAGGACGATTGGAAGAGCTTCGGGCGGAGGCGGCAGCGGTAGAGAACCTGATGCTTGCTCCCATGCAGATCCGATTCGACAACGGCAAGCTGCCCACACCGGCGGATACCACGGGGGCCTTCCGGCGCGTACCGGACCTTGCACTGCTGGCATCGGCGCGCAGGGTGTTTCCGACGCATCTGGGGTTGGAGCGCGCCCGGGCTTCGCGCGGGTGGGACACGTTGCTGGATCCGCCCGATGACAGCTCGGAGTCAGGTGCGGCGATGCCCCCGCCTTCTGGCAGCAAAAACCTGGAATCCACCCGCTTCGCCATGCTGCGTAAGGATGGCTGGCAAGTGTTCTTCCACTACGGGCAGATTGACCGCTCCCATGCGCAGGCAGAGGCGCTTAGCTATGAAGCGCACTTCGGGGATATTGATGTCACCCACGATGCGGGCACGGTGGGCTATGGCTCTCCACTGCATGCCGGCTATTACACGGGTGCATGGGCACACAATGTGCCGGTTGTGGACGGAGAAGGGCAACAGGGCTGGCATGAAGGCGAGCTGCTGTCATTTGATCATCGACAGGCGACAGTGACTGCGAGGCAGTCGCGGTACCGGCCTCAGGTGCACGCCACGAGAACGCTGTCCATCGTAGAAGGCACCCTGACGGAAACGACGCAAGTCTCCACTACGGACGGACAGCAGCACCGGCTTGGGGTGATCGTGAACCTGCAGGGTAAGGCCACGCTACCAGACAGCGCAAGCCGGATAGCCCCTCCGTTCGGCTATTGGAAGGACGCTTACCAATGGACATCGGAAGGTGCGGCGGAGATTCCCGCGATTATCGGTGGACGGCGATTCCGGTTGCGCATTGAGGGGCCGGGGAGATTGCGGCTGGTGCACGCGACCGTACCCG
Source organism: Bryobacteraceae bacterium (assembly GCA_036821995.1). Classification (GTDB taxonomy): domain Bacteria; phylum Acidobacteriota; class Terriglobia; order Bryobacterales; family Bryobacteraceae; genus JACTMJ01. Next base: position 13,246 of record DAISIM010000016.1, read on the forward strand.
ATGCGCCACCGAACTCGAGGGAGGCGATTTATGCGGAGACCGAGGGCATGGACGCTGAATTCCGGGTAACGTGGATGCCAGAGTAGGAGTGGATTGCGATGGAAGACAACGGGAGCATGAGAAGTGCAGCAGCGTGGACGCGACGTGGATTTCTGGGGGCTTCCGTGACCGCGCCGATGGCCTTTGCGCAGGATGCTGGCGGGAATCAAGGGGCAGTGGGCGAAGACTGGACGCAGTGGCGATTTCGCTATCAGCAGCCGGCCGAGAACTGGAACGCAGCCCTCCCCATTGGCAACGGGCGATTGGGCGCCATGGTATTCGGTGGCGTCCAGGATGAAGTGCTGCAGTTGAACGAGGATACGCTCTGGAGCGGCTATCCGCGGGACACGTCGAACCCCAAGGCGTTGGAGGCACTGCCCAGAGTGCGGCGGCTATTGTTTGAGAGGAAGTACGCCGAATCCACCCAGGCAGCGAAGGCCATTCAAGGGCCGTTCTCGCAATCCTACCTTCCGCTGGGCTACCTGCGGGTGAAGCACGAGGGGATTCAGCGCCACGAAGACTACCACCTGGAGTTGGATCTGGACACCGCCACCGTTCGCAGCCGCTACCAGGTGGGGCAGGCAGTCTACACGCGGGAGTGCTTTGTGTCGGCACCGGCACAGGTATTGGTGATGCGCATCCGCGCGGAGAACGGCAGGTGGAGTGGCTTGCTGACCATGGATAGCCCTCTGCTAAGCCAGGCGTCGTGCTCAGTGCCGGAACTCTTTCTGCTGGGGAAAGCCCCTTCGCATGTGGAGCCAAGCTACCGTGGGGCACACCCTGAACCGGTGCGCGAATCCCTTACCGAAGGGGAGGGCATGCGCTTCGCAGCGGTGACGCGGATTCGCCACGAAGGAGGCGTACTCTACCCCACAGGCAACGGCGTGGGAGTGGCGGGGGCACGAGAACTGGTGCTGCTGGTGGGCGCGTCCACGGGCTTTCGAGACCCGTTCACGCTGCCTGACAAGCCGCAACAGACTGTTAGCGATGAGTGCAGGAAAGCCGCACATCAGGCATCCCTGCGCAGCTACGACGACTTGCAGGCGGAGCATCTTGCGGACCACCGTCAGTTGTTTCGGCGGGTCTACATCGACCTGGGACGCAGTGCTGCAGCGGACAAGCCCACCGATGCGCGCGTTCTGGAATATGGACAGGAAGCCGACCCGCATCTGGCGGCGCTCTATTTCCAGTTCGGGCGCTACCTGCTAATCGCCTCGTCGCGACCGGGCACTCAACCCGCAAACCTGCAGGGCATCTGGAACGACATGGTGCGGGCACCGTGGAGCAGCAACTACACCACCAACATCAACGCCCAGATGAACTACTGGCCAGCGGAGGTGACTAACCTTAGTGAGTGCCATGAGCCGCTGCTGAAGATGGTCGAGGAACTTGCGCAGACCGGCTCCGCAACTGCCAAGGGCTACTATGGCCTGACGGGCTGGGTGTGCCATCACAATAGCGACCTGTGGAGGCTAACAAACCCGGTAGGGGATTACGGGCAGGGAGATCCGGTGTGGGCCTTGTGGCCGTTGGGAGGGGCATGGCTCTGCGAGCATCTCTGGGAGCACTACCGTTTCACCGGAGACCTCGCCTTCCTGCGGGAACGTGCCTACCCGGCGATGCGTGGGGCAGCGGAGTTCCTGAAGGGATGGCTAATCCCAGGCCCCGACGGCAAACTGACGACTGCACCAAGCACTTCCCCGGAGAACACATTTCTGGATGCCAGCGGCAAACGTGCGCAGGTTGCTACCGGCTGCGCGATGGATCTGCTGCTGATCCAGAGCCTGTTTGAACACGTTATCCTGGCCAGCCGGCTGCTAGATACCGATGCCCCGTTTGCAGGGAATCTGGGAGAGGTGATGAAGAGGATGGCACAGCCGCGCGTTGGCTCAAATGGCCAACTGCTGGAGTGGAACGAAGAATTCCCTGAGGCGGAGCCCGGGCACAGGCACATCTCGCACCTGATCGGGCTGCATCCCGCCAACGTGATCAGCGCGCGCCGCAGTCCCATGCTTTATGCCGCCGCGCGGCGTACTCTGGAACTACGGCTGCAAGCGGGCAGCGGCCATACGGGCTGGAGCCGGGCCTGGATTCTGAATTTCTGGGCAAGGCTGCGCGACGGTCAGAAAGTGGGTGAAAACCTGGATGCATTGTTCGCAAAATCCACCCTTACCAACCTGTTCGATAGCCATCCGCCCTTCCAGATTGACGGCAATTTTGGCGCAACCGCCGCTATCGCTGAGGCGCTGCTGCAAAGCCAGGAAGATGAACTGGACTTGCTGCCGGCACTGCCGGCGGCATGGCCCAACGGACGGGTGAGCGGCCTGCGTGCGCGCGGCAACGTGACTGTGGACCTGGCTTGGAGGAAAGGCGTCCTGATCAGCGCAACTCTGCGCTCACCTGTTTCCCAATCGGTGAGGCTGCGGCCACAGACAGGTCTTACGCTGGTGGCAGTACAATCTGTTTCCAGCGCGACGGTTCAGGAGCCCCTACCGCCTTTGACAGATGGGGTGTTGAGCCTGACGCTGGACGCGGGAAAACCACTGGCACTGCGCTTTGGCCCGGTGGGCTAGGAGGAGGAAGTCCCTACCTTTTCCCCAAAGAATGACTTCAACAGCGGCGGGGTGACGATGGTGGTAATCATCACCATCACCACCATGGCAGACACCAACTGCGCGCCCAGCACCGGTTGGCCATTTACCATCAATCCTGCGCCGATGCCCGTGAAGATGAGTCCCACCTCGCCGCGGGGGATCATGCCGATGCCCACCACCAGGCGGTTGACGCCCTTTTCCAGGACGCCTAGTGCGCATACCTGCTTACCGATGATGGCGGCCACTGTGATGGCGCCGGCCAGGGCTAGCACACTGGTTGAGCCAAAGACGCTTAGGTCTACCTTCAACCCCATGACGACGAAGAAGACAGGCACCACGATGGAGGAGATGGGGCGCAGCAAATGCTCTATGCTGGCCTCACCGCGCTCTTTGAAGTCATGATAGTCACTTTCCTCCAGAACCAAGCCTGCGGCAAATGCGCCAACGATAGGGGCAAGGCCAATCAATCCCGCAAGGCCGGCCCACAGAAAGCAGTGGCTCAAGGCAATCGCCAGGGGCAACCCCGCGACCTTGAAGCGCTTGCCGATGCCCAGCATCACCTTGCCGTGGAGGAACTGGCCTACCACAACAGCGGCAGCAAGGAAAGCAACGGCCTTGGCGACGATGATGCCCGCGTCCATCAGGTTCACATCTGCTGATCCAGTGGTGGAGAGGGACACGATGACGCCGGAAACCACGGCCAGGATGATAAGCCCGAGTACGTCATCGACGACGGCGGCCCCCAGGATGATGCGAGCCTCCTTAGTGTCCATGCGCCGCAGATCCTTCAGTACACGGGCCGTGATCCCGACGCTAGTGGCGGCCAGGGTGGCACCAACGAAGGTATGGACGTACCAGGCGAGGTCCGGCATCAGAAGGCTGGAAACGCCGTAACCCAGGGCCATTGGAGCAACTACGCCAAGCATGGCGACAAGCAGCGCCGAAAAACCCACGGCCATCAACTCGCGAAGATGGCTTTCCAGGCCCACCTCGAACAGCAGGATGATGACTCCAATCTCCGCGGCGATAGCCAAAGCGTCAGAACTCTTTAGCGGCTCCAGGAGACCTACCCCAACCAGGGTGAGGTTGCCTAATACAATGCCCACCACCAGTTCGCCAAGCACGGCCGGCTGGTTCAACCGCTCGAACAGCTCCCCACCCAGCTTCGCTCCCAGAATCACCACCACCAGGCTCAGCAGGAACTCCACAACAATCAGTCCATGTTCGCCGTGGCCATCCCCACCGCCGTCGGCGGCAATCAGTGGAAGTACGCAGCAAAGACCTATCAGGAAGAAGGCAGGAAGTCGAAGCATAATAATCACCGAGTTACTCGAAGAAAAGAACCACCAGGACGCAGAGAAGCCGCTGAGAAAGTGACAGTGACCGTGGCCGTCTTCGGCGCATACGACGTGGCGGACGCTGGCAAACTTCAAGGGTAGCGCAATCGACGCATGCGCCTCAGGTCCAGTGCGCTTCTGCTTGCGCCAGCGGGGCATGCGTCTGAATGGTTACGGCATGGGTGCGACAACGGGGCGGCTCCGGTGAGACAGGCTATCCTGGTTTTGTGCAAATGAACATGACGGCCATCCGATTGGACGCCGCCCGCGCTGTCCGTGTGGCGGGCTTGCTGTGCGGCATCTTCCTGCTGTGCGTGGCGCTGAGTGCACAGCAGAATTCGGGTGCTTTCTCTCCGGGCGCAAGGGTGGTACTGAATGCCCACAATTGCTATCCCTACGAGGGGAAGTATGTGGACCGTATTGAGCGCGCGCTGGCCACAGGGTTTCCAGTGGCGATTGAGCAGGACATCGCCTGGCACAAGGACCCAGGCACTGG
>DAISIM010000016.1:17811-104236 GCA_036821995.1 Bryobacteraceae bacterium
GGACCCAGGCACTGGCAAGGCATGGAGCGTGCTTAGCCATGAGACCAAAACCCATGGGGACGAGCCCGCCATCGACAGCTATTTCTTTGAGCGCCTACGCCCCGCGGTGGAGGCAGCTTTGCGAGAGGGCGACAAGAGCAAGTGGCCTATCGCTTACCTGCACTTCAACTTCAAGACGACGGAGCGTGAGCATGTGCAGCATGTGCTGGCGACACTCATGCGTTACAAGAGCTGGCTAAGCAGCGCGAGGCGGAACGCGGATGTGCGGGACATGTCGCCTATCGACTATGGCCCGATTCTGGTGATGACAGAGACAGACGCGACTGAGCGCGCCGTGTTCCATGATGAGATCCCGGTGGGAGAGCGCTTCTACGTGTTCGGATCAGCACCTGGCGAATCCTATATGCCGCGCGGCCTCAAGCGCGAGCAGCAGTTCCTGCGTCTGGTGAGCACTCCTCCCGAGGAGATGCTGAAGGTGCCGGCGGACAATTACCGGCGTTGGTGGAATAACCCATGGGCCGTGGTGGAGCAAGGCGGGCCTCCGCTGGCCGGCGAATGGACGACTGCGGATGCCGCTCGCCTGAAGGCCCTGGTGGACCACGCGCATGCGCTGGGTTATCTGATTCGCTTCTACACGTTGAACGGTCATCCGAGAGAGCTAGAGAATGGATGGGGCAGCAGCTACAACTTCGGGCTGCTGGACGCTGCGCGCGTGCGATGGCAAGCCTCCATCAACGCCAAGGTGGACTTTATTGCCACTGACCAGTACGAGGGCTTAGGCGAATTGCTGCAGGCCACCCGCCGCTAGTTGCCGCGCGGGCTAGGACTAGACGACGGCGTTGGCTATGATGGGCGCATGAATCGCCGTGGTTTTCTGGCTGCAGTAGGCGCGGGGCTGGCACAGTCGCCGCTACGGGCGGCTGACCCCAGGGGCCCCAGTATCCTGGTGCATGAGCATGTGCTGGTGGATTTCATCGGGGCTGATGCCATCACGCGGGACCGCTATGACCTGCAAGACGCTTTCCGAGTGGCAAAGCCAAAGCTGGAAGAGGTGAAGGCGCTGGGTTGTACGCGGCTTCTGGAGTGCACGCCGAACTTCATCGGCCGGGACCCCCGGTTGCTGCGGATGCTGGAAGACGCGGTGGGTGTTGAATTGTGGACAAACACAGGACTCTATGCGGCCGCCGGCCACAAGTTTCTGCCCGCTTTCGCGAAGACGGAGTCGGCTGAACAGCTTGCCCGGCGATGGGTGGCTGAGTGGAGGCAGGGCGTTGATGGCGTGAAGCCGCGCTTCATCAAGGTTGGCGTGAACAAGGGCCCGTTGCATGAGTGGGACCGCAAGGTGGTGCGGGCTGCGGCGCTCACCACGCTGGAGACCGGCCTGCCGATTGCCGCCCACACGGGCGACGGCAGCGCGGCTCAAGAAGAGCTGGAGATCGTCCTGCAAGCAGGCGCGCCAGCGGATAAATTCGTCTGGGTGCACGCACAGAACGAACTAGACCATGCCATTCATGACGCGGTGGCGAATGCGGGGGCCTGGGTAGAGTTCGACGGCATCAACGCCCGAAGCGTGCGCTGGCATGAACGTTGCGTGGAACACATGGCACGTGTCGGCCTACTACATCGCACGCTCATTTCGCACGACTCGGGCTGGTACCGTCCGGGTGAGCCGGGGGGTGGTGAGTACAACGGATATACATACCTTTACCAACACTTCGCGCCCAAGGTGGAAGGATGGTTTCCGGTGCTGCTGTGGGAGAACCCCCGGCGGGCGTTTGGCGCCTAGCGTTGCGCTGGACCTGAAGGGCTGCGGCGGACTATCCGCGGAAGTGATCCCAGCCCAGTGGCTGGATGCGCTTACCGTGACGGATGCACTGGCCGGATGGGCCGTTGGTAATGGATCCAATGCAGGTAAGCGGCAAGCCCGACAGAGTGACCGGAACACGGGCTCCGGGGCAGACGGTGAATAGAAGTTCGTAATCGTCACCGCCGTGGAGCGCGTCAGCTTCGGTGGCTCCGGCGAACAAAGGAAGATCACCGTCCAGTTGTGCCGCGACCCCGGAGGCCACTAGCAGGCGGTGAAGATCAGTGGATAGGCCGTCGCTTAGGTCCATCATTGAGGTAGGGATGGCCCGCTTACGCAGGGCAAGGGCGAGTGCAATGCGAGGCTCAGGCCGCAGATGACGGGCACGCGCCATGCGGTTGCGCGGGTTACGCAGGCCCACCAATCCACCGCCAAGTTGCCCGCTGACGTAGATGCGGTCGCCCGGGTGGGCGCCATCGCGGCGGTAGGCGACGCCGCGGGGTACGCTGCCGGCCACGACGACATCCAGTGAGGTGTGGGCAGCGCGGGCGAGGTCGCCGCCGGCGAGGGGTAGCTTGTAGTGGGATGCCAGGTCGAGGAATCCGCTGAAGAAGCTGTCCACCCACCGGGAACGCACCCACGGGCCAACGGCCAGGGAAAGCAGAACAAACTCGGGCCGGGCGGCCATGGCGGCGATGTCGCTCAGCCCTCGGGCAAGTGCCTTCCAGCCTACGGCGTCGGCGGGATAAGGCCTCAGGAAGTGCCGATCTTCATGCATCATATCGGTGGTGAAGACAAGGTCACGTCCAGGTTGCGGACGGTAAACGGCGGCATCGTCGCCAATGCCAAGAACAACGCGACCACCGTCGGGTGGCAGCCGCTTGCGAAGGCCGGCAAGAATGGAATCTTCGGTCATCCCGCCTGGGTGAAGCCGGGGTTTTTGCGGCCGTTCAACTGAGGCTTCGGCAAGCCTCCTGAGGGGCCGGGTTGCAGGCCACCCCGCAACACCGTGGACTCTAGTAGCCGCTGCAACTCGCGGCGGGCGATCGTTGCCCATTCGCCCTGAGGATCCAGTTTCAGGAAGCGCTTCCAGTGCCGGGTGGCTTCCATCGTACGCCCCAGGTTCTGCAGCAGCAGCGCAAGGTTGTAGTGGGCATCCACGTAGTCAGGGTCGAGATTGAGTGTAGACCGGTAGTAGGAGATCGCCTTCTCGAATTGACCCAATTCGTCATATAGGCTGGCCAGGTTGAAGTGCGCCAACACATAGCGCGGGTGCAGATCAATGGCAGCGCGGTAGTGCTGCTCAGCCAGTTTCAGCTTCTTCTGGTTGAAATAGAGTGTGCCCAGGTTGAGATGGGCGCCGAAGCACTGGGCGTCAAGGGAGAGGGCGTCCTTGTAGAGTGAAATCGCCTCGCTGGCCGGCGCTCCTTGATTTTCCCGCTCCAGGGCGTGGAAGAAGGCATCCGCGGCTTCCTGCTTGCGCTTGTCGGCGGTGGAATTGCGGGCGCTGGCCGAAGGGGCGGGGAAGGATCGGATGACCTCCAGTTCGGCCGGTGCCAGTTCTAAAAGGAGCTGGCCGCTGGCCGCCTCCATTTCCCTGCCTTCCCAATGGACCGCCAGGCGCTTGCCATGCCTGCGCAGGCGGAAGTCACTGAGGGGCGCAGTTTGTGGGCCAAATCGCCGCTGGAGGGCACTCACCAGAGAAGCCACGCCTGAGGTGGGGAAACCCGCATCCTTCAGGGTCTTCAAATTGGCAACAAGAACGAGATCGCGAGACTCGTAGGCGTCCTTGGATGACAGGAGCCCTTTGCGCTCCCAGGCGGCAAGCTGACGAGAGGTAACCTTGGCGGAACGTAGGAATTGGATCCGCGTCAGCGCGGCTGGAATCGCGATGCCCGACACGGTTGGATTGTATCACGGGGGCTGTGCGGGAAACGATTTAGTACTACCGTCCGAGCTCGCTTCCGGCCTCATTGCGAAGGGCGCAGTTGGAGGCGCCCAGAAGGACCGGCAGGCGATCTAGGACCATATTTGACTTATTTCGATCGCTGTCCCATACTATGGAGTAATGCAAGTGAATTTCAATTCCACCGGAGTGCTGAAAGCGTTGCTGTCTGAGCTCCGTGAAGGCCAGGATGCGGTGCTTGAGAGCCTGGACTTGCCGGACGATATCGCCCTGCGTCTGATGGAATTGGGATTTCTGCCAGGCCATTCCGTGCAAGCCGGGCAAAGCGCGCCTGGAGGCGACCCTCGAATCTTCCAGGTGGATGGAAGCCAGGTCGCACTGCGGCGTGAAACCAGCAGCCGGATTCAGGTGCGCTTAGCGGCATCATGCTAATCCCGTCAGCAAATTAGCAGCCCAGCCAGCCGGACAGATCCCTTACATTGCCATGAGCGAATGCCACAGTAGCCCAAGCGGCAGGCCACCGGCCTTAGTGGCCCTTACGCCGATCGCAGGTGGCCCGGGGCACCGTGTAGTTGCATTGATTGGTCCGCCAAATTGTGGCAAGTCCACACTCTTCAATCGCCTCACTGGCTTGAACCAGAAAGTGGCCAACTACCCCGGCGTAACAGTTGACTATCACACCGGGCAGATGGTGCTGAACAGCCGAAAGCTGGATCTGATTGACCTTCCTGGCGTTTACAGCCTTACCCCACGTAGCGAAGACGAGCAGGTAACCCATGATGTGCTGAAGGGCACGATGCCTGGTATCTCCAAGCCGGACGCGGTGCTGTTGATTCTGGACGCCACTAACCTGGGACGCCACTTGATGCTGGCTGCGCCGGTGCTGAGCATGGGGATTCCTACGCTGGTGTTGCTAAACATGGCGGACGACCTGCGCAAGCGTGGCGGCGAGGTAGATACCGAAAAGCTGGCAGACCAATTGGGCGCGCCCGTAGCGCTGATAAGCGCCGCGCGCGGGGAAGGGCTGGAGACGATTCGTGCTTTCCTGGCGGGAACGGTGGCGGTGCCGCGCCCGGTGGAGCTTCCTATTCTTCAAAACGTGCCTGCCTGCCGGCAGTGGGCTGGCAGGATGTCGAGTGCTGCCGGCTATCAGAGTCCGGCTCCACCGGTTTGGACACAACGACTGGACGGCATTTTTCTGCATCCCTGGCTGGGGCCACTCATATTCCTGACAGTGATGCTGCTGGTATTCCAAAGCATCTTTGTGGCGGCGCAACCGCTGATGGATGGCGTTGAGGGTGCGATTGGGTCTTCCGGAGACTGGCTACGTACGGTGCTGCCGAACCCCTGGCTGGAGTCGTTGATTGTGGACGGTATCTGGAGCGGAGTGGGGAGCGTGATCGTGTTCCTGCCGCAGATCCTGATCCTATTCACGTTTATCGGAGTCCTTGAGGATTCGGGATACCTCGCGCGAGCGGCTGTCATCTCTGACCGCACAATGGCCAAGGTGGGGCTGCAAGGCAAGAGCTTCATCCCCCTGCTTTCCGCGTACGCCTGTGCGATTCCGGCTATCATGGCCACGCGCACCATTGAGAGCAAGCGCGACCGGCTGGCGACCATCCTGATTGCGCCATTCATGACCTGTTCCGCGCGGCTGCCCGTGTATGCGTTGATTATCGCGGCCTTTCTGCCGGAGCGGGAACTGCTTGGCCCCTTCCTGGGTATCCGGGCCGCTACTTTGTTGGGGCTGTATGTACTGGGCTTCGCTGCGGCGGTGGCAACCGCCTTTGTTCTTCAAAGTTCCGTATTAAAGGCGCGGCGGCAACCCTTTGTGATGGAGCTTCCCCCTTACCGCTGGCCCACCCTGCAATCGATTGGTTTGCGTCTGCTGGACCGGTCGCGCATCTTCCTCACGCGAGCGGGTACGGTCATCTTGGTGGTAAGTATCGTACTTTGGGCTCTGGCAAGCTTGCCCCTGCAGAACGGCCAAGCGCCCCCCATTGAGGAAAGTCTGGCCGGTACGGTGGGGCGGACCATTGAGCCGGTGATCAAGCCTTTAGGCTTCGACTGGCGCATCGGCATAGGACTGATCACCTCACTGGCGGCGCGGGAAGTGATTGTGGGAACGCTGGGGACCATCTACGGCATTGAGGGTGGAGACGAAAGCAGCGTCGGACTGCAGGAAGCATTGCGCCAGAACCTCGACTTTCCAGGAGCGGTGGCCCTGCTGGTGTTCTTCGCCTTTGCCATGCAGTGCTTTGCCACTGTGGCGGTGGTGAAGCGCGAGACGGGGGGATGGAAACATCCCATCTATCAGTTCGCCTACATGACCGGGCTAGCCTATAGTTCGGCGTATGTGGTGAATCACGCGTTGCGCTGGTGGGGCGCGTAACCCTGCCAGCGGTCAGGCGCGCCTAGGTGTAGTCAAGATCAATCACTACCAATTCATTGGTGTCTTCGCAGAGATCCAGCCCCCACTCGTCGTCGAGTTTATCCATTCGCTCTTGTGCCGTGGCGAGGTGCGTGGCTGCTTCGATAAGGATGTAGAGGCGCTCCACGGATTCCGCTCCGGGCTCGTCGTCCTCATCCAGTTCCACGCTCAGGGTGCGGCCTGCGCCGGGGAAGTGCTTCTCGATATGGGGAATGCTACCCAACAGATACTCCACCAGTTCCGGATGCCGGGCAAGAAATTGAGATGTCGCATCAGGATCTTCCAACAGATAACGGGAAGCGAGGGCGTCCATTGCGTCCTCGAGCGGCATGGCATTCTCCATCGGATAACCTCCTCGCCTGTCAGGCATCAACATCCAGCAAGGAACGGCGCACTAGGGCAGTACTTCTTCATTGCGCAGGGCCTCGTCGAGGGCCTCTACGAAGTAATAGTCGCCCCAGATCACGCTCTCATTAATTCCAAGGTGCTGGTGCATGTGGTAGACCCCGTCGCGAAGGATGCCCTCTTGATGAGATTCGTCAGCGAGGTGCTCCTCGCACAGAGTGCGCAGGATCTTGCGCGCCACCTGGCCGTAGAGGTGACCCTTGGTGATGTCCGGAATGACCCGCGCCAGCTTAAACAATCCCGAGGCGGCGATGGCGGCGGCGGATGTATCCACGGGAGCGTCGCCATTGTTGGGCACGTCGAAATCCCACAGGGGCACGCCGTTGGATGGGCAGTGATGGATGTAGTAGTCCGCACAGGCCTCAGCGGTCAGCACAAGGCGAGCGTCCCCACAGTACTCGAAGGCATTGCTAAAGCCGTAGATGGCCCAGGAAAGGCCGCGGCTCCAGCAGGAATCCGCGCGGTAGCCCTGATGCGTACTCTGCCGCAGGAACTCTCCGGTATCGAGATCGAAGATGCCTTCCTGGGCAACTGAGCCGTCACCACGCACCAGCTTACGGCGTACCGTGAGGCACGTCTGCATGGCCACATCCATCAGCTCCGTACTGCTGGTTTCCAAGGCGGCGTGGAACAGCAGGCCTACATTCATCATCACGTCGATGAACATGCTGTCGTTGGAAATGAAGGATGCCAGGTAGCGGCCCTTCACCTGGTAGCGGGAGGCCAAGGTGCGGGCCGCTTGCACCAGAACATCATTCACCTCAGGATCTTCTGACATCTCAAACCAACGATAAAAGGTGGTCATGAAGATGAAGCCGAGGTCGTGCACATCGCCATCCTGCTTCCGCGGCTCAAGGGGACGCGTGTAGCGGAGTGCCTGTTCACGCCACCAGTCCGCGGAGGCTTCGTCAGGATCGCTGGCGGCGAAAATCCACATCATCCCAGGGAGGAATCCATCGCACCAGTAGGTCCAAGGTGGAAGATCGTGACGCCACTTGCCCTCGTGAGTGTACATGGGGTAGAAGTCGGGATCGCTTTCCACCAGAGAACGGACGCGCCGCTGGGCAAGGAGGTAGGCATCAAGGAAAAGGTGCTGGTCTTTGTTGGATGTGAGGTCGATCATGTTCAGGCTCCTGGTGGGGAAAGCCGGGGCCGGGCGGGATAGCCTTCGTGGCGCGTATTGCCGGAACCGAAACCAGCGTAGCACCTTCCACGGCGGCAAGAGAGCGATGCCCGGCAGGAATGGGGAAGCGGCCAAAGCGAGGAGTGATTCCGGGTTAAGGCAAACCTGCCGTATGCTGGAGTGTAGATGCCTCTTCCAGAAACCCGACATCGCCAGGACTGGCCGCGGGTTTACCTTGGCGTTTTCTTCACTGCGCTTGCAACCCTGCTGCTTGAGCTTGCCCTGACGCGGTTGTTCTCCGTCGTGTTCTACTACCACTTCGCGTTCCTGGCCATCTCCATTGCCCTATTCGGTCTGGGTGGTGGTGGATTGCTGAGCTACCTGATGGGGCGGCGACGCCATTATCAGCGCCGCGCGGCGTGGCTATTGCTGGCAAATGCGGGGTTACTGCCGCTTGCGCTCTGGGCCTTTGTGCAGGTGGAGAAGGACCCTGGCCCGGGATTGCTGGCGATCGTGTTCTTTGCGGCGGCCCTGCCCTTCTTCATCGCGGGAGCTGTGCTGTCTCTGGTGATTGGCGAAACCATTGAGCGGGTTGACCGGGTTTACTTTTTTGATCTCTTGGGCGCGGCGGCGGGATGCATGCTGCTGGTGCCTTTCTTGAATAGCTTTGGCGCGCCGAACACTGTGCTTGCCGCGGCGGTAACTTACGCGGTAGCAGCCTCACTCTGGTTTTCAGCTAGCCGGATGGCGGTGATGAGGGCCTTGGGGGTGGGAGCTGCGCTGCTGCTGGTGAGCCTGATGGTGGTGAATGGGAAGTCGCGCGTGCTGGATCTTCGCTTCGCCAAAGGGAAGGCCCTGGGCGAGGAACTGTTCGTGAAGTGGAACAGCTTTTCGAGGGTGGCCTTGCGCGTGCCTGCCGGCCAACAGCAACCGGAGATTGTGATTGATGGTGATGCAAGCACGGGCATTCCTCCGTACGATCTGAATCAGCTTTCTTCTGAAGACCGGGGCGTGCTGCTGGGGATGGGCCCTGGATTTGTGTACAACCTCCGGCCTGGTGCATCCGCCTTGGTTCTGGGCGCCGGGGGTGGATGGGACGTAGCGCGGGCGATAGCCAGCGGCAGTAGCGACGTGACCGGGGTGGAGATCAACCCCGCCATTGCCACCACCATCATGCGGGAACGCTACCCGCAGTTGAGCAGGTCACTCTACTCGCGGCCGGAAGTGAAGATCGCCATTGAGGACGGGCGCAGTTTTGTGCGGCGTGCCAACCGGCAGTGGGATGTGATCCAGTTGACGCTGGTGGATACGTGGGCATCCACGGCCGCTGGCGCTTTCGCGCTGACAGAGAACAACTTGTATACCACGCAAGCCTTCCGCGAATACCGGAAGCACCTCACTCCGCGCGGGGTGCTGGCTTTTTCGCGGTGGGGCTTTGCGATGCCACGGGAGAGCCTGCGGCTGGTGGCGTTGGCGCGGAAGGCTTTCCAGGAAGGCGATTCCGCGGATCTGCGCGGGCACGTGATCGTGCTGAGGGAGAATAGCAAGTTGTTGGATGGCTGGGGTGCGCTGGATACGATACTCATCGCGCGCGAGCCCTTTTCTGACGCTGATCTGGCACTGACTCGCATGCAGGCCCGCCAGCGCGGGCTGGAGGTGGTGTACCTGCCTGGATCGCCCGGCGATACTCCCTACCACCAACTACTGCAGACGGCGGATCCGCGGGCCTTCTACGACAGCTATCCGTTTGACGTCTCTCCGGTAGACGATAACCGGCCTTTCTTCTTTTACACCGTGCAACCCCGTGATCTGCTGAAGATGTTCCAGCCCATTGCGAAGGGGAGTGCGGACTATGAGATCAACCGCGCGCTACCGACACTGCTGGGGCTGTTCGGGATCAGCCTGGCGGCCACCGCCCTGGTGCTGCTGCTGCCTGCCTTGTTCCTTAGAACGCGCCTGCCGCGTGATGCGCGCGTGAAAGGCTTTCTGCTGTATTTCGTTTGTCTGGGAGCAGGATACATTCTCGTACAGGTATCTGCCATCCAGGGCTTTGTGCTGCTGCTGGGGCATCCCACGTATTCGCTTACCGTGATTGTGTTTGCCATGCTGGTCTTCAGCGGACTGGGGAGCTTCTTCAGCACCCGGCTAGTTGGAGGAAGCCTTGGGCGACTGCGCTTTGCCTTGGGGCTGGCGGCGGTGGAGATTGCGTTGCTGGCAGTGGTGGTGGGGCCGCTCACCACGCTGGCGGTGAGTTGGCCAACACCCTGGAAGATCGCCCTTACCCTGCTTGCCATCGGCGTTCCGGCATTCACCATGGGGATTCCATTCCCTAAGGGATTGCAGTTGCTTGAGCAGTTGCATGCACCGTCCGTACGTTGGGCCTGGGCCTTGAATGCCGCAGCCAGCGTGTTGGGAAGCGTGGGCGCGATTGTATTGGCGATCTCAGTGGGGCTGCGGGAAACGATGCTTGCTGGCTGTGTTTGCTATTTGCTTGCAAGCGGCTGCCTTTGGATGCTGTCGGGTTCGGAAGCTAACGGGGAGCCAGCACCTAGGTCATCGTAGACGGCCCGGCGGGCTCAATGTGTACCAGCACATCTGCTACCCAGGGCAAGTGGGTTCTTAGATGTGCACGCACCGCGGAGGCGATGTCATGGGATGCCAGCACCGTGATGTTCCCATCCACCTCCACGTGGAGGTCAACGTGGTACTGCAAGCCTGTTTTGCGGGCGAAGCACTTCTCAATACCCACAACGCCGGGCACGGCGGCCGCATACTGGCGAATCTCATTAATGCGCGCGCCCACGGGCATGGTATCCATGAGCTCAAGGGCACTATCGCGGAGCACTCGGAAGGCGGTGACGATTACGAAGAGGCCCACGGCGAATCCGCCGTAATGGTCAGCGGCACGGAAGCGTTCCGGCTCAGCAAGTGAAAGTCCCAGCGCGGTGAGGGCGGCGACGGCGGAAAGGATATCCACGAGGTCATTCCAGGCGTCAGCGGAAAGGGCACTGCTTTGAATCCGCTTACCTACGCGAAACTTCACGGCGGCCATCACGCCGCGAACGGCGATGGCGGCCAGCAGTGGCCACATCGCCCACACAGGGGGTGGAGGATAGAGTTCATCCAGCTTCTGCAACGACCGGAAGGAAATCGCCGCGCCAGCCAGGAACAGCAAGGCTCCTACGGCCAGGGCGGTAAGGATCTCCGCGCGACCGTGACCATAGGGATGGTTACTGTCAGCGGGACGAGCCGCCACCATCATGCCGAAGAGCACCAGTAGGGAGGCTGCCACATCGCCGGCGAACTCAAGCCCTGCCGCCAGCACTGAGGTAGAGTTTGCCGCGTATCCCACAGCGATATTGGCGACGGCAAGCAACGCGCTGGTCACAACGCTGGCCATTGCCACCCGGCGTCCCTGTTGCCAGCCCGCGGCGATGGATGACGCAGTCAGGCTGAGGGGCTTCGGGTCAGCAGACATCGGCCATCAGGATAGCACCGTCCGCTGGGCGCGGGACCTACAGGCTGCTCATTGCCGGCCGCGGCGCGCAAAGTCTGGTACGGTCCAAAGCCAGTTGGATAGAATAGAGGGGCTGCTTCCACCGGAAGCTGCGGCCCTGTCGCTATCAAGAAACACCAATGCAGATCTCAGGCATCAATCCCACCACCGGACTTCCGACGACGATCACTTTTGACGAATCCATCCATAGCGTAACCTCGGGCACCACTCCCATTGCCGCCAGCACGGAAGCGGTCTACCTCGCTCCAGGCTTTATTGATGTGCAGGTGAACGGATTCGCCGGGGTGGATTATTGCCAGTCAAGGACTGCAGTGGAGGAAATTGGCCGGTCTATTGATGTGATTCACACCAGTGGCACCAGCTTGTTCTTCCCTACGGTCATCACGAACTCTCCAGAAGAGATGGTGGGAGCGTTGCGTAACCTGGCAGCCGCCAAGGAGAGCTTGCCCAACGGAGCAGCGATGGAAGGCTTTCATGTGGAGGGGCCATTTATCTCTCCAACGGACGGGCCGCGTGGCGCGCACCCGCAGCGTTGGGTGACCGCGCCAGACCTCGAACTCTACAAGCGGATGCAGGACGCCGCGCGCGGGCAAGTCAAGCTGTTCACGCTGAGCCCGGAATGGGATGACGCGCCAGCTTTCATTGAAGCAGTGGCCGCGGATGGTGTGACCGTCAGCATTGGTCATACCTCGGCTACGGCTCAGCAGATTGAGTCCGCAGTCCAGGCTGGCGCCACCATGTCTACCCACATTGGCAACGGCGCGCACAAGATGCTGCCAAGGCATCCGAACTACTTGTGGCAACAACTGGCGGATGACCGTCTGTTCGCGGGCATGATCGCCGATGGAATCCATTTAGGAGAAGACTTCCTGCGGGTAGCACTGCGCGCCAAAGGCGTTGAACGCGCAGTGCTGGTGACCGATGCCGCGATGCCCGCGGGCTGCCAGCCCGGGCCCTTCATGCTGGGTGAGGTAGAGGTGGAACTTCTGCCTCCAGGCGACCGCGTGGTACTGCGCGGAGGCGACCGCCTGGCGGGTTCCGCGCTGTACATGCACCAAGGAGTAGAAAGGCTGATGTCACTGGGCCACATCTCACTGGCCGATGCCGTGCGCCTGGCCACCGTGAACCCAGCCCGCTGTTGTAACGTGGAGGGCCGCAAGCAGGGGCTGATTGCAGGGGACCGCGCGGACTTCGCCCTGTTCCGCTGCCACCCGGAAACCAAGAAGATCCAGGTGTTGGAAACCTGGGTAAGCGGCAAGAAGGTCTTCCAGGCCAACTGAGGCTTGCCGGACAAACATCACGCGGGCGCGTGCCGCTGCCTTCGTGCGCCCTTCGATCGCGAAAGGACTTCCCTTACCGCTATGCTTTCCGTCACTCTGAAACACAGCCCGCCATTGGACTCCGCATTCCTGCCGGCTTCGGCTTGGAACCGTGCCTACCGTCAGTTGGTGTCTGAAGGCGGCAGACGCGAGGAACTGGTTCTGACGCTTGAGCGAAAGGACGGGTCGCGCTCAGTCTTTCGCACGGTTACGCTGCCCCATGAAGGCGATGCCATTGCGTTGAACCAGATGTACGTCGAGCGTATCGTGAAGTTCCTGCTGTGGCAGCGCGGGGGGTTCCGGCTGACGGTAGCTGGCAACGCCGCTCTGGCGGGATATCTGCGATTGGTGTACTCGCAGTCGGGCACACGAGCGTTTGATTTTGACTTCATGGGCGAGACGGTTTATGGCCATCAATTCCAGGTGGACAGTTGCCCATTGGGGCAGGCACCCGACGCAGCGGAAACCACGGTGGCATTGGGACGTCATCTGAACGGTTGCCGGATTGGCTTTGACTTAGGGGGAAGTGACCGCAAGTGCGCCGCGGTGATCGACGGACAGGTGGTGCATTCCGAGGAGATCACCTGGGACCCCTACTTTCAGCAGGACCCCCAGTATCATTACGACGGCGTCATGGACACCCTGCGCCGGGCGGCGGAGAAACTGCCGCATGTGGATGCCATTGGCGGTAGCTCAGCCGGGGTGTACGTGAACAATGAGGTTCGCGTGGCGTCGCTGTTCCGCGGTGTGTCCCGCGAGGACTTTGACCGTCGTGTGCGCCGCATGTTCTTTGACCTGAGGGCGGAGTGGGGCGGCGTTCCCTTTGAGGTGGCCAACGACGGGGAGGTGACGGCGCTGGCAGGGTCAATGGCACTAAACGACAGCGCGGTGCTTGGCATCTCAATGGGAACCAGCCAGGCGGGGGGGTATGTGACCCCGCAGGGGGCCATCACGAATTGGCTGAATGAACTGGCGTTCGTCCCAGTGGACTATGCTCCGCAGGCGCACGTGGACGAATGGTCGCGCGATGGCGGAGTGGGTGCGCAGTATTTCTCACAGCAAGCCGTAGGCCGTCTGCTAGGACCCGCGGGCATTCAGGCGCCGGACGGAATGGGACTGCCCGAAAAGCTGGTGATGGTGCAGGAGTTGATGGCAGCGGGTGATGACCGGGCCCGGCGTATCTACGAAACGATTGGAGTCTACTTCGGCTACGCGATTGCCCATTATGCTGACTTCTATGACTTCCGGCATCTGCTGCTATTGGGGCGGGTGCTGAGCGGGGATGGCGGCAACCTGATTCTGCGGGTAGGCCGGGAAGTTCTGCAAAGTGAGTTTCCTGAGATCGCTGAACGGGTGCGAGAGCACACCCCTGGTGAGGCTGAAAAGCGCCACGGGCAGGCTGTGGCGGCCGCTAGTTTACCGGAGATTCCGAAACGATAGGCTCTTTCGACCGGCGAAGGCGGGAAGCTTAAGGAAGCACAAAGATCTTCTGCCCCGGCGGGCTTAACAGTCCCGGATAGCCGATACGGATTTCCGGCAGCGCCGGTGAGTTCTGCGGCAACAGTAGATTGATCTGGTAGAGCCCGGCAAAGCCCGGAGCGATACCCGCGTAGAAGATGTGATCGGGACTCACCTTCACGCCGCCCAGCCAGATCTCAAACTCCGAGATGCGGGCAAGGATGGCTGCTGATCGCGGCAATTCGCCAGGTTGCGTTCCTGGGACGGTGGAGCCGAGGCCCGTGGCCCAGATGGTGACAATGGAACCGGCTCGTGCGGGCTTGTCCGCATCCACCAGTGAGCCATCCAAGCGGGTGACCACGGGAATGCCCTGCTGCATCAGAAATAGGCCCGGAGCCGCTTCGCGAATGCCAATACTTGCGGCTGGCCCAGCCCAGGAATCGCGCAAAACACGCAGGGAGTAGTCCCCGGCCGTCAGGTCTGAACTCACGAGTGCGTTGATCTGGGTGGGCGACACAAACACCAGATAGGCCTGCGCTGGCCCAATGAGCACCTGCACCCCGCCCAACGAAGTGGGCAGCCGGTTGGCCCGGATATCGGCCTGGGCCACCCGCCGCGTGCTCCACGCCAGGTCCTCTCCGAAGATGGAGATGAAGGTGTTCCCGGCAAACGGACCCTCGTTAAAGGTGGCCCCATGCACCACGCCGGTGCTGGTGTACTTCGGTGGCCCCGGCGATTGCGCCACGGTGCTCACCGCCACTAGCAGCGCAACCAGCGCAACGAGCCAGAACGACGGAACCTGACGGCGCAAACTGGGCATGGATATTCTCCCTGTGGAATAGTCGGTTGACTGGGTGATTTGTCTCAGAAAAAATGAAGCCGGTCAGAAAGGAATCGGCAACCGGAGGGAACGCGGGTGAAGTAACCGTGTTTCGCCCTAGTCGGCAAAGGCAAACCACCCCGATCTGTCGTGCTAGCTTAATCGCTATGGCGTCGACGTCTGCTGGTCTGCTGGATGCACTGATGGAATGCTGGGAACGGAACCATCGGGTTCTGATGAATCTGGTGGGTGTGTTGCCCCCGGGAGGACTGGACGCACGCGCAGCGACCGATAGCCCATCGGTCTCTCAGATGCTGATGCACTTGCACCATGAACGCATGGTCTCTCTAACGGAAGAGGCTCCGGAGTTTGCCGGCCAGGTCCCTGAGCAGGAGTGGGCCAGCGAGAGCGATCCGCAACGGATACAGGAGCTGCTTGGCGAAAGCGCGCAGCGGGTGCGCGACGCTGTCCGCAGCCGCATCGAGTCGGGCAACCTAACGGATCTCAACTACGACCATCCGCTGCTGTTCCTGCAATTGATGATGTTTCACGACGCCTATCACCACGGCCAGATCAAGCTGGCGCTGAAGCTCTCAGGCTGTGCGTTGGACGACGACCTGGCGGGGCCATCGACATGGGATGTCTGGCGACTCAGACAAAGACAACCGTCGCTGCCCGTCCGCTAGCCTCCCAACTGGTCGAGCAGGGCCTTGCGGGCCATGGTGCTGAGGGGGAGGTCAGGCAACTGGGAACGGCTTACCCAGCGGAAACCGGCGGGCGCCTCATCCACGCGGGCGGCCAGGACCTGGCAGCGATGCGCGTGGTTCATGATGCTGTGGCGGAAGGTGCGCAATGTCGCGCCCAGCATGGCCCCGGGCAGCATGTGCGCTTCCGGCAGTTCCCAAAACCCGCTCATGCGATGGCTGCCGTCGCGTTGCCATAGCAGCAGTTCCCGTGCGCCGGTTGCCGCGTCCACACGAGTGACCACCAGCAGCGTGGTTTCCACGGCCACCATGGGGGCTCGGCGCAACTTGGTGGGGAGTTGGTCCTGCAGGCCTTCGGCGCGAGCGCGGCAGGGCTCAGATACGGGGCACAGCAGGCAGCGAGGCTCTCGGGGCAGGCATACCGTTGCGCCCAACTCCATGAGGGCCTGGTTGTAGTCACCGGGATCCTGGTGGGGAAGTTCGCGCTGGGCTTGATCGCGCAGCCGCTTGCGGGTGGTTTGGGAGCCGATGTCGCCGAAATCCGCCGTCAGCCGCGCCATCACTCGCATTACGTTGCCATCCAGCACGGCATGTGGAAGCCCGAAGGCAATGCTGGCGATGGCGGCGGCGGTGTACTCGCCCACCCCCGGCAGGGCGAGGATTTCCTCATAGCTGCGCGGGAAATGCCCTTGTTCCGCGACGATGCGCGCCGCACGGTGCAGATTACGAATACGGCTGTAGTAGCCCAGCCCGCTCCAGGCGGCTAGCACCTCTGGCTCAGGAGCCGCGGCGAGTGCCTGAACGGTTGGGAAACGCTCCAGGAAGCGCTGGTAGTAGGGCAGCACGGCATCCACACGCGTTTGCTGCAGCATGATCTCCGAAACCCAGATTGCATAGGGATCGCTGGTTCGCCTCCAGGGCAGATCGCGTTTGCCACTGAGGAACCAATCCAAAAGCGCCTTGGCGATGGGTGAGACGACGGAGGCAAAAAGCCCATCACCCTGAGGGTGCAGGCTCGGGCCGGTACTCTTGGATTTGCTCGCACCAATGAGGCGTCGCTGGTGATTCGCGTTGGGAGTCGATTCCATGACCGGGGTGAATGGGGTTGCGTTTGACGCAGATTTCCAGTGTAGCGCCATGCGCCAGCGGCTCGGCTTGTTCGCGCATTTCCGTGGGCGTCCTTCTTTGGTCGTCTGTCATCGCACAGCGGGGAACTGGTCCCATTCCCCGCACAATCCGCATCAACCCTGCGACACTGTAGAAGAGTGCCTCCGCCAGTAGCTGTTTGGCGATGGCCATTGGAGACGCTGGGGATACGTGCATGCTGCGGAACCTGTGCCTCATTACTCTGATTGCCTGCGCTGCGGTCGTAAGTTTTGCCCAAGCCCCAAGGCCGCTGCAGATCCAGCCGGACCTCCCCACCGGCTTGGATGCTGGCGTGTGCCTGCTACGGCTGAACCTGACAGGGTCAGCCGACATCATCCTGGAGGGGGACAAGGCGCTGTTTCGTACGCGGGCGGGCAGAACGCCAATTGATTCCGGCAGCGTTTGTAGCGGCCCCATTCCTCGACAGCCGCTGGACCACTTCCGTGTGGAACGTGTGCAGGGGAAGGGCCGTGTTCTGCTGGTAGAGAATCCCGCGGATCGCAATCAGTTCCAGGCCTGGATCCGCGTAGACAACGAAAGGCTCGCGCCAGATGCATACGAGATTCGCGTCACCTGGCGCGAGAACGACGCCGGCGGGTTGGATAGCCAAAATGAACTGCGGCTGACGCCCCGCGGGAATCCGCCGCGCTGGGTGCCGCCTGGAACTGACCCTAGTGCGGGCTCTCTGGCCGGGAGACCGCTAAGCTCTTATGACAACGATCCGCTGCGGTATGACACCAGTCCGTCAGGCACCCTGGAATTTCGCGGCCAAGTGGATGAGATTGTTGAGTTTCTGGTGCGGGGAGACCGCCTCCACGTGGTGCTGGTTAGCGGGCAGAAGGTAAAGCTGGAGCGCTACCGGTTCTCACAGCCGCTGCCGTCAGAAGGAACGCTGGCGGTTGGTCTGGAGAAGAAGGACGGTCGAGGGATCGTGGAAGTGGTGGAAGAGCCTGGCCCCACGAATGCGTTCACGGCGCGCATCCGGGTTACTGATGCCCAAGGTGGGGCTGACCGGTATCACTGGATATTGAACTGGCGCCGATAGCCGCATCCCTAGATCGTTTCCACGGCAATGGGCTGGTCTCCGGTGCATTCACGATGCATCGTTTCGTGGCGTGCATCGAGGCGGGCGAGTGTCGCCCGAAACAAGGGCGCCGGTACTTCAGATGGGTCTTGCTTAGCAACTCCTTACAGGCCACTTTGTGGCGCCGTTGATTGCCGGGAAGCATGGCGAACTCATTCAAGGTGATCAGCGTTGTGGCCGCCATCGCTGCCATTTTCATCACATGGCGTGGCCTTCTGAGGGGCAACTCCCGTTGCGGCTAGCCTACTCCTGCTGTGCGAAGAAGGGTCGGATGCCCTGGATGCCCAGGCGCAGGTCAATCGCGCTCATGGCTGTCATCGCCTCATCCTGGTCAAGCCCGCCAGCAACCTCGTCCACGTGGCGCAATACCTTCTGGGCGGTGACACGGGACACCTCACCGGGATGCGCCAGCGCGTAACTGTAGATTGCGTCGCCGCGCAGTGCCTCCACTTGCATGGCAGGCACCAGGCGCGGAGCGGAGCTCTTGTCTACAAAAAAGCCCACGCCCAGGATGGCTGCGCGCCGGACAGCAACTTCTTCATCTTCAAGGTGCGCATGGATGAGTGGAAGGAACTCCGGTTCCGCGCTGTACCACATGGCCTCCATGCCCAGCGCGCGGGTCTCCGGGTTGCTGTAGAAGTCCAGGATCTGGGACTTGAGTGCCGGGCTATAGTCCATCTTTGCAAGGACAATAGCGAGGGTTCCGCGCTCTGTGGTGTCCACTTGAGAGTCACCGAAGCGCGCATGAAGGGCGGCTAGCAGTTCCGGGTTTGCATCAGCGGGAAGCAGACTCTTCCAGAGTGCGCATCTTACTTGCAGTTGCTGCTCACGTAAGGCGTGCCCCACGACTTTGCTAGCAACAGCGGCGCTGATGTCCTCATCATCAAGGCTCTCGGCGACGGCCTCGCGGACGCGGGGATCCGGGCTGGCCAGCCACCCCAAGGCCTCCTCCACCTCCATCACCTCAAAATAGGGAGGTTGAAAGGCGTCATATTGCTCGTACGCGTTAAAGGGGGCGCGGGGAGGTTCCGGTTCATCGCTTAGCCGGGTGAGTGCCTCTTCGACATCTGTCTTCAGGATGGAGGCATCCGGCTGGTTTGCGACATCCTCCAGCAGTTTCTGCAGCGCTGGCCTTGCCGCGGGATCGCCATGGATTCCCAGGCAGATTGCCGCATCCTGCGCGTCGTATTCCAGCCGGCCCAGCAACATCCCGGTGATGCGAGGGTCGCGAACCGGCATCGCGGCCAACAGGAAAGCCACTTCTCCGCTTTCTTCTTCATCAAGCTCTTCGTACAAGTTCAGCAGCGGCTCTACAGCGGCCTCTCCTAGCTCGGCAAAGGCTTCAATCAACTCTTCCTGCACCCCGTCCATTTGTGCTCGCAGTTGCAGCAGATAGAAGGGCAGGGCACGAGGTGTCCTCAAATGCCGGAACAGGTCGAAGATCTGATCCTCAATATCCACCCGATCCTCGACATGGTCACCATTCGCAAAATTCTCAAGAGCCTGGATAGCTGCTTCACTATCGCGCAGAAATACGTCCAGAAAGGAGTGGTCAAAGCCTACAGTTCCATTGGAAAGCGCGTCCAGCAGTTCGCCGGGAGATAGCGCGGAGTAATCTTCAGTGGAGAGGGGGGTCATGAGGATATCTTTCGGACGGGCCCGGGTTGACCGGGACTAGTGATCTCGTTTGAAGGAGCCACATACAGCGCCTTTTTCAGGGTAACGCAGGCCTGCGTTAGCAGTGGCTCCGATTTTGGGCGAATGACATTCCCAAGAGGGCGATCGTGCGCATACACAACGAAGGGGTGACCAGGAAAGAATGGCTTGATCGCCACATCGTCCCGGGCCACCCCTTGCACATCCACAGGGAATCGGTAAGGAACTACTCCTCGGTTGCCACCGGAGCTTCCACGGTGGACGCTTCCGCCACGGGGGTTTCCGCGGGCTTCACCGCCCCGCCCTCCGGCTGAACACGCACGGGAACCGGTACGGTCACCTCGCGATGCAGTTTCACCGGAACCGTGTACTCACCCACCTGCTTGATGGGCTGGGCAAGCACGATCTTCTTGCGGTCGATCGTGAAACCCTGTGCGGCAAGGCCATCGGCGATGTCCTTGTTGGTGACAGAGCCGAAAAGTTGGCCGCTTTCGCCTGCCTTCTGGGTGAAGGTAAGTGTCACCTTGCCCAGGAGGCCTGCAAGTTCCTGCGCTTCGCCCTTCAGAACCGCCTCGCGGCGGAGCCACGCTTCGCGTTCCTGGGCCACGATCTTCTTGTTGGCCTCAGTGGCCAGTACGGCCAGTTTTCGGGGGATGAGGAAGTTGCGCGCATAGCCTGGCGCAACCTTCACGACGTCCCCGCGAATGCCGAGATTGTCGATTTCTTCGCGTAGAATCACTTCCATGATGTGAAGGCTCCTTTCCTAGGCTTCGCTCGCAAAAGGCAGCATCGCGATGTTGCGTGCCCGTTTGATGGCAGTACGCAGGCGGCGCTGGTCCTGGGCGCTGGCGCCGCTGATGCGCCGGGGGATAATCTTGCCACGCTCCGTAACGAAACGCTTCAGAAGTTCGATGTCTTTGTAGTCGATGTGGTCAATTTTCTCTGTATAGAGGAAGCAGACCTTTTTCCGGCGGAAGTAGCGCTTATTGCCTACCATTGCCTTGTCGCCGCCAGTGGGCCGTGAGGATGCGGAAACCGGACGTCCGCCACGTGATTCAGCCATGGGTATATCTCCTTTTCGTCCTGATGAGTGATGGCAGCGAGGCTATTCTTCTTCCTCGGCTTCCGGGCTGGGGCTGTCTTCCTCGGGGCGGCCAGGGGCAACCACCGGGGCGGACTCCTCCGCATTGCGGAAGGGGCGCGGGGAAGCTGCCGAAGGCGCGGGCCGGGACTGCGCGCGCCGCTCACGCAAGCGCAACTTCTTTGCCAACCGCTTGCGCTCTTCGTCCACGCGTACGGTGATGTACTTGATCACCAGGTCGGCGACACGCAGGCGGCGTTCCAACTCACGAATCAGGTTGTTGGGGCCAGCGAAGACAATCAGCACGTAGATGCCGTCTCCGTAGCCCCTTACGTCGTAGGCAAGACGCCGCTTGCCCCAACGGTCTGTCTTTTCAATCGTGCCACCGTTCGTCCGGATTAGTTCCTCAATCCCTAGAACAAACGCATCCACGTCTTCGTCAGCCGCATCGGGCTTGACGATGAACAGTTCCTCGTAAATCCTCATGGTTCCTCTTCGTTTGATCCTCGGGCGCGACGATTAAACTTCGTCATGGCCTTTTCGGCGCCGTCGGAGAGTATGGCCGCGACTGCATCCACTGTGTAGTCGAGCAGTTCGGCCAAGTCTGCCAGTTGCGGCTTGCGAAACTTCCCAAGCACGAAACCGGCGGCATCCATGATGGGATGCCCTGGATGGATGCCCATGCGCACCCGGACAAAATCCGAATGCCCCAGGCATCTGACGATGGACTTCATACCGTTATGCGTGCCCGCCGAACCCTTTAGCCGGATGCGTAACCCGGTCCAGGGCAAGTCGAGATCGTCATATAGTACAACCAGCCGATCTGGGCCCGCTTGCTGCGCGGCCAAGATGGGCTTCACGGCATTGCCGCTTAAGTTCATGTAGGTTTGGGGCTTGGCAAGCACCACCTTGTGCCCCTGCCAAGCCGTGAAACCTACCAAAGCGTTTGAGGTGCGCTGGGTCATCCGCACCTGAAGTAACTCCGCAATCCGGTCAATGGCATGAAAACCGAGATTGTGCGGGGTGAGTTCATAGTCAGCGCCAGGGTTGCCCAACCCCACCAGTACAAACGGCGCTTCGCTGCTCATCGTCACGAGGAGGGCTTATTCACCGGCTTCGACGCCCAGCCGGGAGATACCTGCTACTTCTTGCCCTTCTCCTTCTCTGGCGCTGCTTGTTCCTTCTCGGCCAAAGCTGAGGCGCGAGTTCCCGCAATCTGCGCCAACACCTGGCTTGCCCTCGTAAGCAGACGCATTCCCTCAGGCAGAGCCAATTCCCCTGCCCGAATCGAGGAGCCCAAGGTCAGGCCGGTGATCTCCGCCTCAAGTGCTTCCGGAATGTCGCCCGGGAGGCACTCCACGGCAACCGAACGCACCACGGTATCCAGGGTTCCGCCCTGGTTCTTCACGCCGAAGGGTACACCTTTGAAGCTGATGGGAAGCTTCACGCTTACCTTCTTGGATGGGTCAATGCGCTTGAAATCCACATGGGTGATGTTGTCGCGGACGGGGTCAAGCTGCCAGTCAACAATCATTGACGGCTCTTTCTCCACACCTTCTACATCCAGCTCGATGATGGTGTTGTAACCATACTTGCTGCGGAAGATCTTCTCAATATCGCGGGGGCTCACCGAAATCGCCAGGGGCGCCTTGTTTGACCCGTAGAGGATTGCGGGAAGCTTGCCGCCCGCGCGCACACGGTTGTTCTCATTCTTGCCACGACCCGTACGGCGGGTAGCGGCCACAGGCACAGTTACGCTCACAAATGCTCCTTCTGCCCGGATGTAAGTCTCCGGCCGGGACCGGGTTGCGTCGCCGCGGGTCGCAAGTCCGATTTCACGTGGGTTGCGTTGCCCTGCGTTCGACGTCGATTTTGTTCAAAGCGGCAGCCCAGTGTTATCTGGCCAGCCGACCTAGATCTAAACGAACAGAATGCTGACGCTGGTTGCTTCATGGATCGATTGCACGGCTCTTGCCAGCAACGACCCCACCGAAAGCGTCTTGATCTTGCTGCACTGCAGCGCTTTGCCGTGTAGCGGAATGGAATTACAGAAAACCACCTCAATCAGGCTGGAGTTCTGAATCCGGTCCACTGCCGGCCCGGACAAAACTGGATGTGTTGCGCAAGCCCTAACGCTGGCAGCGCCATGCTGCAGCAACGCCTCCGCGCCCTTCACCAACGTGCCCGCCGTGTCAATGAGATCGTCAAAAAGTAGGCAGTTCTTGCCTCTGACGTCTCCAATTACATTCATCACTTCCGCCACATTGGCCTCTTCACGACGCTTGTCGATGATCGCGAGTGGCGCATTCAAGCGCTTGGCGAAGGCCCGCGCCCGTTCAACCCCACCCGCATCCGGAGAAACCACCGTGAGGTCGTCAACCTCCTGCCGCCTAAAGTACTCAATAAATACCGGGGTAGCGAACAGGTGATCTACCGGAACGTCAAAGAAGCCCTGGATCTGCGCCGCATGCAGGTCCAAAGTCAAAAGCCGGTCAGCCCCTGCCGTTTCCAGCAACTGGGCAACCAATTTTGCGGAAATCGGAACACGTGGCTGGTCCTTACGGTCCTGGCGAGCATATCCATAATAGGGTAACACGGCGGTAATCCGGTCCGCCGACGCCCGCTTCAGGGCATCAATCATCAACAGGATCTCAAGCAGGTGCGTGTCCACGGGCGTTGAGGTGGGTTGCACCAGGAAGACATCAGCGCCGCGCACATTCTCGTGGATCTGCACATAGTTTTCGCCGTCGGAGAACTTACGCACAGATGCCAGACCCAGCGGCACCCCCAAATGGTCACAGATTTCTTGCGCCAATGGCACATTGGCGTTACCGGAAAAAATCTTCAGGCGGGGAAACGGGTTGCTTAGCGGGGTGGTTGCGGAGGCCATAGTGCGGTATGCGAGTTAAATCCCAGACTGCGGAACCAATCCCGCTGGTAGCGGGAGCGTGGTACAAGCTGGAACGCGTGAACGGTGGAGTCGCCCAGAAATTTCTGGGCAGCCAGCGCCTCACTCCGGCTGGCGAATAGCCCGAAAACTGTCGAACCGCTGCCTGACATCATGGCATGGGTAGCCCCAGCTTCAAGGAAGCGGGATTTCCAATGGGCAAGCTCAGGGTGCTCAGCGAACAGGACGGGCTCAAAGTCGTTGCGTCCCAATTGGGAGCCGTTCCACCGCGCCGCCAAGTCTGGCGGGGCAAGGAACTGTACCGAAAACTCCCTCCTAAGTGTAGCAAACGCATCGTTTTCCGCAGGCACCTGCAGCAAGGGGCGGTCCATTGCCTTGTAAGCGCTGGGAGTTGAAATCGCAATGCCAGGAACCACCAGCAACCCATGGAGCGCGGGATTATCGGGCAAGGGGCAAAGTTCCTCACCCCTGCCAACGCCAATGGCAGCGCCTCCCATCAAGAAGAACGGGACGTCGCTACCGAGGTTTTCGGCAAGCTTCAGAAGACATGGCAGGGAAATCGATATTCCAGTAAGTGTGGGCAGCGCAAGCAGGACCGAAGCAGCGTTGGAGGAGCCACCGCCCAATCCTCCCCCAGCCGGAATCCGCTTCTGGATCGTGGTTAGCAACCGTCCCCGCAGGCCTGTTGTATCCGCGAAGCACATGGCAGCACGATGGGCCAGATTGTCCTCCATGGGCACGGGGATGCCCGGGCAGGTTGTGACTGCAGAAAAGTCTCCGCCCGGGGTCCAGCGCATCTCCATCCGGTCAGCAAGAGAGATGGTCTGATACAAAGACCGGATCTCATGAAAGCCGTCGGGTCGTCGCCATAGGACACGCAGATCCAGATTCACCTTCGCGTAAGAGTTCAGGCGAATGCGCCGTTCACTGCTTTGCATGCAGGCATGTCCCCCAGCGGGAATGGATATTGCGGAAGTATGGTGCGGAGGCTCCGGGCATATCGAACCCACACCCGTTAGTAGTGGATCAAGGAGAACACCGGTGCGGTAACGCCCCCCAGTTTGTCCCTGCCACTCAAGAAATCCAGTTCGATCACAAATGCGAGGCCCATAAGGTCGCCACCCAGACGCTGGACCAAGGACGAAACCGCCGCCGCCGTTCCGCCGGTGGCCAGCACGTCGTCGACGATCAGCACCTTCTGGCCGGGTTGAATGGCATCCTGGTGAATCTCCAGACGGTCAGTTCCATACTCAAGGTCATACTCAACCGCTTCCACGGCAGCGGGGAGCTTTTTCGGCTTGCGCACCGGAACGAACCCAGCACCCAGCGCGTAAGCCACTGCAGGCGCGAAGATGAAGCCACGCGCCTCAATTCCCAGTACCACGTCAATGTGCTGGCCAAGGTAGTTCTGGCGCAGTTCGTCAATCACCGCGGCCAATCCGCGTGAATCCTTCAGAAGCGTGGTGATGTCGTAGAAATTGATACCGGGCTTGGGGAAGTCAGGGACCTCCCGAATCAGGGATTTTAGGTCAAGCATGAGAACTCTATCTTCTCGCAGTTACGGTAGCTTCGCGCAATGCAACGGTGGGCAATGGATAGGGTTGTCCTAACCTAGATGCGGATTCGGAAGGCCTGGTAGTCCGCCATTGGCGCTTCCTCCATGTGAACGCCCACCACATGTGCCAAGCGTGGGCCTTGATGCAGGTAGCCCGCAAGTTCGTCCACCCGCGCGGGCAGGCCCGCCGCCACCACTTCAACCGAGCCATCCGCCAGATTCTTTGCATAGCCGCGAAGGTCCAGTCGCTGGGCATGCTTCTCCACGAAATAGCGAAAGCCCACCCCCTGGACCCTGCCTCGCACCACAAAGCGTCTTGCCACTTCTACAGGCTGTTGCATGGCTGCCTCCCTATTTTGTCGAAGTCTGGCGCGGTACGCAAAACCAGCCGAACCATCAAAGTGGATCTCCGCCGATTTCCGCTGGCACAGGATGAGGAATTGCTAACACAGCACCTCGGGGTGGTGGGCGGAGCCCGCCGATGCGTGATCGACTCGACTTGCGCGTGCTTCATAAGGAAAACTTATCAACCTAATGCTTTTGACTGATGAAAGAATCCCAAGCTACACTGAGAATTTGCGTTGACGGAGAGATGGATGGCCAGCACCGCAGGACAAAAACCAGCCCGTGAGACCGCATCCAGGGAAATCGCAGCCCTGGAATCGCCTTCTCCGGAAAGCCCTGGTCCGCTTCGAAGCGTGCCTGTGGAAGTTCTAAAGGCAGCACACCGCACCATGCTGCTTTCCCGGGCCCTTGACGACCGGGAAATCCTGATGAAGCGGCAGCAGAAGATCCACTTCCAGATTAGTGCAGCGGGTCACGAAGCCATCCAAACCGCTGCGGGAATGTCGCTGCGTCCCGGCTACGACTGGTTTTTCCCTTACTACCGTGACCGTGCCAGTTCTACCGCCATGGGGTGGAGCGCGCGTGCCCAACTGCAGCAGGGAGTGGGCACAAGTACAGACACTGCCTCTGGGGGCAGGCAGATGCCCTCCCACTGGAGCAGTCCGGAACTGCATATCGTGAGTTCATCCTCGCCTACCGGATCGCACTACCTGCATGCTGTCGGCTGCGCAGACGCGTCGCTGCGGTTGCACCCGGAACGGGACGAGGTAACCTTAGTGTCCACGGGAGAGGGTGCCACCAGCCAAGGTGAGTTCTGGGAATCTCTCAACATCTCGTGTCTGAACAAGCTGCCTCTGGTATACCTCATCCAGGACAATCAATACGCAATCTCCGTGCCCGTGGAGGCACAAACGGCGGGAGGTAGCATCTCCCAGTTGGTGCGCAGCTTTCCGGGCCTACATATCATAGAAGTGGACGGAACAGACTTCGTAGCCAGCTTTCTGGCCATGCAGGAAGCGGTGCGATATTGCCGTGAGCGCCGGGGTCCCGCTTTCGTCCATGCTCATGTCACCCGGCCTTACTCACACTCGCTTTCTGATGATGAGCGCCATTATCGGAGTGAAGAAGAGCGCGAACGGGAGGCTCTCCGCGATCCGCTGAAGCGCATGGCGGAAATTCTGATTGCCGCAGGAATCTACTGCACTGAGGAGATTGAGCAACTCCGTAGCGAGACTGAGCGCGAGGTGGCGCGTCTGGAAACGGAAGTGCTGGGGGAGCCGCAACCTGATCCGGAAGGGGTGCTGGAGTATCTCTACTCTCCCACGGTTGACCCCTGCTCGCCCGCCTTCGATTCCTTGGAGAGTGCAACCTCACCCAGCAACAACAGCGCTGAGGGGCACGGTGGCGGTGAGCCACGCACGATGCTGGACGCCATCAACCTTACCCTTCATGAGGAAATGCGGCGTAACCCGCACATGGTAGTGTTTGGTGAAGATGTTGCTGACTGCAGCCGCAGCCAGCATCTGCCGCAGGTGAAGGGCAAGGGTGGCGTATTCAAGGTGACACTGGGCTTGCAGCGCGAGTTTGGCGACGACCGTTGCTTCAACTCCACCCTGGCTGAGGCTGCAATCGTGGGCCGCGCTCTGGGAATGGCCTTGCGCGGCATGAAGCCTGTCGTGGAAATTCAGTTCTTTGACTACATCTGGCCCGCGATGATGCAGATCCGCGATGAGCTGGCCACCATGCGATGGCGCTCCTACAATGGATTCTCCTGCCCGATCGTTATCCGGGTTCCCATTGGCGGCTATCTGAACGGCGGCGCGGTGTACCACAGTCAGAGTGGAGAAGTGGCCTTCACCCACATTCCCGGCATCCGTGTCGTGTTCCCCTCGAACGCAAGCGACGCCTGCGGGCTGCTGCGGACGGCCATTCGTTGCGACGATCCTGTTCTGTTCCTGGAGCACAAACGGCTGTATCGCGAGCCCTATAATCGCGCGCCGCATCCGGGACAGAATTACACCATACCTTTTGGCAACGCGCGGGTTGCCAAGCCAGGCAGCACGCTGACGGTGATCACCTATGGCGCACTGGTACACAAGAGCCTGCAGGCAGCAGCCGAAATCGAGGCCGAGGACCCCAGCCAGAGCATTGAAGTGATCGACTTGCGTTCGCTATCGCCCTACGATTGGGCGGCAATTCGCCAGAGCGTGGAGAAGACAAACCGGGTCCTGGTGGCACATGAGGATACCTTGAGCTGGGGATACGGCGCAGAAATTTCCGCCCGCATTGCCGACGAACTCTTCCACTGTCTGGATGCCCCTGTGGGCCGGGTGGCCGCGAAAGACGTTTGGGTGGCCTACAACCCGACGCTGGAGAACACGATCCTGCCCCAAGTGCACAACCTTACCCGGGAAATGCGGCGCATTCTGTCGTTCTAGATCTGGCGGTTGCACGGCAATCGCAAGATCGCTTCACAGCCCTGGCTGTCTTTCCGGTTGTGGAGCGTCAAGCTGCCGCCGTGGGCCTCAGCAATCTGTCGGCACAGCACTAACCCGATGCCGGAACCTCCGGGCTTGGTCGTAAAGAACGGTACGAACAGGTTGTCCGGGTTCGCAATGCCCATGCCGCTATCAATCACGCGCAGTTCGGCATAGTCCTCGGCCTCCGTCCAGTTCAGCCGTACTGTGCCTCCCGTTTCCAGGGATGCGTCCACTGCATTCCGGACGAGGTTGATGAGCACCTGCTCCAGTTGATCGCTGTCTGCGTGTACTTCCAGGGAAGCGCCCTCTCCAATCTGCACTAGCAGCCGGGTCTCCAGGCTTGCCACCCGCCTTACGAGCTCGGACAGATCCAGTGGCGCCAGCACCGGGGATGGCAGCTTTGCCAGGCGGGCGTAGTGGCTCATGAAGCGGCCTAGGCTGTCGGCCCTCGAGGCGATGATCTCTAAACCGCGTAGCGCATCTTCCTGCCAGTCATCAGGCCGCGGCTGGCGCTGCACCAGGGTCTGCACGCTTCCCGCGATGGACTTAATGGGGGCCAGGGAGTTGTTCAGCTCATGGCCCAGAACCCGCACCAGACGCTTCCATGTGGCAATCTCCGCCTCGCGCAGAGCACGCGTGAGGTCCTGGATGGCCACCAGGTGATGCGGCAATCCATCTTCGCGGAACCCTGTGGTACTGACGCCCCAACGCCCACCACCGGCAGGAAACTGCAAGTCCACGGTGCGGTCGCCGAGGGCTTCCAGGCAGGAATCCAATCCAAGCTCAGCGGCACTCTGCCCCAGCAACGCGGCTTCATTGCCACCATATAAGCGCTGACCGGCCCGGTTCACATAGCGCAGATTGCCCGCTGGGTCGAAGGTGAAGATCGCAACTTCAATCACCTCCATCACACGCCGCAGCAAGGTGGTGGCTTCAACGGCTCCCAAGCGCTGGGAATGCAGCAGGTCAGCCAGTTGATTCACCTCTGCCATCACTTCGCCCAGCGCATCGTCCGGCTTGCGCGCCCTTCCGCGCATTGAGAAATCGCCTTCGCGCATACCGCCAAGAATGTTGGACAAGGTCTGCAGCGAGCGCACTACCTGCTCCCGCGCGGACATGGCAAACAGCAGCCATGGCAGCACCAGCAGCAGGAAAAGGGTGAATCGCACGTGGAAAGGCTGCTCCCAGTTCCAGAGAAACAGCAGACTCACCACCAGCGCGGGCAGCCCGCCAAGCAGCATCCGCAGCAGGAAGCGGCCCTCGTAACCCACCTGCGGGGTGCGCATGGACGGGGACCGATCCGGCGATCGGGACGCAGCTTCCAGGCTCATAGGTTGTATCTTTGCAGTCTGCGATACAAAGCGCTACGGCTCAAGCCCAATGCCTCTGCCGTCTTACTCACGTTGCCTTCAAAGCGGGAGAGCGCCTTCTCAATCAGAAGCTTCTCCATCTCTTCCAAACTGAGGTCTTCCAGACGCGGTGAATCGCCCTGACGCACTTGCAGGAACAGGTCCTCTTCGCGAATCTCGTGGCAGGCGCTCATCAAGACGGCCCGTTCCATCGTGTGCTCAAGCTCCCGCACGTTGCCCGGCCAGGTGTGCCGCAACAATACCTGCATGGCGCCTTTGGTGAAGCCGCGGATTTCCTTGCGGTACTTCTCGGCGTTGCGGTTCAGGAATTGCGCAGCAAGCAGTGGGATGTCCTCACGGCGCTCGCGCAATGGGGGAATGACGATTTCAATGGTATTCAACCGGTAGAGCAGATCCTCGCGGAAGCGGCCCGTCTCCACTTCTTCGCTGAGATTGGCATTCGTCGCGGAGAGGATGCGGACATTCACCTTGTGGGTCTTGGATGACCCGACGCGTTCAAACTCGCCCGTCTCCAGCACACGCAATAGCTTCGCCTGCTGCCCTAATGGTACGTTAGCGATTTCGTCAAGAAACAGCGTGCCACCGTCGGCCAGTTCGAAGCGTCCCACGCGGTCTGTCTTTGCATCGGTGTACGCGCCTTTCGTGTGGCCAAATAATTCGCTTTCGAAGACGCCCTCAGAAAGGCCACCGGTGTTCACGGTCACCAACGGGTGCTGCGCCCTGGTGGAAATCCGGTGCAAGGCGCGGGCAATTACGCCTTTCCCGCTTCCATGCTCGCCTGTAATCAGAACATTCGCATCAGATGGGCCTACCCGCGCCACCATTCGCACCACGGGCTGCATGGCCGGCGCTTCGACGATCATGTCGCGCAGCGTCTCAGCGCGCAGCATTTCGTTTTCCGCTTGTAGCAAGTCCACCCGGCGCAGGCTGCTAGCCAGTTCGAGTTGTGTGCGCACCGTGGCCAGCAGGCGGGCGTTATCCCAGGGCTTCTGTACGAAGTCTCGGGCGCCATGGCGCATGGCCTCCACAGCAAGTTCTACACTGCCCCACGCCGTCATCACGATCACCGGGAGGTGATCATCCAGCTTGCGTACTTCCGTCAATAGGTCAAGGCCTTCCCTTCCGGAAGTGGTATCGCGCGCGTAGTTGAGGTCCAAAATGGCCGCGTCAAAGTCCTTCGCCTCCACAAGAGCCAGTGCGGCGGAGGGCGTATGGGCGGCTTCTACCCGATATCCCTCCCCCTTCAGAAGGAAACGCAGGGCCTCAAGGACATCCTGCTGGTCGTCTGCAATCAGAATCGTTGGCATATCCCAGGCACGAGAACGAATGGTCCCGCTTTGCTACTAATGCAACAATACGCGGGAAAGCTGGATTCGTTCGTGCAACCTTGCAAAAAAGAGGCGCAACGGTCCTGATTTCCTTGCGCCTTGCCGCAGTCGCTATAGGATGCGCTTCTCGATGCGTATCCCTCCGTTCACGGTGCTCATGCTTAGTTTCGGTCCGCCTGTCCCAATCCGCCCTTGCAGCTTCCGCCGGGACATCTTGCCCTGGATGGTGATGGGGAAATCGGTCTCAATCCGCCCGTTCACGGTGGAGATGGCGACATCCGCATTCACCGCGTTGCCCACTGACACCACGATGCGTCCATTCACGGTGCTGAAGGTGGTGTCTTGGTCAAGTCGTCCAATCGTCGCGGCCACCTTTCCGTTCACTGTCTTCGCGGATGCGCGTCCCGTGGTTTCCACTATCACATCGCCGTTGACGGTACTTGCACTTACGTCTCCCTGCAAACCCTTCACGGATACCGCACCGTTCACGGTTTTCGCTGCCAGGTTTGCCAGCGCGGGCATCTGGATGGTGTATTGTACGCGCACATCGCTGCGGTTCCATCCATCCTTGTTGTTGCGGCCATTTCGTTCGCGACAGCTAGCGGGAAAGGTGCCATCGGCATGACGGTAGAGCGTGCACACAACAATGCCAGCCGACTCCTGCTCCACCTTGATCTCCACGTCGCTGGTGGATCCGCGACGGGCAATCTTTTCCGCCCGTACAGTCACTACGTTGCCCGCGGACGGGGCCACATCGATGCCGCCATTGATGTCAATCACCTCCAACAGCTGGCCACTGGTAAGCGTGCCAGACCAGTTGAATACATCGGATTGTGCATAGGCCGAGGGCAGGAGTAGTAGAGCCATCGCCAGGCACTGGATGGCAGAGTAAACAGATCGGCAAACCATGGAATTCCTCCTTGTTGAGGCACTACCGTTTCTCGTTCCGGTGACGCCTTCCTGAGGGACTACGACGTTCTTGCCGGATGGTTCCATAGAATTCCTCAATTTCCGTCTGCCGCCGCTGGCCTCGCGTGTGGTCCATTCGTTGTAACGGCTTCATCCGCCACGCACCAGCCATCCACCAGACGGATGATCCGATTGCCGTACGAGGCGTTCTCTTCAGAGTGAGTGACCTGAACGATGGTGGTCCCGTTGGAATTTACCTGCCTGAAAAGCTCCATGATTTCGCGGGCTTGGTGTGAGTGCAGATTTCCAGTGGGCTCATCAGCCAGAAGCAGTCTTGGACGGAAAATCAGTGCGCGGGCCACGCCCACTAGTTGTTGCTGGCCTCCGGAAAGCTGGCTAGGGTAGAGGTCCTTCTTGGCTACAATTCCAAATCGATCCAGCGTATCAGCCACCAGTGCAGCCCGTTCGCCGCCGCGAAGATTCCGGTAGGTGAGTGGCAGTTCCAGATTCTCAGCTACGGTGAGGTCATCCAGCAGATGATAGCTCTGGAACACCATGCCGATATGTTGCTTGGCGAGTTCCTTTCGTTGCTTGGCATTCAACTGATGCACCGGCTGGCCATCGAAGGTATAACTGCCCTGCCAATCGCTGTCCAACATGCCCAGGATGTTCAGCAGTGTGGTCTTCCCTGATCCGGACGGTCCCATCACGGTGACGAACTCGCCTTCGTGCACCGCCAGCGAAATGCGCCGCAACACATAGTAGGTGCCAGCTTGGGTACGGTAGCTGCGCTCGAGGTTCTCGATTGCAATCACGAAAGTTCACTCCATGCGTGGTCTGGCATTGATTCCACCCGCGAGAGATTGCCACTAGGATGCGGCCTGCTCCTGCGCCAGGCTCTCATCCACAATTCGACCGTCAAACAAATGCACATTGCGTTCCGCAATCTGGGCATAGCGCGGGTCGTGGGTCACCATGCAGATGGTGGCGCCCTGCCCGTGGATCTCCTGTAGTAGCTGCATGACGGCTTCTCCGTTTCTGGAATCGAGGTTTCCCGTGGGTTCGTCCGCCAGCAGAATGGCCGGCTCTCCCACCAATGCCCGCGCCACCGCCACGCGCTGTTGCTGCCCTCCAGAAAGTTGCGACGGGTAATGTTTCACCCGATGCGCCATTCCTACCCGCTCCAAGGCCTTCTGGACACGGTCTTTTCGTTCACTGGAAGGCATGTTGCGGTAAGTGAGGGGCAACTCGACATTCTCATACACCGTCAGGTCGCCAATGAGATTGAAGGCCTGGAAGATAAAGCCGATCTCCCGGTTGCGGATTCGCGCCCGCTCCGCTGGCTTCAGGTCCTCCACCGGCTGGCCCTTGATGAGATAGCGGCCCGCGGTGGGCGTGTCCAACAACCCAATGATGGAAAGTAGCGTAGACTTCCCGCAGCCGGATGGTCCGGCGATGCTCAGGAACTCCCCGTGCCGCACCTCCAGGTGGATTCCGTCAAGGGCGTGTGTCTCCACCTCGTCAGTGAAGAAATGCTTGGTTACGCCATCCAAGTGCAGTAGGGGAGCACTCCCGTTCTGGTGATTCATGGTGTCTTCCTTATGCAGAAAAGAATTGATTGACTGCGGGCGCTCAGCGCAGGCGCACGCGGTCGTGGGCGTCCCACTGGGACATGTCGCTCAAAATCACGGTGTCGCCCGGCTTGAGGCCCTGTTCCACTTCAATTGTGTTCACGGAACTGCGTCCCAGCTGCACTGGAACACGAACGGCATGTACGCCGTCGGCCTCCATACGAAACAAACCCACGGTGCTGCGCGGCTGTCCGAATGCCGGGCGACCCACGAACACCACCTCATCCAGGCGCTCCAGTTCCACCGTGCCATCCACGCTTAAGTCCGGCCGTGCTCCGGCGGGCAGGGAACCGACTAGCCAGACATCCACCGTTACCGTGCCTTCCACTACCGCCGGATCAATCCGCGACACGACGCCGTCCACGATACCGTTGCGGGTGTCGATGAATGCTTTCTGGCCCAGTAGGACGTCCTTGGCTTGGGTCTCGGCGATGCGGATCTGCGCCTTCAGCTTCTCAGGTTGGGCCACCTTGGCCAGCGCCGTACCCATGCTCACCTGTTGCCCCGGCTCAACGTTCACCGCCTGCAGCACTCCGTGGGCTCCCGCGCGGACAGTCAACCGGCGGACCTTCTCCCGTGCCAGTTCCAGGGCAGCCTTCAACTGCTCAATCTGAACTTGCTGAGCAGCAAGTTGCGCCTCTACGGAGTCCTTGCCGATCTCCAGCCGGCGCTGCTCCAGTTCGAAGCGTTTGGCGAGTTCATCCCGTGTGGCCCGTGCTAACTTCACATCCAGTTCCACGGCCAGCCCCTCGGCCAGCAGCTTGTCATCGCGCTCACTCTTCAGCTTGGCCTGCACGAACTCGCTTTGCACCTGGGCCAGGCGAGCTTCCTTGTCCAGCCGCTCACTTTCCAACTGCACCCGCAAATTCCTGAGCCGCGCTTCAGACTCACGTACCTTCCACTCGGCGTCTTGGGCCTGCACTTCAAGGTCAGGATTGGTAAGCACCATCACCACGGTGTCTGGCGTTACCGTAACCCCAGGGCGGTTCACCACCTGCGCCACGCGCCCTTCGCTTAGCGCGGGAATAAACAGAATCTCTTCCGGAACCAGTGTGCCCAGTCCGCGCACCTGTCTCACCATGGGCCCGCGCTTGACGGTATCCATCCACACAGCAGCCCGTTCCACTGCCGGTGCCGCCGGTTCCAGGCGCGAAACCACCCAACTCAGCACGGCTACACTTAGCAGTACGATCGCCGTCCATGAGATCCTCCGCCATACCCTCTTTTTCGCCAGATCCGGCCGTGCGATGTCCATAATCAGTTAATTCCTGCCGCCCTTACTGCACGGGGCCTGCCAAACCATCCAACTTCAGAATTCACGCCACATTGGGGTGCCTGTAGCCGTTGCCGATTCTTGCCCGCGTCTAGGTACGTCCGATGCTGACAATCTAGGTGTTCGAATGCGGACACCCGATGCGTGAGCCTCTCGCGAAGTTCGGGTCCGATTCGATGAGTGGTATCGCGTAGGCTCCCTAATGTGGACAACACCATATCCGATATGTCAGTCTGAGCAAGGTGGCAGTTTCCAGTCTGGAATCAGTCGCTCAGTTTGATCTTTTCAGTTCCGCGAGGGGTGATTGTGGTGGCTTGCCCTCCTTTTGGGCGCACCCTCTCAAATGCAATGATTGTTCGCCTGCGTACGCTTGAAGATACGCTTCCTAGATCGCTTCAGGTCCTCACCTCCTACGACTTCCCTACCTTCTTCCGCGACCTTACTGCTGGTCTTACTGTGGGCCTCGTCGCACTTCCCTTGGCGCTGGCCTTCGCAATCGCTTCGGGAGTTCCGCCTGCGGCGGGCCTCTACTGCGCGATTCTTGCCGGATTCCTGATCTCTGCCTTTGGTGGTTCGCGGACCCAGATTGGCGGCCCCACCGGCGCTTTCGTGGTGGTCGTCTCCAGCATCGTCGCCGCGCATGGCCTGGACGGGCTATACATGTGCACGCTAATGGCCGGAGTCATTCTGGTTCTGCTGGGCGTCACTGGGATGGGTTCAGCCATCCAGTTTATTCCCCGTCCCGTGGTGATTGGCTTTACCAACGGCATTGCTGTATTGATTGCCAGTACCCAACTGAAGGACTTTTTCGGCTTAACTCTAGATAAGGTCCCCGACGAGTTCCTGCACCGGATGGCCGCTGTCGCCAACGCCTGGGAGACCTTGAACCCGCTGGCCGCGGGAATCGCCATTACCGCCTTGGCATCCATCTTTCTGTTGCGGCGTTTTGCCCCAAGAGTCCCGGGCGCCGTACTAGCGATGGTTGCCGGCACTGCCGCAGTGATGGCACTGGGACTCCCCTTGGATACTGTCGGCAGCCGCTTCGGAGACCTGCCGGCGGGTTTGCCACAGTTCACCATTCCCAAGTTTCGCCCTGACCTGATGCTGGCGCTGCTGTCGCCCGCCCTCACCGTGGCCATGCTTGGCGCCATTGAAAGCCTGCTGTCCGCGGTGGTTGCGGACCGGATGAGTGGCGACCGTCACAACCCCAATGTCGAACTGGTGGCGCAGGGCCTTGCCAACATCGTCTCCCCCCTTGCCGGTGGATTGCCGGCGACCGGCGCTATCGCGCGTACCGCCACGAACATTCGCGCGGGCGGCCAAACCCCGGTTGCCGGCATGATTCACGCGGTCACCATCCTTGCTGTGTTGTTGTTTGCCGCGCCGCTGGCCAAGCACATCCCCCTGGCAGTGCTGGCAGCCATCCTGCTTGCGGTGGCCTACAACATGGGAGAGTGGGCAGAAATCCCCGGCATCCTTCGCCTGAGTTGGACCGATATCGTCGTCTGGGCGGTCACTTTCGCACTCACCGTGCTGGCTGACCTCACCGTCGCCGTAGAGGCCGGCATGATCCTGGCCGCACTGCTCTACATCCGTGGCGTCACCCAAACCAGCACCGTAACCCGCATTACCAGCGAGGACATTCTCGATGGTGAGCAGCACAGCCTGCAGATGCACGAGATCCCGGACGGCGTCGCCCTTTACCGGATCCATGGGCCATTTCTGTTCGGCTCTACCCGTAAGCTGTCGCTGATTGAGAAAGAACTGCCCTCGCTGCCGCGCATCGTCATTATCCGCCTGCGCAACATGACCACAATCGATGGCACGGGCTTGCACGCGCTGGAACACTTGGCGGGAGTCCTTCGCGAGTCTGGCCGTGTAATGCTGCTGTGCGGCATGCGTCCCCAACCCAACCAACTTATGCAGCTTGCGGAGTTCCGCCAGTTGGTGGGCGAGGAAAACATCTGTGCCACAGTACGCGTCGCTATTGTGCGCGCCCACCAGATTCTAGCGGAGGATGAGGTTCGCCCGAAGGAGTATTCACTCGCATGACACGCATAACGCAGATGGCACGCCGTCCCCTACCAATTCGCCTCCTTCCACGGATCACAGCGGCATTCGCAGCACTTCTGCTGCTTCTGGGGCTGACGGGCGCAGCGCCTTTCGCCCAGGCTGCTCCCGCCAAGGCGGGGAAAGCGTCCTCATCCAAGCGGCCCACGGCTGAGCAGGCGCTCGCGATCCTGAAGGCCGGCAATCATCGCTATGCCACTCATCACCTGAAGCACCCTGACCAGTCAGAACGTCGCATGCACGACGTGGAGCGTGAACAGCACCCCTTTGCGGTGATTCTGGGCTGCTCCGATTCAAGAGTGCCGCCTGAGATCCTCTTTGACCAGGGCCTGGGTGATCTGTTTGTGGTTCGCGTGGCGGGCAACGTGCCGGACGATGATGTGATCGGTAGCATCGAGTATGCCGTAGTACACCTCCAAACACCTTTGGTCGTGGTGCTTGGCCATGAACAGTGCGGGGCTGTCACGGCCGCTACCCATGCGGCTGAAAACAACCATACCCGCTCCTTCACTGAATGGCTGCGTCCTCTCGTGGATGCCGTGCGCGGCCAGCCCGGTGACCTGGTGCACAACGCCATGTGTCTCAGCGTGATGCGCATCGTGCAGATACTACGGCAGTCAGATCCTGTCCTGAAGTCGGCAACCGACCATGGCCATGTCCGGATTGTGGGTGCCTACTACGAACTCCACACCGGAAAGATCATCTGGAATCGCGAACTGCCTTAGTGCTGAATCACCTGACGAGCCGCACGCAAGCAACTTACTGCAGGCTGCGCGCGCGGAGCACCGCTCCGGGTCGTTCCGGGGTTCGCTTTCCGCCGGTGATCACCGCCACGCCGTTTACCAGCACATGCACGAAGCCCTCACTGTATTGGTGTGGATCCTCATACGTCGCCAGATCCCGCACGCGCTTGGGATCGAACAACACCAGATCCGCCGCATAACCCGGCAGCACCAGCCCCCGATCCTCAAGCCGGAACGTGCGGGCTGGCAGGCTGGTCATCTTGCGAATAGCCTCCTCCAGCGGTAGCAATCCCTTCTCGCGGCTGTACAGCCCCAGAACCCGCGCGTTCGTCCCATAGGAGCGCGGATGTGGAACCAACGGGCCCGGCTTCTGTACGCCCCCATCACTGGCCACCGCCACCACCGGATGACGCAAAATCATCTCCACTCCCGGCTCGCTCCAGGAGTGGTAGATCACAGACGTGCGTCCGGGCTGCGATAGCAGATCGAGCACAGTGTCAATATCCGCCGCCAGCCCCGGCCCCCGGCCGCGTAGCTTCGTCACTTCGGGAATACGCTTGCCATTGATGGAAGGGTCAGGATCGTGGGAGGCAATGGCGACGTATTCCAGATTGCTTCGTCCTGCCTTACGCATGGCTGATTCAATCTCACTGGCCACCCGGCCGCGAGCTTCCTTTGCGGACAGTCGCTCGCGTATCGCCGGCTCACCGCCCGCCACAGCCCAATCGGGCAGCATGGTCACCAACGTAGTGCTAGATGCGGCATACGGGTATTGGTCCGCTGTTACCTGCAGCCCACTCGCGCGGGCGGCATCAATCCGCGCAAGCACTTGCTGGTCAAGCCCTGGGAAGCCTTGTCCCACCTTCAGGTGCGAGATCTGCACGGGCAGTCCGGCCACTTCGCCAATGTGGATGGCTTCATCCACCGCAGCTAGAATGCCGTCGGTCCGCTCGTGCCGCATGTGGGTGGCGTAGACGCCGCCCCAACTTCCCGCCACCTTTGCCAGCGCTACCACTTCATCCGTCGTGGCGAACAGGCCGGGCAGGTAGATGAGCCCGGTGGAGAGGCCCACCGCTCCCTCGCGCATGGCCTCGCTCACCAACTGCTGCATGCGCGCCAGTTCGGTGGGTGTTGGATGGACATTGTTACTGCCAAGCACGGTGTTCCGCACCGTGTTGTGGCCGATCAATGAAGCGATATTGATCCCTGGCCGCGCTTGTTCCAACCGCTGGAAGAAGTCGCCCAGCGGCAAGGCTGAACCCCCGCAGTTGCCGGTTACCACTGAGGTGACGCCATCAAATAAAAAGTTGTCCGCTTCCGGAATGCGGAAGATGCTGGACTCAATGTGGGTGTGGACATCAATGAATCCTGGTGCCAGCACCAGGTCCCTGGCGTCGATTTCTCGCGCTCCCGGCCCCAGGTTGCGGCGCTCCACCGCGACTATTCTGCCGTCCTTGACGGCTACCTCTCCATGGAACCAGGGGTTTCCCGTGCCGTCCACGATGCGCGCGTTGCGGATCACCAGGTCATAGCTTTGCGCACCCAGGAACCCGACCGCCAGCAGCGCCGCAGCCAGCGAAAGCAATCCACGCCGAACCATTCGCATGCCCTGAGTATGGCAGACCCACGCAAACGGGAGTGATGCAATCGCGGAGGCGCACTCGCCTATCCCATGAAGTCAAACAGGCTACGATTCTGGTTTACGCTGCGCGCCTTGAAGGCGGTTTCGATGTGAGACTGGCCTTGCTGCAAATTGGTGATGGCGTTTACCATATCGGCGTCGCGTACTTCCTTCAGTTCCGCGCGCAACTGAAGGGTAAGCTTGCTGGAGTACTCAATGCCATCCAGTACACGGTTCAATGCGCCGCCATAGAAGCCAGCCTGGCGGCTGAGGTGGTCTGCTGCGCGCTTCACCAGGTTCAGGGAATCAGAGAGATACTGCTGATAGTCCGCTGTTGTTTCCCAGTTCGCCTCGGGGGTACTCAGCGCGAAACGCAGGCGGTTCAACGCGTACAGGATGTTGTTGTTGGTGGGCAGATTCGGATCCCCCTGCTGCCTCTCATCAAAAATCTCCGTCGCCGACAAGGACACCCGGAAGCTGTAGCCCGCTGGATGCAGCACTTCGCGGTTCGAACTCACCGCAGACAGGTTGGGCGTTTCCTCCACCGCCGAATAGCCATTGAATGGCGGTGCATTCATGAACTGCGGCAGGTTGTTTGCGGCGTAAGACCACGGGGCCGACGGTGACGCCAGAGGTTCTCCCTCGGCATCGGTCACCGGCAGCACGGGGTCGCCGCTGAGGTCGATCACCGGGTACAGCGGCACATTCTCTCTATCTCCGCTGAATACGTGGCGGTTGGATACTACCGTCCGGCTAAGGGCCACCATCTGCTCATGCAGGTTCTTCACCTGGTCGGAAAGGATGGTCCGC
Organism: Bryobacteraceae bacterium; assembly: GCA_036821995.1. Classification (GTDB taxonomy): domain Bacteria; phylum Acidobacteriota; class Terriglobia; order Bryobacterales; family Bryobacteraceae; genus JACTMJ01. The sequence goes on from DAISIM010000016.1 coordinate 57,309, forward strand.
ATCTCCCCGGTGGTGGTTCCAGTGGCGCCTTGGGTGGCCAATGCTACTCCGCGATCCATCAGGATGATGCCCTGCTGTAGCACTTGCTCCGCGGTGCTGATTTCAGCGCGCTGCTCAGCCAGGATGCGCTGGAACTGCTCCATCTGCTCCAATCCCGTCTGGATGCGGAACAGGCTGCTCATGCGTTCCGGCGCATCGGAAGGCTTCGTCACCGCGAGGCCTGAGTTGATCTGGTCGTTGGCGCGCGCCACCCTCCGCTGGGTGCGTGCTACATCCACCAGAAACCGTTGTGTTTGTGCATCGATTCCGCGTATCATCTGGCGATCTCCCTTACTGGCTTCGTTTCGTTTGCGGTGCTCTAGCGCATCATGGACAACGTCGTGTCAGTAAGCTCCATCAAGACGCGCAGCATCTGCGAGTTGGCTTCAAAGGCCCGCTGGTAAGCGATAAGAAACGCGGCTTCCTCATCAAGGTTCACCTTGCTCATCTCATCGCGGAACAGCATGGATTGCACTGTGATTTGCTCCTGCACGTCCAACACAATCAGGGCATCGGCGGTGTCGCGGCCCACCTTGCCTACGAATTGCGAGTATTCTTCCACGAAGGAAAGATCGTTGGGGTTGCGGGGATCGCGCGCGGTCCCCATCCCGGCCAGTTCCAGGGCTACCCCATTCACTGAGGTCACGGTAACCGGCACCAGGGAAGGATCTACCCCGGGAGGGTCCCCACGCATGGGGGCCAGCATTTCCGGGGTCAGGTTTGGGTTCACCTGCAATCCGCCCGCCGTACCCTCCAACCCCAGCTGAAACGTGAACAGCGGTTGCCCTTGCATCAAGGTGGCAGGTTCGGTGGAAAAATCGTAGTAGTAGCCCTGACGTAGAATCGTGTTGGCTCCATTGCCCGTCGAACCAGGGTCAGCCACCAGATCCCCATCGGCGAAGTTGGCGGCCAGCGTATCCAGCCGCGCCATGTAGCCGGGCAGGTCCTTGTTTCGCACTTCCAGCAGCGCGCCCAGTTTCCCGGACTTCAGTAAGCCAGTGATGTCACGACCGCCTGAAGACAGCGTCACCTGCGCCGGATCGCTAAAATCCGGCGATGGCAACTCGAAGCGCTGCGAGCCTAGCACCAGCGGAATCTGCCCGCCCAGCAGTACGGTAAAGGTGCCATCCGCCTCCTGGACAGCCTGAAAATTCACTAGTTCCGACAGTTTCTCCAGCGTGTTCTGGAGTTGTGCCTCCACGCCCGCATCGTTGTTTGGGGAGGTATCCGTGCGGATGGCCTGGTTAAGGTTCTGCAAGCGCTCACCGAGGGCGTTGATCTCTGAGGTAGCTTTGGATATCTGGTCGTTCAGCACTGCCCGCCGGATGGTAAGGCGTGCCGAGAGGTCGTTGAAGGAATCTGCCAGGCCCTTTGCACGCTCCACCACATCCGTGCGCAAGCCCAGATTATTGACGTTATTGCTCCACGCGGCGAAGGAAGTGAAGAGACGATTCATCGCGCCCTGGACGCCCTCATTGGCTTCCAGTCCGAAATTGGCTTCCACCTCCCGCAGTTGCCGGGAGCGGGTTTCGTAGTAGGCCAGGCGGTTGCTCTGCAATTGCACTTCGCGTTCCGCCAACTGGTCGCGTGAACTCAGCATCGCCCCGGCGCGGACGCCTCCTGCCAGCCCGCGATCCGGCAGAAAGGGCATGCTGTCCAGCAACAGGCGCTGCTTGGCGTAGCCCTCGGTGGAAACGTTGTTGACATTGTTCTGCACCGTGCTGATGGCCCGTTCAAAGGCCCGCAGTGAGTTGGCTGTGGTTGAAAGTGAAGTCAACAGGTTTGACATGGATCCTGGCTCCGTTCCTCTCGTGTCTCCGCCGTCGTGTGGTTGTACCGCTAGCCCACGGCACCTTCGAGCGCGCTGCCGTGCGATGGTTGCCGCCGGTAGCGGCCCCCTGTTTCCCGTCCGGGTGCCCGTTGATAACCGGAACCTGATTCCAAGTCCGCCAACCGCTGACCGGCCCACCCCTGCATCACACCAATCACCTGCGATGTGCGTTCTAGAAGGTTACGGGTGCGTTCCAACATCAGGACGCCTTGTTGGCGTGCCTCCGGGTTCCATTCGGGATACTGCCGCCCTATCTCCTGCAGCATGCCGCCCAGGTCTTCAAGGAGGGCATGCAAGTGGGTCTGGCCAGCGATCCCTCCCACATGTAGTTCGTTGCTTAGGCCGATCAAGAGGTCGTCCACCGCCGACAACCGCATCGCGGGGCCAGCGCTGGGAACGGATCCAACTCCATCTCGCGCGTCAGGCATCATGCTGTCTGTTCACTTCCTTCGGAAACCTCCCGCTTCGCACGCTCAAGGGCGGGGTCCATGCCATCAGGTATCCTGTTTGACTGGTCGCGGGTCCACCCCTATCCGGCATATCGGCGGTGCTTGCTCCGGTGTGAATGAAAATCCCACCGGCGTCCTTCCCTAACGCTCTCCTTTTGAGTCTGAAGGGTTACCTGCCATCAGTCCTGGCAACATCCGCGCGGCAATCAGCGCGGCATCGGCTGCCCAATCGCCACGCAGATAACTGGTCCGCAACACCTCTACCCGATCCCACCGCTCCGCATCCAGAGCCTCGCCCGCGCGCAGGATGGCGTGGGCCAATGGAGAGATGGAGAGCTTGTCCTCCGTCTCTGGAGGATGGAGGTCAATCCCGCTGGAGGGAAGCAGGGCCTGCAACCGAGCCCGTTCCGCTGCCTGCGCCGCGCCGCGATCCGTTGGATGGTCGGGCGGCGAAACGCCGGTGCCCGTCCTCGCAAGTAGGTCTCCGATCTGCATGCCGATTTGGTGCTTCGTCAGTCCATCGGCATCAGAGCCGCCTGCCTTTACGCAGGCCGGCCATCAACGTGTTCGTCTACGGCGCGGAATTGAGGTTGGAATGGCAATAAACCGAAGTGGACTGCGGACGCCGTAGGAACTGGCAGGGAGCAGTGCCACTGAAGACAGGGAACTTCGGCGCAAAGACGGGAGCGCTATCCGGTTTCGCCGCGCTGGCGCGAACAGGGCCTAATCCCCCAACTGCATGGTGGCCCGGTAATGCTGAAGCAATGGGTTTTCATCCACTCCGGCTGCCTGCGCGTACTGGCGGATGTAGCTGGTGCTGTAGATTCCGCCGGGCAGTTTGTGAAACTCGCCGTTTTCAATCGCCTGCAGAAAGAACAGTCCGATCTTGGTGCAATCCCGGATCTGTTCTAAAGTTACCCCACGTCGCGAACGTTCTACCGCGACTGCTGGTACGGATTTCCGATGTTCCATTCCGTTTCCCGCGATCTTCTTCTGGGCGTTTGAGGAACCATTCCTCTCCAGTACTATAGTCAGTTTTACCAGAATTTCCAAGGGGTTCTGGACTGATTCTTCTTTTCTTCGCCCTCCCTTCCGCCCTCAAGATTTGCTAAGCAGGCCGAAGTTGAAAACAAGAGCTATTGATTATGTTTGCGCATTAACGGCTAAACCACACCGTTTTCGTCAACCGGGGAAGGGAACTGGCTGCGTGCTGGCGCGTCGACTATTCACCGAAAATCTAGTCAAGCGACTCGCTAATCCGGCCATCCCGCATGGTCACCGTCCGGTGCCCGAAAGTGGCGGCCTCTGGATTGTGGGTGATCATCAACACGGTTTGCCGGAACTCTTCGTTCAACTGGCGAAGCAGCTTAAGGACGATGGCGGAGTTCTCTGTATCGAGATTGCCGGTGGGTTCGTCGGCCAGCAGGATTTCCGGCTGGTTTACGAGCGCTCGGGCGATGGCGACCCGCTGCTGTTCGCCGCCGGAGAGCGCCCTCGGCTTGTGGTGCATCCGGTGCGAAATGCCCAATAGATCCAGGACGCGTTTGAACTCGGCGGACGGGCTTGAGGGAAGCCCTGCGATCGTGCGGGCAATGGTGATGTTCTCTTCCGCCGTCAAGATTGGCAACAGGTTGTACTTCTGAAAGACAAAGCCTACGGTGGATTTACGCAGGTTGGTGCGTTCCGCATCCGAGAGCCGCATGATGTCTCTACCTGCGATGCGCACAATGCCTGAGGTTGGCTTCATCAGTCCGCCCAGAATATGGAACAGGGTACTCTTGCCGGAACCCGATGGCCCAATCACTGTAAGGAAGTCGCCTCGCTGGACGATGAGGTCAACCCCGCGCAATGCGTACACATCCACTTCGCCAGCACGGTAGATCTTCCGCAGATCTTGTACTTCAATGATGGGTTCGCTACTCATAGGAAAGCGCCTCTATGGGGTCCTGGCTGGCTGCACGCCAAGCTGGATACAAGGTGCCCAGCAGCGCGCCCACTAACGCAACGACGGCGGCAATCCCCCACCAATCCGGCACCAGAACTTGAGTGAGCGAGGCGGGAACAAAAGTCTGGATGGCCCAACGGCTGGCAAAGCTCAACACGATGCCCGTAGCCGCTCCGCAAAGCGAGAGCAGGACGGACTCTCTCAGAATCACACGCAGGATCAACGTTGGGGATGCGCCGAGTGACTTCAGGATTCCAATCTCCCGGGTCCGTTCCAGCACTGCCGTGTACATCGACAGGAACACCACGAGAAAGCCCACCAGCGCGGCAATCGCGATGATCACATTGATGAACGCATCCAAACCGGGAACGTTCTCCACGGCGAAGAAACTTACCACTTCTTCCATCGAGTAAATGGGATAGCCAGGTAACTTCTCCTTCAGGCGCGCAATCAACTCCGGGATGTCGGTGCCCGGTGCGGTGCGCAAGAAGATCTGGCTGATTTTGCCTTCATTGCCTGTGAGTTCCTGAAGCCGGTCCATGGACACCACCAGGCGCGCCAACTTGCCACTGGCGATGATGCCGCTTACCCGCCACTCGTGGTTGATCAGGGTCAGCCGGTCGCCGACCCGCATCTTGCGCTGCTTGGCGTAATACTCATCCACCAGAATGTCATCTGGTTTCTCTAGCGGTCCCCCTGACCGGAAGGTGAATCCCCCGCTGAGTTCCCTGAATTCGTCGTAAGGGATTCCTGTGATGGTGTCGATTCCTCCAATGGGAAACACCACCTGACCCACAGCTAGGCGCACGCCTTCCTGTGAAGCAAGGAAATCGGTCATGCGCTGGTTGAGCGGCGCGGAACTCAGCGATAGTAGTGAGGTGCCGGGTGGGCGCACCACGACATCCGCGCCGACGCCGCCCGCCCGCTCCGCCGCACCCTCCAGCATGCCCCGGCTCAGCCCCACCAACGTCAGCATCATGCACACCACCACGCCAATGGCGATAATGCCCAACAGGCTGCGGATGGGCCGGTGCATCAAATTGGCGAACACAAGTTTGTTGATCAATTCACCGGCTCCCCATAATGCGCTGCCCTACCTGAGACCATCCTCGCCTTGCGGACGGGCCTCTTCGGAAGCAAGACCGGAACGGAGAGCGAAAAGGAGTGGATCTGGCGGGTGTCGGGCAGGCGGATGTCTGGCTGCTTCATGAATTCAATTGCGTGTGCTGGCATGGCCCTGAGCGGGCGAAAATATGCCCAAGCTTTTATTGTATCCCGACCCCAGCGCCATCTGTCCGGCCGTTGCCCGCTTCTGCTTCGCATTCGAAGAAGTCCATGCGTCTTACTGCCCGGAAACCCCATAGGCCCCAAAAGGAAAAGGGGTCCGCGGCGCTCACGCGCGGCGGACCCCAAGCCGTCGGTAGTCTAGGCCGTATTCACCGCAGTTGGCGCCTGCCCTTACGGGCGGAGAGTCCCTCACTGAAGGAGCCAACCAATTGGCTTACGGTAGCCTTAACTCTCGGCCACCTCCTGCGGTTGTCGTTTACTTCCAGATTTACTACCAGAACTCATTTCTTGGACCACCTCCTTTCTTCAGTGATGCCTTGATCGTAAGGCGGATGTGTCCATTCGTCAAGACTAAATCTTGAGAGAAATTCCCTTTAGGAGCCATAGAAACAATAAATTAGCTCTTCAGCAGCTGATACGCGATTGAAAGGAAATGTTTTAAGTGAAAATCGCGATCCAGGGGTGCCCGTCACCCGTGCACTCATCGTTCGTTTCGGCAGCCTACGTGCATAGAAGCCGGGCAGGCACCGACGCCGGGTTGCCTGAACCGTATCCTCTGTCTGGTCTCCAGGACCAGCCCGGCGGCAGCGCTGTCCCCTCTGCTGTGCACGCAACTTGGAGCTGTGGATCCGCGCGGGTGCTGTGGAATCTTGCTAAAGCCTTCTACTTTTGTGCCGATCCTTATTGCAGGTGAAGTTCAACTCAGGCAGCACGCGGCCCATCGCGGTTGTCCCAGAATCTTCGCGACGGTGCATACACTGGCCGAAAAGGAGTCCTCCGAATGCCATCGCACGCCATTTCTGAGCCCGCGCCACCCTGTGCGAGCCTCGAAATGCTGTGCCGGCGATTGCCTCCCTTTCCGCCGCTAGCCAATCAGCTCCTGGACTTGTTCTCCTCCGCCGATGCCTGCATTCACACCGCTGAGATGCTCATCCGATCCGACGGTGTCTTCTCAGGCGAACTGCTACGCCTCGCCAATTCCGCTGAGTTCTCCGCCCGTGAGCCGTTTGAGGATGTCACTCCCGCTGTGTTGTACCTTGGCTTTGAGCGGGTGCAAAGTGTGATTCGCCGCGTCACCTACGCCCGCTTGATGCGCGACCAGTTCCAGCATCCCTTCACCATCGAAATTCACCAGGCCAACCTTGCATCGGCATTTATCTGCGAACAGTTGTTCAAGGCTTGCATTGATGGCGATGAACTGGAGGGCTTCTGCCCCTATTCGTTGGGCCTCTATCTCAAGATTGGCGCCAGCGCCCTGTTGCGCGCCTATCCCAAGGAATATCCCCGCCTATTGTGCTCCCGTCTGGAAAGCCCGGAAGAAGCGTTGCGCCTGGAGGCGGAGCGCTTCGGACATCATCATGTGGCCGCCAGTGAGTTCCTCGTCAAGCAATGGGGATTTCCGGTAGTCTTCCACCAATTGGTGGCGGGCCACCAATTGCCCGTGCGAGAGGATGACACCCTGTCTGCGATGACGGTCACCCGTCTCTCCTGGCGCATCGCCGGCGCGCTGGGCTTCTCGTTCCTAAAGGGACTCACCCTCCCTAAGTATGAGGAACTCATGGCAATTCTTCCCGTGAAGGCGCGAAGCTCCCTGCCAGGCAAGCCGGAGGATTGGAAGGATGCCATTACCAAGCACCTCGAATCTCTCAAGCTCGTCCGATAGCCTGATCCCAAGTTCTGTGACCGAACGGAGATGCCAGATTGCATCACCCGTTTGACCCCACCCAGTTCTGGGCGGCAAGCTGGGAACGCTGTCAAGTCCCCCTTCCTGCCAGCACGGGGTATACAATGCGCAAGTGGCCGCACCCTCCAGGCCCATCCACGTTCCCGCAAGGAGTTGCCTGATGCCGACGGACTTCGCAAGACGCCCCAACCGCACAGCGCTGGGGCGCCCCACGCGACTCAGGATTCTCGCCCGGCTGGGACATTTCGTATTGCTGGGGGTCCTTACTCTGCTGGTCGCCGCCCAGGATCTCCAGGTAGGCGTAGCCCAAGTGGATATCACCCCGCCCCCTGGCGCTCCCATGGCGGGCTACTACTTCAACCGCGCCGCCGAAGGAGTCCATGATCCACTGCTAGCAAAGGCCATGGTGCTGGATGGCAACGGCATACGCCTCGCGCTAGTGACTTGCGATCTGTTGTCGATGCCCGGTGACATTGCCCGTCAGGCACGTGCGCGGATTGCCGATGACCCTGGTATTCCGCCTGCGCACGTCCTCATCAGCGCCACCCATACCCACACCGGTCCGGTACTTCTCACAGGACAGATCCGGTACAACCTGGAAGGGGAAATGCGCCGTATCGGTGAGCAGTATGCGCGCGACCTCCCCGCCCGCATCCACATGGCAGTCGCGCAAGCTGTGGCAAACCTTCAGCCGGCAAGGCTCCATCGGGCCAGTACGAAGCAGGCAACACTCACCTTCAATCGCCGGTTCTGGATGAAGGACGGCACGATCGGCTGGAACCCCGGCAAGCGCAACCCCAACATCGTTCGCGTTGCTGGCCCGATTGATCCAGAGGTTGCTGTCCTCTACGTCGAAACCATCCAGGGTAAGCCCCTCGCCGCCCTTGTGAACTATGCCCTGCACCTCGACACCGTGGGAGGGATGCGCTACTCCGCGGACTACCCATCCACTCTGGCCAGCAGCCTGGGCCGGGCACGAGGGGACGGCTTCTTCACTCTCTTCACCCTGGGTGCCGCGGGCAACCTCAACCACATTGACGTGTCAACCGCGCGCCCACAGAAGGGGCACGAGGAAGCCGCCCGTATTGGCACCGTACTGGCGGCATCGGTGCTGGATGCGCTCCAGTCCATGGAGTCTGTTCCCGCCGGTGCGCTCAAAGCCAGCTCCCGCATCGTCCCGCTACCCCTTGCTGCCATTGCGCCGGGGGAGCTTGAGACAGCCCGCGCAACAGCCGCCACCTTCGGGACGCCCTCACCTGCTCCCTTCCTGGAACTGGTGAAGGCCAGCCGCATTGTCGCGGTGGCGGAACGGAACGGCGCGCCCATTCAGGCCGAAGTGCAGGTCTTCAGCATTGGGCGGGATGTCGCCTGGGTTGCCCTTCCAGGTGAGATCTTCACGGAACTCGGATTGGCCATCAAGCTGGCTTCCCCATTCCCCTGGACCTCCATCGTCACCCTGGCCAACGACAATCCTGGCTACATCCCAGATCGCAAAGCCCATGCCCAGGGCGCCTACGAAGCCGTCAGCGCCCGCGTCGCCCCCGGTGCCGGCGAATTGCTGGTGGACGCCGCCACAAAAGCACTCATCGAACACGTGCAGTCCCTTGCCCCAAAACATTAGATTGCTCCCCACCCCAACCCATCCAAGGTTCCGGTTGCGATACGATGTGCCCAAAACTAGGCTAGTTGCAACGGAGGTCCTATGAGGAACCTTTTGCTTTGCGCAATCGCGATTTTGGTCCTTCTGGTGCCCAATGTCTTTGGACAGGGTACAGGAACCATTTTTGGAGTAGTGACTGACCCATCGGGAGCCGCAATCCCTGCCGCGAAGGTCACAGCCCTGCTGGTGGATCGCGGGCAGGTCCGGACGGTGGAATCCAACGAGCGCGGCGAATACGTCTTTCCCTTGCTTACCATCGGGATGTACCGGGTGAGTGCGGAGTCAGATGGCTTTTTGCCATTCGGCCGTGACAATGTCGAACTCACCGCCAATAGCAATGTCCGTGTGGATGCCCAGATGGCGCTGGCTGGCACCACGGAGTCGATCACTGTTACCGATGCCGTTCCCCTGGTGGACAGCAGATCATCCACAGTGGCGACGCTCATCGATTCCCGCCGGGTGACTGAGTTGCCCACCAACGGACGCAACGTGGTGCAGCTTGCCTTCCTGCTTCCCGGCGTAACCCAGGTATCTGCCCCGCAAACCTTCACTGGAGATCGCGATGGACCCCAGGTTGCCATTTCGGGTTCGCGATCCACCCAGAACCTCTTCCTCTTTGATGGGGGGATGTTCAATGCGCTCTTTCGCAACTCCGGCATGAACTATCCGCCACCGGATGCCCTGCAGGAAGTGAAGGTGCTGATGAACGGCTTTAGCGCCGAATACGGACGCAACTCCGGTGCCGTGTTTAACGTGGTCACCCGTTCGGGCACCAATGAGGTGCACGGTAGCGCTTGGGAGTTCTTCCGTAATCACAACCTGAACGCGCGCAACTTCTTTGCACCGGGTATTCCCAGACTCACCCAGAATCAATTCGGCGGCACGCTGGGTGGCCCCATCAAGAAAAACAAGCTGTTTGTCTTCGGATCCTTTGAGGGCCTTCGGATTCGCCGTGCCTCCCTGGTTACGTCCTCCTTCCCTCTCACGCAGGCTGAGCGTCAGGGACAGATGGCGTCCGCCGTGCGCGACCCCCTAACCAACACGCCATTCGCCGGAAACTTGATTCCATCCAACCGCATTGACCCTGTTTCCGCCGAGTTGTTGCGGCGAGACCTGATGCCACTGCCCAACCAGCCCGACGGGCAGTATATCGGCACGTTTGGGTCTCCCCAGAACAACAACAACTTCCTGGTACGCGTGGACTACGCCTTGGGCAACCACTCCCTTGAGGGTCGTTACTACCTGAACCAAGCGGACGCGATCTCCTTCGCTGGCCAGATACCCGCTTATATGCCCCAGGACTTCACTAACGACACGCATTCGGTGAACCTTGGGGACACCTGGGTGGTCACGCCCACGGTGATCAACCAGTTCCGGATCAGCTTCACCCGCAATATCAATGGAAATACGGCTCAGCAACGCACCACACTGGCTGATCTGGGATCAAGCCTTCCCGTTTTTGGCCCTCCGCTTCCTCCGGCGCTAAACATCACGGGCAGGGTTAACCTTGGAGCGGGCGCGGGCCTGGATGCCCTCCTCGTGAATGAGTCCTGGCACATGAACGAGTCAGTGAACTGGACCAAGGGCAACCATACGATTAAGGGCGGGGTGGAGTTGCTGAATCTGCGCTATCTGAATCGCACATTCTGGAACTCGTCAGGCACCTTTACCTTCAATGGGCAAATCAGTGGCAATCCCGCGGGCGACCTGCTGCTTGGCCGTGCATCCCAACTGGTGGTGGCAAGCCCGGAGATGGAACAGGCCGGTAACCAGCAGAATGTCTTCCTATTCCTCCAGGACGACTGGCGCATCCGCCCCCGGCTTACCTTGAACTTGGGGCTGCGCTACGAATTGCCCATGCCCTGGGTGCACCCAACCGACATGGTGGGCACCTTCCGGGCGGGCGCACAGTCCTCAGTCATACCCACAGCCCCCGTTGGCATGCTGTTCCCGGGGGATGCCGGTGTGTCCCGTGGGCTCATCCAGACCGATAGGAACAATATCGCTCCTCGCATTGGCATGGCCTGGGATGTGTTTGGCAATGGCAAGACCTCTCTCCGTGGTTCTTACGGCGTGTTCTTTGAGGCTCCAAACGCCGACATCATCCAGAATGTCAGCCAGCCCTGGCGCTACACCTTCACCATCAATGCCCCGAACAGTCTGCAGAATCCTCTTCTGGGGCAACCAGAAATTCCAAAGACCCTCAATCGCACGGATCCCGTCTTCCGCGGTATTCAGGACCTTGCGTTTGCTGATCCCAATTTCCGTTCCGGGTATGTGCAGAACTACAACCTCAACCTCCAGCAACAGCTGGCGAACGATCTGGTCATTCAGGTGGGCTACGTCGGGCGTTTCGCCCGTAAGCTGATCATCGGGCTGGAGCATAACCCCGCCATCTTCGGTCCCGGCGCTACTTTGGGCAATATCAACGCAAGGCGGATCTACCAGGGCTTCGGCTCTCTTCGATCAATCTCATCGCTTGCGAACTCCGGCTACAACGGACTGCAGGTTGAGGTGAACAAGCGCTACAGCAAGGGCTTCTCCGTGCAGGGGGCGTACACATGGTCTCGCGCCATCGACCTGAAGTCCGCGGTTGCCGCCGTGGGAGCGAATACCCCAAACGTGTTCGATATCCGCAGTGACTATGGATTGTCTGACTTCCATGCCTCCCAGGTCGCCTCCATGTCCTGGATGTGGGAAGTGCCAGGGTTGGATGGATCCTCGTTCTTGCGGCATCTCACCGGAGGATGGCAAGTAAATGGGTTGGCAACTTTCCGCACGGGCAACCCCTTCAACGTGACGGCTGGACGCGATAACGCACTGACGGGTACCGCTAATCAGCGCCCGAATGTGAACGGGGATCCCGTGTTGCCTGCTAACCGGCCAACGAACGAGTTCCTCAATGCCTGGTTTGACCGGACGGTATTCAGCCATGCAACCAATGGCACATTCGGCAATACAGGCCGCAATGCGCTCATCGGGCCTTCCCGGTCCGCCATCAACTTCGGGGTCTTTCGCACCTTTCCCTTGCCCTTTCGGGAGGGAATGCGCCTCCAGTTCCGGTCAGAGTTCTTCAATCTGCTGAACCAGGCGAACTTCAATAACCCCAACGGCAACCTCAACGCGGGCGTGAACATGGGCCGGATTACCTCGGCCGCAGAAGCCCGGGTAGTGCAACTAGCCATTCGCGTCACGTTCTAGACCGAATTCTGGCGAAAGGTGCGCGCTAGCCGCTGCCATCCTGCCAGGCAAAGCCGAAAGCGCCTGTGGTCTCCTCCAGTGAGGAGACCACAGGCGCTTTATCCTGATATCCAGTGCTTCAGGGCCAGGCCCGCAGCCTTAGAACTTCAAGCCAATCTGGGCCGCCATGGCGTCTAAGGCCTTCCCGTGTGCCGGAAGGCAGGAAAGAATCGCCCCTGCATGACCCGCTACCCAGGGGTCACAGCCGTCCATTGGCTTTAGCCCTCCGGTGAGCCCGCTTAAGCGCCTCCACTCCTCGTGCCACTGTTTGCCATAAGCTTCCAGATCGTTCAACGGCGCACCCTCATGGAGCACCCGGTTCATGATGAAGGTAAGGTCCTGCACTTCGGCCAGACCGACGTTCATGCTCTGGACGCCCACCGGTCCGGTGAGGTGAGCCGAATCCCCCGCTAGCCAGACGCGGTCGCGTCCGAATTGGCTGGCCAGTTTGCGCTCAAACCGCACCACCATCCGCCACACGATCTGCTCGATGCTCCCTTGGAACCATGGCGCCCGCTCCTGAATGAACTGCACCAGATGAGCGTCGTCCACCAGGTTGTTTCCGGATAGCCCGCCGCTTAGAAGCAGGCGGTCTTTGTCTCGCCGCGCGTCGCGCGATTCGTAGTCCAGCAACTGGAAGCTCCAACGGCAGAAGCCACCGGGCAGTGGCCACAGCACATTTGCGGCATCGCCTGAGAACACAATCTTCATCTCATTGGCCAGGTCCGCATCGGTTTTGAACTCGAACACAGCGAAGTACTCTGCTGGTCCTGTCTCTTCGAACCCGATACCCATTGAGCGGCGGGCCTCGCTCTCATAGCCGTCCGCCCCAATCACGAACGGGACATCCAGCCGGTCAGTTTTTGTTACCACCCATTCGCTATGCGCCACTACATAGCCACGGCTTTCCCGCTGCAAATGGTTCACCTTTGCCACGGCGTGGTCCACACTGGTGGCGATATCGGCCACCTCATGACGCCACTCAATCTTCACGCCGGCGTCGTTCAATGACTTCTCCAGCAGTGACTCCACCGCGTCCTGGCGCAGCACGGCCATGCATTGCCGCGGGTCCTGGGGATTGGTTAGGTCAATTTGCGCCCGTCGCTCCCGTCCGTCATACAACCCAATGGTTCTTACTGGATAGGCGCGATCCAACGCACCCTCTGACAACCCGAACTGGTCCAGTAGCGACAGCGCACCGGGATGCAGCGCCAGTGCATAACTGTGGCTGCACGCCCACACTCCTGTGTCCACAATCCTAAGCGGTGTCCCCAGCTTTGCCAACGACAGCGCAGCCAGTTGACCCACCGGTCCCGCACCCACCACCAGCACTTCCGGGTTCTTCTTGCCGAACATGATATCTCCCTCCCGGAGGCCTGGAGGATCGCCAGGGAGGCGCTCCAGCCCCGAATTTCAGACAGTTCATTCGGCTTTAGTATATCTCGCTTTCCGCAATATGGACATGAAAATCCTGATTGAGGAGGCACCGCCCCGGATGGGGCGTGGGTGGCTTGCCGGCGGGGTCTCGGGTTAACGCTTGCTGTGCATGATCCCCAGGTCGCGAAGCAGCCGATCCGGCACATCAGACGGCGCCTCGCACATCAGGTCTGTCCCCTTGGCGGTTTTCGGGAATGCGATCACGTCACGGATAGAAGTCTCCCCAGCGAGGATCATTACCATGCGGTCAAGCCCTAGCGCGATTCCTCCGTGGGGAGGGGCGCCATAGCTGAGACCTTCCAGCAGGAAGCCAAACCGGTGTTGCGCGTCTTCCGGCGTAAAGCCCAGCGCGCCGAATACCTTCTGCTGCACGTCGGCGCGGTGAATACGGATTGACCCTGAGCCCAACTCCACCCCATTCAGCACAATGTCGTAACTCTTGGCGCGGCAATTGGCGGGGTCAGTCGTCAGAAGATCCAGATCCTCGTCGTGGACGGAAGTGAAAGGATGGTGTGCCGCCACCCAGCGGTTCTCCTCCGGGTCCCACTCGAACATCGGGAAATCCACCACCCAGAGGAAATGGAACTGCTTCGGGTCAAGCAATTTATGGCGGTCTGCATACTTCTGGGCGGCGAACAGGCGTAGTTGGCCACAGGCCTTCAGTACCTCCCGCTCTGGCAAGTGGGCGTCCGGCTCAGCCGCCCAGTTCGCCAGCAGCAGCAGATCGTCCTCCCCGGCGCCGGTCAGCTCGCGCACGCGGGCCATTTGCTCAGGAAAGTCGCGCTCCAGTCGCTTCGGATCGTCAAAAACCCGGAGGCTCCTTTCCTGCCCGTAGGCCTTCAGTTCATCGCGTTCCTTCCGGGAAACCTGCCCTACTTTCGGGATAACGATGGCTACCATCGGCAGCCCGTTGCCGCTAATCGGAGTTTCGTCAAACAGCGCATCCACGCGGTGAAAGGGCGGAATTCGCGTATCGGGCTTGTCGATTCCGTAGGAATCCATCGCCTGCTTGTAGGTGATGCGTGGGAAAGGCGGATTGAGAGAGACGCCGGCGGCCGCAAAGGCTTTCACCAGCATGGCTTCAATCACAGTGAACACATCGCCTTGCTGGACAAAGGACATCTCCAGATCAATCTGGGTGAACTCGGGTTGGCGGTCAGCGCGCAGGTCCTCGTCACGGAAACAGCGCACAATCTGGAAGTAACGCTCGTAGCCGCCCACCATCAACAGTTGCTTGAAGATCTGGGGGGACTGCGGAAGCGCATAGAAGCTACCTGGGGTTAGACGGCTGGGGATCACGAAGTCCCGTGCGCCCTCGGGTGTTGAGCGCGTCATGAAGGGCGTCTCAATCTCCTGGAAGCCCTGTTCGTAGAGGCTCTGCCGCACCGCGAACGATACCGCGGATCGCATGCGGATGTTGGATTGCATCCTGTGCCGCCGCAGGTCAATGTACCGGTGCTTCAGCCGCACTTCTTCACCAACGCTGAGGTCGTCTTCCATGGGGAAGGGCGCGGGTTTGGACTCATTCAGAATCCACACCTTATCCGCCACCAACTCTACTTCTCCAGTGGGCAGGTTCGCGTTCACCGTGTCGGTAGAACGGGTTTCCACGTGGCCTTCCACGGCCACCACAAACTCTCCACGAATCTGCTCAGCGCGAGCGTGGATTTCAGAATCCATCTCCGCGCGGAATACCACCTGCGTGATGCCCTGGATATCGCGCAAGTGCAGGAAGATCAGCCCTCCCAGGTCGCGCCGCCGGTGCACCCAGCCCATCAACAGGGCGCGCTTGCCCGCGTCGCTGGCACGTAGCTCCCCGCAATGATGCGTCCGCTTCAGGCTGCCCAGGAAATCCAGTTTCAGCGCTTGCTGTTGTTCGCCGTTGCTCATCGTTTTGTGGCTGCCTCCAACGCGGAGGCTTACCTTTCCATGTCGTTCGAAATCGGTCCGGCTCCAGGCGTCAGGCCCAGATCTAGTCTGCTAGCGCAAGTACGCCCGCTTCGTTGCACTCAGTCTGCTCACCGGTGGTCATATCCTTCACCATGAAGGTTCCCCGGGCCAGTTCGTCGTCTCCCAGGATGATGGAGCGTTGTGCACCAAGCCGGTTGGCAAGGTCCAGCGCCCTCTTCAGCTTGCCTTCAAACAGCACTTCCACGACTGCCCCTTTGGCCCGAAGCGCCCGTGCCACCGCAATGTTACGGCGCATGGCCGCATCGCCCATCGCAATCATCACGAAGTGAACCCTCGGCCCGGGAATGCCGGCAGCCGCGGTTTCCTGAAGACTCATCACCAGCCGGTCAGCACCAATCGAAAATCCGATTCCAGGAGCCCGCACCCGCGAGCCAAGGCTCTCCGCCAAACCATCGTAGCGTCCACCACCCAGCACCGAGTTTTGCGCACCCAGCGCACCATGCACAATCTCGAAGGTCGTGCGGGTGTAATAGTCAAGTCCGCGCACCAGCCGCGGCCGTACTTCGTAGGTCACCCCGGCGTCATCCAGATATCCGCACACGGTTGTGAAGTGCTGTTTCGTATCAGCGTTCAAGAACTCATGAATCGACGGAAGCGCAGAAATCACCGGCTCGTCCTGGGGATCCTTGGAATCCAACACACGCAAGGGATTGGTTTCCGCCCGCCGCTGGTTGTCAGCGCTGAGTTGATGCTTCACACCGGCAAGCTGCTGGCGCAGCGCATCGACGTAGCGACCCCTGCTCTCTGAGTCCCCCACGGAATTGATCAGCAACTGGAAGTCTCGCAGACCCACCGCTTCCAGATAGCGAACCACCATCTCAATCACTTCGCCGTCCACAAGAGGCGACTCGCTACCAATCACCTCAGCGCCGATCTGAAAAAACTGCCGGAATCGCCCCTTCTGCGGCCGTTCCCGGCGAAACATCGGCCCGACGTAATACAGCTTCTGCAAACCCGGCTGCTGGTGCAGCCCATGCTCAATGTACGCACGGATGACGCTGGCGGTATTCTCAGGACGTAGCGTCAACGACGAGCCGTCCCGGTCCTCCCAGGTGTACATCTCCTTCGTAACGATGTCGGTTTCTTCACCCACCCCACGGGCGAACAATTCGGTTTGCTCAAAAATGGGTGTGCGGATCTCTTGGTAGCGGAAGCGCCCGAAGTGCTCGCGAGCGCTCTGCTCCACAAAGTTCCACACAGAGGTGTCGGGCGGGAGAAGGTCCCGTGTACCCTTCACGGCACGGATCAAAATACTTCGTCCTTAAATGCCTTCTTGTACTTCAGGTAGTTGGCGGCGTTCTCGCTGAAACGCACTTTCTCGTCATTGCGAAGCGCACGCACCACCTTGCCGGGTACGCCCATCACCATCGAATGGGGCGGCACCACCATCCGCTCAGGCACCAGGGCTCCGGCTGCAATCACACTGCCTTTTCCCACCACGGCATCGTTCAGCACAATGGCCCCGATGCCAATCACGGCATCGTCCTCAATCGTGCATCCGTGCAGGTTCACGGAGTGACCGATGGTGACGCGATTGCCGATGGTTAACGGGCAGATGTCATGCTCCACGTGCAGGCAGCAGTTGTCCTGGACGTTGGTCTCGTCGCCGATGCGGATCTTGTTGACATCGCCTCGTATGGTAACGTTGCACCACACGCTGCAGTGCTCGCCGAAGACGACATCGCCAATTACCTGCGCGCTGATGTCGATATAACAGGATGTGGGAATCACGGGAGTGATGCCCTTGTAGGATCGGATCATGGGAAAGGCCTGAAATTTCATGCTATCACAGGGGTTTGCCGAATCCTGCAGGGGCGTGGGCATCACGGCGGCCAAGCAACCCATGGCGATCTGGTAGTCCCGTGCAAGTACAATGTTTCTATGATTCGCGCCTGTGTCTTGCTAACCGTCCTTGCCACCTCACGCGCGGCTGTCCTCTTCGCCTGGGCCGTCTTCGCCGTTTCAACCGCTCCATTAGTAGCGCAAGTCACAACGGAGAAACTGCCCTTCACTTGGGATGGCATGATGCGCATGGCAAGGGTAGGTGACCCTCAGGTCTCACCGGACGGGCTCACTGTTGCCTTCCAGGCCACCAAGGTAGATGTGCAGGCGAACAAATCAGAGACACAGATTTACGCAGTCTCAATCATTGGGGGAGCCCCGCGGCAACTCACCACCCAGGGCAACAATAGCCGTCCCCGGTGGTCGCCCGACGGCGCAAACATCTACTTCCTCTCCAGCCGCGATGGCGAGACACAAATCTGGCGAATGCGCGCCGATGGCGGAGGCCAAAGCGCCATCACCCGGCTAAGCACCGGAGCCGACGGGCATATCGTGTCCCCTGATGGCGGACGGCTGGTGTTTACCAGCGAAGTCTATCCGGCTTGCGGTGCGGATGATGCCTGCAACACCCGGGAACTCGCCGCCGAAAAGGCTAACCCCGTCAATGTCCGCGTATACACCGAATTGCTATACCGCCATTGGAACCAGTGGCAGGGTAAGCGGCGCAAGCAGCTCTTTTCTATCTACGCCGATGGCACGGGTCTGGTGAACCTTACGCCGAGCGACCGCGATACTCCCCCCTTCCAACTGGGCGGTGATGACGACTACGATATCTCCCCCGACGGTGCCGAGGTCTGCTTCGTGCACAATCCTGACCCCGTGCTGGCCACCAGCACCAATGGCGAATTGTACGCAACCCCCATTACGGGCGGGGAACGGGTGCGCATCACCAATAACCCCGGCAATGACGTGCAGCCCCGCTATTCGCCCGATGGCAAGTTTCTCGCCTGGCGCATGCAAACCCAGGCAGGTTTTGAAAGCGACCGTTGGCGACTGGTAGTGATGGAACGCGCCACGGGTAAATGGGTATCCATCACGGACAGCATGGACCGTTGGGTAGATGGCTACACATGGATGCCGGATTCCCAACGTCTGGTGTTCAGCGTGGGTGATCGGGGGCGGCACACCGCTCACCTTGTTCGGGCAACCGGTGGAGGTACCCAGCAGATCATCAATAACCCGGCCAGCGTGTCCAGCATGCAGTTCACAAAGGACATGCGCCGTCTGGTGTACCTTGAGGCCAGCGGCAGCCGCCCCACTGAGATTTTCGTCGCCAGCTCCGAAGGCGGCGTTGCCACAGCGCTGGCGCGGTTGAATGACGATGTCATCAATACCTACCAACTCACTCCGCTGGAGGACTTCTGGGTGGACGGGGCCGAAGGCGCTCGCGTCCATAGCTTCGTCGTTAAGCCACCCAACTTTGATCCCTCTCGCAAGTACCCGGTTCTGTTCCTCATTCACGGTGGTCCCCAGGGCGCTTGGGGGGAAAGCTGGAGCTATCGCTGGAATCCGCAGGTCTTCGCCGCGGCGGGCTACCTGGTGGTGATGCCGAACCCTCGCGGGTCCAGCGGCTACGGCCAGCGCTTCATTGATGAGGTGAGCGCCGATTGGGGCGGCCGCGCCTACCTCGACATCATGGCCGTGGTGGATCAGGTGGTCTCCTGGCCCTACGCGGATGCTGAGCGGATGGGCGCGGCAGGCGGCAGTTACGGTGGCTATATGGTGAACTGGATCCTGGGTAATACCAATCGATTCAAAGCTCTCATCTCCCACGCTGGCGTCTACGACCTGGAAAGCATGTTCGGCGAAACAGAAGAGCTGTTCTTCACTGAGTGGGAGTTCAAGGGTGCGCCCTGGCGCAATCCTGACATGTACCGCCGCTGGTCCCCTAGCAAGCGCGTCGAGTCCTTCCGCACGCCCACCCTGGTCTTCCATGGCGAGCGCGACTATCGGGTACCCCTCGGCCAGGGCTTGCAGTTGTATACTGCCCTGCAACTGCAGAAGGTTCCCTCGCGGTTGGTGCTGTTCCCAGACGAAGGTCACTGGATTTTGAAACCCCGCAACAGCGAATACTGGCACAAGGAATTCCTGGCCTGGATTGACCGCTGGGTTAGGGGTGAAACGCCCAACGGCGAAGCCGCCCCCACACCCGGTGCAATCGAAGTGAGCGGCCAGCCCACCGGAAACTAAACGGTACGGCGCGCGCTGCATTGGGATGACGAGCCGGAGCACTCGTCCCATTAGCTCCCCTACTTCAAAATGGTTTCCATGATTCACCCAGCGACCTGGTACACCCCACCAGGGCTACCAATCTGCCAAGTCGAACCGGTGGAGTAGATTCTCATCGCCCGCTGTTGGCAACCGCAAAGCCAAGAAGTTTGCTAGCCATCCAGGTCCGATGGACCTGGAACTCCGTGGCCAGCCCGTTGCTGCTTGGGGTGGAGATTCTTGCATCGGCACTCCGCGGGAGTTTCCCATTGGCCGCTGCCCCTTGCGAGTGCTGGGGATAGGATTGTCGAGCTTCTGCCATACGTGCCCTGCGAACTGCCCACTCCGCGGTCTCTCGCTGAGGGTCCAGCCAACCTGAATCGATTGGGCCCACCGTGGACAAGCCATGCCTCCGTGGCCCGAAACGAGCGGATGCTGACCTTCCGGCTTGCAGGGCTCCCATTCCCAATACCGAGGAAGCAAGCGATGAACAACGGAGAATCTCTGCTCCTGCTTTGTCGCACTCGCAAAGCAAAACGCCCGCCCATTCATAGGGCGGGCGTCTCGCACGTGTCGGATGACGGGATTGGGAGCGCGTATCGCCCCGTGACCGATTTAGGCCACCTTGGAGGTGCGCTTACGGTATGCCAGCGCAAGCAGGCCCAGGCCCATTCCTAGCATCGTCAGGGTACCTGGCTCGGGTACGGCGGTATCCGAGATAACGGTGGCAATGCTCAGCTCGGCAATGTCAAAACCGTCAGACGCCCTGTTCGCCGCGTTGTACAGGGCAGTATAGTCATCGCCGGTGGTGTCGGTGATCAGTACCCGGTTGAACGCGAAAGCAGCGGGAAGGACGATGCTCCAGATGGTGGTGCTTTCGGTTGCGGACGAACTGCAGGTCAAGCCTACAACGGAGTCGCAGGCACCAGACTGGCCTCCTAGATTCACAAGCTTCACGCTTGCCTGCTCCGTCGCGCCTTCGAAGAACCGCACGATCGCGGACTCGGGAAACTGGCTGTTCACCGTTCCAAACGTTACCTCAATCACGCCCACCGCGGGATCGAACTCCAGGCCAGGGCCGGCAATGCCTTCCAGCGTCCCGCCGATACCGAGTGAGTAGAAGGTGGAGGTACTGTTGTCGAAAGCGGAGCTCAGGTTGGTGCGACTCGGGTCGTGACTACCATTCAGCGTTCCGCCAAGCGTCGCAGTGTAGTCAACGCCATTGATGTTGAACAAATTCTGCACGGAACCCGGCACAACCGGCCCAGCGACCAGAGAGCTACCAATCAAAACGGTAGCGAGCAAAACCAATACGAAATTCTTCATCGTTATCCCCATTTATCATTCTGGAGAGCCTAGGGTGTTTACCCGATAGCATCTCTGGTTAACAGTATCTCAGATAACACGCGCAGAACAAGCAAAAGCGCCAACGTTACGCCGAAACTCTCGCCGGATCTGGTTATAGTACTTGAGTCGGTACCGTCGATAGTACTATCTCTATGCCGACCACAGTTGTCCGGCTATTTCGGCCATCTTTGCGGCAGGGAGGAGGTCATTTCGCGTTCGGCGAGTACGTTCGGTGGGGGTTCAACTTTGGCTGCGTTGCCGGTGGGGGCTTAGTCGCGCGGCGCCGGATGCTTACCCAATCGCATCTTCTTCCAGTCGTAGGGAAGTCTGCGCCCGCAGTCCAGGCAAACGACATACATTTCCCCGGTAGCATCGCGATGGGCGCTGGCCGTCGCGTCCACCCAGCCTGTCATCGGCAAAGTGGTCCTGCGGTGTGCGCAAACCGAAAGCCTGTCGACGATGGCCACCAGCAGCGCGCGTAAGCGATCCCCCACGGTGCTTTTCTTAGTCATGGCTTCCGTCCCTTCCGCTCACCGGCGAGGTGTTTCCGGCGTTCATCCGTCGCCAGAAGCACCTGCGGGATGGGCTGTTTACCGTCTCGGTTTGCCAGCTGTCAGCCAATGCGAATCCAGTATTTGTTGCACAGAACCTGTAGTTCTTACGTACAGCACCGTGTCCGCCGCCGCGTCTGGGTCCGAAGCCACCGGTCGACGTTGGCCCAGATTTCCTTACGGCAGACGGCCCCCTGAGCTGGGATGCCCTGTAGCGCACCTTCCCTGTAGTGATTTCGCTGCGGTCCAACGCCGGAATGGGGGTGCACTTGTGTGCTTGAGAAGCATTTCAGGGGCCATACTGCCGCATGGTGAGCCGGCCATGTGCGATAGAGGTCGCGGCATCCGCGCGCCAAGATCGATGCTGTATGTGTTCGTTGTCCTCAGGCGTTCCGCGTTCTGATATCCTCGCAAGGGTAGAGTTTCGGGTTCCCGGTCGTTGTTTGGCGCGAGTGTTTGGCTCCCGCTGGGTGCTGGCCGGCAGCAGTCGGGCGGAGTCCCGTGGTGAAGTTTCCAGTTATGCCCTCCGTCGCCCTCCAACCAGTTGGAAAACATTCCAGCGCTGATTGAAACCCTGCAATTGGGAGACGCGTCAGTGGGGCATGAGCACTTTCACCAGCGCAATCTCCGTTCCCGCGCACGATGCTGCCGGTTTCAGCGCCGCCCCTGGTGCGACCGTTAAGACGAAGGCGCGCGTGGACTATCAGCAAAGCGAAGAGGCGGCCCTGGTTCGCAGGGCGCAAGCCGGCGACGACATGGCGTTCCGCCAAATCGTGGAACGCTACCAGTCCAAGGTGTTCTCAATCATCTACGGCATTCTTCGCAATCACAACGATGCCGAGGACATCGCGCAGCAGGTCTTTTCGAAGGTCTATTTCTCGTTGAAGAATTTTGACTTCCGCAGTTCCCTGTTGACCTGGGTGTACAAGATCACGGTGAACGAGTGCTACGACTACCTGCGCAAGAAGAAGGTGCGCAAGCTGGTCTACGAGAGCGATTTCTCTGAGGACGAAGCCCTGCGGATGGAAAACTCAGAAGCGGCCCGCGACATGGTGGCCCCCGTGGATACCACCCTCGCACGGCGCGACTACATCAGCAAGCTGCTGTCGAAACTTTCAGCCGAAGAGCGTTCCCTGCTGTTGATGAAGGAAGTGGAAGGCCATTCCGTGGAGGAACTGGCGCAAATGACCGGCATCAACGAGAATACGATTAAGGTGAAGTTGTTCCGTGCTCGCCAGAAGCTCGTGAAGGTGGCGGAGCGTTGGGGCGTGATGCCCTCGTTTGCGAAAGGGGAGTAATCCCTGAATGAAGCGGGCAAGTTGATCCGCATGACGGAGCGCACTTTTGTTGCTTAAGGGTACGAGGATATGAGTCTCGGGCACGACGATTTGGGCGAGCTTTCCGCTGCCGCGGAGGCAGGCAATGGCGATTTGGTTCGCGAAGGATTGGAGCGTGGGATGTCGCAACGCGACGTAAACCGGATGTGCGAGCATGCTGACCTGCTGCGCGAACTGCGCTGCCCGGGACGTATCACGCTGGACGCAAGCTTCACCGCTCGCGTGATGGCGCGCATCGAAGCGGAGAAGCCAGCCAGCATTTGGGATCTCTTCGTCTCTCCGGCGTTGGCCAAGCAACTGTCTTTCGCTTCACTGGTGCTGATGGCCATGCTCGCGGGCTTCCTGTTCGCCCGGTCAGCGGAACAGTCGTCATTGGCCCACCATACGCAACAGACGCTCATCCGTGTGGAGCACCCTGAAAATCTGGGGCTTGACCCTCAGCAGGACCGGCAGAATATGCTGGCAACGCTTGCCTCCTACCGGGGGGAGGAGTAATGGCCGCACAGCATTATTCCTGGAGCAACCCGCGCGTGCTGCTTACCTTCTCATTGATCTTTCTATGTGGCGCGCTGGTGGGTGCCATCGGGATCACGCTTACCACGGATCCCTCAGGGTACAGCCCGGCCGCAAGCCCACAGGAGATGTCCCGCAACCTTACCCTAGGCAATCTTTCCCGAGACCTTGACCTCAGCGAGGCCCAGCGGGAACGCTTGTCCAAGGTCCTGGACGACTATTTTCAGTACTACTACGCCCTTCAGGACCAACTGGATGAAGTGAAGGCATCGGGCCAGGAGAAGATGCTGGAGATCCTTGACGAGCAGCAACGGGCCAAGTTCCGCGAGATGGTGGATGGCGCTCAAAACCCTGCTCCCATGAAGTAGCTGGACGTTGGCTTAGCAGGTTGAAGTTTCCCGACCCGCGTGCGGTCGTGCGCATCCCATTAGGCAGTTATGCGCATTCTTCTTTACAGCGGCAAGGGCGGGGTAGGCAAAACCAGTGTCGCCTCAGCAACCGGGCTCAAACTGGCCCAGTTGGGCTACCGCACGCTGATCATGAGTGTGGATCCCGCCCACTCGCTCGCCGACTCCTTTGACCTCAAGACAGGCCTCTTTCACGCCGACACCTCTGAACCCCTGAGGGTCACAGACCGCTTGGAACTGCTGGAAGTGAATATCCAGAAGGAGATCAAGCGGCACTGGCGTGAGATCTCCGCCTATGTCATCGGCATCCTCCGCACCAGTGGCATCGGCAACGTGGAGGCCGAGGAAATGGCCATTTTCCCGGGGATGGAAGAGCTAAGTGCGCTGATGTACGTCAACCAGTTCCGGCGGGAGCAGCGCTACGACGTCATTGTGCTTGATTGTGCTCCCACTGCGGAGAGCCTTCGCTTTGTCAGCATGCCTACCACGCTGGAGTGGTACATGAAGCACATCTTCCCGCTCCAGCGGAACATCCTCCGAGCCGTCCGCCCGGTGGCGAATCGAATGTCGCCCGTGGAACTACCGGCCGACAGCTATTTCGCCAATGTGAAGGACCTCTTCGACAAGCTGGACGGCATCGAAGACGTGCTGGAGGATGCGGAAACCACCAGCGTCCGGCTGGTGACTAACCCCGAAAAGATGGTGCTTCGCGAGACCCAGCGTGCCTATGTCTACTTCCTACTGCATGGGTTAACGGTCGACAATATCGTCGTCAACCGGGTGCTGCCCGCAACCATTGGCGATGAGTACTTCGCGGGCTGGCTGCGTAGCCAAGCGGAAACCATGGATGAAATCCGGCGCTACTTTGACCCCATCCGTCTACGTACTGTTCCGTTCTTCGCGCACGAGGTGGTGGGGCAGGAGCGGCTGCAGCAACTGGCTGATCTGCTGTATCCCCAGGGCGACGACCCGGCGCTGGCTTCGCGAGTGGAGCGGCCCTTCAGCTTTCACAAGGAGGACGGTGTCTACCAGGTAAGGGTGAAGCTGCCTTTCGCCGCCAAGGGCGAAGTGGGATTATTCAAGAAGGGCGAGGAACTCGTCGTGGAAATCGGCACGCTACGCCGTCATATCGGACTCCCCGCCACGATGGCGGCACTGCAGCCTGCCCGTGCGCGGCTGCACGAAGCTGTACTCACCATCGACATGAAGGAGGTTTAGCCATGGCCGGACGCAAGGGCAAGGCGAAAGTGGAGATCGAAGGCGAAGACACGCCGCAATCGGACGCCTGCCAGGGCGATTGCTTCTGTATGGGCGCGGGTCCACAGGTAAGTGCCGCGCTCAAAATGGGATCAGAGAAGACGCGCGAGCACTTCCGTAATGCCCGCGTGGAATTCCTCAAGGGCCTCCGCAACTTGTTGGATGAACGCATTGAAGCGCTCAGCCAAGATGACCCTTCAAAAAAGGGAGCCAAAATCGCGGTTGACTAATCCAATGCCCTATGGCTACCAACGCAGAAACACCCGCACTGGTTGAGGGAAAAAAGGCCCCTGATATTAAGCTGGAGACCGACGACGGCAGCAAGTTCAAGCTGTCAGCGCTAAAGGGGAAGAAGGTCGTGCTTTACTTCTACCCCAAGGCCGACACGCCGGGCTGCACGACGGAAAGCTGTCAATTCCGCGACGCCGTTTCGCAGTTTCGGGAAATGGGCGTGGAAGTGGTGGGCATTTCGCCCGACACCCCAACTGACCAAGCCAAGTTCAAGAGCAAGTTCGAACTCACCTTCCCCCTGCTCGCAGATTCTGAAAAAGCGGTGGCTATGGCCTATGGGGTGTGGGTGGAAAAGAACATGTACGGCAAAAAGAGTATGGGCGTTGAGCGTTCCACCTTTGTTATCGGCGAAGACGGTAAGATCCTGAAGATCTACCGCAAGGTGAAGGCAGACGGCCACGCGGAGAAGGTACTGGCCGACATCAAGGCGCTGGATTAGGGTCCGTGCCGTCCGCATCCGCTTCTACTGGCCGGTAGAAGCTCACAACATTGTCTCCCTGCTGCAAGCGGCGCGTGCGCTGGTACCTCCCATAGCGCTCCGCCAAGGCACGCTTCGGTTGGTGTTGCACCAAGATCAGCTGCGCGCCGCTCTGTTTCAGGGCTTCCAGGGTGTCGGTATAGGCTTGTTCGTCGTCATAGGGCGGGTCAAGGAAGAGGATGTCCGAGTCCAACCGCGCGAGGGCTTTCTTGACGGGCTTCGCCACGACAAACGCCGCGGTCGCCCCCAGGGTGCGAATGTTCTCGCGGAGCACCTCACAAGCCCGGCCGGCCGCCTCCACAAACACCACGGACGCAGCCCCCCGGCTAAGCGCCTCTAACCCCACCGCGCCGGTGCCGGCGTAAAGGTCCGCAAACCGCAACCCCTCCAATTCCGGTTGCAGCACGGCGAACAACGATTCGCGCAGCCGGTCCGGCGTCGGTCGGGTAGCCAAGCCCGGAACGCTCTTCAACCGTCGGCCGCGATACTCTCCCGCAATGATTCGCACGCCCCCTATCCTAGCGAACCTGGCCGCAACGGTTCCCGGCAGCTTCTTCCGGGTACCTCAAGAATTCAAGGTTTGTACCCCTAGCCTCAAAGTTCTGAAAATGACTCGTTCTGTCACCAGAACTCTCGACACCGGAATACCAATTCCGTGGAGAAGTATCACCTGGCCCAGATTCGCACAGATGTCCGTGTCTCACGTTAGGGTGCCAGTCTAGTTCTCAAGAGAAGGGTGCAGTCCAGGTTCTGTGCTTGGAAATTGTGGTGTAGCCGAGACGCTAGCAGATGACGCTTGGTGGAAACCAGGAAACACAGAGGCGGTTCGCCTCGGCTGTCACTCATGGCCGATCAAGTTAGCATGGAAGTTCCGCGTTCTTCCGGAGTGAGAGCGTAGCCATTTGTTCCGCAAGTGCTGAAGGCGTGGTTCCGAGAGGGTGTTGCCCTGTGCCATTACCGAGCTGGACCAACCGGTACCTCACAGGAGAAGCTGCTCGCATCATCGGTACTACCGGAGCCCTTATAGACCGCAATCTGGGGATAGGGGCACAGGGGGCGGCGGCGCAGGGTGCCATCAGGCAGGCGCTTCGTGGCAACGAGGCGGTTCGGGGCCTCATTTTGTTCTACCCACCGGATCAGCGACGCCAATCTGGGAGCGGAATCGCATCCGGGCCCCCCGGCGCAATGAAAGACCCCGGGCATCATGAAAAGCCGGAAGAAGTCTGGTGTGCTGGAGCCCATCTCACGCAAGACGGATTCGTAATACTCCACACCCATATTAGGGTTCAGCGCCGCGTCTGCCCAGCCGAACCACATCAACAATTTGCCCCCGCGTTCGCGAAAAGCGGTGAAGTCAGTGTCCGTCGCGTTCAACATCGAACGGATGAAACCTAACTGCGGCACTGTGGCGTTGAGGTCAACCTGTGCAACTCGCAGTTCCGGATCTTTGCGCGGCAACGCCAAATAGCGGAAGAACGCCTCGGCAAAGAGTTCACCGATCGTTGGCGCATTCTCCCGGACAAGCCAGTCGTACCAGGCGGTACGGCCGTCGGGCCGCAGCACTTCTATGCCCACCGGCCACCCGGGAAACACGCGCTCGTTGCCAACCAGTTGTTCGGAGTAAAGCATGGTCAGGAACTCAATCTCTCCAGGCTTGAAGCAATCTGTGGCATCGTCGGCGCTACACTTCGGAAGGTCCAAATTGGGATTGAATGCGCAACGCCGTGGATCCTCGATCAGTCCATCAAGCACACCGTCTACAGCGTCGCACTTGGCGTAGATCAACTTTCCCGCGCGTTCCAGCGTGTTTGCACCGGCCCCGCTATTCGCCATCGCCTGAAGGCGGCCCACGTAGTTCACCATGGTGCCAACGAAATCCAGCACCGGGGCACCCGCATAAATGCCGTCAAAGTCCTCCGGGAAGCGTTGGGCGGCAATCAGGGCCTGACGGCCCCCGGTGGAACAACCCATGAAGTACGAGCGCTTCGCTGGCTCTTGGTAGTAGGCCTCAGCGAGGCGCTTCGCCGCCACCGTCGTGACGTGGATGGCGCGGAAGGCATAGTCCACCAGTTTCTGAGGCACCATCCCAAAGGCGCCCAGCGGCTCTGAGGCCGCATCGTGGCCGGTGTTTGTCTGCGCGTGCACAAAACCAGCGGAGACGATGGCGTCTCGCATGCGCTGGCGACCGGGCGATGCAAGATTCTCTCCCGCATACCCGCCATTGCCCGTCACCAGTAACCGGCCGTGCCAGGAAGTGGGAAGCGCCACTTCAAAGCGAATCTCCGGCTGGATGAGTCCTTCCACTCGGCAATACGATGCCACGCCTCCCTCAGCGGCTATCTCTCGGGCGGAGATGACACTGAACTCAAAACCGGAGAGTGCTCGCAAGGATGGGCATCCGGTTCTCGGCGATAATCGAGGTTCGCCGGCAGGCGCCTCCCAGGCCGCGATCTCATCAGTGACGGGCTGCGCGCCGAGGCCGAGCGAGAAACTGGCTACGAGCAGAATCCAGTGCTTCATGGACTGCCAGTATATGGTCCGAACCTAGCGAATTCAAGGAAACTTGAGAGAGACCGAAGAAACAAATCCACGCTGGCCATTCCGGCAAGGTTCTTCCCTGCCAGGTTTGACCGATGAAGGGTGCCAGGAAGTATAGCGGGCTGGTGTTCGACGTTGAGCGAAGCAACCGTCGGCTGGGTGCCTCTAGTTTCAGCGAGGGATCAGCAGTGACTCCCTTATGTTGATTGCACTTTCCGGCACCCGCCATGCCAATCGCGACAGCATGAGCGGCTGGCCGGGGGGAGTGGGCGACAATGAAGGAATGCGGGGTTCTGGCTGTGCGCTAAACCCGTGGGTGGAGGTTACTTGCGTGCATTTGTACGGTCGTTGTTTCCCAGTAGGTGTCGTGGTGCTGCTTCTTCTGACTGTGCTGAGCGCGGGGGCGGGAGACCTGATGAAGGATTCCCCGGTGAGGTTTCCGGACAAGGGTCCACTGCCGGCGAAGTATCCCCCAGATATGCCAACGGAGCGTGAGGTGCCGGAGCCTGAGTACAGCATCTTTGCCAATCCAGAACGCTCAGTTGCGCAAATCGCCAGGATTCAGCGGGAGATGGTTCCGGGCTCGTTCCAGCCGCCGAAGCAGGACTGGACACATTTGCCCCGGACGCGGCGAGTTCTCCGCGAGGGAGGAGACCTGCATGTGCTCGGCTTTGGCGACAGCATCGTCAACGACACGATGCGATCCGGGTGGCTGGCGAAACTGGCGCAGGCGTATCCGAAGGCGCGGATCCGGGGAACGGTGTACGTGCGTGGAGGAGGAGGCTGCCAGCACTACCGGGAGGAGAACCGCATCGCGAAGCATATTGTGCCCCGAAAGCCGGACTTGGTGCTGATTGGAGGCATCAGTCAGCGCGATCCGGAGTATATCCGTGAGTGCATCCAGACGTTGCGGGCACACCTGCCTGAGGTGGAGATTCTGCTTGCGAGCGGCACCTTCGGAGCCACCGCGGATCCGCGAGATGCGGAGGAGTTGGCGAGGGCTCCGTTTTCCGGCAGCGGACCATACGGGCTAAGGCTAAGCCAGATTGCCACCGAGGAGCGGTGTGCTTATCTGGACATGACCACTCCGTGGGCTGAGTATCTGAACTCGGCCAAGGTGCATCCCCACTTGTTTTACAGGGACCGCGTGCACGCCAACGAGTTTGGCGAGCAGATTTTATCGAAGATCCTGATGGCATATTTCGGGACAAGTTCCGCGGAAGAGTGACGAGAACGCCAATGAAGATTGGAGATGCGATGCATGTGCGGGAGCCGGACGGGCAAGAAATCGCGAAAGCGGGAGATCTCTGAGGCGTTGCGGCGTCCTCGGTAAGCTTGTAGGCTTAAAGGATAGGGTTTCACACGTCTTTATCTGGTAGGCTCCGCCGTAGCGCTCCATTTATCCCGTCCAAGGCGACAAGCCCCTACTCGCCAACAGGTTGACTATTTATGAGCACTACGTCTGAACCATTGCAGGTGGTAACGGGCGATGCCCGGGAAGTCCGGGATGCCGTCCGGCGACGCCGCACGTTTGCCATCATCTCCCACCCGGACGCAGGCAAGACCACATTGACTGAGCAGCTTTTGGTCGGCGCCGGCGCAATTGCATCCGCGGGGTTGGTGCGTCCGAAGAAGAACCGCAACCACGCTGCGTCCGATTGGATGGCGATGGAGCAGGAACGCGGCATCAGCATCACGTCGACAGCGCTGCAATTTGAGTATGGCGGCGCGCTGTTCAACCTGCTGGATACTCCCGGCCACGAGGATTTCAGCGAGGATACGTATCGCACCCTGATGGCTGTGGACAGCGCCGTGATGGTGTTGGATGCCGCCAAGGGAATTGAGCCCCGAACGCTGAAGCTATTTGAGGTTTGCCGCACGCGCGGGCTGCCGATTCTCACTTTCATTAACAAGATCGATCAGCCGGGCAGGAGTCCGCTGGAACTGATTGACGAAATCGAAAGGCTGCTGTCGATTGAGCCGTGCCCCATGCAGTGGCCGGTTGGCAGCGGCGCGGAACTGAAGGGACTCGTATCGATTGCTGACGACGCGTTCATGGCTTACGAACGCTATACCCGCCAGCATGGAACGGCGGAACATGCAGAGCCGTGGAACGCGGAGGCGACGCGCCGGCGAGTGGGTCCGCATCTGTTTGACGAAACCCAGGGCGAACTAGCGCTTCTTTCTGAGGCGACGCGGCGTTTTCATCGTCCCTCGTTCGCCAAGGGCGAGCAAACCCCCATCTATTTCGGCAGTGCACTGCATCACTTTGGAGTTCCCACGTTTCTGGATGAGTTGTTGCGGCTGGCCCCCTGGCCTCAGCCCCGCCTGACGGTGGATGGCGCGGAAGCAGTGGACCCGATGTCCAATCGCTTCTCAGCATTTGTCTTCAAGATTCAAGGCAATATGGACCCGCAACACCGCGACAACATGGCGTTTCTGCGCATCTGCTCTGGCAAGTTTGAGCGGGACGGGATGGTGTATCACCCGCGGTTGGGCCGCAGAATCCGGATGACGCGCATGCACCGCATTTTCGCGCGCGACCGCACACTGATGGATGAAGCCTTTGCCGGGGATGTCGTGGGGGTGGTGAACCCAGGGCTATTCCGCATTGGGGATACCCTAGCGGGCGACGAACAGATTGTGTACCCGCGCATTCCCAGTTTTGAGCCGGAGCACTTCTGTACGCTGGCATGCGATGACGTGTCGCGTAACAAGCAGTTTCGCAAGGGACTGCAGCAACTCTCCGATGAAGGCGTGGTACAGATTTACTACTCTGTTTCGGCGGCGCGCCGGGAGCCTATCCTAGGCGCAGTAGGACGGCTGCAATTCGATGTGGTGCAATCGCGCATGCAACAGGAGTATGGTGTTCGCGTTCGCCTGCAGCCGATGAATTTCACGTGCGCACGGTGGCCCAAGGCAGATGCGGAGACCTTGACGGCGATTCGCTGGCCCTCGCAAGGCGTGGAGTTGTGCCGTGATCACGAGGGTAGCCTGGTGTGTCTGTTCGTTTCGAACTGGGACCTGCGCATCGCCAGCCAAAACAATCCTAAAGTGACGTTCTTTGCCACTGCGTAGCGGGCAGCCATCCATCGTCCAGACAGGTTAAAAGCGTGGCGATTGTCCTTGCCTGGGCTGTTGCCTAGCGGCCGCTGCGAGATCTGGCGGTGTGAGGCAGGCGGACGTTTCCCAGCGATGGCGAGGCCAATTGTCGCCGGGAAGGCCCGCCGGAGACCTTCCGTACCCGCGCCAGCCGTGCAATCATATTGAGCCATAGCTGCAACTGCGCACACAACACCGCGCTGTGGATCGCGGCCACAGTGGCAGCGGCCAAATGCCGAGCGACAGCGGGATCCCGCTGAGACGGTGTTCGCGGCCGGGGTTGCATCGCCACCTGAACCAAGCGCTGCAACTCGACCCCATCGGGGGTGATGGAGTGGCCCCGCGACGGAACGATGATTGGGCTGCTTCTGTTCATGGGTTGAGTTCGCTGAAGGCAGGCCACGGCGCGACGCAGTTCTTCGATGAACTTGCGGCGCTCCTGTTCAGCGCGCGCCGCCAATTGCGGAACCGGCTTTGACTTTCCGGTGCGCGATCCGTCCGTCTGTCGCCCGCCTAGCAATTCCTTGAGTGCCTCTACCAATGAAACCGGTCCGCCGGCCGCGCGCTGCAGGAGTTCCCGCATTCGATCTGCGGGGTCGGTTTCACTGGCCACTTTGCCAACTTGTCGCATCCAGTCCTGGAGCTGACCATCCGCATCGATGGTGCCGGTGATGATCTCCTTCACCACGTCGAAAGCGCCGTGAGGCCCCTCTCGTACTACAGCGTTGACGATGGACTTGCCAACTCGGACAGGAGCCGGCCCGATGATGCGTTCCAACTTTTCAGTTGTTCTCCTCCCGGTGACTTCCCCGATGGCAACAACCAGATTCACCGTGCCTTGCAGGTCCAGTTTGTTCGGCACCTGAATACCAGCGTCGTTGAGTCCGTCCGTTACCCATTCTCCTACTGTGCCGGTTGCCGTGTCCTTGGCCTGATCCATGACTGCGGCGACAAACCCGGCGGCCTCCGATGCTGCTTCGGCGGCGGTGTCGGCGGCGTCGGATGCTGACTGCTCAGCCGCCGCCGCCTGCTCCTCGAGAGCGTCGCCGGTTTCCGAGTTCTTGTTTCCCGTCGCGGTCTCCACGGCGTCCACAACCGCACCAACCAACTGGCTTAGAAATCCCACGAGGGCCTCCCACTGGTCACCCGGGTTAACCGGAGTGTCTTTGTCTAAAAGGACTCGCGCAAATGCCACGCCGGATGGACCGTTACTGGCCAATAGAGGTGCAAGAGGGCTCAGGATGAAGCCCAAAGCCGCAAAATACGACAGGTTCAGACGGCGCCTGATGGGGGAATCTGGCACAGCGTTGTGGGAATCCGGCACAATAAGAATCTGGCAATGGCGCATTGATGGAAGTGGCACTAGGCCGCTGGACGCGTCTGTTGCCGGGATGCTCCCATGGCCAGCGATGCAATACCTCCGCAAGAAGCCGTCCCGGCGGGAGAACCACGGCCGGCCTCTGTGTCTCCAGGCGGGACGCCCGAGAGTCCGGTAACTCAGTTGCTGCACGGAGTGGAGCAACTGAACGCGACGCTCGATTTGAATGAGATCTGTGAGCAGTTGCTCTCGCTCGCGATGGCTCAATGCGGGTCTCCTGCCGGTCTGTTCGCACTGCGCCATGCCTCGGGCCTGACGCAGGTGACCTCAGTGCAGGGCACAGCCGTTGTGCACCCCAACGACTCCTTCCGTCCGGAGAACGCAGGGTTGTTGGGATTGCCCCTAGTGTTGCCGGTGGGTGATGTCCTGGAGCCCCTCGGCTACATCGCCCTTGGAGTAGAACAGGCCGGCGATGCGGGGCCAGCATCCGCCGCTGAGAGTCCCTACCTGCAGGTGCTGCTAGGTATCGGCGCCAGCGTGATTTCCAGTTCCCTGGCTCATCAGGAATCGCGACGCCTGAACGAGAAGTTAAACCAGCGTCTGCAGGAGCTGCGCGCTCTACTGGATTTTGGCCGCGGGCTGACGTCGATTCTGGATGTGGATGAAATTGTGCAACTGCTGGCGCTCACGCTAGCCGGCCGTTGGGCCATTGCTCGCTATGCAGTACATGCGTGGCGTGAGGGGCAGGAGGGTGTTTTTCGTGCGCGCGGCTTCACCTTCGCACAGGTGGAAGCCATCGCCGGACGGAATACGCAACTCAGCGAAGCGGTCCTTCTGGGCGACGACGGGAACCTGGACTGGCTGCGGCAACTCAGCGTTCCGCCGGGCTCGATGCTGATCCCGCTGCTATCGAATGAGCGCACCATCGGCCTGGTGTTGTGCGGCCTGCGGCTGCGAAACCAGCCGTACAGCCAGGAGGATCTGGAGTTCGGACTCACGCTTGCCAGCCGTGCCGCCGGGGCCATCGAGAATGCCTGGTTTTTTCAGGAAGCACTCACGGCCCGCGAGATTGAGCGGGAACTTACTTTGGCTGCGGGAATCCAGCAGGATCTGTTCCCGAAGAAGATGCCCATTCCTTTGGGCTGGGACGTTGCTGCGCGTAATCGCCAGGCGCGGCAGGTGGGCGGCGACTACTTTGATGGCATGACCCTACGGCGCGATGGCGAAGAGAAGGTTCTCTATGTCGTGTCAGATGTGGCGGGCAAGGGAATCGGGTCAGCGCTGCTGATGGCCAATATGCAGGCCACTCTGCGGGCGCTGCTGCACCACGAACCGACATTGGAAGCAATCGCCCGCGAGGCCAATGAGTTGTTGTTTGCCAGCACGCCCAGCAACCGCTACGCCACTGCATTCCTTCTGTTGCTGGATGCAGCCACCGGTGAGGCGGATTTCGTCAATTCGGCCCACAATCAGCCGCTGCTGTTGCGTGCCGATGACGCCCAGGAATGGTTGGATGGTCCCGGTCTGGCGCTGGGTCTGATGAAGCGTAGCACCCAGCAGCAGTCTCACGTAGCCATTGCACCCGGTGACATCCTGGTGATCTACACCGATGGGGTGTCAGAGGCAGTGAATGCGGCTGACGAGGAGTTCGGTGAGCAACGTCTGCTGGAGACCGTGAGGCAACTGCGTCATCAATCCGCCAGGACCATTGTCGATGGCATCTTTCAGGCAATCGAGTATCATGTGGGAGACGCGCCTCAGCACGATGACATCACGCTAATGGTAGTGAAGCGCAACCCCGCGGAGGTAACGGGGGATTAGCCGCCATTGCTACGCCTTGGCGTTTCGCGGTCTATCCGCGGGTGTGATTCGCGCTGGTTCCATCAAGTACCATGCTGGCCACTGTTCGCAAGATGTCCCGACCCGATGGACGGCTGCGCCGGATGGCACTGTTTGTGCTGGCCCTGTTAACGCCTGTTGTGTTGGCGTTAGGCATCCATTGGAAGCTTGAAGGCTTCCGGCCTGATGATTTCCGTATTGAGGTGACCCGGGCTACGTTGACGTTGGAGGCCAGGCGGTTCCTGGAATCTCGCGGCGTTACCGTCGGCGATGCTGAGCCCAGCGTGCGGCTTGAACGCAATCCTGAGTTCCACACGTATCTTCACTGGCTGACGCACAAACGCCAGCGGGGCCTGCGTCCGCTGGCGCTTCCAGTGACGCCGCACACGTTTGAGCTTCGCTTTGAGGGGGAGAATGGCGGGCTGAACCAGGTTGCCGTGGCTCCGGATGGACGCGTCGTCGGATTCAGTTTCAGCCCAGGTCCATCACGGGGCTCCGCGTCCACAGATGCGCGCGAGCGTGCCATGCTTCTGGCTCAGCAGGCTCTCTCGGCGGCCCTGCGCAGTCCCGAGCGCTACCAACTCTCCTCGCCTCGTATCTACGAACTCACTGCGGATTCAGGAGAGCCTCAACTGCGTGTGGAGTGGACCGCCACGCAGTTGGAGGCGACGGGCGTATCCTTTCTACTCCGATTCGGCATTAGCGGAGACTACGTATTTTTGCAGGAGATCACAGCTGCCGTTTCCGATGAGGCGCAGGAAGCAATCGGACTGGCGCGCAGCTTCCGCGGACTGCTGGTGTCGATGGCGCCTTTGTACTTTCTGGGCCTTGTTGTCTACATGCTTGTCCGATACCTTCAGCGCACGGCTGAAAAGGAGGTGTCGCACGGGCGCGCCATCGTAATTGGGCTGTACGCGATGGTGATTCTTATCGTGATCTTCCTGGCGGGCGATGCCGAGGTGCTGCTGAACATTTCCTTTGGCGATGGAGATGCCGCGATTCTGCACTTTTTTGCGCTGTTCATGATCAGCCTCTTGGCCCTTCTCGGCGGAGCCTGCTATGCCGCTTGCGAGGGCGAGGTGCGTGAGCAGTTCCCTCGCTCGCTCACCAGCTTTGACGCCCTGCTGACCGGACGCCTTCTGTCGAAGAATGTCGCCCGGGCCTTCCTGGGCGGCTTTGTTGCCGCATGTTGGCTGTTCGCCTATAAGGTGGTGGTGAATCTCCGCTTCGAGGGCGGCGTTGAGGAGCCTGCATCGCTCACGTCCTTGTATCAACTGGTGGTTTCCAACGTGCCAGCCCTCTCAGTGTTTCTGCTGGCACCGATGGAAGTTGGCTTTGTGATGCTGTTTGGTTACCTGGCGCCGCTAAGCGTCGTAGCGCGCCTGCAGCGCCTTCGCCTAGCGGCCTGGTTGCTGCTGGCGCTCATGAGTTTCGTGAACCTCACGATCCTGCATGGAGCCTACGCGACGCCGGCCAGCCTGCTGTTTACGATTGCCGCCGAGGCCACGCTGCTGTTGTGGCTGATTGTTGCCGTTGACCTGCTGACGGCGTATGTGTGCCTGGTGCTGGTGGGGTACCTTACCCTGCTCACCGACGCGCAACTGCTAACGGTGTTTCCAGATGACCTTCAATGGTGGATGCATGCGGTGGTGGCGATAACGGTGATTGCGGCACTGGCGCTAATGCGCTGGGGGCGGGAACTCTCCGACGAAGCGGTACGCCCCGCCTACGCCCGCGCTTTGGCTGAGCGCCAGTTGCTAAGCCAGCAGATCTCCACCGCGGCCCTGGCGCAGCAGCAATTGATGTTGCCGGACTTGCCGGGCTTGGAGGGCTTCTCCCTTGCCGCCGAGTGCCGTCCCGCGCGGGCCGTAAGCGGAGACTACTTTGACTACTTCCCCATGGGCGATCGCCGCGCAGGATTGTTGCTGATTAGCGGTGCCGGCCGCGGGCTGTTGGATGCAATGGTGATGGCCTACGCCAAGGGCTACCTGATGGAGTTCACTTCCCGTGCCAACTCCTCCAGCGAGATCCTCGTAGGGCTGATGGACGCGCTCACCTCGGTACTTGAGCCGGACGACCGCTTCCCTGAGTTATGCTTCCTTCTGTTGGATGCCAGTACGCGCGTTGCCTCGTATTCGCGAACCCAGGGATTTCCTGAGCCGCTGGTTGTGCGTGAGCGGGATGCTCCTTTGCCCTCGGTGCGGGCTGGCGGTGGTGCGGATCTGCTTTCCAAGCGCATCGTTCGAGGCGACCGCACCATTACGCTTTCCCATGGAGCGGCGTCACTTGATTCCAACAGCACAGTACTGGTGTACAGCCGCGGGTTTTCCAGCGGGCTGCATCTTGCGGGCATCTTGGACGTGCGCGAATGGCTGCGCCAGCAGTGGCGAACTCTTGACGTGCGGGATGCCCAGTCAACTTTGCGCAGCCTGCACGCGGCGGCAATGCCTCGCAGTCGCGCATGGCAGCATTCCGCGCCCGCTGAAGATCTCACTCTGCTGGTGGCCCAATTCACCGGCGAGGCCACAGAGGAACAACAGTCTCCGCTTCCGCCGCCGTCCGCAGGCCGGGAGCGTGCCGCATGATTGGCCGCTACGAATGGCTGCTGGTTTCGATGCTGGCCCTTGCCAGTTGTTTCCTGGTGGTGCGGAGCGCCCCGGAGCAGGAGCCCTTTCCCGAGAATCAGACCATTCCATCACGCGCAACTGTCCAGCGCTTGGCGAGAGACGGCGCGGCCGCGCTTGGCTATTCTGTGGGGCACCTTGCGTCTGTCGTTCGCACTGACCGTCAACGCCAGCTACGCCTTGCATTCGAAGCGGGTCTGGTGGATCCCGCCTGGCTGCTACGGCACCCGTCAGCCTACCTGGTGGATTTTCTTGACCGCGGGGGAGAGCGCTATGCAGTTACCGTGGATTTGCACGGGCAGGTGGTTGCCTTCCGCCATCTTGGTGCGGGAACTGGAGCTACTTCTCCCGTCAGTGACGCAGATGCTGACGCGCGCGCATTGGCCCGTGCCTTGGCTGTTGGGGCTTACGCAAGCTTCTGGCAGCGACAGCTTCCGCGCGGCCTGCAGACTGATTTCGCCTTTCGCGTTACCGCCGACGGGGTGCCGGAGAGTGATGGCTACCTCTTTGAGTGGACTTCTGAGCCCGACCCCACCGGACGCCTTGCCTGGAAGCTCAGCTACCTGATTCGTTCTGGTTCAATCATTCGCTACTCACTAAGTCCCATTGCTCTGGCACCCTTACTGGAGCAAGAACGCGTAATCGAATCGACGTTTGAGGTGCTCATCATCTCTGTGGTGGCCTTTGGTCTACTGTCCTGCCTGTACGCAGTGGCGCTTTCCGTGCTGAATCTGTATCGAGGAAGATTGCGTTGGGGATTCGTGTACCGCGTACTGGCTCTGCTGGGGGCCGTCTATGTGCTGAACTTGATTGTTGGCTCCGGCCTCGCGAACCTTCGCCTTGCGCTGCACCAGGGCATCACGATTCTCATTCGGGATGGCGTGGGTGACTTCCTGAACCTGAGCCTGGCTACTGCTGCCATCGCAGCGGGCCGCGCCACCCGCATTTCCGCTGATTTTCGCCGCTGGTTGGGACTTGAGGACTTTCTGCGGCTGCGATGGACTAAGGCTTCGGTAACCCGTTCTTTTCTTGCCGCCTTTCTGATTTCCCCCACTTGGCTGGGCGTGTCCTATCTGCTGCTGAGTACCTTCCCTGGGGGCTTTGCGGAGTCACTTTCGCTGCCTTCGGTTGCGGTGCCCTGGCCTCCGCTAAGCGGCATTTACGCCATTCGCAGCCTGGCTGTCATTGCGGTGGCTGCCTTTGCGATCCCGTGGATTCGCGCCACCGTGAGCAGTCGTAATCTGCAAGCTTTGCTGTGCGCAATTGCGGCCTCGATCGGATGCGTGATGGCTGCCAACCTGGAGTTTCCGATGACGGCGCTGGTACTGGATGCTTTCCTTCACGGCCTCCTGCTGGTTTACGCCTATCGCCGATTCGGAGTGCTGGCTGCCATGCTTGGGGCCATTCTGTCTGAACCCTTGGGACGTGCCTTCGTACTGTTCGAGCGAGGCGAGCTGGCGATGCAGGCATGGGGCGTGGCGATGCTTGCAGGTGGTGCGCTTTTCTTTGCAGTGGTCCTGTTCCTGGACCTTCGTAACCCCAATCGAGAGGATGAACAGCGCCTCTCCGAGGAGGAGTTTGAGGCACTTAAGCGCGAAAGCGAACGCAAGATGGTTACCCGACGTGAGCGGCTTCTGGGGGAGTTCACTTTGGCGCAGGAGGCCCAGCAGCGCATGCTCCCCCTCCGGCCGCCGGTGTTGCATGGCTTCGAAGTGGCCTCGATTTGCGTCCCTGCCCAGCAGGTGGGTGGCGACCTGTACGACTACATTCGCATGGGCGATTCCCGCTACGCCTTCTGTGTGGCGGACGTTTCGGGCAAGGGTGTCTCCGCCGCGCTCTACATGACGATGGTGAAGGGATTGCTGGCCGCTGCCGCCGAAACGCCTGACCTGGTAACCATGGCTTCCACCCTGAACGAACACATCTACCGCGCGGTGGACAAGCGGAGCTTTGTGACGATGATGCTGGCTGCGCTAGACCCGGCAACCCGCCGCTTGGAGGTGTTGCGCGCCGGGCATCCCCCGCTGCTACATGCGCGCGCCGATGGGAGCGTGGAGTTTCTTGCCTCCAACGGCATGGGGGCCGGCCTTACGCCATCGCACATCTTCCGGCATAAGCTGTCCACTGCCCACGCAAAGCTTGGTGTGGGCGATGTCGCCGTTCTGTACTCAGACGGTGTCACCGAAGCGATGAATCGCGATCGCGAGGAGTTCGGCGAGGAACGCATGGCGAAGGTAGTGTCTGCCTGCGTACATCAATCCGCCGAGGTGATTCGTGACCGCATTCTGAACGC
This sequence comes from Bryobacteraceae bacterium, assembly GCA_036821995.1. Taxonomy (GTDB): domain Bacteria; phylum Acidobacteriota; class Terriglobia; order Bryobacterales; family Bryobacteraceae; genus JACTMJ01. Next base: position 96,797 of record DAISIM010000016.1, read on the forward strand.
CATCGAACAATTTCAAGCGGGAGTTGCCGCTCACGACGACATTACCATTGTGGTGCTGAAATCCATCGACACAGCCCAGTATGTGAACAAACCTGCCTAGGAAGGAAGGGATATGCCAGAGACATTCGAGATCGTGGAAGAACAGCAAGGCTCCGTGGCGCTGTTGCGACTGCACGGCTACCTGGATGCGCATACGGCCGCGGACTTTGAGTGTGCCATCCAGAAGAAGTTCGCCAGCGGCTGCGTTTGTATTGCGGTGGATTGCGCCAAGCTGAGTTACATCTCCTCCGCCGGCCTTGGGGTGTTCATGAGCTTCATTGAGGAGCTTCGGGAGAAGGATGGCGATATCCGCATAGGAGGACTGCTGCCAAAGGTGCGACAGGTGTTCGACATACTCGGCTTCAGTGAGATCTTCCAGATCTTCGACACCGCGCAAGCCGCCGTTGCCAGCTTTGAGACGGGGGAGGCTTCCCATGCGGCAAACGTTTGAGCAGTCCTTCGCCCTGCACGTGCCATCCTCCAGTGAGAATCTTGCCATGATCCGCAGCTTCGTGGGCGACGTGGCGTATCGTGCTCACCTTTCTGAGGAGGAGAGCCTACTTCTGGCGGTGGCCGTGGATGAGGCCTGTGCCAATGTGATTGAGCATGCTTACGGCCACGATGCCACCAAGCAGGTGATGGTGCGCGCCATCCTTGACGAAGACACGATCCGATTCGATGTTGTTGACCAGGGCAAGGGCTTTGACCCCTCGCTGATTGAGCCCAAGGACCCGCGCCAGCTTGTGAAGGAACGTGCATCGGGTGGCCTGGGGATGGGCCTCATCCGCCGCATCATGGATGAAGTGGTTTACCACATTGTGCCTGGGGAGAAGAACGAACTGCGGATGGTGAAGCGGATCCGAAAAGCGGACTAAGCCCCAAGACCCGCGGCGGCCTTGGCGACAATTTCGCCGATGTGCCGCACGCGCACGCGCCAAGCCAGCAGCACGGCTACCGCTACGGCCACCAGACCCAGCGACAGCCCCACCCAAATACCCACTGCATCCCAGCCCGCCCAGAAGCACAATGAATAGCCCACAGGTAGACCCAGCAGCCAGTGGCCCACGAGGTTACTGATCATGGGTGTCCGCGTGTCGCCAATGCCGCGCAATACGCCGCCCGCTGTTACCTGGATGCCATCGAAGAACTGGAAGGCAGCAGCCAGGAACAGCAAGGGAACACCGAGGGCGAACACGCTGCGATCAGTGGTGAATATCCGCAGGACGGCCTGTGGAAACGCGAACAGCACTAGACCGGCGCAGAGCATGAAGCCAGTCCCTAATGCGATAGCTGTCCAACCACGTACTACTGCGGCCTGGGCGTCTTTGCGCCCCACGGCCTGCCCAACACGAACCGCACCGGCGGAGCTCACCCCCAGCGGCACCATGAATGTGACGCTAGCCACGTTTAGGGCAATCTGATGCGCGGCCAGCGAGAGTGCATCCAGCCTGGCAATGAGTGCCGTGGCGAGGGCGAACACGCCGTACTCAGCAGAGATCTGCATCGCTACCGGAAAGCCCAACACCGTCAGTTCCCGAATCACAGGCCAGTGGAATCCGCGAGGTGCCTCGAATAGCCCGGTGGGTTTCGACCGCTCCTTCAGCCATACAAAGCCCACCAGCACGGCGGCCATGTAGACGCGGGAAAAGAAGGTGGCCCAACCAGCCCCTTCCACACCCATGGCCGGTAATCCTAAATTGCCGAAAACCAGCAGCCAGTTCACCAAGACGTTTACCAGGTTTGCTGAGAGCAGCGCGAACATTACCGGCCCCACGTGGTTCATGGCCTGCAAATATCGCCGGAACACGACGTAGAGCAATAGCGGAAGAGTGCTCCACACCAGCGTCTTCAGATAGGGGATGGCGTCGGCCACCACCCTTGGGTGAGCGCCCCAGTTTCGGGCCAAGGGTAACAAGCTGAAAGCCGCCACGGTCACTAGAGGTGTCAGTAGGACAGCCATCCATATCCCCTGGATCAGGCATTGGTTGCAGCGCTTCAGGTTGTTAGCGCCAAAGGCCTGACTCACTAGCGTGTCGAGTCCCAGCAGAAGTCCCAGGCAGAAAAAGGTGAGCGCGTTCACGAACAGCGCGCCAAAGCTTACGGCCCCGATAGCCTCAGCGCTGAGACGGCCCACCATCATGGTGTCAACTACGGTCATCGCCATCCATCCCAATTCGGCGAACACAACAGGCAAGGCCAGCGTAGCCATAGGGCGGAGTTCATCGCGGATGGCTTTGAGTTGAATCATGTGGGTTCACGAACGCTATGAAGGTTCACGAGTGGCCCTGCGGGAAGCGGAGAGGCAGCCAAGCGTCAGGGTACCAGGGCATCTTCCTTATCGGAGGCAACGGGGTTCGCGGGATGCTTGACTCGCATCGCATCCAGTGCGGACTGCATGCGAGCATGGACGGCGTCACGCAGCACGGTTGCATCTTGCCAGGCGTCCTTGCTGACGGCCATAGGCTCCAGCACGCGCACGCGGAACAGGTTAGCACTGGTGAACAGCAGCGAGTTTCGCTGCAACAACCCACCCGTGCCTTCAATCACCACTGGCAAAATCGGGATGCCCGTTTTCAGCGCCAGCCGGAACGGGCCATCCTGAAAGCGCAGCAGATTGCCATCGCGGCTGCGGGTGCCCTCAGGGAAGAAGAGTACCGACATGCCCTGTTGAAGGAAGCGGGTTGCCTGGATGAGGGCCTTAGCGCCGGCGCGGGAATCCTTGCGATCGACAGCGATCTGACCAGCCATGCCGAACATCCAGCCGGCCACGGGAATGGAGAACAGCTCCTTCTTGGCCACCCACTTGAAGTGCAGAGGCAGCCAGCAGATGACGGGAATGTCGGCGTGGCTCTGATGGTTGCCCACAATCAGAAAGGGTCCGTCCTCCATGCCGGGCGGCGTGCCTTCGATGCGAACTTGCCAGGCGGGCAGCAGGCGGGTGATGGTGCGGCCGCACCAGTGCAGAAAACGGCCGGCGCGGCGTCGCAAGGGGTCGCGATCCAGCACTAAGATGCCGGCCATCACCAGAAACTCAAAGATAGCCAGAACGGCAGTGGCGCCCCATACCCAGGCCGAACGAAGAAACGATGCCATGCGCGACGGAGAGCCTCCCTACTTCCAGTGTTGCACTGAACAGGGTGTTGCACTGAACAGAGTGTTGCACTGAACGGGGATGGGTAACGGGCCTGCCGCAGAGAGCTTAGACCACCGCGCGCGCAAGGGCATCCACGGCGGTATCCAGCTCCGCACGGCTGTTGTAGATATGCGGGCACCAGCGGATGCCTTCAAGGTCACCGCGCGCCGTTACCGCACCCGAGATCTTGTGCGTGCGCCACAGCGCCCGACCGAGTTCCTGGGTATTCTTGCCCTCGACACGAAACTTCACCACGGCACCGCTCAAGGGAAGCTCCTGCGGGGTGAGCATCTTCACGCCGCGTATGGTGGCGAGGCGTTGCTTGAGATGTGCAGCCAGGGCAAGCGCCCGGGCTTCCACGTTGGCCATGCCCAGTTTGTCAAGGAAGGCTGCCGCCTCCCCAGCCGCCACCATCCGCGCGTCATCACGCTGCCCCAACACCCCAAAGCGCGCCACGCCCTCCAGCAGTTCTGAATAGCCGGCGGTGACGATGGACGGCCATAACTCGTCCTGCCGGCCGTCCTTTACGTAAAGTACGCCTGCCTCAAGCGGACCCATCGGCCACTTGTGCATACTGCTGGCATAGGAATCACACCCGATCTCAGCGAGGCTGAAGTTCAGCATCCCGAAGCTCTGCGCGCCGTCCAAATGCACCCATATGTTTCTGCCCTTGGCCAGCGCAGTGATCTCGCGCGCCGGGTAGCGGATACCCGTGGTATTGGTGACGTGGGTGAAGGCAATTACTTTCGTGCGCGCGTTGATGGCGCCGGCGATGCCACGCAGAAGCCGCTCAGTGCTGATGTTGTCCATCGGCGTGGGTACTTCGCGAATCACCACACCTGTGCGCTTGGCCAACACCTTCCAGCTAGCATTGTTCGATGGGTGGTTGTGCGACGTGATGATTACCTCATCCCCCGCCCGCAGGTTCAGTCCGCGCACGATTGTATTGGTGGCCTCACTGGTGTTGCGCGTAATCGTGACCTCGCTGGGCTTCGCGCCTAGCACCTTGGCAAGCTTTTGGCGGGCGTCTAACTCTAATTCAGTGAACTTCTCCCGGTTCTCAAACGAAGGGTTGGCATAGAAGTCCCGCAGGTATTCAAGGTGCTTTGCCACCACCGGCTTCGACGCCGGACAGACGTTCGCCGCGTTCAGAAAGATAAGGCCCTCTTCCAGTGGGAACTCTTGCCGCACGGAACTCCAGAAAGCCTCATCGCTTGGGGCCTGGAGTGGGGACGCCGCCAGCCTCTGCTGCCAAAGCGCGCCAGCAGCACCTGCTGACGCAGCAGCGCCGCCATACCGAAACAGTTCGCGCCGGGACACCATGCACACCTCTTGCAAAAGGAGATTTAGCATCAACAGGAAGGGGGCACGCAGCCGCCGTAAGGCGCTGTGCGACAGGGCCAATGCGCCCGCACACCTTCCGCAAAGCATAGCAGATTCAAGGCTGAAGACGCCGTTCGGCGGTCCAGCGCCGGATGGATTTCCTTGTCGGAAACATTGACCTCAACGCCTCAAGGCGCATACAGTACTAGGAATGAACCGGACTGCTCGCGTCCTACTAGGGATCCTGCTGTTGACGGCTCTGGCCTCCACTGCAGCTGCGTTTCTTACCAACTATCCGGCACTGCCGCAAGCGTTGGGCGGAGTGCCTCCGTTGCCAGCTATCCCGCCGGAGATCAGTGCCACACCCATCTACCAGGAGTTACCAGTCCTTCGCGGCGATACGCTGCAGACGGTGTTACGCCGGGCTCAACTGGATGTTGAGACTGAAGCTGGGCTCATACAGGCGATTCTGGAAACGTATGACCCTCGAAAGCTAAGGGCAGGCACGGGCTTCCTGCTGACGCGCACCGCGCTGCATGAGCCGCGCAAGCTGGAGTATCAGCTCGATTTGGACCGGATTCTTGAGATTGAGATTCCTGCCAGCGATGAGTCAAGTTCCACGCTTACGCCGCGCATTACGGAAATTGCCAGCACCACAGAGACTGTTCCCGTGTGCGCCACCCTGAGCAGTTCACTGTTTGAGACGGTCAGCCGCGTTGGGGAAAGCCCCGAGCTTGCCATTCGCATGGCCGACATCTTCGCATGGGATCTTGATTTCAATACCGATCCCCAGAACGGCGACGAATTCTGCCTGCTGGTGGAGAAGAAGTCGTATGAGAACGGGCAACCTGCCACCTATGGGCGTATCATCGCCGCCACCTATAGCAATATGGGCAAGATGTATGAGGCCTACGCGTTCGAGGATGCAGACGGGAAAACTGCTTATTTTTCCGGCGATGGCAAGAGCCTGCAGGCGGCCTTTCTTCGGTCGCCGTTGCGATTTGCGGCACGCATCAGTTCGCGTTTCTCGCTCAGCCGGCTTCACCCTGTGTTGAAGATTCGCCGTCCGCACCTGGGAGTTGACTATGCGGCTCCGACGGGAACTCCGGTGCAGACCGTAGCTTCAGGCACGGTGGTGTTTTCTGGCTGGCAGGGCGGGGCAGGGAACTTGATCACCATCCGGCACAGCAATGGCTTCGACACGATGTACATGCACCTGTCGCGCCGTCAGGTGAAGGCGGGGCAGAAGGTATCGCAGGGCCAGCAGATCGGGCTGGTAGGCTCAACGGGCCTAAGCACCGGGCCGCATCTGGACTTCCGCATTCGCAAGGGTGGACGATATCTGAACTTCGAGTCGATGAATCTACCGCGGGAGTCGTCGATCCCCGCCGCGCGCCGTGCGGCGTTTGAACAGGCGCGCAGGGAGTATGTGAGAATGTTGGGCGCTCACCCGCAGCCGGGCAAAGCCGTGCTGGCGTTGCATCGCGGGGCTGGTGCGGAGCCATCGAAGCGCTCAAGCGCGCAGTAGGCTCGTCCCCTGCCTGGCAGCGGAATCACACGCCATATTGGTTGATTACGCGCAAAGTGCGGTGCCTCCACCCGCGCGTGGTACGCTGGCAACACTGTCCGGGAGCCGGATATTCGCTTCGTTATGGATTCACCACACTCCCCGTCTGGGGCCAGCAACCCAATCGCCTCATCGCCCTGGCAGCGGATTGCGGAGGGCGCTGACTTTCACGCACTCCTTCGCGCCAAGGCGCGGTTCATTGTCACCGCCACGCTGTTCTTCTTGCTCTGCTACTTCGCGTTACCAGTGCTTACTGGCTACTGGCCTGACCTGATGGGGCGCAAGGTGATGGGCCAGTTTAGTCTTGCCTACGTCTTCGCGCTCACCCAGTTTCCGATGGCTTGGCTGCTGGCCGCAGCCTATCTGCGTGCCGCCGCGAAGTTCGACCGCGATGCAGCGGCGATTCTGGCCCGCCATCAGTCCATGCTCGCGAAGGCGTCAACAGATTCCCTTGCAGCAAGCCGGGAGGCGCAAGGCCAATGACCGCCATCCTGATGACACTGGCCTTTGTGATTGCCACTTTGGGCATCACTGCGTGGGCCTCTCGGCGCTCCAGCGGCGCCATTAGCTTCTTCGCGGCTGGCCGGAACATCACCGCCTGGCAGAACGGACTAGCCGTGGCAGGCGACTACATGAGCGCCGCCAGTTTCCTGGGCATCACCGGGCTTATCGCCTTCTACGGCTATGACGGCTTCATGTACTCCGTGGGCTTCCTGGTGGCCTATCTGACGGTGCTATTGATTGTGGCGGAGCCCCTTCGCAACTCCGGCAAATACACCATCGCCGATGTGCTGGCTTACCGTTTGCGACCGCGCCCGGTGCGCGCCTTGGCGTCCCTCAGTACGCTCACCATCAGCGGATTCTACATGATTGCCCAGATGGTAGGTGCGGGCGCGATGGTGAGCCTCTTGATGAAGGAGACCGGCATTGACTTCCGCATGTCTGTGATTTCCGTGGGTCTGCTGATGATCGTCTATGTCGTATTCGGCGGCATGCTGGCTACCACTTGGGTGCAGATTGTGAAGGCTGTGCTGTTGATGGCGGGGGTGATCCTGCTGTCCGTTCTGGTGATGGCGCAATTCGGGTTCAGCTTCGACGCCTTCTTCACGGCTGCCACGCAGGTGACGTATACCGAGAATGGCGTCACCGTCACCCGGGATTTCCTGCAGCCTGGCCACTACTACAAACCGCCCTATGGCCCCTTGAATCTCATCTCACTGTCGCTGGCGCTGATTCTGGGTACGGCCGGATTGCCGCACATCCTGGTGCGCTTCTACACCGTGCCGGATGCGCCGACGGCTCGCGTGAGCGTGGTGTGGGCCATGGGTATCATCGGCTTCTTTTACGTGCTCACGACCTTCCTGGGTTTCGGCGCCGC
>DAISIM010000017.1:0-102376 GCA_036821995.1 Bryobacteraceae bacterium
GCGGGTCTATGCACGTGATTTATTGGCCTTCAAGGCGCGTCGGGATGCTGCCCGCCGCGCGGCGCTGGATAAGCTGAGCCGTGACGAGACTGAGGCGGGAACTTACGATCTGATCACTCGCTATGATTTTGAACCTTGACAACGAATATGTGGTACTGCTGGATGCTTGCGTGCTGGCGCCCATGCCTGTGTGCGATACGTTGCTTAGGCTTGCCACTGAGCCAGCCCTCTTCCAAGTTCGGTGGAGTGAAGAGATACTGTCCGAAGTGGCCCGGTACCTTCATCGCAAATACCAAGCACATCAAGTCGAGCGTCGTTTGCGCACCATGCGTGAGTCTTTTCCTGAAGCGATGGTCGATGGATTCCAGCACATCGCTCCTACGTTTGCTCTGCGAGACCCGAAAGACTGGCACGTCATGGCTGCAGCGATAGTAGGCGGCGCTAACATCCTCATAACGGCCAACCTTCGCCATTTCCCAGCACCAGAACTGCAACGCGTGGGTGTGCTTGTGCAGCACCCTGATGAGTTTCTTCTGTAGCAGTTCAACCTGAACCCACGTAGGGTGCGCGAAGCTTTGATCGAACAGGCGTCAGCCAGGCAACGGCCCCCCGGTTCGATCAACAGTGAAGTGAAGTGGCCGCTTGTATTGACCGCTTATGCCGGACAGCAGTATCTCGTTAAGGCGTCGGTCTACGGTCGCTCCGGTAATCCCCCTCGCCACCAGGACTACATGGCAGAACTCGTCGTCAATCCTACGGCCAGCAACGAACAACGCGTCCACCTGGTGCTGAGAGCTAAACAGTCGCCTTAACGGCCCGGGCTCGGTTGAGGGTTGCGCTTGCTGGTGTGTTCGCTATTGGGCGTTCTTGCGCTGGAGCTTGGCTTCCATGGCGGCCAGGATCTGTTCGGGTGGGGTCATGGCGTGCACCTTGAGGTCGATGGCGCGGATGCCCCAGTGGCGTAGTCCATCTTCGATTCGACGCAAGATGGAGTTCTCGATGCTTCTCCGATTGTCGTGCGCATCGAAGAACGTATAGTCCTTAATTACGGATTGAATTGCCGCGTGAGCCAGCGTGTTGATTGACTGTCGATGGTCAGGCACGTGTTCATAAATCTTCATCGAATCAACGATTTGGTAAGTGAACTCACAGGAAACGGTGAGCGGGACTTCGTCGAGTGACAGCGCAGAGGCCTTTGGAAGATCTACGGTATGCCGCTTGGTGGAGAAACTCCGGGCGGTTCTGTCGACAAAAGGAATAAAGAAGTAGTGGATACCTGGTTTGAGTAGGCGCAGGAACTTACCAAACCGTTCAATGATGACTTCGTGGTCTGGCGGGACGCGAGCAATCATGTTCGGTAACAGAATCAGAACGATGATAGCCAGAATGATGCTCATGTTCCCTTATCTCCCAAAGGCGGTGCATTCGGTTCCACATTCGATGCCAGCGGTTCAGACGCTACCGGGATGTACAGAAGACTACCACGGTTGGGGGGAAGGAGCTTTCCCTGGCAGGCAGGGAGGGCACGTGTACGGAGCCGTTCGCGGGCCACGCGGACATCGGAGCGATGTGGGGCGCTGCGTCCTCAAAATCGTTGGGCAACGGCGGGGGTGCTGGCATCGTTGGGTGGGTGCTACGGGGAGGGGGAGGTGAGCGTGGGACGGGCTTCTTTGAGGGTGAGGGACCAGGCGGGATAGCCACGCTCTGCGCTGCGGGGGTCGAGGCTGAGATTGAGGGCGAGGTCCATCAGGCGGCCGGGAACGAACTCCTGTACGCGTTCAGCGAACTGCCATGCGGTGACGCGAAAGAACTGACCATCGAGGCGGATGCGGAGGCGGAGGTGGCGTTCGGCGAAGATGGCGGGATCGGCGGCGATTTCAGCCTGGCGGATGGCGAAGACAGGGGTGGGGTTGCCAAGACCAAAGGGGCCGAGTGTTTCCACCTCGCGCGCGGTTTGTTCGGTGAGGTCGTGGGGGCCGAGAAGCGCATCGATGTGAAGGGCGGGGGCGAGGTCCTCGGGACGGAGATGGCGGACCGCGAGGGCGTTGAGGCGCTGCCGAAATTCCGGGATCTGCTGGGCGGATAGGGTGACGCCGGCTGCCATGTGATGGCCACCGAAGCGCTGGAACAGCTCCCGCATGGACTCGAGGGCATCCACCAGCGAGAAGCCGGCGATGCTTCGGCCGGAGCCTTGGGCGATGCCGGTTTCCGGGTCAATTCCCAGTACAAAGGCGGGGCGTCCGAAGCGCTCAACGACGCGGCTGGCGACAATGCCAACGACGCCGCGATGCCAACCCTCCCCGGCAAAGACGAGGGCGAAGTGGGAATCGTCAGGGGGCTGCTGGGTGCAGGCTTCGACGATGGATTGCACGATGTGCTGTTCTGCCGCCTGGCGTTCCTGGTTGTGCTGGTTGAGGGATTCCGCGATGGCATTGGCGCGGGCGGGGTCCTGCGTAAGGAGCAGTTCCACCACGTCGGCGGCATCGGACATGCGTCCAGCGGCGTTCATGCGAGGGGCAACTCGAAAGGCGACCTGGCCGGCCGAGGGGAGTTCACCGGGCTGAAAACCAGCGACGCGCAGGAGGGCGGCGAGCCCGGGGCTGCGCGTTTCGGTGAGGCCCTGGAGCCCGTGCCATGCAAGGACGCGATTCTCACCGGTAAGCGGAACCACATCGGCAATGGTGCCAATGGCCACCAGCTTCATGAGAGAAAGCACAACACGGTGCCGCTTTTCGGGTGCCCAACCGGCGCGAACTAGGAGGGCTTGCACCAGTTTGAGGGTGACGCCGACGCCACAGAGGATACGCTCTGGATAGAGGGAATCCAGACGATTGGGATTGAGGACGGCGAGAGCGGGCGGAAGTTCCGCCTCGGGCAGGTGATGATCCGTGATGACCATGTCGATGCCCAGACGGGTGGCAAGGGCGACTTCGTCGCCGGCGCGAATGCCGGTATCAACGCTGACGATGAGGCGGGTGCCGAGGGCCGCTTCGCGTTCGATGATGCTGGCGTGAATGCCATAGCCATCCTTGAGGCGATGGGGGATGTGGTACGCAGGGTCAGCGCCGAGCATGCGCAAGGTGGAAGCGAGCACAGCGATGGAGGTGGTTCCGTCGACGTCGTAGTCCCCGTAGAGGAGAATGCGCTCCTTGCGCTGGACAGCCTGGAGGATGCGGGCGGCAGCGGCCTCCATGTCGTTGAGGGCTTCGGGGGGATGAAGGGAATCAAGGCTGGGGCGCAGGAAGCAACGCGCACTGGCGGGGTCGCGATATCCCCGCTGCCAGAGGATGCTGGCTACGGGCAGACTCACCCCGAGTTCCCCGGCAAGTCCGCTGACGGCAGCGGGAGGGGTATCGGGGAAGATCCAACGGAGAGCAGGGGGCATGGCGGGAGCGGACCAGGGGAAGTGTCCTAGTTCTTGGAAAAGTAGCCGCCCATGTGATCGTCGGGTTCGTCTTCGCCAAAGCTAGTGCCGAAGGTCATGACATCAATTTCGTCGCGGACGTCGAGGAATTCGCGATACCAGTCGGATTCGACGTAGTAGAAATACGTCCGGCCCTGGAAATCAAAGGAAATGTCGACAGCGCCGACGAGGCCCATGAAGGCATTCATTTCGCGGAGGCTTGAGGCCATTTCCTCTTTCTCGTCACCGTCGATCGCGCTTTCCTCAAGGTCCTGGAGGGCATCCTCGATTTCGTCCTCGCGGAAGACGCGGGTGTGGAGGACGATGAGGGCAACTCCCAGCTTGGTGGCGCAGCCAAGAAAGCCGCGGAAGTCAGGATGGGCTTCGGCGTCCCAAAATACAGCGGTTTCCTCGTTGGCGCCGCGGGCCTCGCCGTGGAAGGTGGCGAAACCGCCCTCGTTGAGCTCGCGTACGATTTCCTGCTTCAGGGTATCGAGACTATCTTCCATGGCCTAGTTGCCTTCCCTCACAAACACCTTGTGTGCCTCGCCCAGATCGCGCGCGGCCGGGGTGATGATTGCTTTGCGCTTCAAGTGTATCTTGCGATTGGCCTGGATGGCGCGACGGACGTCGTCCTCGCAAGCGAAATCGACGAGGGGCTCAGGCGGCGGCGCGGGGGTTGGAGCGGGGGAAGCCACGGGCTGCGCTTCGGGCTGCGACGGAGGGGCGGGCAACGCGCTGCAGCCGCAAGAGGGGGCGGCGGGTTTTGCCGTGGGCAATGCGCATCCGCAGGAAGGAGCCGCGACAGGCCTTGCAGGCGTAGCCGGGGCAGCCGGGCGGGAAGCGAGGAAGCGGTCCACCAGGGAGGCGACGTCCACCTTCACCGTAGTCAACGAGGAAGCGGCAGCCACTGGCGCAGGTGGAAGGCTGGATGAGGCGGGCGTGGACGTAGATAGAGGGGCGAGGCCCACCGTGATGCCGCGGCTGCGCAAGTACTGTTCGACAGCGGCGGCCACCGCCTGCTGTTGCGCGTTCGGCGGCAGAGCGGAGTGCTGTGAGGACGGGGCGGAGGCATGGGTGGTCATGGGAATGGTGGCATGGGCCGGAATGGCGGCAGTGGATATCGGTGTGGGCGAGGGCGCCAGCAGTTCGGCTGGAACCTGGAAGGCGTCAGAAACCTTGCGGGCGACGTAGGCAATGCGCTTGATATTCACCAGATGCAAGGGGCCTACGTTATCGGAGGTGATATTGCCGGCGATGGCTCCGCAGCCGAGAGTCATTGCGGGGAACACGTTGGTGGTGATGCCAGTGGAGCCCTGCGGGGAGGCGGTGTTCACCAGGACACGGAAGGCGGGCATGCGGAGGCCGAACTCGCGGATGCGGGACTCATCCTTGGAGAAGATCACGCAGGTGTGGCCGAGACCACCGTACTGGAGAACTTGTTCGCAGGTATCCACCGCCTGGGCGAAGTCGCGAACGAAGAGCAGAGAGAGCACTGGGGAAAGCTTTTCCGCCGAGAGGGGGTACTGCTTGCCGACACCTTGGATTTCGACGACCAGAATGGAGGCATCCGGAGCAATGGCGAATCCAGCTAGCTGGGCAATGGTTTGTGGAGACTTGCCGACGCACTTGGGGTTGATGCGGCCACTTTCGGTGATCAAGACGCGTTCGAGGGCCTGGGTTTGGGCGGCATCGCAAAGGTGTGCCTTTCGCGCCTTCAGTTCATTCAGGACCGTCGCGCGGAGCGACTGCTCGCACACCAGAGACTGCTCACTGGAACAAACCGTGCCGTAGTCAAACGATTTGCCTTCCACCACCAGCCCGACGGCCTCAGGGATATTGGCGGTAGTGTCCAGCAGCACTGGAACGTTGCCGGGGCCGACGCCGAAGGCGGGTTTACCGCTGGAGTAAGCCGCACGCACCAGGCCAGCGCCGCCGGTGGCAAGAATCGCCGCCACCTTGGGGTGCTTCATCATCTGCTGGGTGGTTTCGAGATTGGTGAGGGTAAGGCACTGGATGATGCCCTCGGGGGCACCCGCTTCGACCGCCGCGCGGTGCATCAGGTCAATGGTTTCGCAGGTACAGCGGCGCGCGTAGGGATGCGGGCTGTGGATGATGGCGTTCCCCGCCTTCAAGGCAATGATGCTCTTGTAGATGGCGGTGGAGGTGGGATTGGTGGTGGGGAGGATGGCACCGATGACGCCCATGGGAACGCCCACTTCCACGATCTTTTTTTCGGCGTCTTCGCGCAGGACGCCGATCGTCTTCATGCCACGGATGGTGCGGGGCAGGAGATCCGCGTTCAGAAGGTTCTTGGCGACTTTGTCTGGAACGTTTCCGTAACCGGTTTCCTGGACGGCGAGTTCGGCAAGGCGGCGGGCATGGCGGCGGCCTGCTTCGCCCATGGCCTCCACGATGCGGTCAATCTGCTCTTGGGAAAAGGACCGGTAACGCTGAAAGGCGTGGTGGGCCAAGTCCACCTTCGCGCGAAGTTCTTCGAGGGATTGCAGGTCAGCTTCCTGATTCATGGCCCGGGAGTGCGCCGTGCACAACGCCGAAGCGCGACGGAGCACTCATCCTTTCGGCCCACCCGCGGGATAGTTACGTAAGCGCGCACGAGGCGGGGACGCGCGGGCGGGAAACGGCTACTTCTTGGCGTTTTCCTTGACGGGCTCTTTGGGAGCGCTGGGAACAAAGCGTTCGACATCGTCGTGGGGCCGGGGGATGACGTGGACACCGACGAGCTCGCCCACACGGCGGGCGGCGGCGGCTCCAGCGTCGGTTGCGGCCTTCACGGCGCCCACATCGCCGCGAACGGTGATGGCCACCAAGCCAGCGCCAACATATTCCTTGCCTACCAGCACCACGTTGGCCGCTTTCACCATTGCGTCAGCGGCTTCGATGGCTCCGATAAAGCCTTTCGTTTCAATCATGCCAAGGGCTTCCATGCGTTATCCTGCCGTGCCTGAGAAGAGAGTCAATCCGATTTTCCACGGTATCACAGGCGCTGGCGGGGAACAATGGGATGCGGCTAGGCTGTGAATGGACGATCGCCACGACGGGTGTTACTTGTATCGTCGTCTACGATGCCGGGTTGCCACTGGCGCGCGATGAGGATGTCGTCGTCCACCAGGCGCTGCATCCTGGGGATGTCCACGAAGCCCACACGGTTATAGAGGAGGGGCTGGACGTACTGGCTGGTGTAGGATTCTGCGTAGCGACGCCAGTGGCGGGAAGCATCTTCGAGGATGCGGACGGCCTCAGCCTGGTGGGGGAGGTCACCGGTTTTGTCGAAGATGGCGAGGGCGGCGGCGGCACGGATCTTGGCGGCATAGTAGTGGGCCAGAAAGCCCATGGACTCAATGTCATTCAGGGTGCTGGCCAGTTCGGTGCCGGGCTTGGCCTTATCGCCGATTTCAGCGATTACCGCCAAGGCGCGGAGGGCGGCGTCGCCCAGCTGATTGGCAATTTCCAAGGGAGATATTGCGCTGAGGGCTGAGCCGCTGAGCATGGCTGCGCGCCACTGGCGGAGGTTTGCCACGTTGCTGCCAGGCATGGTGACACCGGCGACAAAGTGCCTGACGGTGTAGAAGCCGCTGGAGCGGGGGTGGCTGAGGCAGGCCTCAGGAAACCAGCGGAGATCAATATCCCCCCAGAAGAAGCGAGTGATGAGGGGAAAGACGCTGGAAGCGGCTGCCCATCCGCGCTCCAGCAAAGGAGCGGGTGCTTCTGGAAAGCGCTGGGCGAGGATGCGGGTGAAGTGAGTGGCGGGAAGGTCCGGCTGAAAGGCAAGGCGGCCCCAGAGGAGGAAGCTGAACCACTGCTTGTGGATTACCAGTTCGCGGGGCGTGGATGGATGCTTGCTGAGGAACTCACGGCCCCATGTGTAGCCGTCGGGCCCCATGTAGAAGCCTGCGATGCGTTCCGGCTCCGGGATGGCCTGGATGTAAGCGCGGGCATAGGAGACATCGGCCCAGCGGAAGCTGTAGACGTCGTCGTTGCGGACGGTGAGCCAGAGTTTGCGACCCGGAGGAAGCTGCTTCAAGGCGTCGTGGATGAAGGGAGGATTGGGGATGGAATACATGTGGGCGATGGAGTATTTGAAGCTGAGCTCGAAGGTGTCCGGATAATCCTTCCATGCGTCGATAATCTCGCCCTGGGAAGTCTCGTGGAAGCGGTGGATGAGGCGAACTTTACGGTTGGGCGTGAGCTTCTTGGCGTCGAGGATCCCCTGGCCGTAGGTTGCCCAGAGCCATTGCGCTTTGGTGTACTTGCCGCCGTTGCGCATCTGCTCGCCGGCCGTGATTCCAATGCCGGCCAGTAGAGGGTAAGTGAGGACGAGTTCACGGACACTGGCACGGAAATAGGCAATGGTGGCTTCGTTATCCTGCGCGGGGGTGATGCCGTGCTTGCCTTCCGCGCCGAAGGTAAAGATGTTCCAGGTGAACCAGAAAACTTCAATGGAGCGGTCAGCCGCGTACTGCATGACATCGCGCCAGAACTGGATTTTGTCTTCGATGGAGAGGTGGCGGACGGTTTCCAACTGCTGCAGCATGTCCGGGCGCACCATGTCCTCGCCTCGATGCGAGAAGGTTTCATTCATCGCCAAGCGGGTGCGCATGACATCGTTGAGCGCGACATCGGGGTATTCGGGGACGCGGACGATGGAGGGGAAGGGGTGGAGGCTCCACAGCGAGAGGACGTTGTAGCGGTGGCGAGCCATTTCGTCCAGGAAATCGCGCCAGAAATCGAAGCTCCACATTTCGGGAATGTTGGCTTGGGCAGCGGTGGAGTTATCGGAATAGCTTGGCGTACGGGCATCAAGGGGGATGTTGAATTTGATGCCGCGACGAACGAGATGGGGTGTGCGAGTGGATTCGTCGATGGAGCTAAGCTGGCCAAGGCGGAGGGCTTCGGCGACGTCAAGTCCACCGTACATGGCACCTGCCGCATCGTTGGCGAATACGGCGACAAGGGTGCGGCCGGAGAGAACACGCCGGCGGATGGTGTAGCTCTGTTCGCCAGTGAGGGCGGGAACGGTGATTCCCATCGACTTGGCGAGACTGGCAGAGTCACTGGTGCTGGCGGCAACGGCGATGCTGTTCCCAGGAGATGTGACGGCAGTACCCGGAAACCCTTCGAGGGGCTGTTCCGTTGCGGTGGCGGCTGCGGAGGCTTGCGCGCGGCGGATCTCGGCAGCGGCGAATCGCACGGGTGCGGACTGGGTGGAATAGTAAAGCGATAGGGGGACCGGCGGCGTAGTCATCAGCCGCCATCATATTGGATTTTCCTCGATGGCGCGCGGCGGGAACCTGCACCGCTTGCATCATCGAAGGGAGAAGCATCATTGACGGGAGCGCGGGTACGCACTTAGGGTGAAAGGCAGATGCGCGCACCTCGATCACTTTCGATACCGATTGCTGTGCTGGTAACGTGCGGCGTCTGGTACGGATTCCTTTGGACCATGCAACATGCGCCGGTGAGCCGTCCGCGCTTGGGCGGGGAATTCGGCAGCGGACGGTCACAGGGAGGGTTAGCGAATTCGTTTGCCAGCGCGGTGGTGCAGTTCTTTGATCGCCAGGACCCGCGGGAGGCAGAAGACAGTGCGGGGGCGGATATGGGGACGTTTGTGGGTGAAATTCCGGAGTTTCTGCCCTTCCCGGAGGAGAGCCGCGAGGCTATCGCGAGGGATCTACCCGAGGTTTACGACAATCCGTCGCTGTCATCCCGCAACCTGTTCCGCAGCGATGTGGACCTGGATGGCGACGGTTACCTGGACATGGCTTTGCTGGTGCGGATGTCGCGGGATCGCGCGTTGGGCGTCGTGTTGGCGTACAGGCCGAAGCAACGCTTTCAGTGGGCGGGATCGTTTCGGATGGCGGGGAAGTTTGCGTGCGATTTGGGCGGGCCGCAGGATTTTGAGCGGTGCTTCCAAGTGCTACAGACTGCCGGCGGGGCGGTGCATATTGCCAGCTACAGCCAAGTTCCGGTGCGCGACGACGCCAACGCGCCGTTGCCGGAGGAGCGGATGGCAGGATGGCGGCTGATGCGGCTGACGGACGGCGAGATGAGGACGACCGGGGAGATCCTGGACCCCTGTCCGGCGGGTACGGAGGCACGGGTGCAGCCGCTGGAAGAGCCTGGCGAGCTGCTGCGGGTGACGGTGAGTTGCCCAGAGAGGCGCTGTGCGGTTTGGCGCTATCAGGCTGATGAAAACGCCTGGTCTGCGGCACCGGAAGCAGAGGCGCTGTGCGAGGAAGGGCCGTAGACCGGGATTGAGATCTAAGTGGTTACTGGCCTTCGGGAACGAAACGCTGTTCTGCCTGAAACTTCGTGTTACGGAAGGGCATGGGGAAGCTTGTACCGTCACGGTAGGCGTCCCACTGGTCACGATAATGCGCGGAGACGGGGTGGCCGGACATGCCGATGGGGAGGTTAGCTAGCGAACGTTCCCAATCGCCGAGGTCTGCCACAAAGCGCTGGGAGGGTCCGATGCGTACGCCAACCTGCTTGGGCGAGGAGGGGGATCCGCTTACCGGGACATTGCCGAGGGTGAGATAGCTGCCCAGAAATGGCAGGCGGGGGATGCGCGAGAGCACAGGGTGATCCAGCAGCCATTGGTTCACGTGCTTGTACTGCCAGCGGCTGAGGTCGCCGCCCAGGCGGTTGCGGACCTCCTGGAGGGACTTGGCGAAGACTTCCATTAGCCAGGCATCGTAATCCTGGGTCCAGATTGCGGGGCGATCGCGAAGGATAGCCTGTACCACGGAATCGGACATGCGAATGCGTGGCTCGTCCCAATCCGGGGCAAGGCGCCTGAGGATCTCGCGGCGGATGCCGTCACTGGCTACGCGCGCGATGGTGGCTCCGGTTTCTTCCAGTTCCGCCTGGCCGTTCCAGGTCTGCAGAGACTGCACGGCCTGTTGGAGAAAGGCGTCCTGCGGGGGATGGGCCTTGGCGGCGGCCAGGATGTGGCGCGCGATTACTACATAGTGCGGGGCGTAAACATCCTTCTGAATATCCAGCATACCGGCGGGGTCCCAACCCTTGCGGGCCTTGATGCGGGCGACGATCTGATTGGCGCGGTCAGGAGGAGCGAAGTTGCCGTTGACTCGGGTGGAAAAGTCCGGCGGGAAGGGATTCTGATTGGCGGTGACGATCCAGCCGGAGGACGGGTTGTAGACACGGGGAAGACTGTCGAAGGGGAGGAAGCCCTGCCATTCGGTGGAGGGGTCAGCGCCGGGCACTGGAAGATTTCCGCTGGACGTGCGCAGAGGGATTCGTCCGGCAGCCTGATAGCCGATGTTGCCATCGACATCTGCGTAAACAAGATTCTGGGGTGGGCCGGGGAAGCGGGAAAGGGCTTGGCGGAACTCGTCCCAGTTGCGGGCAAGGTTGAGTTCGATGAAGGGGTACTGGATGAAGTCGGGCGAAAGTGCAGTCCATTGGAGGGCGAGGTTGCGCTTGACGGACTCATCGGCGGTGGAGTGGATGAGCGGGCCGTGGTGGGTGACCAGCACGTTCAGGCGGACGTCCGCGGCACCCTTCACGCGGATGACCTCAGTGATGCGTGCTGCCTGACGGGCTTCGTTGCCGTACTGATAGCGGCCGCTGGCGAGGTCAATGCGTTCCTCGTAAAGATCCTGCACATCCGGGCCAAGGTTGGTGATGCCCCAGGCGATGCGCTGGTTGTGGCCCACAATCACGCCGGGAAGCCCAGGCAGCGCGAAGCCCTTGACGTCGAGGTCAGCGGCCTTGAGGTGGACCATGGTCCAGGTGGAGGGAAAGGTCATGGCCAGGTGCATGTCGTTGGCGAGGAGGGGTTTGCCACTAGCGGTAAGGGAGCCCGACAACGCCCATGCGTTGGAACCAGCAAGGGCCTCCTCGCCACTACGGAGGGGAAAGAGGGCCTGGAGAAGTGCTACACGCTGGGCAGGCGGCATGTCGGGGAAGGCCTTAGCGAGTTCATCGCGCATGCGTTCGTGATCGAGCTCAGTTTCCCAACTGCTTGAGAGGTCACTGGCCATGCGGAGGGCGACGAGAATGGAATCGCTGACGGTCCAGGGGCGCGGATGGTAGCCCAGCATGGCGAACTCCGGCGGCAGCCGATCACGATGGGTATCGATGAAGTGATTGACGCCGCGGGCGTAAGCGGCGAACCAGGCGCGGTCCTGGGAAGACATGCGGGCTTCCTGGATGAGCGCAGTGCGGCGGAAACCGATGCGGCGGGCTGGGAGGTCAAGGGGCAGGGCGGCGCTGCCAGCAATCTCAGCAAGCTCACCGGCAGTGGAACGCCGCAGGGCGTCCAACTGCCAAAGTCGATCCTGGGCGGTGGCGTAGCCTTGCAGGAAGAGGGCGTCCAGAATACTGGCGGCTTCAATGTGAGGCACGCCCAGGTTATCGCGGCGGATGATGCCCTCAGCGGCGAGTGGGGCGGCGACTACTCCCGTGGTGCCGGGTAGGGTTCGCCATCCGAACCAGCCCGCAATTCCCGCGACAATGACGACCAAGACGAGAATGAGAATGTTGGTATATTTAAGGATCCGCTGAAGCACTCCCCTATTGTAGAGGACCGCCCTGTCGCGATTGATTGCGGGCAAATTTCCTGAAATGGTTTCGCTGAGGCCCTCATGCGGCCTGGATAGGCGCAAATGCGCCGCTTGCTATGGATGACTACTTCGGTTATCGACTCCTGCTGCTGTTTTCCCTGGTAGTGGTGAATGCCTTCTTCGCCGCATCTGAAGTGGCGCTGCTTTCCGTGCGGCGTTCGCGCCTGAAGGAGATGGCGGACGAGGGCAACGTAGGCGCAAGCGCAGCATTGAGCCTGCTGAGCAACACCGAAATGCTTCTGTCGGTGGTCCAAGTGGGGGTGACGCTGGCCAGCCTGGGAATTGGCTGGGCGGGCGAGGAATCCATCTTTGTTGCCTACATGGCTCTGGTGCAGCCGGTACTGACACCCGCGACGGAACTTCTTGTGCGCGCCGCGGGACTGGTGATTACGTTCTCGCTGATGACCTTTGTGACGGTGGTGATTGGGGAGGTGGTGCCCAAGAACGTCGCCATTGAGAACAGCGCACGCTTTGCCACGCTGGTAGCGCCGGTGTTGCTGGTGTTCTACAAGGTAGTGGAGCCGTTTGTCTGGCTGATTGAGAAGTCAGCTGCTTGGATTTCGCGACGATTGGGTGTCGCATCCAGTGGTGGGACCACAGCACATTCCATTGAGGAACTGAAGTTCATTACGAGCTCAGCGAAAGCGGGTGAGCAGTTTGGGGAACTGGAAGAAACGTTGATTCACCGGACGTTGGATCTGCAGGAGCTTTCTGTCCGCGAAATCATGGTGCCCTGGAACAATGTGGTTAGCCTGCCGGCGAGCGCCAGCCTAAGCGATGTGCTGGCTTGCGTAATTCGGGAAGCCTACTCGCGATTGCCTGTGTACGAGGATGACCCCCGCAACATCATTGGAGTACTGCATACGAAGGACCTGATCCGGTCCTGGGAGGTTCGGCGAACGGCAAACCGGATCAAGAAGCCATCCCCCCGATTCCATCTGCGGCACATGCTGCGAAGACACCTGGTGGTGCCGGAAACAAAGCCTGTGAACGAGATGCTGCAGGAGTTTCTGGAGGGGCGCCAGCAGATGGCGATGGTGGTGGATGAGTTTGGACTGATCGTGGGCCTGGTAACGCTGGAGGACGCCCTGGAGCAACTGGTGGGAGAGATTCAGGACGAGCACGATACGCGACCGATGCGGCCAAAACTGCAGGCTCCTTCGTTTGTGGTGGAGGGCACCATACCGATTCGGGATCTGGAACTGCACTATGGGATTGATCTGCCAACCGGGGCTGGCTTTGAAACGCTGGCGGGCTTTCTGCTGAATGAACTTGGCGATTTCCCTGAGAAGGGTACGAGCACTGAGTATGAAGCCCGCCGGTATACCGTGCTGGAAATGGAGCGAAACCGGATTGCCAAGGTGCTGATTGAGCGCCTGCCACCTGCAGAGAGCGGGGACAGCGACGGCGAGGAGGAGGAAGGATAGGCGGACGACCCGAGGGCCATCCGCCGCCTGTACCGGCCAGAGTGTGGTTTTGAGCTAGGCGCCCACGTACTCCAGGTCGATGGACTTCTTTTCGGGGTCAAGCGCGGCGATCTTGAAGCGGGCGATCTGGCCAATGCGGACGCCGCCCTGCTTGCGATCGGCAATGGCGCTGCCACCCTCTTTCCACTTTGCGGCAAGCATCGCGCCAAGGTCAGTGATGCTGGCCTTGTTGGAAGCGGACTTCGATGAGGATTCCTCTTCCTTGGGGCCCGGCAGGGTGCAGCGGCCGGTAACGCGCTCAGCGATCTCCACTTTGGCGCGGTTGCCCTTCACTTCGACGACGCGACCGGAGACGGAGTCGCCTACTTTGTGTTCGCGGATGAACTCGTCGGCGGGAGTGGGCAGCAACTGGCGGGTACCGAGGCGAATACGCTGTTTATCCAACTCTACGGAAAGCACTTGGGCGCGGACAGTCTCGCCTACCTTGATGACTTCCTGTGGATGCTCAATGCGGTTCTCTGAGGCAAGGTCCGCAATGTGGATCATGCCCTCAATCCCGTCTTCGAGTTCGAGGAATGCGCCGAATTTGGCGAGGTTCGTGACGGTGCCTTCCACGATGGCACCCACGGGGTATCGGGTTGAGACTTCCTTCCAGGGGTCACCAAGAGCCTGCTTCAGTCCCAGGCCGATGCGTTTCTGCCCGGGCTTCACTTCCAGGACAACAGCTTCCACGGTTTCACCCACGGTAAGGATGTCAGAGGGCTTGCGGGCCTTCTTGGACCAGGACATCTCAGAGAGGTGGATGAGGCCTTCCACACCGGGCTCAATCTCGACAAAGGCACCGAAGTCGGCCAGGCGAACGACCTTTCCGGTGATGCGCTCGCCTTTGGTGAGCTTCGCGGCGGCCTCTGCCCAGGGATCGGCCAAGGTTTGCTTGAGGCTAAGGGAGATACGGTTCTGCTTGGGATCCTTTTTGATCACCTTCACGGAAATCACGTCACCCACCTTCACCACTTCGGAGGGGTGCCCCACCTTGCTGTAGGACATCTCCGTAACGTGCAGGAGACCATCAACACCGCCGACATCGACAAAGGCACCGTAATCCATGACGGTGCGCACGGTGCCCTCCACCATGGCGCCCACTTCCACGCGGGCGAAGGCCTCGCCACGGGCAGCCTTCAATTCCGCCTCGACGACGGCACGGCGGTCCACAACGACGTCTTCCTTCTCCGTATCGAGCTTGATGATCTTGCAGCGAATTTCCTTGCCAAGCAGGGTGTGGAGGTCAGAGATATCACGGGTGCCGCTGCGGGAAGCGGGCATAAAGGCGCGCACGCCGATATCGACAGTCAAGCCGCCTTTCACCTGTCCGGTGACGGTACCGGTGACGGGGGTTTCCTCAGCGAAGGCCTTCTCAATCGCAGACCAGTCCTTAGGGACCACCACCTTGTTGAGGGACAGCGTGAGTGCGCCTTCCTCGTTGCGGCCAGTGATGGTGACGGTAAGCTCCTGGCCAACTTCGGGAATCTCAACCCCGGTCAACTGGTCCTTGGTGAGGACGCCTTCGCTCTTCTGGCCGATGTCCACAAGGAGGTGGTTCTCATGAATGGCGACCACCCGGCCCTGGACAGACTGACCTGTCTGGGCAAGGGCATGGGTTTCTTCGAAGGCCTGAAGGATATCGCCGAACGAACTCTCCTGGGGAATGATTTCCGGCTGTTCGTTCTCAGGTTGGGGATTGTCGAGTTGATTCATTACGCTGACCGCGCTTTCCATTTTGGCACAATAATGTCAAAGGTTTAGCGGATTGACATGCAAAGCAGGCCATCCGAGAACCACCGCTAGAACCGATGCGCGCGCCGCAATTGCATCAGCCATCCAAGGCGCGCGCGGAAACGAGAACGATGCAACCAAAAGGAATGCGGGAAGTGTTTCAGTGGATTCGCCCGGTGGATATCGTGTGGCTATTGCTATTTGCCACCCTGCACTGGCTGAGCCCGCTGCGCAATCCCGCGGAACGGATGTTCCTGATTGCACTGGCCTTGTTTCAGGTGATACAGCCACGCATTCCGGCCTTGAATGGGGCCTCGGGAAACCTGGCTTCCATTGGGATCAAGCTGCTGCTGAGCTATATGCTGATCGGCTATACCGGAGGCATCACCAGCAGCCATTATCTCATCTTGTTGCTACCCGTGGTGTCTGCCGCAACAACGCTGGGATGGCTAGGGACGGCGCTGACGACGGTGATTTGCTGCGGGGCGTATTTCTCTTTTCTGCTTTTCCTGGACTGGGACTTGTACATGATGCTGGAGCGGGACCTGGAGGAAGTCACGTTGCGGGCAACCTTCCTGGCATTCACCGGCTTTCTAGCCTACAACCTGACGAATGCGCAGCGTCGTGAGGCAAAGGTGAGCCGGGAAACCGCAGAGCAACTGGCAAAGGCCAACCAGGATCTGCAGGATGCTGAGAGCGCGGTTCGGCGGGGAGAGCGGCTGGCAGCGCTGGGACAGCTTACGGCAGGGTTGGCGCATGAACTGCGAAATCCGATGGGGGCAATCCGGACTTCAGCGGAGATTCTGGAGCGGGCGGTTCCAGCAGACAGCGAGATTGCGGCCGAGATGGCTGGCAACATTCGCGAGGAGGTAGACAGAGCCAATACGCTGATTACAAAGTTCCTGCAGTTTGCCAGCCCGGTGCAAATCAGCCAGGAGCCAGCGGACCTGGCGAGTGTGCTTGACCGCGCCATTGCCTTGGCCCAGCGGGCCACTCCACCCATTACGAGCAAGGTGTTCACCAACTATCTGCCGGACATTCCACCCGTTCGGATGGATGTGACGTTGATGGAACGGGTATTTCTGAATTTGATTCTGAACGCCGCGCAAGCCAGCGAATCAGATGGTGTGGTGACGGTGCGCACGAAGATTACCGAAGGCTACGCGGAAACTGCCATCATCGATACAGGCAGCGGCATTGCGCCGGAGCACCTTGACGAAATCTTCAACCCGTTCTTCACGCGAAAACGCGGAGGGACGGGCCTGGGGTTGGCGATCGTCTCCCGGATTGTGGATCTGCACCAGGGCAAAATCCTGGTGGAGAGCAGCCTTGGCAAGGGGAGCACTTTCCGCGTGTTGCTGCCGCTGGGTTAACGCATGGCACATCGCATTCTGATCGTGGAAGACGAAGAGAAGCTGCAGCGGGCGCTGGAACTGCACCTGCGCAGCCTGGGCTTCGAGGTGGTGAAAGCGGACAGCGCGGAGAGCGCACTGGCGGAGATCGACCGGGCAGACCTGATTCTGACTGATTTGCGACTTCCGGGCATGGACGGGCTGGAATTGCTTGCACGCATCCGGCTGACCAACAGCGTGAGCCCAGTGATTCTGATGACGGCCTTCGGCACCGTGGAGAGCGCCGTGGAAGCAATGCGCAAGGGCGCGAATGATTTCCTGACAAAGCCGTTCTCACTGGACCACCTCACTACGGTGGTGGAGCGGGCGCTGGAAGTAAGGGCACTGCGGGACGAGAACCGCAAGCTGCGAGAGGAATTGGGCCATCGCTATGACCTGAACAACATCATTGGCCGCAGCGCACCGATGCAGGAAGTGTTCCAGATGGTGATGCGGGTGGCGGCGGCGAAATCCACGGTACTGATTGCGGGCGAGAGCGGCGTGGGCAAGGACTTGATTGCCCGCGCCATTCACTATCACTCTCCGCGACGGGAGCGGCCCTTTGTGAAGATCAATTGCACGGCCATCCCTGAAAACCTGATGGAGAGCGAGCTTTTCGGCTATGAGAAGGGTGCCTTCACGGGGGCCAGCGCCTCAAAGCCAGGCAAGTTCGAGGAAGCCAACACGGGTACGGTGTTTCTGGATGAAATTGGAGACGTGACACCCAGCGTGCAGGTGAAACTGCTGCGCATTCTGCAGGAACGGCAATTTGAGCGGCTAGGCAGCAACAAGACGGTGAGCATTGACGTGCGCGTGATTGCCGCAACAAACCAGGATTTGCGAGTGGCGCTGGAACAGGGCACATTTCGGGAAGACCTGTTCTACCGGCTGAACGTGGTACCCATCAATATGCCTCCGCTACGCAAACGGAAAGAGGACATCGCCTACCTTGCGGAGTACTTTGTGCGGAAGTATGGCCGGGAGGCGGGGCGAGCGATGGAGGGCATCAGCGCAGAGGCGCTGCGTGTGCTAGAGGGCCACCACTGGCCGGGCAATGTAAGGGAACTGGAGAACGTCATTGAGCGGGCGGTGGTGCTGTCGCATGGGACGTTGCTGGATGCGGCGGATATTCGCATTGATGATCTGCACCGGCGACCGGTGAGCAGTGAAGACCAGTTTCTGCCGCCAGGCATGACGCTGGAGGAGTATGAGCGCTACCTGATTCAGGAATCGCTCCGCCGTGCGGATGGCAATAAGAGCCAAGCGGCGCGCTTGCTAGGGCTTACACGAAACGCCTTTCGCTACCGGTTGTCGCAAGCGGGCGGCGACAACGGGGAAGAGGACTGATGCCGCACGCGCGCAGGCAAGACGGCAGCGTCAGTTGCCGAAGATTGCCTGCAGATTCGCCATCATCTGCTGAACCGGCTGAGCGAAATCCGCTAGCGCCTTTCGGCCAGCCTTGCTGAACTCCGCCTCGCCGCTCTTGTGCTGGTTTAGTTCCTTGAGGATGGCGGGCAGATTCACCATCATTCCAGGGGTGAGGTTGCAGACCTGGTGAATGCTCATTGCCACATGGCGATACATCCGTAGCCGGGCCTGCAGCAGGTCCTCCCTGTTCAGGAGAAAGGTGTCGATTGTCTGTTGACCCTTGACACTGAGTGGAATGAGGATGCCGAACTGCGCGTCTAGGGAAAGGTGGTCGTCGGGATTGTCGATCCCGGGGTGTACCAGCAGGGGTCTTTCCTGGGACTCCTCGCCGGGCACGAGGGCATAATTGGCGCCTTGCTCCAGGGGGAAGTAGTCGCCCTTACCGGTTCGATTGCAGAGGGAGCAGGAAGGGAGTAGGTTGGTGGGCTCGTAGGCCAGCCACCAGTAACCGGGGTGGTTTTGCTTTCTGCCGTCCACCATCACCTTGACGATCTGGCGATTCTGATC
Source organism: Bryobacteraceae bacterium (assembly GCA_036821995.1). Lineage (GTDB taxonomy): Bacteria > Acidobacteriota > Terriglobia > Bryobacterales > Bryobacteraceae > JACTMJ01. The sequence continues at coordinate 18,539 of DAISIM010000017.1, forward strand.
GCGAACGCGTCCCTTGGGCCGGAAGTGCTCGACGTCGCCTTCTCTGGCCGAGATCCGGTAGAACACCTCACAGTAAGCGCACTTGTTGAAGTAACAGGCGAAGATGGTTTCGCGCTGCTTCTTGTAGAGAGTGTCCTTGATGGAGTAAGGCGGCCCCTGGTTGCGCAAGGCATCCAGTTCGGCGGCAACCTCCTGCCGCCACGCCTCCCAGTCAGGGGTATGCGGTTCTTTGAACTGCATCCTGGTCATGCGCTTTGGGGCTCCTTGGGGTCAAACACTTCATTGAGTTGCCTTAGGACTTCCAGGCGCTCAGGGCTAGCCTCCACGTGCAGAGCCTGCGGCGCAATGGCGCTTAGGATCTGCTGCTCAATCTGGCGCTGCATGGGCGTAACGCTGGAAGTGAGGGTATCGGCGAGGAGTTGCTTGAGCTGCTGGAGTTCCGCCTCTTCGGCAGGACCGCGCTGCGCTTTGCCCACTAACGCGGCATAGCGGGCGATGGCGATAGCGGTACCGCTGCCGCGGGTAGATTCCAGATTGAACAGGAAGCTGGACAAGAGCTGGTCACTACGCAGGTGATCAATACGCGGGATGTCGGTTACCATCTCCAACTGATCTTCAGGAGTACGCCTCATCACGACGATTTCGTCAGCGCGCAGGCCCTTGAGGCAAAGGGGGTCGTGGGTGGTAACCACAAAGCCCAAAAGGGGGCAGGTTTGGCGGAGGCGCTCAACGATGGAGATCTTCCAAGTGGGGTGCAAGTGGACCTCGATCTCATCCAGCAACACGACTCCCTCGGCCTCACGAAGGCCACCCCACCAATCCTGGACACCGATGGAGATGTCGCCCGAAAGAGCAATGATTGACTGGAAGCCGTCGCTCATGTCGCGCAACACCTTGCGGACGCCGTCGTACTCTACCTCAATCTGGTTGGTGTCACGGCAAAGGCGCATGTCCCCGGGCAGCATCAGTAGGCGGCTGAGGTCCTCAGAGAACTGTTCAAGCTGAGCGTCGCTGACGCGGTGGTGGTCTAGAAGCCAGGCTTCGGTATCAGCCAGTGGCGCGGTAGGGTCAAACAGATTGAGGATGCGGATGGCGGTGCGGGTGGAGCTTTCGCGGCCAACAGCCTTGGGAAGGAGGCGGGTGGCGCCGTAGCCCAGCAGCAGCACCTTGGGGTCCGGCGGGTCAACACGGAAGCGCTCCGATTCCAAGGAGAACTCCATGCGAATCTGCCCAACGCCGCTTAGGTCGACGATCACCTCGCCACCCCTAACGTCAGGGTGGCGACGGACGAAGCGGCGGGCATCGAGGCCGAGGTTGTTGGCGTGCTCCTCGCCCATCAGAGTGAGCGCCAAGGCCTGCAGGATGGAACTCTTGCCGCAGCCGTTCTCGCCCAGCAGCATCAGCCAGCTTTCGCGGCTGGCATCGGGGGCGGGAAAGGTCAGGCTGAGATCTTCAATCGCCTTGAAGTTACGGATGGTGAAGCGCTCAATGCGTTTGGCGGAGGTGAAGTACGCGGACTTGGATTGCTCACTATTTGCTTCGATAGAGTAAGTCTGCTGACGTGTGCGTTCGGCTTCGTAGCCAGCCTTGGAGACCTCGATATCGATGGGGGGCGGGGCAACCGCCTCGGGAGCGGCACCCGTCATTTCGGGCGCTCCAGGACCCGATGATGGACGGGGAGGACGAAGGATGTGGAGAAACGCTTCGTCCTCCAGCACCTCGGGCAAGGATCTGCGCAGCGCTTCGTAAGCAGCCATCAGACGGACCATCCGGTGGGGCAGGTCATGTGACAACAAATCGCGCAATTGGGTGCGCATGGGAAAGCGCAGCGATGCAGAACCCAGGGGCCGGTAGCGTTCCGCAAGCTGGTGAACATGATGCGCACAGTCCTGGGAAACGGCGCGACGCGCTTCGATGAGATCTCCCCGATTCAGATTCAGCACTTCGATGGTGGCCGCGCCGCGTTCGTCGAAGGGAATCAGCATGCCCTTTTCCAGATCTGGCACCATGTGCTGCGTGGGGAAGTCAACGCAGGGGTTCAACAACAGGGGCTGCTCGGCCGCCAGCGAATCCGGATCCATCATTCCCAGGGGGACGCGGTCGCTTGCCACCGGGAAGCGGGAGCCTTTGGCGCGTAGGCAGAAGGCGCATGCGAGCAGGGTGTTTTCCCACTCGAAGGCCAGCCAGGCATAGTGGAGCATGGAGGAGACGCCATCCACGCCTCTGGCGCCCTCGCGGGGCCGGTAGAGGTCAATGTCTCCCTTAACAACATCCAGACTGGTTTCGCAATAGGCGCACTTGCCATGGAAGAGCTGGGAAAGGACAGGGCGTGCCTGCTGCCACAGGGCTTGAAGGTAGTCCCCCTGGAACATCCCTTTGGCGCGGATGCGCCCGCTGGCGGCTGACTGGCGTGCCTTGCTGAGGAAGCCGCCGGCGCTTCCCGCGCGGTCGCCCTCGGGAAGGTAGGTGAGTTGTGACAGGACATGGTCACGCTCTTCACGGGCGCGAACCGAGAGGTACTCAGAGGGTGGGGGAGCAGAGCTGCGATCAACGTAGATCACTCGGCCTCCTCGCGCTTCATGCCGAAGCTGGGCATGATGCGCAGTTCGGGCTCAGGACTTGGTGCGCCGGAGCCGAGGCTGTTGGCCTTGCTCCAAACCTCGGCCAACTCCAGGATCTTGGGGATGGCTTCATTGGCGAAGCTGCGTTGAGCGGACTTGAAGGGATAGGACTTCGGCGGTTCGTCGTTTGTGCGGTCAAGTAGTTCCTGATAGCTGCGGAATGGCTTCGCAGTCTGGGCGTCGGTGTAGCCGCGGACCAGCTTCTCCAACAGTTCCTCCAGTGCGCCCATCGTAGAGCGGAAACGTACCCAGCGGTGGTTATCCCAGTTCATATCGTGGGTGCTATCGGAGTGAAAGCGCTCAGCCAGACGGCGGCCCGCTTCGCCGCCGCGGTCGCTGACATTCTGAATGACCTCAGCAGGCATACTGAGGTTCATGCCCCCTTCATTCGGGCACAGCACGACGTGCGCGATACGGTCGCGATACCCGGGAATGCGCATCTGGCGGTTATCCACCCAGTTCTGCATGGCCTTCATGATGGCGCCCGCCATTCCCTTTACGGGACCAAGGCCAGGTTTGCGCTTGCCCTGCGGGTCGAGTTCAAAGCGGTTCCAAAGCTCACTGATACCGCCCCGGTTCGATTCGGGAAGGTAGATCATGTCCTGGCCCTGGGTGCCGCATTCGGCTTGGCCGCGGGTGGGGTCCCATTCCATCAGGTTGATGGCGAATGTGGGCCAACGGGGCAGGGGAGAGTCAAAGAAATGCACGGGGAAATTGCTGCAGATGCCTCCGTCAGAGAACCAGCAGATCTCCGGCTGCTGCGGCTGATCCTTGCGCGTGAAGTCCACTGCATAGAGAGGGACGGCGCAGAAGAGGATGGGGAAGCTGAGGCTCATCCGCGTGGCGACAATCACAGGCAGGTTGGCGGTATCTGGCAGAGGCAGGAAGCCATCGTAGCTGCGGCTGCTTTGACGTGCGTTGGCCACCATCCAGTCCACCACATGCTTTGGGAACAGCATCCGGAATTGGGCTTCCTTGAAGAAAAAGATGCGTTGGTCAAAGGGTAGGCGGTAAGGCCGGCCGTGGGTGAGACTGGTGGTCATCATCTCCAGGTTGATGCGCTTTTCGGCAGAGGAGTCAGTGCTACCCCAGAGGTCGCCAAAGGTGAGGGGTTTGCCGACTGGCTGGCCTGCATAGCGATCCAGTAAGTCAGAAAGCCAAGGGATGAGCGCGTCGCCTCCGACCTTGGGGTTTGGCATGCCGGTGCAGAGGCCCAGCATGCGTGAGGACATGCCGGCAAGCTCACGACGGATGCTCCAGACGACACCTAGAAGGAAGGCCAACAGCATCATGACAACGGCGGCAAAGCCCCTGGAAAAGACGAAGAGGCCTTCGGCGCCGGGCATCAAGGCATACCAGAATGCGGCCCCGACGCCAAGACTCACCAGTGTCACCAGCCAGTATGCGCGTGCAAGGCGAAATGGCAGCGCCAGCAGTGGCCGTTTGGCGCCCAGTAGCGCGGTAATGACGCCGTAAATGCGAGCGACTTGGGGCTGCGGCTGGAAGAGAGTGAACAGGAAGGAGCCCTTACCGCTGGGGGAATCCTGGCCCAATTGAGCGGGAAGCTTCGCCAACTCATCAAAGCTATTGAGTCCACGCTGGCGGCCGAGCTCAGCGGCGGCGGTGGCGGCAGCAGCGATCGCACCAGCGGAGGTGCCACCAATGTTGCGGAAGGTGTAGGATTTGGCGAGTTCACACACCGCTTTGGGATAGACGATGCCGCTAGTGATACCGCCCTTCATGACGAGATCGCAATAGCGGGGATGATCCTTGATGTCGGCGGAGGCGGATTCGGGATTGGCAGCCGGAGCAGTGGGTTCCATGGCGTGACGCACCTCAAAGGACTTTCAGATGGAGGATATCTGGATTAGCGGCATGTTACCACCAGAGGGCTCGCAGATCGAGGGAATTCGACGACGACGCGGAACGGGGCGCGGGGGAGAGTGGCTAAGAGGCGGGGTTCGCCAAGAGGAGTGCGCCGGTTTCCTCGCGGCTGGGGACGCTGGGTTGCGCACCGCGGCGAGTGACCGATAGTGCGGCGGTGGCGCAGGCGAAGCGGACCGCTGGCTGCATCTCCATCCCTTCCGCAATCGCCACAGCCAGCGCGCCGTTGAACGTATCACCGGCGGCGGTGGTGTCTACCGGACGCACGGCAAAGCCGGGCACATGGAAACGCTGCAGGCGGTTGAGGAACACAGCACCTTCGGCGCCCAGTTTCACGACAACCGACCTGGGTCCAAGCTCCAGGAGGCGCTCGCCAATCGCATAGGCATCGTCAATGGTGAGTGCGCGTGGGGCTTCTCCCAATAGCAACGCGGCTTCCGTTTCGTTGGGGGTGAGGAGGTCAACGTGCTGGAGGAGATCGCCGGAAAGGGGTTGGGCCGGAGCGGGGTCAAGGATGGTGATGACGCGGCGCTGGCGGCCAAGCTCCAGGGCGGAGTGGACAGTGTCAAGCGGGGTCTCCAGCTGGTGCAGGGCGACGCGCGTTTTCCAGTAAAGAGGTTCCTGCGCGCGGATGTCGTGAGGGGTGAGCCGACCATTGGCACCGGGGATGACGACGATGGAGTTTTGGCCAGAGGCCGTTACCCAGATAAGTGCGGAGCCGGTGGGTGCATCATCAAGTTTGCGGATGCCGGTGGTTTCAACCCCCGCGCGACGGACGCTATCCAGCAATAGCGCGCCCGCGGCATCCTGGCCCACGCAGCCCAGCATGTGCACTTCCATGCTGGCGTCGGCCATGCGGCCCGCGGCCACTGCCTGGTTGGCGCCTTTCCCGCCAGGATGAATCTCCAGATTGCTGCCGCTGATGGTTTCACCGGGTACTGGCATTCGAGGGACGGTGGCCACGTAGTCACAGTTCAAGCTACCGATTACAAGAATTCCACTCGCCATGAGATGTGAGCCTCCGCAGGATTGAGGGTATCAGAGGCGTGGGCGGAGCCGGAATGCCGACAGGGCGATGGAGGGCTGGGTGGATGGCCTATTTATTCAGATCGATGCCGAAACGCTTCAGCTCTTCCGCGTAGTAGCGCCGATGGAGGATATCCCATTCCTCAGCACCTTCCACTACGCCGCGCTTGAGGGACCGCACTTTGTCGCGCGCGGCGGAGTCTACCTTCTCTTCCAACTGGAAAATCTCCGTGAGGTGCTTGACGATTTCCAGGCGGACATCGTTAGGGTCTTTGCGGACACGCACCTCGCGGCTGCGCTTCAGTTCGACGATCACCTTGTGGGACAGGTCAAGGATCTTGTCGCGCGAGAGCTTCATTTTGTCACCAGATTCGCGGCCGGAGGCCAGCACCAGTTTGCGCTCAACCACCAGTTTGCGCTTGATCCGGCGGAACATTTCCATGTAGCTCACGCCTTCCTTTTGCATGACGGTCTCGTACTGCTCAAGGATTTCGCGAACTTCTTCGTTGAGGTTCTGCTCTGACCGCAAGTCATCCTCAATGGTTTTGGCCATTTGAGAGGCAGCCGCATCGAGGTTGGAGCATTCGGCCCAAACAGGATGGATCTTACGAATGATCTGACGGCTGGCGTAAGCGATGAACTCGGGGGCGACTAACATCCGGCGTGGCTCATGTTGAAAGGAAGCGCTTTCCCAGTGTAGAGGTCAGGGAAACGGCATGTCAACGCAACAGTGCCCGGCATTGCCGTGCCGAAAGGGGGCCCGAAGGGGACGCAGCAGCCCAGTCTAGAACGTGAGCCCAAGCATGAGTTCTAACTGATTTGCGTTCAACTGCGCTTGTGCGCCACCGGAACCCGAGAATACGGAGGTTTTCTCTGACCAGCGGGTATAGCGGATCTCAGGGGCAATCTTCACGCGGCCCGGGCCGTTGCGGACGCCGGCAGCCAGTACCAGGCCGGGAGTGGTTTCGCGACCCCGGCCAAGGAGGAAACCAGGCGAAGTCGTGCGGATATTGAGTCCGGCGGAAAGAAAGGGTTGGAAGAGGGGATTGCGTCCGAGGGGATAGGAGCGCAGCAACAGGGGGAACTCCCAGGAACTGAAGCGGCCATCCACAAGAGAGCCGCCAGGGAAGTTGCCTGAGCCGACGCGGAAGCCAAGACGTTTGTAAAGCGCGTTTCCTTCGACAGCAAAGCCGAAAGGCAGGTTGACTACCGCCATGAGTCCGCCGGTGAGGGGGATGGTACGGTTCTCTTGGGCATCCACGAGGTCATTCAAGGGGGCACCGACCTTCAAGCCTGCCTCCAGCAACCGGGGCTGACATACGGTGGTTGCGGGCAACGAGAGTAAGCCCAGGGAAAGGGCAAGAACCATTCGTGAGCGGTGTTTCCAAAAGGAGCGCATACAACCAGTGTATGGTTGGGTAGCGAGGCTGGTTTCAGCGGAAGATGTAAACTCCCGCTACCGCGTCGCCGGCAACTGAGGGTTAACCGCCGGAGGCTTGTTTGGCAATGTCGTTGTAGAGTACAAAGGCCATCACCGCCAGCAGGAAGACAAAGCCCACCCGGAACATCATCTCCTTAACCTGGATGGAGAGATCCCGGCGCACTGCCATTTCCACCAGCAGCAGCAACACCATGCCGCCGTCAAGGACGGGAATGGGAAGCATGTTCACCACGGCAAGGTTCAGGCTGACCATGGCCATCAGCAGGAAGAACTCAAAGGCCCCCTGGCGTGCGGCGCTGCGCGACATGCGGGCAATACCGATGGGGCCCTCCAGGGATTTCGCCGACATGCGGCGCTCCACCATTCCACGGAAGAAGCGCAGAATCATGGTGGCATAGCGAGCGTTGGTTTCCATGGAAAGCTGCAGCGCGGGCAGAAAACCGAGGCTGGTGCGCTCGCGCTTGGGAGAGATGTTGACGCCCATCAGCCATCGCATGCGGCCGTCCACCTCCTCATGACGAGGCGTGACGGTGACGGTGCGGCGTTCGCCGTCGCGTTCGTAAACCAGTTCGATGGGTGCGCCTTGATTCTGCTCAACCAGTTTGGGCAGGCCGTAACTGGAGCGGATGGGCGTCCCATTGGCGGAAACCAGAACGTCTCCGCTCATCAGCCCCGCAGTTTCGGCCGGAGAGCCAGGGCGCACGCCGCCTATCTCCACGTCGTTATCTTCGCGCCACCCTGCCGTGCCCATGCCGATTTCCTCATCGAAACCGGGCGTCAGACTGGTGTTGATGGTTTGTCCGTCGCGCAGCAGCGACACCCGGATGGCGGTATTGGCGTTGAAGCCCTCAGCTTCCTTCAGATCATCCCAACTGGGGTTCTTGCGGCCGTCGACCTCAATGACGCGATCGCCCTTCTGGATGCCAGCCTGCGCTGCCGGGGAACCGTCCTCGACATAACCGATGATGGACTGCATGTAGCTATCGGTGGGCTTATAGTAGCGGACCATATACAGGCCGGTGAGAAGTGCCACTGCCAGCAAAACGTTCATTGCCGGTCCAGCCAGCACAATGATCAGGCGTTGCCAGCGCGCCTTGTTTGAGAAGGCGCGAGGGTCAGTGGTTTCGCTTTCACCAGGTTGCTCACCCGCCATCTTCACGTATCCGCCGAACAGGATGGCCGAGAAGCGAAAGTCGGTTTCGCCGCGGCGGAAGCCAAACAGGCGCGGTCCGAAGCCCACACTGAACACGTCCACTTTCACGTCACAGAGCACGGCGGCCCAATAGTGACCCAACTCATGGATCACGATCATGACTCCCAGCAGAACCAGAAGCCACCAGATGCTCTCGAATACTTCCATAACGACCGATTATCCTCTTTCCTAACCGCAATCCGCTTGAAACCGTGGGTGAACGGAAACCCAGCCCGCAGCGGGTTTCCTGGAACCCGCGTCTCGTCAAGTGGCCATGGGAGACGCCGGGTTGAGTGGTTCTGTAACCACGGCCCGGGCATTGCCGGCCCGTCGGCTGGCACGGGAATCCACAATCTCGCGGGCAATGCTTCGAGCCGTATGATCGGCGGAAAGCACGGCGTCCACACTTTGCAGGCTTTGTGATGGTGCGCGCTGTAAAGTCTCTTCCACCACGGCGGCAATTTCAGGAAAGCCAATTCGTTCCTGCAGAAATGCCTCCACGGCAATCTCATCGGCGGCGTTCAATACACATGTAGACGCTCCACCAGCCTCCTGGGCTTCATAGGCCAAGCGCAATAGTGGAAAACGCTGCAGGTCTGGCGGTCCGAACTGCCATTCCCGGGCCTGCTGCCAGTCAATCCGTGGAACGGGGGCTTCGTCGCGCTGCGGCCAGGTCATCGCATATTGGATGGGCATGCGCATGTCTGTAGCGCAGATTTGCGCGATCACACTGCCATCGGAGTACTCCACCATGGCATGTACCTGGGACTGTGGATGAACGACGACTTCCACCTGGGAGGTGGGCAGGCCAAAGAGCCAACATGCCTCGATTACCTCAAAACCCTTGTTCATCAGGGTGGCGGAGTCGATGGTGATGCGCGGTCCCATCTTCCAAGTGGGGTGGTTCAGCGCCTGGGCGGGGCTGACCGTGGCCAGCGCGTCAGCGGGAGTATTGCGGAAGGGGCCACCAGAAGCCGTAAGAATCAACTTACGGACATCTTTGGCTTCGCCAGCCCGGAAGCATTGGTGGGCGCCGTTGTGTTCACTGTCGACCGGGATCAGCTCGCAATGGTGGGTGGCGACCGCGCGCATCACCAACTCCCCGCCGGCCACGAGGGTTTCTTTATTGGCCAGCCCGACGCGCTTGCCCGCGCAGATGCCGGCGTAGGTAGCCGGAAGCCCGGCAACGCCAACGATTGCGGAAATCAGGATGTCGGTCTCGGCAGCGGAGGCCACGGCCTCCTGGGCGGCGCGGCCCACCTCCAGGGTGGGGAAGGCTTGGCCGGAGACGGCCACGCTTGCGAGATGGCGGCGCAGATCCTCGCGGACGGCATCCTCAGCCACAACGACCACAGCCGGGCGAAATTGGAGCACTTGCTGGGCCAGAAGTTCGCTGTTCCGGCCGGCAACCAGGGCGTGGACCACGTATTTTTCGGGATTTTGGGCAACAATATCCAGCGTGCTTTTGCCGATGGACCCGGTGCTGCCCAAAATCGTGACGCGCTTTTGCATGAGGGATGAAATCCAGTGTGGGCCTGGGCGGAGTTGAATTGCCAACCGCTACTGGCGGGACATCTCATTGTACCCGAGGCATCCGTTGGAGGGCTGTTGGCACCCGTGTTTCGTGAACTTCGTTAAGCCTTCGTTGTTCAGGCAGATGGGAGGTACCCAATGCGGTGTCGTATCTCAACCAGCGGCCAGCGCCACGACAAGCAATGGCTTCCAGGAGTTGGGACGTTTGGCCTGAAGAGTTGATACAGTAATTTTCAGGAATTTGCTATGAAGATCGTGTTGTTGTGCCTCAGCAGCCTGGTATTTGCCGGGCTTGCACTCATGTCCACGGGTTGCGGGAAGGCGGCTGTGCCTGAACAAGCGGTGGAACCCCCGCCGGCAAGGGGACATCGCGACCGGGTGATGAGCGAGTTGCACGGCACGCGCAAGCAACTTACTGACGCATTGACAACGATGTCCGCAGAGGCCTTTGCAGCGGCAGGAAAGGATAGCGCGGCATCGCCGGCGGCAAAGGTGGCCACGTTGATCCAGGTGGAAAAGGCACTGCAGGCATCAATGCAAGGATCGGCTCCCGGTGCAATGCCGCACCCGATGGAAGATTCCGAAGGGCTTTCGCGGGAGGAACGCCTGAAGCGCAACGAGGAGTTTGCGTCCGCGATCCAAAGCGCCGCCGCGGGATGCCTGGAGAAGTATCCGGAAAGCGCCTGGACACTTGGGAGCGGCACCGCCAAAGCGGACGCGGAAACGGAGTTCCGCGCGGTGCGAGACGCCACGATCGCCTACGCTCGCGAAACGCCGCACAACTTGCTGCGCCGTACCGTGGAGTTTCCCAACTGCGGACCCATGAACCTGATGACGGCCATGATGACGCAGGCGGAGTTGACGGCAAAACTGGCTGAAAGCCTTCGCTGATCCGCAGTTTGCTCACGGGTTCGCCCGAGGGGATTGCCCATCACCCTCATGCGACAACCAGCGCGAGTAGATTCCGGCCAGCTTGGTGCCTAGAATCGGCCAGTCGTATATGGACTGCGCACAGGCCTTGCCCGCGGCAGCCAACCGCTGATGGGAATCCCGATCGCGCCACAGCGTCACCAGGTGATTGGTCCAGTCCGACGCCGCACCAGGTTCTGCCAGCAGGATCTCCCGGCCGTCAGCAACCTCCAGCCCTTCCGCCCCGAGCGGACTTGAAACCACCGGCACCCCGGCTGCCATCGATTCCAGAATTTTTAGCCGGGTGCCACCCCCGGTACGCAGAGGCACGAGGGATGCCGTTGCGCCCCAATAGAATGGCCGCACATCGGATACGGTACCTGTCACGCTGATTCCCTCCCGTCCTTGCAACCGAAGGATCCGCTGCCCTGGTCTGGCCCCTACAACGGTTAGCTGCGCGCCAGCAATGTTTCTCCGGACGGTTGGCCAAACCGTTTCCACGAAGCTCTCCACAGCGTCAATGTTGGGGTAGTAGTCCATCGACCCTACGAACACGAAGCGCGGGCTTTCCCCGTGGGGGCTGGCTTCTGGTTCGGGCCGATCGCCGAAGTAATTACAATCAACACCGTTTTCGACCACTTCAACGCGGGCTGCGGGGTTGATCTTCCGCAGTTGCTCTTGTTCGCGCCGACTGCACACGATGTGCCCGAATGCGTCGCGAAGGATCCGGGCCTCTAGCGCCTCCAACTTCCTGGCAGTGATTCTCGCGTACAGTTTTCGGAGGAGGGCATCCTCCGTCTGTCCGTAGCGCCGCATCGCTTCGCTCTCGATGTTGTGCCAGTTGAAGACTACGCGAGGCGTGCATCCGATCGCCGCGAGGCTTTCGGGGTAGCGCGCCAAGTGGATGGCGTCAAGATGCAGATAGTCGAAGGACTGCGCTGCGTCATTCGTACCTGCGCCGGCAATCCGGGTAAGGGCAGCAGAGGCCTGGCGCATCGCATCGCTCGTGTAATTGAGAACAGAAATGGGATCACTCCCAAGGAGCCCTCCCAGTATGGTCCGGAACGTGTACATGGATGGCCGCGGTACCGCCTGGATGGCAGCACAGCCAGGCAAGGCTTGGTGGGGAATCGCAGCCGCTCCATGTTCCGCGAAGTAGGCGAAATGAACGCTCGCCCGCTCAGAAAGCGCGCGCAGCAAGTAGTAGTCACGCAGCTTTGCGCCGCTATTTGTGGGCCAGCACTGCCGGGGGGAGAGATAAAGGATACGCACGTTCGTTCACAGCTTTCCGGTTCGTCCCCAGCGTACGCTATCGGGTACTCACTCCGGCAAGCACTTCATGGTAGACGGAAAGCATCCGCTGGCAATGAGCTTCCGGCGTGAACTCCGCTAGTATCCGCTGCCGGCTTGCGTCCACCAAGCGCTGACGCAAGGCTCCGTCCTCCAGCACGCGCTGAATTGCGGCGGCCAAAGCGCCGGGCTGTGATGGGGGCACAAGCAGCGCATGGACCTCTGACTCCACGATGTCCGGGACGCCGCCCACCTTCGTTGCCACAATCGGTGCTCCCGCTGCCATCGCCTCAAGAACTACGTTCGGTGAACCCTCGGACAGTGAAGGCAGCACAAACACGCTCGCCAGGCTGTAGTAAGGCTGCACATTGGCTTGGTGACCTGCAAAGACTGGTGCTTTCAGCGCCAACTGAAGCGATAACTGCTCAAGCGCATCCCGCTCAGGCCCGTCGCCAACGACGACTAGCCTGACTGGTTGTTTCTGCCGGTCCAACTGCGCAACCGCCCGGATGAGATCCGCCTGCGCCTTTTCCTTGGAAAGGCGGCCGACGGTGAGCACAACGCGTTCCTGAGCGTTGATGGCGTGCACCTTTCGCAGCTGTGCAACCGCCTCACCATCAAGGGCGGCGGGGGGACGCGCGGCATTGTGATGAACGCGAATTCGCGAGCGCGGGACGCCACGTCCTGCTAACTGATCAACAAACGGTCCGCACACGGTCACTACCGTGCGGGCGCCACGGAGTGACCACCGGTCGAGCTGGTCATAGAGTTCGGTCATCCGGCTTGTCTTGGTGTAGCCATGATGAAAGGCGATCCAAGGATAGGTGCGGTGCAGGCCCAAGGCTCGAATAAAGAAGTTTGACTTCACATTGTGGCTCTGCAGGATGTCTGGCGCGAAGCGAGTCAACTCGCGCTTGAGTGGTGCCAGCACGCCGGGGTCAAAGCGAAAGCCCTCGGGGATGGCCGCAACTGCTATACCCTGATCCCGCGCTGCATCCAGGAAAAGGTTTGTGGGAGGCAGGTTGTTGCGCGAAGCGCCGCGAACAAAAGTGATCAGCAACGGATCCAGCCGCGGGCCGGCGTTCCTGAGGAAGGCAAAGAGATTCTTAGCAGGTCCTGTGACTGTGGATGCCTCCATCAGAATGGCCAAGCGAATGGGGTTGGGGTTGCTCATCGAGTGACTCCGCAGCGCATCGCCTCAAACGTCCACCTAGAGGAACCGGCAGTGGGTGACACGCCGGGGTATAACGGAGTTAGGCGGTATTCCTTGCAAACACCGCCCCTGTCGTGGAATGGAAAACCCATTGTGGACGTTCTGAGACACATGCTGCGGCCTCCAGGCACCGACAGTCCATTCGGCCATCCGGCGGCGGAATCTGTTGACTACCCCGTTTTGGAGACCCTTGACCGCGCCGCACTGGAGATCGTGCAGCTGGACATTCCGGGATTTGCCGGCGAACCGTATCTGCAGCTGCTGGACGAGTGGGCAGCTGAGCTGCGCCAAGGTCCGATTGACAGGTTAGCAGGGTATTCGTTTGTGCGCGAGTTCAATTCCTTCTTCTTTGACCATTTAGGCTTTCATGGGAACGTAGATGACTACTTCAACCCGGCAAACAGCTTCCTGAATGCGGTAATGGACCGTCGTAAAGGCATACCTATCACACTCTGCGCCGTTTACATGGAACTTGCCCGGAGACTTGGCAGAACGGTTTACGGCATTGGATTTCCCGGGCACTTCCTGGTGCGTGTGGACGACGACGGAGTGTCGCAGTATGTGGACGTTTTTTACCGGGGACGTCTGCTGAGCCGGGATGACTGCTTCGCCATGGGCTTGGCCATGACGGGGATTGACTACGGTGAGCGTCCTGAGGTTCTTGAACCGGTTACCAACCGGACGATTCTCGTGCGCATGCTAAACAACCTGAGAGGGATCTACATCACGCGGAAGGAAAATCGTAAGCTTTTGCAGGTGCTTGACTTACTCCTTTGGGCGAACCCAGACAACGCCGAGGAGTACTTCACACGAGCAATGGCAAAGATGAATCTACACCTTTACTCCAGCGCAGAGCGTGACCTGCTGCAATTTCTCCAGATGGCACCCGATGATGCAATCAAGGACAAGATCACGAAGCAGTTGGAATTGGTACGGATGATGCGTTCGCAACTAAACTAAGCCAAGTGTAAGTAGATGCTTACTCATCCGTGAAGAGGCTGGGTTGGCCGCCGGACAATGCGTCCTTAGGCTTCTTTCCGGTCCGAAGGCCGACTACTGCCAGAACGGTGAGGGCTTTCAATGCGTTGCGCGGCACAAAGATGCGCTGGGTATTGCCAGCAGAGTTAGGCGGAGTGATGACAAAGCCAGCCGCTTCAGTGCTTGCGAGATTATTGGGGAGTACCCCTTCCTGCAAGTCGCCGTCAAGGAATTCCAGCCTAACCCATAGGCCTTCCAGCTTGGGCCGGGACTGAAAGACGCGCTGATCTGGCTGCGTGCGAGCACCATCGAAATCCTTCACAAACCAAACCTGCTTGATTTCCGTCAAAGGGACCTGCTGCAGAACCCCGTTCGCCAGGAGGACCTCAGCGAAATGGGCTTGCAGGTAGGTGGAAGGATGGACGTAGCCAAGCACCGGCTCCCGCTGATAGCGATGCACAATCACTTTTTTGGCCGTGGAGCTTTGCAATGCGGCGACCTAGGAGATGGGCGTGCCGAACAATTTGCCCTATATTGTATCATGGGTGAAATGGGCGAACCCGAGCTGACGGCCGCGCTGATCCGCTCCTATCTTGCTTATTGCAGGATAGATAAGGGCCTGTCTGCGAATACCCTTGCTTCGTATTCGCTAGATCTGGAACGATTTGCTCATTATCTGCTGGAGGAGTCCAGGAACCGAGGCAGCGTAGATGAGGGTGAGTCGCCGGCCACATGCCCGAGCGAACAGGATGGCACTGATTTGTACTGGTGCAGTCCGGATACCGTGCGGCGCTACGTAGATCACCTCTACCAAAGCGGTCTGTCCAGTCGCACGATCGCGCGACACATCACGACGCTGCGGAACTTCTATTTGCACCAGATGCGAGAGGGGCGGATTAAGCGGGATCCGATGGCACTGCTACCGAATCCGCGGCAGTGGCAGTCGTTACCCAAGTTATTGAGTCGCGAAGAGTTGGCCCGCCTGCTGGACGCACCGGACACTGCCACCCCCGCGGGCGTTAGGGACCGGGCAATGATGGAGACGCTGTACGCGACAGGGCTGCGCGTGACTGAGCTGTGCACGATGGAGATCCTCTCGGTGGACCTGAATCTGGGGCTGGTGACCGTAACCGGGAAAGGCAACCGGCAGCGGGTGGCACCCGTTGGAGCGATGGCATTGCTTTGGATTCAGCGATACTTGGGTGAGGCCAGGGCGGCGCTAGTGAAGGGCAAGGTGTCTAAGTACCTTTTCGTCACGGCGAGGGGTGGACCCTTTACGCGTCAGGGATTCTGGAAACTTCTGGTGAACCACGGCAAGCGCGTTGGAATCTTCGCCGGCCTAACGCCCCATGTGCTACGCCATAGCTGCGCCACTCATTTGTTGGAAGGTGGTGCGGACTTGCGCAGCGTGCAGACCATTCTGGGCCACGCCGACATTTCCACGACACAGATCTATACGCACGTCATGAAAGAGCAATTGCGGAACACCATCGACCGCTATCACCCGCGGCGCTGACAACTGCAAGGGGGCGAAGTGCGCCTGGCATTGGGGCATAGGCTGTCCCGGGGCTGGCCTCTCTTCGCATCGGGAGAGCCGGTTCGAGACAGGGAAGCGGAGGGAAGGATACCTCGTATGGGCGATTACATGTTTATGCTGGAAAGCCACCTTAGCCCCGCGCAGAGCCGCGCGATGAGTTTGGTGCAGCAAACCGCGATTGATGCGGGCTTCAACATCTATCTCACGGGTGGAGCGATGCGGGATATGTTGGGTGGGTTCTCCATCCGAAACCTGGACTTCACGCTGGAAGGCAAGACGCTGAAGCTGGCCAAGAAGCTCACGGACATCGCCGGCGCAGTGCTGGTGGGATATGACGACAACAGGCACGTGGCCAGCCTGCGCTTTCCCGGGGATGTCTCCGTCCGCATCTCGATGGCGCGCAAGGAAACCTACCCCAAGGCGGGAGGAACTCCTAAGGTAGTGGCCGCCACCATTCACGAGGATCTGCTTGGGCGGGACTTCACCATCAATGCTATTGCCCTTTCACTGAATCCGGCGTCTCTTGGCCTCCTGATTGACCCCGCGAATGGAGTGGCCGATCTCGAACGCCGCGAGCTTTCCACCACCTACAACTACAGCCTCTACGACGACCCCATCCGGATGCTGCGCCTCATTCGCTATGAACTGCGATTGGGCTTTACGATTTCCGAGAAGACGGCGCGGCAGTTTGAGAACGCGGGACTGGCCAAGGTGGAGTCAATGATTCCGGCCTACAAGCTGCGGAGTGAGTTGCGGCACATTGCAAACGATCCGCACTGCGCTGCAATTACCGCGAAACTGGAGCAGGTTGGGTTGCTGAGTCTGTTTGGATTTGAAGAGCGCCTTAGCCGTAGTGTGCTGGCCAGCCTTGCCAAGTTCGAGAAAGTCCACGAGTCGCTGCCCCCTGACCTGGTTTGGGAATGCAACTTTTTCCCGGTGTTTCTGCATACCGTTACAGAAGGCTTCACACCACGTAAGCGGGCTGCATTTGCGGAGAAGTTGGCCCTGTCCCCGGAAGAGATACAGGTTTGGCAGAAACTGCCAGCAAGTGCGGCGAAACTGGAGAGGAAGTTGTTGCAAATTCCTGGCGTGCGAATTGAGGAGATCTATCTCCTATTGCGCGGGGCCAACCATGAAGAGATCGCGCAACTTTTTGTGCACTCAAAGCAGCGGATGGTGCATGACCGGCTGAAGAACTACCTACAGAAGTATCTCTGGGTGGGCCAGGAAATTCGGGACGAAGAGGTGATGGAACTGGGTGGTGAACCTGGGACGGCAAAGTTTGAGAAGTCAAAGGCCCAGCTAATTGCCAAGCGCATCCGGATGCGCCCGAAGAAGGTAGTGGACGAGTTCGCGCTTCCAGACGGTGAATTCGATGAGGAGCAGCTGGCGAGTTCGGCCGGAGCCTAGCAGTTAGTGGCGGCCGACGTTCAGCAACGCCACACCCAGCAGAATGAGACCAATACCCGCAAACTTATTGCGGGTGAAGGGTTCGCCAAAAACGATGCGAGACCAGATAAGGGTCCACACGTAGCCCAGCGCCACCATCGGGTAAAGGAAAGAAAGCTCTCCCTGGCGAATGGCAAGGATGAAGAAGATTGAGCTAAGTACGTAGGTGCAACAGCCCGCGAAGATGCGCGGGCTCAACAGCATGCTGATGGCTCCACCCTTGACGCGCATGGAGCCTGACTTCAGAAGCACCGCCCCAAAAGAGCCAACAAAACTGGCCAGCAGCACGAGCAGGATGGCATTCATGGTGGCGGACATTAACGGCTATCGTCCTTTCCCAGAAGAGCCACGCCGCTGACAATCACCAACACTCCGGCAACCTTCCAAACCGAGAGGCTTTCGCCCAGCAGCGCCACCGAAACGAAGGTAACCCAGATGTAGGTGAGTGAGATGAGCGGGTACAGCAGGCTGAGTTGCTCGTTGCGCAGGGCATGGATGAACAGCACCGTGCTTAACCCATAGAGAGAAAGCCCCAGGATGAGTGGCAGGTTCAATGCCATACTCAACCCGATTGACCATAAACTGCCGGTATCCACGGTGCGGGATCCGATCTTCAGCAGGATTTGTGCGGCTGCGCCGAGAACTGTGCAGAAAATGACAAGAATGATGGCCTTGCGGCGCCGCAGGGTTCCGCTGGTGCTGGGTGCAGCGGCTACTGGTTCCATAGGAGCTTGTGCGAGATCATGCAAACCTTCACCGTATCACGAAATGGTGGCGCAGCCAGGACGCCTGTGGACCTGGTGGCGCGGAGGAGTGAGCCAGCAAGCCGGGGACTCAATCGTCCATGGCTGGGGGCACATCGAAGGACTCCACGCGGGCAATGGCGATGCCGCTGGCGAAGCGAAGGCGTAACTGCTCATTCTGCTTCAGGCTGCTGGCACTTCGAACCAGGGTACCATCAGCACGTTGGGCAAGGGCGAAGCCGCGCTGCAGAACGGCAAGCGGGCTGAGGCCCTTGAGTTTGGCGGCTAACAGGTCAAGGTTGGCATGCTGACGCCGTGCCTGGTCCAGTCTCGTGTTAGCGAGGCGAAGGACGAGGTCATCCAGGGATTGCTTGGCGCGAAGAACGCGTACGCGCAGGTCAAAGTGCAGTAGGCGGCGATGCACCTCTTCAAGTTGTCTCGCCGCGGCCCGGCAACGGTGCCTGAGCAGGTCTCGCATGCGAAACTCCACTTCATCAATGCGTTGAGCACCGGTGCGCAGGCGACGCTGCATGGTAAGGTGCGCGCGCTCAGTGCCGATGGCCTGCAGGAGACGCACCTTACTGAACAGCGCCAGGCGAAAGGCGCGGTCAAGGTGTGCGCGCGTGGCGTCCAGGCGCTGGACAAGATCGTCCCGGTGTGGAACCGCCAGTTCGGCGGCAGCCGATGGGGTAGGGGCCCGAAGGTCAGCGACGAAGTCGGCAATCGTGAAGTCAGTTTCGTGGCCTACAGCGGAGATCACCGGCACGCTGCTGGCGGCAATCGCTCGCGCAACCTCCTCGGTGTTGAATGCCCACAAATCTTCAAGGGAGCCGCCGCCCCGGCCCGCGATGACTACTTCCGCCCATGGATGGCTAGAAAAATGCTGCAAGCCCGCGGCAATCTGAATCGGCGCAGCCTCGCCCTGCACGAGGGTGGGATAGACGCGTACGTGCAGCGCGGGAAAGCGCCGGCTCAGCACGCTGAGGATATCCTGCAGAGCGGCCCCGGTGGGTGAGGTGACAATCCCAATGCGGCGCGGAATCGCAGGCAGTTTCCGCTTGCGTTCGGGCCGGAACAATCCCTCTGCCTCCAACTTGCGCTTCAACTGCTCAAAAGCGGCTTGGAGTGCACCCTGGCCGCGCAGCTCTAACGCCTCCACGAGGAACTGGTATTGCCCGCGCGCTTCGTAGATGTCAATGCGGCCACGGGCGGCCACCGCGAGGCCCTCCTCCGGCCGGAATCGCAGAAGCCGCGCGGCGTTGCGGAAGCAGACGCAATTGAGGATGGAGTCTGCGTCTTTCAGGCCAAAGTAGATGTGACCTGGGCGTGAGATGGTGACGCTGGAGATCTCCCCTTCCACCCAGATATCACTGAACTCAGTGGAGAGTAGATCCGCAATCTCACGGTTCAGTTCCCGGACACGGTAGCGACGCTCCATATGATGGAACAGGAAGCTGGGCTGGGTATCGCTCATAGTAGGAGGTCTGGAGAAATCGCCTAGTCTTTTCAGGGTATCGCGCGCTGGATGGTAACAGAGCCTCAGCATGCAAGGGATGGAGAAATGATCTCGCGGTGAGGCAGTGAGAACGCCACAGGCCACCGACGGTAGCGATTGACTTCGGGCGGAGGTGGAGACAGCCAGTGGAGTGCCGGCGGCTTGGAGACGGTAGCCAGGTCGCGAGGGGGCAGGGCGGCTCTCGTGGCAGCGCTATCCTGGTGACCGCGCGAGGTTTGCATGCAGGCATGGAACAAAGTCATGCCTGCGTGACGGACGGCAGAGGAAGCTAACTCCCGCAAGCGCAGGCCGAGTTGAGAATGCGGCGCGCACGCGATGGCAAGAAGAGTCCGCAGGTACAATTCTCCTGCAACTCCTCAATGGCCCCTTCCACTGACTGATTCCGAGTGCGAATCTTGTTGATCACTTCTTGAGCCTGCTCTTCGGAAATCAATCCGTGGTTGCACATGCCACGTAACCGCTGCGCATGTTCAATGGAAACCAGAGTAGGCCCGGGGTCTTGAGCCACACTGCGGCTCGTACGTTTCCGGTCTGGCATGTTACTTCGGTCCTCTCCCAGTGAAGACGTTCGTAGAATACGGCTTCCTAAAGCGATTTGCAACCCGGTTTTTTGCTAAGCAGACAACCAAGTACGATTGACTTGTCACCAATTAACGGCGTTCGTAAATTCGCGATGAGCATGCGCGATGGCGACGTGCTTGTATACTGGAAACATTCCGGCCTCTTCCGCCAGAAAGCCTTAGTCTTATGCCAGAAAACCATCTTGAGCTTTACTTCCCGCTGCTGCTGCAAATTGTGATCGCTTTTGTGCTGGCCGCCGGGTTGGTGGGGGCCTCCGCAGTGCTGGGCAAGCGCTTGCGAAACAAGGTGAAGGACACGGCGTATGAATGCGGGATGGAGCCCACAGGCGATGCGCGACAGCGCTTTAGCGTGAAGTTCTACCTGGTAGCGATGCTTTTCATCCTGTTTGACATTGAGGCGATTTTTTTATTCCCGTGGGTGGTGGTCTACCGCGATCTGGGCTTCCTGACGTTTTTTAGCATGCTGGTGTTTATCCTGCTCATCCTGACCGGCTTTTTCTACATCTGGAAGAAGGGCGCCCTGGAATGGTCAGAGCCCGATAAACCAGGCGCCAAACTTTAGTGAGGTCCCATGATTAGCGAGGCTGCTGCAACACATCCCATCGTCGTCGCGATGCGCCAGGAGAGCACATCCTGGCTTCGTAGCGCTCAAATCGAATTCGGGGAGCTTACGGTGGAGGTGGCACCCGACCGCGTCCTTCACGCGTGCCGCTTTCTGAAGGCATCCCACAAGTTTGATCGAGTGAGCACGATCACCGCCGTTGATCGATATCCCGCAGAGCCACGCTTTGAAGTGGTGTATCAGTTGCATTCTCTGGCGAACAATCAGCGGATTTGCGTCAAGACGAGGCTGGGTGGCGAGTTGCCATCGGTGGAATCGGCGACCTCAGTGTGGGCAGGGGCCAACTGGTACGAGCGCGAGGTCTTTGACCTTTTCGGCATTGAGTTCCGCAACCATCCCGACCTCACCCGGATCATGATGCCGGACGGCTGGCAGGGGCATCCACTGAGGAAAGACTACCCGGTACATGGCCATCGCTATGACTACATGGAGCCGGAGGGAGGAAGCGGGCGATGAGCGACAATCCCACCCTTGAACTACCGGTGACCACTGGACTGAATGAGGTTCTGGAAGCGCAGGCCGAGACGCGACCGCGCTTCATGGTGCTAAACATGGGGCCGCAGCACCCCTCCACCCACGGCGTGTTGCGCATTGTACTGGAGTTGGACGGCGAACATGTCGTGTCGGCCAAACCCGATATTGGTTTTCTGCACACCGGCATCGAAAAGCAATGTGAAAGCAAGACCTGGCAACAGGTAGTGACGCTGACGGATCGGGTGGACTATCTTGCCAACCTATCCAATAACCTGGGCTATGTCCTGGCCGTGGAAAAGTTGTTGCAGTTGGAAATTCCGCCACGCGCCCAGTGGATGCGGGTGATGCTGGTGGAACTCACCCGGCTGAATAGCCATTTGGTGTGGCTAGGTACGCACGCCCTGGACATTGGGGCGATGACGATGTTTCTTTACTGCATGCGGGAGCGCGAGGACCTGCTGCGGATCTTTGAGATGTTTTCCGGCCAGCGGATGATGACCAGCTATTTTCGCATTGGCGGTTTGGCGCTGGATGCCCCGCGTGGCTGGGAACAAGCAGTGAAGCGCTTCCTGCAGGTTTTCCCTTCTCGCGTGGATGAATACGAGGATCTCCTCAAAGAGAACCCAATCTGGCTGAACCGTACCAAGGGCGTGGGATACCTGGACGTAAACGAGTTGGTTGAGCTTGGTGTCACCGGGCCAATGCTGCGCGCAGCAGGCATCAAGACCGATGCACGCAAGGACGCGCCGTACTCGAGCTACGAGCTTTTCGACTTCGATATCCCGACGGCCACAGAGAACGACGTCTACGCCCGCTACCGGGTTCGGCTTCAGGAAATGCGGGAGAGCATGAAGATCATCAATCAGGCTCTCGCAGGCATGCCTGGAGGCCCTTTCCAAGCTGATGCACCCAAGGTAGTGCTTCCAGAGCGCGAGAAGATGAAGACGCAGATGGAGGCGCTCATCTATCACTTCAAGATCGTTACCGAGGGCTTCCGAGTACCGGCGGGAGAGGTGTATCACGTCATCGAGTCACCGCGTGGGGAACTCGGCTATTACGTGGTGAGCGATGGATCGTCGAAGCCGGTTCGCGTGCATATGCGCACACCTAGTTTCGGGAACCTTCAGGCATTGGCGCGGCTGATTGAGGGTAAGCTGATTGCGGATGTGATCGCTATCCTGGGCAGCATGGATTTTGTGTTGGGCGACGTTGACCGCTAGGCGCTAACGGCGTTGGTGGCGAGTGGCCAATTGGGGTGTCGCCGCAGCGCGCGGCGTGCCTGGCAAGGAAGGAGTTTCCGTGACGCTTCCACCGGAACTGGAACAGAAGTTTTCCGAGATCATCGGCAAGTACCCGCCGGAACACAAACGCTCAGCGTTAGTGCCTCTGCTGCTTTACAGCCAGGACACGTTGGGCAAGATCACACCGGAATTGGTGAATGAAGTTGCCAAGCGGGTGGGGGTCTTTCCGGTGCAGGTGGAAGAAGTGCTGACGTACTACTCCATGCTCCACTTCCCGAAGCCGATGGGCAAGCACCACGTGCAGATCTGCACCAATATCAGTTGCCAGCTTAGTGGCGGCCCGGAGCTGTGGGAGCGTGCCTGCAAGAAGCTGGGCCTTGGCCACAAAGAGGTTTCCGCCGATGGGCTGATATCGCTTGAAGAAGTGGAGTGCATTGGCGCCTGCAGTTGGGCGCCCGCTATCCAGATCAACTACGATTTCTATCATTTCGTAACCCCCGAGAAGCTCGATGAGCTGCTCGATAACCTGCGGCAACTGCAATAGAGGCACATCCATCCCATGCTGTTCAACGAACCGAGTCCGCTGGAAACCAAGGTGCTTACGCGGCGCTTTGGATTACCGAATTCCCAAACTGTGGATACCTTCGTGGCCAACGAAGGCTTCGCCGCATTCCGCAAAGCGGTGGCGATGACGCCGGAGGCGATCATCGACGAGGTGAAGAAGTCAAACCTTCGCGGGCGCGGCGGAGCAGGCTTCCCCACGGGGATGAAGTGGAGCTTTGTCCCTCGCAACAGCCCGAAGCCGAAGTACATCGTCGTGAACGCCGACGAGAGTGAACCTGGCACGTGCAAGGATCGCCTGTTGATCCAGAATGACCCCCTGCAGTTGATTGAGGGCATGATGATTGGCGGGCTGGTGGTGGGGGCGAAGTGCGGCTACATCTACATCCGGGGCGAGTACCGCTACCTCATTGACATCATGGACCGCGCCATCGCCGACGCTTACGCGAAGGGCTGGCTGGGCAAGAACATCCAAGGCACGGGCTTTGACTTTGACGTGTTTACCCACACAGGGGCAGGCGCCTACGAGTGTGGAGAAGAGTCAGCGCTGCTGGAATCGTTGGAGGGGAAGCGAGGGGTGCCACGGATTCGTCCTCCCTTCCCCGCGGTGGCTGGTTTGTATCGTTGTCCGACGGTGCTGAACAATGTGGAGACGTTCGCCTCCGTACCGTCCATTCTGCTGATGGGTGGCGAACCATGGGCCAATCTGGGAACACCGCGCAACGGTGGCACCCGGTTGTTCTGTATCTCCGGGCATGTGAACAAGCCGGGCGTGTATGAGCTGCCGATGGGCTTCAACCTGAAGCGCATGATTGAGGAAGTGGCAGGCGGCATGAAAGGCGGGCGCAAGCTGAAGGCGGTGATTCCTGGGGGTTCCTCGTGCCCCATTCTGAAGGCCGAGGAATGCGACATCGCCATGGACTTCGATGCGCTCAAGGCCGTCAACAGCATGCTGGGCAGCGGCGGCGTGGTGGTGATGGATGAAACCACCGACATGGTGAAGGTGGCGTTACGAATCATGCGGTTCTACCAGCATGAAAGCTGCGGGTGGTGCATTCCATGCCGTGAGGGTACCCTGTGGCTGAAGAAGATTCTCACGCGCGTGGAGGGCGGCATGGGCCAGCGCAACGACGCTTCGCTGCTGCAT
Source organism: Bryobacteraceae bacterium (assembly GCA_036821995.1). Taxonomy (GTDB): domain Bacteria; phylum Acidobacteriota; class Terriglobia; order Bryobacterales; family Bryobacteraceae; genus JACTMJ01. The sequence goes on from DAISIM010000017.1 coordinate 42,497, forward strand.
GAGCTGGCCAACAACATGCTGGGGCGGACCTTTTGCCCGCTGGGCGATGCTGCCGCCATGCCCACTATCTCAATCGTAGAGAAGTTTCGCGACGAGTTTGATGAATACATTCGGCGTTCGCCGATGGCGAATGTCGCGGCCGAGGAAGACGAAGTGGCGGTGGGTGTCTAATGGCGGATCCGGTAAAGCTCACAATCGACGGAATTGCCGTAGAGGCGGCTCCGGGAACGCTGCTGATTGAAGTAGCGCGCGAGATGGGAAAAGAGATTCCAGCCTTCTGTTATTACGAAGGACTTACACAGGTGGCAGCTTGCCGCATGTGTCTGGTGGAGATCGATGGCATGCCGAAGCTGATGACCGCCTGCACGCAGCCGGTGGGCGAAGGCATGGTGGTGCGCACGGAAACCCCCAAGCTGGCTGAGGCACGGAAGGGCACCCTCGAGTTTCTGCTTACAAACCATCCGTTGGATTGCCCGGTGTGCGACAAGGGCGGCGAGTGCGAACTGCAAGACATGGTTTTCCGCTACGGGGCCGCCGAGAGCCGTTATGTGGAGATCAAACACCACCATGAGGAACAGCAGTGGTCGCCGGTGGTGTACTTTGATCCAGCGCGCTGTATCCTTTGCTATCGCTGCGTCCGTGTGTGCTCAGAGGGGATGGGCGTAAACGCGCTGGGAATCGTGCAGCGTGGCGCCTATGCGGAGATTGCCCCCAACCATAGCGATCATCTTGAATGCGATGAGTGCGGTGCCTGCATCGACATCTGTCCGGTGGGCGCGCTCACCAGCGATACCTACCGCTACCAAACCCGGCCGTGGGAAATGAACCATGTGGGCACGGTTTGCACGCACTGCTCCAATGGCTGCAAGACGACCTTGGGCGTGCGCAACGACCAGATCCTGCGTGGTAATAATCGAGATCGCTCCGGCATTAACGGCGAGTTTCTTTGTGTGAAGGGCCGCTACGCATTTGACTTCAACGAGAGCGACGAGCGCCTCACTACGCCGATGATCCGCAAGGCCGGCAAGCTAGAGCCAGCGTCCTGGTCTGATGCGATTCGGTTTGTGGCCGGCAAGCTGAAGCAGTTGAAGGAATCAGGCAGACATATTGGGGTGGTTGGTTCCTCGCGCACCACCAACGAAGAGAACTATTACCTTCAGAAATTTGCACGGCAGGTGCTGGGTACCCATTCGATTGACCATGAGCGAAGTGGGGATGTGGTGAGTCTTCTGGACGCAGTGGCGGGACGGGAAAACGCGCTGGCTACCGTGGACGACCTCTATCGCTCAAAGGCAGTTTTGGTGATTGGGACTGACCTTGCCCAGCAGCATCCACTGCTGCACTGGCAGATTCGCGCAAACTGGCGTCATCACGGTGCGCACACCTATAGTGTCACCGCCGGCCCCGTGCGGGAAGACCAACATACAATAGGCGCCGTCCGTGCGGCTGAGGGCGAAGAGATCGCTGCGCTGGAACAGTTGCGGACGCAACTGGCCTCTGAACCCGAACTGACAATCGTCTTTGGCGATTCCGTGAAGGGTGATGCGGTGCGGCAACTGGTGGCCTTTGGCGACAGTCTGGGTAACCCAGTTAAGTACGTCTGCCTGGTTGACTATGTAAATTCCCGAGGCGCACTGGACATGGGACTTACTCCTGAGTTGGGACCTGGGTATCAGCCTGCCCCCGGCACTGGCATGACCCTCCCCCAGATGCTGGCCGATGAGCATCTGGCCGCGCTGTGGGTTGTGAATGCGGATCCGCTGCGGAATGCTCCCTTGGCTGCCAGGGATGCGTTTGTGGTGGTGCAGGATTTGTTCCTCACCGCTACTGCTCAACGCGCCGACGTCGTGCTACCTTCAGCCTCGCTGTACGAAAAGCAGGGTACTGTGACCAACGTTTGCGGAGAAGTGCAGCGCCTGAAGAAGGCTGCACAAACCATGGGTGCGAAGGCTGACCTGGAGATCATCGGTCTGATTGCCAAGGAGCTTGGCGCGGCCGCTCAGATGGGGCCCTGGATGGCGGATAAAGTATTTGCAGAGGTGCAACAGTTGGTGGCTGGGTATAATGTAGCTTTGCCAGTCATCGCCACGGGAGGCGCCGCGCAAACGATGCCGCCAGCCGCGAAGATTGGGGTGGAGACGGATCCTGCATTGATTCGTTCCGCTCGCGATACTCTGTTCACGTCGGGCACTCTGGGAAGCTACTCCCGAAAGCTGGATAGCTTGCTGGAGTCTCCGGGCTCGCTTTACCAAGGCGAGGATTCGTTGGCATTGACTGCGCAGTAGCGATTGCGAATGCGCCTAAGGCGTGGCGCGCTAGCCTGATCCGGTTAACGGAAACAGAGCTGCGAGTGATTGCGAGACATTGGGAAATCCATGGACTTCTTCCTCCTTACAATTGTGAAAGCCGCGATTATCGCGTTCATCTTTTTGACGACGCTGGCTTATCTGCAATTGCTGGAGCGGAAGTTGATTGCGCACATCCAGCGCAGGCCTGGACCGTACAGGGTAGGGCCCCACGGGTTCCTGCAACCGCTGGCAGACGTAATCAAGCTAATTACCAAGGAAGACCTGCTACCGCCACACGTTAATCGCACGTACTACATCCTGGCACCTTTCCTCGCGGTCTTCTTCGCGCTGATTCCCATTTGCCTGATTCCCTTCGGCCCACAGGTGGAGATTTTTGGCATCACCACACTGATGCAACTCACTGACCTTCCAGTGGGGCTGGTAATGGTGCTGGCTATTGGATCCATTGGGGTTTACGGTATTGCGCTGGGTGGCTGGGCGTCGAATAACAAGTATTCTCTGCTGGGGTCTCTGCGGAGTTCCGCGCAGATGGTGAGCTATGAACTGGCACTTACGATTGCCATTGCGACGCCGCTTCTGCTGGCGAACACGCTGAGCCTCCAGGAAATCACGCAGGCGCAGGCGGGATACTACTTCGGATTCCTTCCTCGCTGGCATGTTTTCCAGATGCCTTGGCCGCAGATTCTCAGCTTCATCATTTTCCTGATTGCCGCCTTCGCCGAAACCAACCGCCTCCCCTTTGATATGCCGGAAGCAGAGAACGAGCTGATTGGTGGGTTCCACACTGAGTACAGCAGCATGAAGTTCGCCGGATTCTTCCTGGCGGAGTATGCGGGTATCGTTACCATATGCTCCATAGGCACCGTGCTTTTCCTGGGTGGATACAATCCTCTCTTCCCAGTGGAGCTAGGCTCCAACTTCGTACCTGCCTTCCTCTTCCTGGGTGGCGCCGCCCTCTTGTTCTTTCATGCCTTACAGGCGGAGCGCTGGCGCGACAAGATTACGTTTCCCCTATTCGGGGTGGCCTTCCTTGGCGTGGCGGGCATCTTCTCGCTGCCGATGCTGTGGCCCTATTTGCTGCCGGTGTTCTGGTTTGTCATCAAGGCCGGCGTTTTGATTTTCCTGTTCATCTGGGTACGAGGGACGCTGCCGCGATTCCGCTACGACCAGTTGATGGCTTTCGCCTGGAAGTTTCTATTCCCCATCGCGCTCATCAACCTCATCATTACCAGTGGCCTGGTGGCGGTGGTGAGCTAATGCGATTTACCGCTATACAGGAGGGCTGCTGATATGGACGTCTTCCTTTTCTTCCTCTTCGCTGCCATCGCGGTGGGATGCGCCGTGAATCTGGTGCTGCAGACTCACCCAATTTCCAGCGCTATCTCCCTGATAGGAGTGATGGTATCCCTGGCGGCTCTCTACCTATTGTTGGGCGCGGAATTCATTGCCGCGGCCCAAGTGATTGTTTATGCAGGCGCCATCATGGTGCTGTTCGTCTTCGTCATCATGCTGCTGAACACCGGCGCGGAAGAGAAGGACCCGGTGAACAAGCTGGGCCGCTTTCTGGGATTGCCGCTGCTTCTGGTAATGGTGGGATTGTTGTCGGTGGTGATGCTTGAGGTGGCACCGCCATCTCAGGAAGTCCGCTTCGGCAACTTCACGGGCGGTGGGGCAGCTGACGTGGGCATCCTGCTGTTTACGAAATATCTTCTGCCATTTGAAGCTACCTCCGTGCTGATCCTGATCGCAATCCTGGGCGCGGTAGTGCTGGCCATGAGAGAGGTGGACTAATGCCATTTGTCCAAGGTGGAGTTCCCATCTCCTGGTATCTCATCCTGAGCGCCATCCTGTTTTCCATTGGCGCTTCCGGCTTCCTCATCCGCCGCAACATCATCACCGTGTTTATGTGCATTGAGCTGATGTTGAACGCGGTAAATCTCTCCTTCGTCACGTTCTCCTACATGTGGAGGCAAGTGGATGGGCAAATCATCACCTTCTTCGTGATGGTGGTGGCAGCCGCCGAAGCAGCGGTAGGCCTAGCCATTATCCTTACCATCTACAGAAATCGCGGCACACTGCAGATTGACCGGATCAACACGTTGAAGAACTAAACCAATGCAACTTTGGCTCATTCCCCTGATCCCGCTCATCGGCTTTGCCATCAATGGCATCTTCGGCCATCGTGCACCCAAGCGCTTCGTCAACTTTGTTGCCATTGGTTCGGTCGCGATTTCTTTCGCGCTGGTTATCCAGGTGCTTGCCACGCTGTGGCCGCTGGACGTGACCTATGTAGAGCGCGGATATCCGTGGATCCAGTCCGGCGACCTGCGGATTGGTTTCGACATGGCCGTCGACCGCTTGACCGCCATCATGCTGCTGGTGGTGACTGGCGTAGGACTTCTCATCCACACCTACGCCACTGGCTATATGGCGCATGAACAGGGGTATGCGCGCTTCTTTGCGTACCTGAACCTATTCATGTTCTTCATGCTCACCTTGGTGCTGGCCGCCAACTTTCCATTGCTGTTTGTCGGCTGGGAAGGCGTGGGACTGTGTAGCTACTTGCTGATTGGCTTTTATTACGATCGCGAGTATGCCACCACTGCGGGAAACAAGGCCTTCATTGTGAATCGCATTGGGGACATGGCCTTTATCCTGGCCATCTTCTTAATCTTTGTGCAGTTCCGCACCTTCGACTTCGCGGCGATCTTTGCGAAACTGCCTGCACTTCAAGCTGACCCTGGCTTTGGCGCACTGGGCCTCATCACGCTGTTGCTATTCATTGGCGCCACGGGAAAGAGTGCGCAGTTGCCACTCTTTGTATGGCTTCCGGACGCGATGGCCGGCCCTACCCCGGTTTCGGCCCTCATCCACGCCGCCACCATGGTGACCGCGGGTATTTACATGGTGGCCCGCTCCGCGCCGCTGTACCAGATGACTCCCGCGGTACTGGAGATTGTGGCCATCGTGGGTTTGGCCACTGCCGTCTTTGCCGCCATCATTGGTCTGGCGCAGAACGACATCAAGAAGGTCTTCGCCTACTCAACGGTCTCTCAGTTGGGTTACATGTTCCTTGCTTTGGGCGTAGGCGCTTACTCCGCTGGGATCTTCCACGTAATGACGCATGCCTTTTTCAAGGCTCTGCTCTTCCTTGGCGCGGGTAGCGTCATCCACGCAGTGAGTGGCGAGCAGGATATCTGGAAGATGGGCGGCCTCCGCAAGAAGACCCCCATCACCTTCGCTACGCTGATGGTGGCAGGCATTGCCATCGCGGGTGTGTACCCGTTTTCCGGTTTTTTCAGCAAGGACGAAATCCTGCTGGCGGCCCATCATCACGCACCGTGGATGTATTGGGTGGGTGTGGCTACCGCCGCAATGACAGCTTTCTATGTGTTTCGCGCGCTGTTTGTCACCTTTTTTGGCAGTTATCGCGGTGATGCGCATCCGCACGAATCCCCCAAGAGCATGACCCTACCCCTGGTAGCCCTGGCACTGCTTTCCTTGGGTGGCGGCTTCCTGAATGTTCCTCAGTTTCTTCAGCCCATGTTTCCGCTAGGCGATCATGGGCACGACGTCACACTGGTGGCCATTGCCCTCGGTGCCGGGCTGCTGGGGATTCTGATGGCGTTCGTGTTCTATGTGGCGAAGCCGGAATTGCCTGGGCAGATTGCAGCAAGCGCAGGGGGTCTGCATCGCTTGGTATTCAACAAATTCTATGTCGACGAGATCTACGATGCGCTGTTCGTCAAGCCTCTGCTGCAATCCTCGCGGGCTTTCTTCTGGCCCATTATGGATACGAAACTGATTGATGGCGCGGTGAACGGCGTTGCGGCGCAGGCACGCAATGTGGGCCGCGTTCTGCGCAGTTGGCAGTCGGGGTCCATTCGCACCTACGCCTCCTGGGTGGTGGTGGGCAGTGTGGTCATTCTGCTGATCGTGACGATGGCGGGAGGTGTCCGGTGACCACTCTACTTGATGTCGTACTCTTCCTGCCTATTGCGCTCTTCCTGCTGGTGTTGCTGATTCCTCGCGAGATGGGCGAGACGGTGCGGATCTTCTCCACCATCGTTTCCATCATTGTTTTTCTGGTCTCGCTTGGACTCGTTTTCAACTTCGATTTCAATGCCGACGGCTATCAGTTCGTCACGCAGTTTCAGTGGGTGCAGGACCCGAACATTCAGTACAAGATCGGCCTGGATGGGCTAAGCATCTGGCTAGTGCTGCTTACCACCTTCGTCACACCGATCGCGATCCTCATTTCCTGGAAGGCGATTGAGACGCGCCTTAAGGAATTCCACGCGTACATTCTGCTGCTTGAGTTCTGCCTCATTGGCATCTTTGTCTCCATCGATCTCTTCCAGTACTACGTCTTTTGGGAACTCTCGCTGGTGCCTCTCTACTTCATGATTGGTATCTGGGGGCATCACCGCCGTATATACGCCGCGGTGAAGTACTTTGTGTACACGCTCACCGGCTCAGTGATGATGCTGGCGGCAATCCTTTATCTCTACAACCGCGTGGGCAGCTTCGATTACCAGGTGATTGCGGCCCAGATTTCTACCGGAGCCTTGAAGTTCACCACCCTGGAAGAGAACCTGCTGTTCTGGGCATTCTTTATTGCATTTGCATTCAAGACGCCGCTCTTCCCCTTTCATACCTGGTTGCCGGACGCCCACGTGGAAGCCCCCACCGCGGGCAGCGTTGACCTTGCGGCGTTGATGCTAAAGGTTGGCACCTATAGCATGATCCGCTTCTGCCTGCCATTCTTCCCGAATGCGGCGCGGGAGTTCGCACCCATCATCCTTACGATTAGCGTCATCGGCATCATCTATGGCGCCTTTGTGTCGCTGGCTCAGCCAAACATGAAGAAGCTGGTTGCGTATTCGTCAGTCAGCCACATGGGTCTGGTGGTGGTGGGCATTTTCTCGCTTACACAGCAGGGGCTGGATGGCGCGGTGTTTCTGATGCTCGCCCATGGCATCTCCACCGGCGGACTGTTCATCTTTGTGGGCTTTTTGACTGACCGCAAGGACTCGCTGGAAATCAAGGATTACGGAGGCCTGGTGCACTCCGCCCCGGCTCTCTCCGCCGTCTTCATGCTATTCGTGCTGGCTAGCGTCGGCCTGCCCATGATGGCAAATTTCGTGGGTGAGTTCCTGGCGCTGCAAGGTGCCGTGGAAGCAAACTTCCCCATTGCCGTTGCCGCTGCTACCACCCTGGTGCTTGCCGCCTGCTATATGTTCTGGCTGTATCAGAGGGTCTTTTTCGGCCCTGAGCCGCAAGAACTTCAGAAGGAAATCTACGACATGCAGCCTCGCGAGTGGGGAGCCATGCTGCCCATGGTAGCGGTGCTGTTGTGGCTTGGGATTTACTCCCAGACATTCATGCCTGCAATTACGCACCAGAATGCGGCAATCCTCCGCATGGTGAACGCGAACCGTGAAATGCAGGTGAGCAACCCGGCTGCCAATACCCCGATTCTGCCCGCTGCTGTTTCGTTGCCTTCGGAGGTGACTGGTGCCCCTTGAGTTCATTCCGCAAACCGCCGAACTGGTGAGAGTTTTGCCCGAGATGATCCTGGTGATCATGGGCACGCTGATCATGGCGCTGGAGCCAGTCGCTCCAAAGAACCGTCAGTCCTTCCTGGGCACCTTCTCTCTGGTGGCGATGATCGCTGCCATTCCCCTATCGCTGCTCACTTTCACCAATCCCGGCCCTGCTTTTGGCGGCATGCTGCTGATTGACGGGTTCGCTACATTTTTTCGCCTGCTGGTGTTGATTGTGGGAGCGCTCACGATCATCCTCAGCCGTCCCTACTTCGAACGTGAAGGTGCCGAAAGCGGCGAATACTACGCCTTGTTGCTGTTCTCCATCGTGGGCCAGTGTCTGATGGCCTCGGCCAACGAACTCATCATGATCTTCCTGGGTCTTGAGATCTCATCCATCTCGTCCTATGTGCTGGCAGGCTATCTTCGCAAGGATCGCCGGAACAACGAGGCCGCCCTCAAGTACTTCATGCTGGGCTCGTTCGCCACCGCCTTTTTTCTCTATGGCATTTCCATGGTGTACGGCGCTACGGGCTCAACGAACCTGGCGGATATCCGCCAGGCACTGCTGGCAGACAGCCTCACGACCCCGGACAAGCTCCTCTTCGCGGCGGCGGCTCTCATGTTTGCTGGTTTTGCCTTCAAGGTAGGCGCAGCGCCCTTTCAGGTGTGGGTACCGGATGTCTATCAGGGATCGCCGACGCCTGTGGCTGCCTTTCTCTCAGCCGGGCCAAAGGCAGCCGCTTTTGCCGTGCTGCTGCGCGTCTTCTTCACAACGTTCATCCCCTTCAGCGATCAGTGGGAGCCCATTATCTGGGTGACCGCGCTCGTAACGATGATGGTGGGCAATTTCGCCGCGCTGGTGCAGAGCAACATCAAGCGGATGCTGGCGTATAGCAGCGTTGCGCATGCCGGCTATGTGCTGATTGCCATCTCTACCCACTCAGACATCGGCACCGCCGCCGCCATGTTCTATCTGGCCGCGTATGCCTTCATGAACATCGGGGCCTTTGCCGTGGTGGCCCACTGCGGGCGCAAAGGCGAAACCCGCACGGAGATTAAGGACTTTGCCGGCCTTGCTATCCACCAGCCCTTCCTGGCCGCCATCATGGCCTTCTTCATGTTTTCGCTGATTGGTATTCCCCTTACCGGTGGCTTCTTCGGTAAGTTCTATATTTTCAAGTCAGCCATCGATTCGCAGTTCTACTGGTTGGCAGCGCTGGGCCTGGCTAACAGCGCGCTGGCGGGCTACTACTACCTGCGTGTGGTGGTGGTGATGTACATGCAGGACCCTGACGAAGAGGTCTCTACCGTTCCGCCGCTGGATCTCGGCCTGAAGACCGTGCTGGGCATCTGTGGCGCGGGCACGGTATTCCTGGGCGTCTTCCCCACTGCGTTGCTCACGCTGGTGAGTAACTGGGCTGTTTTTCTGGAATAGCGGACGTGCCCTGGCATTCTCAACACACGGCTATGGCCGTTGGAGAATCGGAAGAAACACCGCATCCAGCGCCGCGTCGTTTATTTCAGGGAGGCGCACGTTCCGGTGAAGGCTCCAGGTCTCCACATGGTCAATCGTTTCCCCGGGCGGTACATGGGATAGCGGACCCACGGTTTCCAACTCAAGGAACTCATGGTTGGTGAAGGTCTCAAAGGAGCAGCCAAAATCAGGGTACTGCGCCGTGGGGTCTGCCTCAAACTGCTTCACATAGAGGTCAGTCCCCAACAGGTACGCACCCCAGGTCCTTGCATTGAACAGTCCCACCTTCTGCGGGGACGGGTTTGCCGGATCCTGCCGCAAGGAGAGGTACTTCAGCGAGAATTTCCAACGCGGATCGCCCAGATTGGTATAGGCCCACATCACCAACGGATTGGTGGGTTCCAGCACCTCCGGATGGCTTCCCCGCGGCGGAAATCCGGTGAACGCAACCCCTCCCGGCGCCATCATCGTCAACGCCCATGAGGCGAAGTCAACCGTCCAAGCGCCGGTATTTGTAATGCGGTGTAGGACAGTGACGTTGCTGCCTGTGGGTGCCATGCGAACGGTGATTTGCTTTTGCAGTCCCGTCTGTGGCTCCACCGCCTGCGTCAGTGTCAACCCATCGGCAAGCACTGTCACCTGCACTGGCCCGTTATCCAGCGCGTAGGTAAGCACGTTGTCCTCCGGGGCTTTCCAAAGGCGATGACCGCCGCGCGGCATCCACTTCTGCTCTCCGCTTTGGCCAAGCTCCGCCTTGAACTCCTTGAACAGGTTTTGGCCGCCGACGAAGCCAAAGCGCATAATGCGCGGACCCACATCGGTGGTGGCAATCAGTTCCACCTCGCCATTGCTGACGCGGTAGCAATTCGCCCAGCCCGCGTAGGGTGTTTTCTCAACTGTCACGGCGGCAAGCCCTCCGATACTCATCCACAGCAACGCAACGGGCAAAGCCACCGCGCGCATCCATAGGTTTCGCGTACGCATTGACTGCCATTATTCCGCACTTGGCGCTGTGATAGGATCCCGGCATGAAACCGCCCCGCCCTGGGTCTGCCACAAACCCGTTCCATCAGGTATCCCGTCCGGAGTCGTGCTGCCCGGATGGCGCATGCGAGGATGCCTCGCTGGGACGGCGCGACTTCTTCCGGATAGGCGGATGGGGTGCCGCCGCTGCAGCCACGTTCCAGCCCCTTGGCGCTCAGGAACTGGGGCAGCCCGCCAGTTCCCCGGTCACTGGAGAACAGGACGGTATCCTGCAAGACTCAACTTGGCCTACGCTACGGCATTATGCTGGTGAGCACCTGGAGCGCCTTGCCATGCCCATTGGCGGTGTGGGCACTGGATGCCTCTCGCTGATGGGCAACGGAGCCCTGCGCGACTTTGAAGTGGGCAACCGCCCCGCCAAGGGGTTCACGCCAGTGGTCTCTGGCGCAGCCCCTTTCTTTGCCCTGTGGTACGACAACGGACAGCAGCAAGGCGCGCGCTTGCTGGAAGGGCCGCTTCCGGTGAGGGCCTACGAGGGTAGCCACGGGAGCCTGGACCCTACCCACAACCTGCCCCGCTTCGCCATCGCCAACTTCTACGCTGCCTGGCCGCTGGGCCGCCTGGAACTGCGCCATCCCGAAGTTCCGCTAGAGGTCTCGCTGAAGGCATTCAGCCCCTTCATCCCAACGGATGAAGCTGTCAGCGAATGGCCCATGGCCGTCCTGCGCTACGAGGTAACGAATCGCTCAGACAAGCCCATGCGTGTGTCCGTCTGCGGGACACTGCCTAATTTCGTGGGAATGAATGGTTGGGATACCACCCGGGACTGGAAGGGTGACCACCAACCGTCTGGAGCCAGGAAGAACCGCAACCGTGAAGGAACGGCTACACCTGGTTTGGCGGGAGTCTTCCTCGATAGCGAAGGCGTTTCCCCGACCGCGGAAGCCTGGGGCAGCCTCGCACTGGCGGTCCTCCATCCGGCCGGCAGTCAGGCACGCGTCAGCCACCGCACCCACTGGACCAATCCTCAGTGGGGTGGCGCCATACTGGATTTCTGGGATGACTTCCGCACCGATGGAGTACTGGACTCCCGGCCGGACATTGGCCAGGACGCGCCCATCGCATCTGTCGCCCGGATGGCGGAGATCGCCCCCGGCGCCTCTCATCCTTTCACCTTCCTGGTTGCGTGGCACTTTCCAAACCGCTACACCTGGAACACAAGCGAGGAGCGTCGCACCCCGGAAGACCTTATCGGCAACCACTACACCACACGCTTCCAGGATGCCTGGGACGTGGCCCGGCGCGCAGTCGCTGCGCTGCCCTCACTGGAGCGCCGGACGGTGGCCTTCGTGGGCGATTTTCTAGGCTCCAGCCTGCCCGCGGTGGTGAAGGAGGCGTCGCTGGCCAACGCCAGCACGCTGGTTACCCAAACCTGCTTCCGCACCCCTGACGGACGCTTCTATGGCTGGGAAGGCACAGGGGATGCCCGCGGTTGCTGCCACGGTTCCTGCACCCATGTCTGGAACTATGAGCAGACAACGCCATTTCTCTTCGGGCGCCTCGCCTGGAGCATGCGCGACGTTGAGTTTAGCCATGCCACGGATGCCCAGGGGCTGATGAGCTTTCGCGTCCACCTGCCTCTGTTGCGCGCGCAGCAATATGGTCGTCCGGCGGCCGACGGGCAGATGGGCTGCATACTGAAGGCCTATCGCGACTGGCATCTTTCCGGTGACGATGCCGCGCTCCGCAGCATCTGGCCGGCCCTGAAGCGCTCCATGGAGTTCTGCTGGATTCCTGGAGGCTGGGATGCGGACAAAGACGGCGTGATGGAAGGCGCCCAACACAATACGATGGACGTGGAATACTACGGGCCGAACCCCCAGATGGGCTTCTGGTATCTGGGCGCACTGCGCGCCACTGAGCGCATGGCCACGTACCTGGGCGAAACCTCGTTTGCCTCCACCTGTCGTGAACTCTTCAACAAGGGCAGCGCCTGGATGGACGCCCAGCTCTTCAATGGCGAATTCTACGAGCAGCGAGTACAACCACCTGGGGACCCCTCCAAGGTAGCCCCCATGCTGCTGGTGGGAATGGGAGCCAAGGACTTAGCCAACCCCGACTTCCAACTGGCCTCCGGGTGTCTGGTTGACCAGTTGGTGGGCCAGTATATGGCGCATGTGTGCGGCTTGGGCTACCTTGCCAGACGCGAGCACATCGAGGCCACATTGCGGGCCATCCTGAAGTACAACTACCGCGAAAGTCTGGAGGACCACTTCAACTCCATGCGCTCCTTTGCCCTTGGCAAGGAAAAGGCGCTCCTGATGGCCTCCTACCCCAAGGACCGTCCCGTCAAGCCATTCCCCTACTGGAGCGAGGTGATGACGGGCTTTGAGTACACTGCCGCCGTTGGGATGCTGTATGAAGGAATGACCAACGAGGGTCTCACCTGCATCCAAAACATTCGGCAACGCTACGACGGTTGGAAGCGAAGTCCCTTTGATGAGGCCGAATGCGGCCACCATTATGCGCGCGCCATGGCTGCCTGGGCAGCGGTGACTGCCCTGACAGCCTTTCACTACTCCGCCGTGGAGGGCAGTTTCCGCATCACGGGTGAATCCGGTACGCATTTTTGGTCAACCGGCTATGGATTTGGCCAGTGCGTCATCCAGCGGGACGCGGGCGGCGTGCGCTGCGCGTTGCGTGTAAGGGAAGGCCTTGTAAGCGTGCGCCGGGTCGTGTTGAGTGGTCTGGGTGAAACCGTGCTGCCCGAGAGCCGGACCTTGCGGGCGGGTGATCTCCTGGAGTTCCGAGTGGCTGCTTCCAGCGTTTAGGCGACCGGGTGGCCCTCAATTGCCACTCCCCCCCTTCAGGAGCGCGCCCCCGCTACGATAGAATCGCCAATCATGATGAATCGACGCTCTTTTCTTCAATCTGCCCTTGGAGCCACGGCTCTGGCAGGCACCGCTGGACTGCGAGCGCAAAGCCAGCGCCCGAACATTGTAGTGATTCTGGCGGATGACATCGGCTGGGGCGATATCGGCCCCTACGGGGCAATCAAGGTGAAGACGCCAAACCTCGACCGGATGGCGGCTCGCGGACTGCGATTTACCAACGCCTACTGTTCCTCGGCCACCTGCACGCCTACCCGCTACGCCCTGCTTACCGGGGAGTACGCGTTCCGGAATCCCAAGGCGGCCGTCCTTCCGGGCAACGCCCCCATGCTGATTCCGCCGGGACGCCCCACTGTGGCCAGTGTTCTGAAGCAGACGGGTTATGCCACCGCCGTGGTGGGTAAGTGGCATTTGGGCCTGGGCGATGGAAATGTGGATTGGAACGGTGTTGTCAAGCCCGGGCCTGCGGAGATCGGGTTTGACTACCACTTCCTCATCCCCGCCACGGGCGACCGCACCCCCTGCGTGTATGTCGAGAACGACCGTGTGGTGGGCCTGGATCCCAAGGACCCCATCACCGTTCAGTACGGCACGCCCATTCCCGGTGAGCCCACAGGCGTCCAGAATCCGGGCCTGCTGCGCTGGCACCCCAGCCATGGCCATGACCAGACCGTGGTGAACGGCATCAGCCGCATTGGCTACATGAAGGGTGGGGCAAGTGCGCGCTGGGTGGATGAAGGCATGGCGGACACCATCACCCGCAAAGCAACAGACTACATCCGCAAACAAGGTCCTACAGCCCGCGACGGCAAGCCCTTCTTCCTCTACTTCAATACCCACGACGTGCATGTGCCGCGCGCGCCGCATCCCCGCTTTCAGGGCAAGACTGACTGCGGCATCCGGTGCGATGCGACGCTGCAGTTCGATTGGTGCGTTGGTCAAATTCTTGAGGCGCTGGAAGAGCAGCAACTCGACCAGAACACCTTGCTGATAGTCACCAGCGACAACGGCCCGGTAATCGACGACGGCTATGAGGATGGTGCCTTTGAAGACCTGAACGGACACACCCCCGCGGGACCCTTCCGTGGCAGTAAGTACAGCATTTACGAGGCTGGAACGCGCATGCCCTTCCTGGTACACTGGCCGGGCCGCGTAAAGCCCGGCGTGTCAGACGCACTGATGACCCAGGTGGACTTCATGGCCACCTTCGCTGCCCTGGCAGGAGCTACGCCTCCCGCGGAGGCCGGCCCCGATAGTGTAAACATGCTTCCTGCCCTATTGGGCGACTCGCCCACCGGCCGCGGGTTCCTGGTGCAGCATGCGGGTAACATGATCGCCCTGCGCATGGGCAAATGGAAGTACATTCCTGCCCACGATCGCGCCACTGGCAGCATGTACTGGAATCGCGCGCAGCGGCCGGCAAATTCGCCCGCCGAGCTCTATGACTTGGATATCGACCCCGGCGAGACCGCCAACATCGCTGCCCGATTCCCGGCGGTGGTGAAGCGCCTGGACGCTTTGTTGAGCGGACTGCGGACAAATCCCAAGGCGCAGCCATAGGGCCTGGGGCGGCATGCACACGGTGCGGCCGCCCTATTTTCCCGGCGGATGAATGAGCAATTTGCCCGCCGTGCCGCGCGATTCCAGGGCAGTGTGCGCCTTGCCCGCGTCGGCAAGCGCATAGGTGGAATCGACGCGAACCTGCAGTTTCCCATCCAGCATGCTGGCGAACAGTTCCCCGGCACGCCACTCAGTTTCAGCGCGGTCACGCATATAGTGGGCAAGATTGGGCCGGGTAAGGAAGAGACTCCCGTTGGCGGCCAGTTCCAGGGGGGAAAAAGGCGGAATGGGTCCGCTGGATTGGCCGAAGGTTACCATCATTCCCCGCGGCTTGAGGCACTTCAGGCTGTTGCTGAAGGTGGTTGCACCCACCGAGTCATACACCACATCGACGCCCGCCCCCCCGGTAATGTCCTTCACCGGTCCCAGGAACTCCTGGCTGCTGTAAAGCACCACGTGATGTGCCCCCGCCGCGCGCACCAGGGCGGCCTTTTCTTCTGTCGAAGTAGTGGCGATCACCGTGGCTCCAAGCACCTTCGCCATCTGTACCAGAAGCAGCCCGACGCCACCCGCCGCGGCGTGAATGAGCGCAGTCTGGCCAGCCTTGAGTTCGAACGTGGAATGCACCAGGTAGTGTGCGGTTAATCCCTGCAACAGCGCGGCCGCCGCCAGATGGCTATCCATCGCATCGGGGATCTTCACCATCACTTTGGCCGGCACAACTGCATACTCGGCATACGCGCCCGTTGCCATGCACCAAGCCACGCGATCCCCGGCAGCGAAGCCCTCCACCCCTTCACCAAGCGATTCCACAACGCCCGCGCCCTCCATCCCAGGCACGAAGGGGAGGGGGTTCTTGTAGAGGCCGGTCCGTTGGTAAACGTCGATAAAGTTCACGCCCGCGGCTTGCACCTTCACAACGGCGAATCCGGGCTTAGCGGAGGGTTTCGCCACTTCGCGCACCGTCAGCACCTCAGGTCCGCCGAACTCATGGATCTCGATAGCCCGCATCGTGTTCATTGGTCGCTCTCCTCGCCGTCTAGGGTTCAGTGTCCCACGCGCCCGGTGTTCAGTGTCCCACGCTGAATCCGTTCAGGCGGAACAGCAAGCGAAAGTAGCGCCGTCCATGCACAAGAAGCGCATACGCCATCAGCCAGCCCACCACAAACGGAAATGCTGCCATCTCCGCAAGAGTCCGCAGCGATGCCGCACCTTGGAGCCCCCAACGCGCAGCCATCAGACTCTTGACGCTACCCCGGTTTGCACGGTCCAGCCAGAAGCAATCGGCGTTCTCGTTGACGATGAGCACCTTCACTGGCAATCGCAGCGCCAGCCACCACTTCCAGCGCGCCAACAGCGGTGAACCCGCGCAAAGGATTGCCATTGCCTGATAGCCATTGGCATGGAGTTGCTTCAGCAGCAAGGCCCGCGCGGCCCGAGTAGTGTGGTGCTGGGTGAAGTACACCACCTGCGGCAGAATGGCGCTGCCTTCGCTTGGGGCCGGAAGGCAAGTGAGCAGATCCACGTCCACTGCGCCACCGCATACCAGCCGCAACACAGGCCCAAACTTTTCTGTCAGCGTCCGAGGGCCGCTTTCCACCAGCAGCACTCGCGTGATTGGAGGAACCGTGTTGTCAAACCAGTACCGCATGGACCCGTTCTTTAGGGGAACAGACCACGGCCCAGCGTGTCAATTGCATAGCAGCAAGGAAGACGACATTCGGCTAGCGTTCGCCGATTGCATCCATGCTTTTCGATCGTTCGACGTCCAGCCAATCCGCAGGAATGCGGCCATGCCTTTGGCCAGCGTTGCTAGCGGGGTTCATCGATCTACGTGAAAACGAGAGTATGGGTTTACTTCTGGAAGCGGTCACGCGAGCGGCTGGAATGATGTCCAAAGTCCACGCTTTCGCCTCATTCCACCACACGCACGAGGGAGGGCCCCAGGCGGTTTCGGAGGATTACCTCCACGCGGCGGATGGCGTTGGCATCGCCTTCCACGGGAAACTGGGCGCGTAGGGTAAACTGGCCGCCACGCTCGCTCAAGCGGAAGAAGGCGGAAAAGATGTCGCCTACGCTGGCCTGCACTCCACCGCTATCACCAATCGCCTGGCTATTGGCGTCAAAAAAACGAAACTCGATGCTGCTGGCAGAACGGGTATTATCGAAGCCGGTAATCTGTACGCTCAAGTTGCCCGGGGTCCGCTGGATGCTGCCGTCGGTCCATCTTGGCGCGTCGGAGCGAATGTCCAATAAGGTGCTTTGCTCCCACTGCGACAACTTGGCCACCAACCGGATCTTGCCAGAGGCGGTGCCGGTCTGGAAGCGGGCAACGCTGATCGCGGAAGTGCCGAACACAGCCTGCGTGGATCCGGCCGGCACACGGAAGGCGATGGTCCGGTTGCCGCTATCCAGAAAGCGGATGGCGGAGTCGTCGGGCATGTCGCCAATGTCCTTCTCAAAACGCAGCTCCAGCGTGCCGCTCACCTCGACCGTCGCGGCGGAAACCAGCGCAATGCCGGCCTCGGCCTGCGTGTTGCTATCCACCGCTGTGCCGGGCACCTGAAGCGTGAAGTTGGGAACCAGCCCGGGTAGGCCCTCGCCGATGAGATTGATCACGCGCCCATCGACGCTCAGAGTGGCGGGAATCAGCCCTGTCCGCGGCGGGCTGAAGCGCACCTTGAACTCGTAGACGCTGTTGTTCGGCACTGTTCGCGTGGTGTCCGGTGCGTCTACTAGCGAGTAACCGCTGGCACCCGGCGAGATTTGCGGAGGTGCAACTACCACGCCCGCGCCGGTGTTGTTGTTGATGCGATAGCTCTTGGTGAAGGCCTCACCCACGCGGACATTACCGAAATCTGAGGTGGAACCGTTGATGATCTGCCGTTGCCCCAGCGTGTCGATCTCGAACATGACCGTACGGCCAGTAGCCGTTCCCCGTAGCAGAAAGGTTTGCTGTGCCACGGCAAGATAGGCTTCATAGCATTGTGGTTTCGGCGGGAGGTAGCGTACCTGAAATGGGTATACCCCCCCGGCGCGCAACATTCCCGGAGGATTCGCCGCATCTGTCATCAGGATGAAGGCGGTGCCTCCAGTGCTGCCGCAGACGTCGGTCTTGGGAAAGACGCGGAGGTTGGTAATCAGCGTGTCTGCGCTAGCTGGGTTGCGCAACTCAAAGGTCAGGTCTGCCAGGTCGTTCTCCCTGATGTCAGGAAAAGCAATCTGTGTCCCTTGCAGCGTGGGCGATGTGGGAACCACCGCTTCATTCACTACAACGCGGGTGAGGTACAACTGGATTTGCCCGTTCAATGTGAGGCATGCCAGGAAACTGAGCAACAGGAGGCGTCGCATGTCACTTGCCCCCCGAAATTGTGATGGTGGGATTGCCGATGCGGATCACCGGAGGCAGCACCGTTCCTGCCCCTGGAGACGTGCCAGAGCTTCCACCGCCGCGGCCCATGCCCATGGCAACTGCGCCCCCAGCCGCCGCGCCCGCCGCCAGTAATAGCACCAGAACCTTGCTGATGCCACCGCCGTTGCTTTGGCGAGCCTTTACGAGCGCCTGCGAGGCAGGGTCTCCGGCGCCGCTGGCCGCACTGCCCACTGGTTTCCCCTTCACTCGCACCATAGTAGGCAAGCTGCCTGCGTCCTCGGGTTCCATGTCCCTGGGAGCCCGGCTTACAGCCGGAAGAAGCGCGGCACGCTCTGCGTCAGGCACTGGGGACTGCGCCTGCTGCCCCAACTGCGGCGCGGGCGCGGCAGGTGCATTTGATGCGGGCGGCGCATCCTCTACACGAGGCGCCGGCTGTCGCACCGGTGGCGGAGAGGCAACGTCTGGCGCCGCTGGCTGTACCCGTCTGGCGGATGGGGAAGCAGAGGCTGCATCCGGCGATGGGGTAGCAACTGTAGCGGGGAAGTCCTTTATCTTGCGCGCGAGGTGAACTTCTACCATCGCTCCGGCGCGGGCGCCGCCGAGCGCCGCGATCACATGGACAAAGGTAACACCGGCATCTGCCCGCCAGTCAAAGCCACGCACTGCCGCTTCGCCGCGCTCATCGGTGAGAGCGATCTCTGAGCTTAGCCCGTTCAGGAACACACCACCGGGCCCGACTTCTGGCAAACGAAAGCTCACAGTGGCTCCGCGGACGGGCATGTCCCATTCGTCTGTAATGCGTACCTGCAGCACATTGGCTGACAGGGTGCCAGCAAACTCAGTGAGGGGGGTTGCAGTGATGGCGCGGATCTTCAAGCGGGTGGGCGCTGCCGGCGGAACTGGGGATTGCGCGGGCAATGGCGAAGCCGCAAGCAGTACGGCTAGCATCATGGCCACCAGACGGACTCCCCGTGGATAGGATGCCGGCCGGATGAAGAAGTGCGATGTCCAGATGCGCATACTCGGTCTCCTAATCGGACGCTCTTGAGTGCGAATGCACCCGCCCAAGCCCTGGCAGGGTGGACGGTTGCTGCCGGTGCCCGCTTCCACTGGGTTCTGGCGTCCTGGTAAAGTAGTCGCCGCGGACGGGAAAATTCTCAAGAAATCTGCGGTCTCCGCGGAAGAATGTGGATTTTGCGAGCCGCCGCGGAGGTCCTTGCGAGCCAGCGGGCGGTGCTGCGCTAGGCTGGTAGGGTCACTGATGTTTATGAGCAGTCTTCCCATCGCGCTTAGCATCGCGGGTTCTGACCCCTCCGGCGGAGCGGGAATCCAGGCCGACCTCAAGACCTTCCACCAGTTCGGCGTCTACGGCCAAGCCGCAATCACCCTGCTTACCGTCCAAAATACGCGCGAGGTCTCTCGGGTGCAGATCATGTCGCCGGGGCTGGTAGCTGACCAGATTCAGGCGATCCTGCGCGATCTACCGCCCGGCGCCGCCAAGACTGGCGCCCTAGGCAGCGCGGAAATGATTGAGGTTGTTGCCGCCCAAGCCCAGCGTTTTCGGTTTCCACTGGTCATTGACCCCGTCATGATTTCCAAGCACGGTGCGCCGCTACTTGCCGCCGAAGGAATGGATGCACTGCGACGCCTGTTGCTGCCAGGTTGCTTCCTGGTGACTCCGAATCTTCACGAAGCAGCCGCGCTGACAGGCGCAGAGATCACCACGCTTAGCGCGATGCGCGAGGCCGCCCAGGCTATCCGTGCCATGGGAGCGAAGGCGGTGCTGATCAAGGGCGGCCATTTGGATGGCGACGCACACGACCTATTGCTCTGCGACGGGTCATTCATCGAATTTCCGTCACCCCGTTTTGATACTCCTCATACGCATGGCACCGGTTGCACGTTCAGCGCAGCGATCACAGCATGCCTGGCGCGGCGCATGGCGCTGCCGGAGGCCGTCGCTTTCGCAAAGCGCTTTGTTTCGGAGGCAATCCGCACGAATCCGGGCCTAGGCTCCGGCAACGGCCCGGTGAATCACTTCGCGCCGACTGGGTTGGAGCGAACGGAATAGGGTTGCATTTGTGCTGCAGGGTGGCCGATAACGAGACACAGGAATTGGAAGGGAGACAGGTGATGATTCGAACGTTGGCGGTGGATATCGGCGGTTCAAAGATCAAGGCAATGGTGCTGGATGAGGGAGGGAACCCGATTACAGACCGCGAGCGCAAAAAGACGCCCCAGCCGGCAACGCCCGAGACGGTTCTGGACATCATTCTGGAATTGGCCAGCCGCCTTGGCGATTTCGAGAGGGTTTCGGTGGGCTTTCCTGGCGCGGTGCGCAACGGCGTGATTGAAACAGCGCCCAACCTTGACCCAAGCTGGCATCGGGTGGACCTGCAGACCGAGCTCGCGGGCCGGGTGGGCCGCCCTGCCCGCGTCGCCAATGATGCTACCGTCCAGGGCTATGGAGCGGTGACGGGCCAGGGCGTCGAACTGGTGCTGACGCTGGGCACCGGACTGGGGGCGACACTGTTCCTCTGTGGCCGCCCGTTGCCCAATTTTGAACTTGCCCACCATCCGTTCATCCACGGCAAGACCTATGAGGAACTGCTAGGCCGAAAGGCTTTTGACCGTGACGGCAAGAAGAAGTGGAACCAGCGCGTGGAGAAGGCCCTCGCCCAACTCTACCGGCTGTTCTACTATGACTCAGTGGCGATCGGGGGCGGCAACACGGAACACCTCACGATTGACCTCCCCGCCAACGCGCGTATCATTCCCAATATTTCAGGAATTCTGGGTGGCGTGAAGTTATGGGATTTGGAGGAGCACGAATCGGAAGTACTGGCAGCCGTGTAGGGCGACCAATCGGGTTTGGAAAGCGGTAGCGGATGGTCCGCCGGGGGCTAAAATAGGGGCATGCCGTCTGCTGCCGGGGCCTGGGGCCGTTTGGAACTTATCGCTTTCCTTAGCGGCGCGTCGGTGATGGTGCTGGAGATTACGGGCTCTCGCATTTTGGCGCCGTTCCTTGGCACGTCGGTGTTCGTGTGGACCACCCTGATTGGGGTAATTATGGCCAGCCTGAGCGCGGGCTACTGGTGGGGTGGACGGATGGCCGACGCGCATCCGGCGTTTGTTCGCCTGGCGGGTGTGCTGGCACTAGCCGGTCTGTTCGCTTGCTTCACCGCAGTGGCGCATCCGTCCGTACTCGGTGCGCTGGAGGCTGGCCAGTTGGAACTGCGCGTAGCGGCCATGGCCGCAACCCTTGTGTTGTTTGCCCCGGCGAGTGTGCTGCTGGGAATGGTGACCCCCTACGTTGCGCGTCTGAAACTGGAATCGCTCTCAACGGCTGGCGCTGATGTGGGCAGGCTCTACGCCATTTCGACTGCGGGCAGCATTGTGGGCACGTTCGCGGCGGGCTACCTCCTGCTAAGCCTTCTTGGTTCCACGCGGATTCTCTATGGGATTGCCGCTGTGCTGGTGTTGTTGTCCTTTGTGGCGGCCGCCGGCTGGCGAGTAGGGCAACGGGCCGCCATTCTGATCTTCCTGCTGCTGGCTGGATTGCTGGCCGAGTACGAACGCGCTGCGATGGCCGCTAACGGACATCTGGATTTCGACACCGACTATCAGCGGGTGTTTGTCCTGGACGCCACGGAACCGGAAACCGGACGCCCCCTCCGGTTGTTGCGCGCCGAAGAGGAAAACACGCAGTCCGCCATCTATCTGGACTCCACGGAACTGCTGAGCCGCTACCTGCATGGGTTCCACCGCGCCACGGCGTTACACCCCTCCCTGGAGCGGGTGCTGATGATTGGCGCCGCGGGATACGCCTTCCCACGCTTCCAACTGGAAACCTTTCCCCGCCTGCGCATGGATGTCGTAGAGATTGACCCAGCAATGACCACCCTTGCCCGCCGGTACTTCGGCCTCCAGGAAGATCCCCGTCTTCGGATCATCCACGCCGATGGACGCGTCTTCGTCAACCGCGCTCGGCAGCAGTACGATGTCATCTACATCGATGCCTTCCAAACCCGCACGCCGCCGTTCCAACTGCTCACGAGGGACTTCGCGCGGCTGCTGGCGCGATGCCTGCGCCCTGGCGGCATGGTGGTGCTGAATCTGATCGGCTCCGCGGGCCACGCCTCCACAGGTTTGGCGCCCGCCGTTTACTCCACCTTCGGCGTCGAGTTCGCGAAGGTGGAGGTGCGTCAGGTGGATGGAACGCTACCCTTATCCGCCAGGCAGAACCTGCTGCTGACTGCCGCCCTCGACAAGCTCCCACCCTTTGCCCCTGCTGATCACCATGCCCCAGTTGCCGAGCTACGCAAGGTCGACACTACCTTGTGGCAAGGCACGATCCTGAGTGATGACTATGCGCCGGTTGAGGTGTTGGCCGCACAACCTTGAACTGGCTTCGGGGCGGATGCGACTCACGCCGCAGGCAGATTCTGGGTAATTCTGCCGACGTTTGCAGCCAGGCAAGGGGACGGGGTTCCTATGGGACAGGCAATAGTGTCAGAATGACCCCTTGGGGGAATGATTCCATGGCGGAACCAATTGTCTTAATTGCCAGCGGCGATCTGCGTTTAAGCGCGAACCGCGTCTGTTGGCCTGCCCAGCAGGCAGCGGAGGCGGCTGTGATGGCAGCGATCCGCGGGCTTGGTGGTGAGATCGTGAGGGGTCACGAAGAAGACCCTGCGAAGGGCCACGGGTTTATCGATAGTCAGAAGTATGGGATGGAGGTATTTCGCAGGATTTCCACTACCGCACCGCTGGTGGTTTGCGAGGCGGTGTGGCAATACAGCCATCATGTACTGCCGGGCCTGCTTACCCACAAGGGGCCCATTCTGACAGTGGCCAACTGGAGCGGGCAATGGCCGGGTTTGGTGGGCATGCTGAATCTGAACGGCAGCTTGCGTAAGGCTGGGGTGAAGTTCTCTTCGCTGTGGAGTGAGGACTTCACCGACGAGTTCTTCCTGAAGCGATTGCGCGCGTGGCTGCAGACCGGGGAGGTGACGCACGACGTGTCCCATGCGCGCCCGCTGGCTAGTTTGCACCTGCCCGAGGAGGCGGCCTCCACTGGGCGCAAGGTAGCGCAGGCGCTGAGGGCCAACAAGGCGATCATGGGTGTCTTCGACGAGGGTTGCATGGGCATGTACAACGCCATCATCCCGGATGAACTGCTGCACCCCACCGGCTTGTTCAAGGAGCGTCTAAGCCAGAGTGCCCTCTACGCAGCAATGCGAGAAGTGACCGACGCCGAGGCGCAGGAGGTGCGGGACTGGTATGACGCGAAGGGAGTTCGTTTCGTCACAGGGCCGGATGAGGCAACGGACCTGACGGATACGCAGATCCTGACGCAGTGCAAGATGTACATTGCGGCGTTGCGGATTGCGCATGACTTTGGCTGCGATACCATCGGAATCCAATATCAGCAGGGACTGAAGGATATCTGTCCGGCCAGCGATCTGGTAGAAGGAACGCTGAATAACGTAGACCGTCCTCCGGCACGCCATGCGGCGACGGGAGAGGTGCTGTACGAGGGGCAGGCCCTGCCCCACTTCAACGAAGTGGACGAATGTGCGGGACTGGACGGATTGCTTACCTATCGCCTTTGGCGGGCGCTGGGCTATCCACCCGAGAACACCCTGCATGACTTGCGCTACGGCCAGGACTACACTGCGAACGGCAAGACGGAGTTTGTATGGGTTTTCGAGATTTCCGGTGCTGCACCGCCTGCGCACTTCATAGGCGGCTGGTCTGGCACCACCAGTGAACGGCAACCACCGATGTATTTTCCGCTGGGAGGCGGCACCGTAAAGGGAATCTCAAAGCCGGGTGAAGTGGTTTGGAGCCGTGTGTTTGTGGAGAACAACGCGCTCCACGCAGACCTGGGTTTGGCCAAGGTGGTGGAGTTGCCGCAGGAAGAAACAGAACGGCGATGGGCGGCAACCACGCCGCACTGGCCCATTATGCACGCGGTTACCTACGGGGTATCGCGTGACCAGATGATGGCCAAGCACCGCAGCAACCATATCCAGGTTGCCTACGCGCCTGATCTGGAAGCAGCACGGCGGGCGCTGGCCGCCAAGGCTGCGGCGTTTGCGGAACTGGGGATCACCGTAAACATCTGCGGTACAGAGACTGGTCTGTAGGCAAGACAACAAGCGGAGTGATGACGCGGGACGATCGCCGTCACTTGGCATCGTCCCGCTTTCGCTTTCGAGGCAGGCGCTATCGGAGGCCCATCTGCTGAAGCTGCACCTTCGCTTTTGGGGCGTATTCGTCGTTTGGAAAACGCTGCACGAGCGCGCGAAACTCTTCGGCACCCTTCGTGCGCTGACCCATCTTCACCAGGGTCATCCCCTTCATGTACATACCTAGCGCGGTGGAGGGGTTCTCTGGAAAGCGCTCCAACATCCCGTCAAATGCGCTGAGCGCCTTCTCGTAATCCTGACGAATATAGTGGATCTCGCCGATTTGATAGAGAGCGTTGGGCGCAGACTCAGAGCCAGGGAAGTTCGTGAGAAATTCATCAAACTGCATGATGGCAATGTCGAAGTTACCGCGGGCTTTGTCGCGGCGCGCATTTTCATATAGGGCCGCGGCGGAAACGCCGGGGCCGGGCTGGGCCGGCGCGGTGCCTAAGGGAGAGGGACGCCCAGGAGCAGTGGACCCGGCGCGAGTGTCGGATGCTGCAGGCGCAGATGCCGGCGAGCCGGTGGACGCAGCGCCTGGGGGTGGTGGCGGCATTGTGTTGACCGCGGAGGAAACATCCAGCAGGGTACGCTCCATTGTCGTCATGCGACGGTTGATGTCGGCCATGGTCTCGCGCAGATACTGCATCTCGTTGGAGAGCTGATCCACCTTGCTGTTGAGATTGGCAACAGGAGTCCCCACGGTGCGCTGCATCTCCTTGACCCGTTCCTGCAACGTGGAATCCATCAGGGTGACAGCGGTGTTTTGACTGCTGGCGCTGTCAAGATTCTTCTGGGTGAGCCCGATGAGGCTTTCCAGTTTTTCGTCCATGGTGCGCTGCAGGACACGCATGGAATCCTGAAGCAGCAGGACGTCCCGCTGCAGTTCGGCAATTTCCTTGCGTTGGCCAAACACCAGGGATGGCGAAACCAGAAGCAGACAAACCAGGATGGTTTTCATCATTCGAGAATACTCCATAGCAATAAAGACCGGTGCCCTTGGCCGTTGGACGACCCAGAGCACCGGCCTTGTTACCGAAAATGCAATGTGCTGAAAAATTTCGCTAAAGGCGACTACAGAATCAGGCGAGATGCCGGAAGCTTAGTTGCCCGTGGCGAAGTGCACCCGGCGATTGCGCTGGTAGCAATCCTCGGAGCTTTCACTGCAAACCTGAACTTCCTCACCGTAACTCACCGGGCGGATCTTGCCGGTGTCTACGCCAAGGTTGGACAGGAAGTCCATGGCAGCGCGGGCACGGCGGTCGCCGAGGCCAAGGTTGTACTCTGCAGAGCCGCGCGGATCGCAGTAACCACCCAGAATCAGGCGGGCACTGGGGAACTCCTGGAAGATCGACTTCAGCGTATCGCCGTCGCGGGTGAGATCACGCGCGGCGTCGGGACGGATGTTGAACTTGTCGAAGTCAAAATAAGCGTCCACCAGTTCACTTACGCGTTGCTCCAATGTCACCTTCGGCGCAGCCGTTGGCGGAGGCGGTGGTGGCGGCGGGGGTACGTTTACGTTCACAGTCACGGACCGGGTAGCCGAACCACCGGCATTCCGTGCAGTAAGCGTATATGTGGTGGCGTTACTGGGGAACACCTGGCGGCTGCCGGAAGCCATTACGGTGCCAATGCCATTATTGATGGAAACTTCGTCAGCGCCTTCAACCACCCAGCGGAGGGTGGAGGATTGGCCGCGGTCAATGGTGCCCGGTTCAGCCACGAATGTGGCGATGACGGGCGCGGCAACGGCTTTGATTTCTTCCTTTACTGGCGGTGGGGGCGGGGCGGGGATTTTCTTTTTGCAACCCGCAGCGGTAAGCAGTAGAGCCAGGCCCAATAGGCTCAGTGCGATGTATCGTTTAGTCATTGTCTCGAATTCGCCTCCTGATGATTTCAGCACAAGTGCAATCTGGCTCCCGTGCAATCGGGCTTCCAACCCATTCATCCTAGCGCACCGGATGGGCGGGATCCAGCAAGTGTCTGAAAAGACGGAACGGTCTTATTATTTCACACTCCAGACCGGCATGCGATTGCGGCCGCTGGTTGTAAGCTGCTGGACACTGGTGCCATCCGCTAGCATTGTATAAATTTGCGACTTACGGCTACGGCTGGACGCGAACACAATGCGCCGGCCATCCGGCGAAAACCAAGGATTCTCGTTCTTTTCCGTTCCGTAGGTCAACTGGTTGTACTGCCGGCTGATGGTGTCCATGATGAAGATATTGAAATTTCCAGGCTCGTAGCCGCGCGACCAGGCGAAGGTCATGAATTCGCCATCCGGGTGCCAGGCAGGGTTATGTGCCTCGCCTTCCCCGGATGTCATCATCTCGGCGTTCGCTCCGTCGATGTTCATCTTGTAGATCTGCGGATTGCCGCGACGGCCGGAAACGAAGAGGACTTCGGCTCCGGTCTTCGGGTTGATGCGCGGGGAAACCTCCACCGCTCCGGAAAAGGTAAGCCGCCGCAAGCCAGCGCCGTTAATGGCCGATGCATAGATCTGAGCGCTTTTCCCATCCGCCGTCGAAGCGAACAGGATTTGGCTGTTGTCGGCTGTGAATTCCGGAGTGGCGTTCATGGACGCCACCGGGTTGACATAGGGAAGGCGCTTTTGTGTTTCAGCGGAATAGAGCATTAATGCGGGAGTGCCATCCTTAAAGCTTGTAAATGCCAGCAGAGAGCCGTCTGGAGACACCGCGGGACTAAGCGCCATGGAGTTCAGCGCGGTGAATTGGCGCTGATCCGTACCGTCGTAGTTCATGGTCCACACTTCATCGTGGCCCGTGCGATTGCTGATGAAATAGATGCGGCTGCCAGCAAGCGTCTTAGCGCCAAACTGCTTCAGGATGTCGGCGGCGAACTCGTGCGCAACGTCGCGGGCACCGGCATCGCTTAGCGCCCCAAAGTACATCTTGCCGAAGACTTCGGCATTGGCCAGGTCGTCAGCATTCACGTTGTAGAGATAGCCAAACAAGGCCAGCCGCCCGTTCTGTTCGGCGGCGTAGCCCACCACCAGCCAGTTGGCCTCCACGGGAGGCTGGCTCCAATCGCGGAGGAAGAGGCCGTTGCCATAGCGTTGCCCGCCGCTGGGAATCTTGAAGTCCTCGCGGCGCTGGGGTACCTGGAGGGGATACATGCTCTTGGGCTTCACCTCAAAAGCACCCGACATATCGATGTCGGTGTAAAGGGTTTGGTTCAGCAGGGGCATCAGGTCCATAGCGGCGCCCACGCCCTTGAGGTCAGGCAGGGCGATCTTGGGGCGATCGGTTCCGCGAATGGTTCCGACAATATCCGGGGGGCGCTGGGCGATTGCCAGGCCGAGGCCCAGCAAGAGCAAACTGATGACGGCGAGAAGAAGGTGTTTTGGTTTCATCGGCGGAACTCAAAGACGATTTCAACTTGGGCTTCGTTGCGTTCAAAGCCGCGGGGCAGCGGCGGGAAGCGCCCGACATCCTGGACGGCGCGCAGAACGGAGATATCCACCGCGGATACGCCGCTGGGCGCATCAATGCGGATGTTGCTGATTGAGCCGTCCCGTGCGATGGAAAAACTTGCGTGGACGGCCGGAGCGGAGGCAATGCTGGGCGGAATACGGTCAGTCCGCCAGTTGCGCTGCAAGAGGTCTCGGACCTGCTGGGCGTAATAGCCGAAGCGGCCGCCAAACGGAGTGGTGACGCCCACGCCTCCGCCCTCGCCGCCGGACCCCCCATAGAGGGGAGATACCACTGCCGCTCCTGTAGAGCTATACACCTGGTTAGAGGGTGTCTCGGGCAAGTTCTGGCGGCGCGCCGTAGTGGTGGTGCGCGGTTTCTGCCCTGCGATGTTGATGGTGGCGTCCTCCTGCGGAGGACTCTTGGTCTGATCGCGCGGGGCAGGCTTTGGGGCCTGTGGGACCTGAGAATTCGTGTCGTTGGCGACGGGGTTGGGGCGGCCGGATCGGGATGGCAGTGGAATCGTCTTCACCGGGGAGACGCCAATGGATCCGCCAAACGTGGGGTTAGGATCCCCAAAGGTGTCGCGCACCGGGCCGAAAAACTGCCATTGCGCCAGCACAACAAGCGCCGCGATACCGCCATGCAGCAGCAGCGAGTTCAGGAAGGCACCCTGGATGGGTTGGGGCCGGTCAAACACGTCGGTCTGTGTCGGCATGGGCGTCCTCCTTTCCGGCTTCGTTGCTGTACTGACAGCTGTTGGCATTCTCGCGCCGGACACTTAGCGCCGGCGTGGAGTTTCGTCCATCGGCTGCGTAACCAACCGCACGTTCAATTTGCTGTCGCCTAAGGCGCTTACTACCTGCGCCAAGGCTTCCCAGACAACACTCCTGTCGGCGCGAATATACACTGCCTGTTCTCCCGGAAACTGAGCCCGGACGCTTGCCGCCAGTTCATTGACGTTGATGGGCTTTTCATTCAGGTACACCTCGCCCGCCTTGCTGAGCGTGACTACGGGCAACTCCTCTGACGTGTTACGCACGGTGCGGACGCGAGGCACCTCCACTTCCAGGCCAAACTCCATCACGTGTGCAGTAAGCATGAAGATGATCAGCAGCACCAGGACGACGTCCACCAAAGGGACAACGTTCATCTCTGAGACGATCCCGCTCATGCGGCGGCGGTGCGAGAACGCAGACCCCGAAAGGCGGCTGCCCGTCTTTCCGTTCCCGTTTCCGTTGGCTGCGTTGATTCCCATGCTAGCCCTCGAAAGTACGTTCAGCGAGGTTCATGAACTCGAGGGCGAAGTCGTCCAGCCGCGCCCCAATCTGCTGCAATTGTGCCCCGAAATGGTTATAGGCCACGGCAGCGGGGATGGCCGCTCCTAAGCCTAGCGCGGTGGCTACCAGCGCCTCTGAAATGCCAGGAGCAACAAAGCGCAGGCTGGCACTTCCTGCGGCGGCCAGGCCCTGGAAGGCGTTAATGATGCCCCAAACCGTGCCGAACAAGCCAATGAAAGGGCAGACAGACGCCGTAGTGGCCAGCCAGTTGAGGTTCTTCTCCATGCGGCCCAATTCCGCGTTGATGCCCAGCATCAGGCTGCGCTCCATCGCGGTCTTGTTCGATATGGTGCCTTTGGCGCGCGCTTGGCGGGCCACCTCATCGTAGCCGAACTCAAACACTGTCACCACTGGTGCAGGCCGGAACTGCTCACTCGCCATGGCCATGGCTTCCAGCCCCGGAGACTTCCGAAAGGCGCGAAGGAAGCGGTCGTTGGCACCGCCTACCTTTCGCATCTCTTTCCACTTGTTAAAAATGATGGTCCAGGAAAAGATGGAGAATATCAGCAGGATGACATCCACCGTAAGCGCGAGTGGGCTGGCCGAAAGGACCAGTTCCAGCAAGCCCTTCTGGGGCAGTTCCGCGAGGGTCTCCGGGGGAGGTAGCGCTTCGGACGCCACCTGGCCCGCTTGGAAGAAGAATGCAAATGGCGTGATCACGCGATCCAGGCTACCTTTCTTACTCACCTAGGATAAAACCAATTTTGGGAAAAATGGTTTTACAATCAGACAGCGCAATGCTTCCCGGGCACAGGCGAAGGTTGCAGGCCGATGGGAAGACGCACGCCTACCACATAGTATGACGCGCTTAGGAAACGGAAAGTCGGTTGTGCGCGAATCGGGTGCTCGACGCCAGCTCTGCAACCAAGGAACTCTGCCATGAAGTTTGGACTGATTGCGGGCAATGGTGCGTTTCCGCTGCTTGCCTTGCAAGCTGCCCGGGAAGCGGGTGACGAAGCGATTGCCTTCGCCATTCGGGAAGAGGCCAGCGCCAAGGTGGAAGAACTGGCGGCGCGGACGCATTGGATCTCACTAGGGCAATTGGGGAAGTTGATCCGCCTGTGCCGGGAGGAGGGCATCCACCAGGTGATGATGGCGGGCCAGGTGAAGCACGGGCAGATCTTTTCGCGTATCCGGCCAGACTGGAAGATGGTGAAGGTGCTTGCGTCGCTGGCCCAGCAGAATACGGATTCGCTGATTGGCGCGGTGATTCGGGCGCTACAGGAAGAGGGCATCGAACTGGTGGATTCCACGCTGCTGCTGAAGCCAATGCTGGCTACGGCGGGTGTGATGAGCAAGCGCGCGCCCACGAAGGAAGAGCAACGGGACATCGACTACGGCCACCGGATTGCGGCCGCACTCTCCGGCGTGGATGTGGGGCAGAGCGTAGCGATTTGCGATCGCGCCTGCGTCGCTTTGGAAGCCATGGAGGGTACGGATGCGATGCTGCGGCGAGCGGCGAGCCTGGTGGAGGGACGCCCTCTTTGCCTCGTGAAGGGGTCACGGCGGCGCAAACATCTGTTGTTTGACGTGCCGGTGTTGGGGAGGCAGTCCATCGGGGTGATCAAAGAGACGCAGACAAGGAGCATTGCTGTGGATGCGGGCCGGACGTTGCTGCTGGAGAAGGAGGTATTCTTGCGAGAGCTAGATCAATTGGGAGTCTCCATGGTAGGTTTGGTCGGAACGCCGGATGTGGAGTGACACCGCCGCGCCGTGAAAATGTGGGCGTTAGCTGGGTAGTCCGGGGATATCCACGGGAATTGCGTCAGAAGAGGTCATTGGTACGCTAAAGCGCCAACGCAACCCTGTCGATAGGATAGTTGACATGAAATCCGTGCCCAAGCAACCAGATCGTAACTCCCAACCGGGCGAAATGCTATCCGGCGAGGAAACCGTTGGGCAGCAGGTTGTGGCGCAGGACGGCGAGATGCTGATTTGGTCGATAGATCCGGCCGATTTACCTGGAGTCCATCCAGCTTCGCATGGGGAGGAATCTGTGCGGCAGGGGTCAACGGCACTGCAGAGCACAGGAATTACGATGCAGGAAGCCGTGGCGCTGGCGATGGGAACAGGAACAGCCCCTGAGCAAAGCAGAAGCGTCCAGGCGCGAGTGCTTTGCTCGGAACTGGTAGAGATCCGCTGGATGCGCTTGGATGGCTGCACGGAATCTACGGTCGCGAATATGGAGGAAATCTGGCGTACGGGCGCCACGTTGGACGCAGAGGTAAGTCTGCCCGAAGGGGCGGTGATTCGCCTGCGGTACGGTTCAGACTCACTCGAGGCGCGGGTACTTTACTGTCAGCAGAACCCGACGGGCTACACTCTGGGCATCCAATTTGCCGGAGCGTCATTCTGGACGCCGGAGCGCTTTCTGCCCGCACACGCGGTTGAGTTGGGCGCGTTGGGTAAGACTGACCAGGAGATGCCCGGCGATGCAGCCTCTCCTGCGGATCCAGGCGGCGCGTCCTCCCGCACAGCGCATTCGCCGGGAACAGGTTCCGGGCAGCGAGGTCTACACTCGCTTACCTACAAGGGACTCACGCCCCTGATCTCGCGCGGATCGCTGGTGGCGCTAAAGCAACAGTTTGCCGCTGAGCAGCCCGCTTAGCATCCGCCGCAATTCATGAGCGCCAGTTCCGTCGCACGACCCAACCGGGACAACCTTGCGCGCCAGTTGAGAGAACCCTTGCGCACCCCGTTCGCCTACGGGTGATGCCATGGCCGTAATTGAATGAACAGCGGCCTGGATCACTTCTGGTGTTCGGCTACACTGAGAGACTTATAACGTCTCACCATGGCCACTCATCCGATTTTGAAACCGGACAAACTCTCCCACCGTCACCACGCAGACAGACTGGGATGGACGAAGGTTTTTCTGTGGCTGCTGGCTGCCGTGCTAGTCCCATCTATCCACCTTGCTGCGGGGGAGCTCTCTGGTCTCGTGCTGGATCCAGGAGGGAACCCAGTAAACGGAGCGACGGTGACTGTAGAGACAGCCAGCGGATTTCTGGTTGCTAGTGGCACGACGCAACCGGACGGGCGTTTCCGATTCGAGCGTCCGGACGGGCAGGGCGTGGAGAGGCTCTCCATTCGCGCGGCAGGATTCGCGCCAATGGAACGCTTGCTGCAAAACACCGGCTCCCAGTCGTCCATTCTTGAGATCCGGCTAGAAGTCGCTCCACTGCCACAGACCGTATCGGTAACCGCCATTCGTGGCCAGCTGGTGGACGCGGCTGATTCCCCGGCGGTGGTTTCGGTGGTGGAGTTGCGCGAGGCGTCTCGGGCTCCCCTAACCACCATCGGCAATGCACTGGAGGGTCAACCGGGCATCCTGGTACAGCAGACCACCAGCGGCCATGTCTCGCCGTTCCTGCGCGGACTGACCGGCTACCAAGTGCTGAACCTGGTGGATGGAATCCGATTCAACAACTCCACCTTCCGTTCCGGTCCCAACCAGTACCTTGCCTTTCTGGAGCCCAGCCAGGCGGAATCGATTGAAGCAATGCTGGGTCCGTCGAGCACGCAGTACGGCAGCGATTCTCTTGGCGGCGCGATTCAGGTGCTCACGCGGCGGCCGCGCTTCGCCAGTGCGGCGGGATGGGAATGGCATGGGGACATCCAGGCCCTTGGCGCAGGCGCCGACGCTGCGGGGAATGTGAACGGGCAGGTAGGTGCCGGTTCGGCACGGCAAAGCTTTCTGCTAGGCGGATCAGCCAGGAAGCTGAATGATCTGCGTGCAGGCGGAGGCGAGGACTCCAGGAATGTCTACACCCGATTTTTCGGGTTGGATGAGGGGCAGGTTCGGGATCTGGTGGGTTCGCGGTTGCAGGACACAGGCTTCCAACAGCTGGGCATTCACTCTCGCTACACTGCACGCTTGACGCCGGACCAGGATTTCACTGTTTGGTACCAGCGAGGCGAGATGTACAACGTCCGGGGCTACAAGGACCTGCTAGGGGGACGTGGCAGGATGATCCAGGAGTTTGCCCCGCAGGTGTTGGATTTCCTTTACGGACGCTACGAGCGGCGCAACTGGGGGTTTCTGGATTCGCTTACCGGGACGGTTTCGCTAAACCGTCAGGAAGATGGAACACGGGTACAGACGTTGCGGGACACAGGATTGATTACTGAAGACGCATCGATCGTGGCGATGACGGGCTATGCCGCGCAGGCGACAACGCACGTTGGTGAAAGGCAGTCGATCGTGTTTGGCGGCGAGTTCTACGACGAGGGAATTGACTCCACACGGGCCTTGAGGAATCCGTTGACCGGCACGGTAACCGCGGCAAGGGCGTTGTATCCGAATGGAAGCAGCTACCGCACGGCGGGGCTATTCGTGCAGGACAGGGTGGAACTTTGGCGGGAGCGGCTGAGCTTGGTAGGGGGACTTCGTTTCACGCGCATTGGCGTGCAGAACTTCGCAAACCGCAACGTAGCGCCCGACGGCAGCAGCTTGGGTGTGACGGATTCCAGTGAGGCTTTTCGGGACCTGACCTGGAACACGTCGCTGCGATTCCGGGCTACGAATTGGCTGCGTTTCCACGCCATGGCCGGTAGAGGTTTCCGGGCGCCCAACATGAACGACTTGGGTGCGTTGGGGCTGAACGACCTGGGTTATGAGATTCCCATTTCGCAGGCAGTCGAAGCCGGCGCGTTGTTAAGTACCAGCGGTGCGGATGCGGCGCTGTCGCAGGGCAGGCGCGCCGAAACGCTGCGGGCTGAATCGTTGAAAAATTATGAGGCGGGATTGCAGCTGGGAGACGGGAAATGGACGGCGCGTGCGCAGTTCTTCTTGTCTGACCTGAACGACCCCATCGTTCGCCGTACGCTACTGTTTCCATCAGGGAGCGTACCGCAGTCGTTAGCCGGCGTACCAGTAAGCGCCAACACTCCCACTCCGGCGCAGGCTGCGCAAGGGGTGGTGACCGTGTCCACGCCCTTTGACCCTCAGGCAGTGAAGGCCTTCGTGAACGATGGAGCGTCGCGTTACAGCGGGCTGGAGAGTTCATTTGCCGCACAGATTCACCCTCGCTGGCGAGTAGATGCCAACTACTCATTCATCGCCGGTAGGGACCTGAACCCGAACCGCAATATCCGGCGGCTGCCGCCGCAGATGGCACGTGCGGCCGTGCTGTACGTGCCCACCGGGCGCCGTCCCTGGGTGCAGGTAGCGGCTCGGATGGCGGGGGCCCAGGAGCGGCTGAGCGGTGGGGATCTGGACGATGAGCGAATGGGAGCATCCCGGAGACGAAGCGACATTGCCGACTTTTTTCGCGGATCCCGCAACGCCGCCCTCCTTACCGCCGGGCCGGACGGTGTGATGGGCACGGCGGATGACGTCTTTGGCCCGACTGGGGAAACATTGCTGCAGATTCAGGATCGCGTGCTGCCGCTTGGCGCCTCGTTGAATGGAGTCACTGTGATGAACAACTCCACTCGGGTGCCACTTTACTTGAGTACGGCTGGATGGTTTGCGTTGGATGTGCAAGGCGGGCTTCCATTGGGGGAGCGCTGGCAACTTACCATGGGCGTGCAGAACCTGTTTGACGCAAACTACCGTCATCATGGTTCCGGCATCGATATGCCCGGCTTTAATGCCTATGCCGGGTTGCGTTTCCTCTGGTAGAGGTTTCCGAGAGCGGTGGCAGCCAGCGGATCTGTATGCGGTTCGACCCCGCTTCGCGTCCCGTCGCTTACCCCGTAGACCGTTTTTCGCGCCTGTCTCGGCAGGGGAGGCATCTGTTAGGATCAAGAGGAGCCGCATACTATGAGCCAATCCGTCTCCAACGCCAATGAACTTTCGGTGCTCGGGACCGATATCAACCTCTTCGAGAGGCTTGACCAGGACAACACGGACCTGCTGAAAGACAGCGTTCTGACCACGACCCTGGACAACGCCATCAACTGGGCGCGGAAGAACAGCATCTGGCCCATGACCTTCGGGCTGGCTTGTTGCGCCATTGAGATGATGGCGATGTCGGCAAGCCGCTTTGACATTGCGCGTTTTGGCGCCGAGGTTTTCCGGGGCTCGCCGCGGCAGGCTGACCTGATGATCATTGCGGGACGCGTCTCCAACAAGATGGCCCCCGTTGTGCGGCAACTTTACCAGCAGATGCCGGAGCCGAAGTGGGTAATCTCCATGGGGGCCTGTGCCACCTCCACGGGCGTGTTCAGCAACTACGCCCTCGTGCCGGTGAATCAGATCATTCCCGTCGACGTGTATGTGCCTGGCTGCCCCCCGCGACCGGAGCAGTTGATTTACGCCATCATGCTGCTACAGAAGAAAATCCAGAAGGAACGCGGCACGCTGATGAAGGTGCTGAACCTCGATTAAGTGCTGGCGGCGGGCGGGTTCTTGCGCACTCTGCCCCCGCTGGTCTGCAGCATCCGTCGCTCCTCCAGACGCTCGAAGCGAGGTACTAATCGGCTTCGAATCCATGCAAACGCACCCTCCAGGCCCTGTTCCCGATAGATTACACCGAGCGACGCTTCCACCGCGGTAGGTTCCCCAAACGCGGAAAGGAACTGGTTTGACGTCATGCGAGTTTGCATCGCGGCATCCATTTTCCCCTCCCGAGCCAAGATATATTCCCGCGCGAACAGCGTGAGCACCGCATCGCCCACCCATGCTGTTTCCCGCGATCGCCGAATTTCCTCTGCCGATGCCATAGGCCCAGCTTAGCGGGCTTCCAGCACCAACCCGATTGCCTAGTACTTTTGCTGCTCATACTCTAGGCAAAGTGCCTATTGCCCGATGTCGCTGACACCGATGAGACCTCTACTGGCGAGGGTATTGGTGATGCCCTGGGGAACCTGGGCTCAACACGACGCAGGAGAGCTAGCGGCGCTGGAAGTTCCATTGCCGCAGGGCGTCCAGATCTATTCGTACCGGTACTACTGATTCATTTCTGCTCTGTTCGCTCCTTTAGAAATGAAGCAGTTAGCGGGAAGATGTAAACTAAAAGGGTTGGCACTGGTACGGTTTCGCCTTGTGGCTTCATTGACATCCGGCCTGCTGCTTTCAAGGTAGCTTGCCTGGGAAATCGTCGCATGTTTGAAAGGAAGGGTCCGAATGGCAAAGCGGGTTTTGGTGGCGGGCGCGAGTGGCACGGTGGGCTTTCAAGCACTGCAACTTGCCAGCCAAAAGGGTTTATGGACACGGACACTTTCGCAGCGACGGTGGCGGGCAGCAAAGGTGAGCCTGTTTGCCGACGACCTGTGGATGCGTGACGCGACAAATCCAGAGTCGATTCGCGGAATCTGCAACCGGATTGATGTTGTGCTTTCCTGTATGGGCGGGAGCATGGCCATGCAGGACGAAGATAAGCGGGCGTTTAACAAGGTGGACTTTGAAGCGAACCTGAACCTCCTGCGGGAAGCACAGAAGTCCGAGGTGGGCCGGTTCGTTTACCTCTCAGTGTGCGCGCACGCCCGCCACGAAAACACAGCCTATGTGCGGGCGCACCGGCGTTTCGAGAAAGCGCTACGGGAGTCCGGACTGAATTACACCATCGTGCGCATTCCGGGGAGCTATGCCAACTTTCATTCGCTGGTAGAGATGGCGCGGGCAGGGCGCGTGCCGCTGATTGGCAACGGTCGTGCACGGATGAACCCCATTCATCCGAGGGATGCGGCACGGGTTTGCATTGAGCACCTGTTTCAGGGGCCAGAGGTGGTGGAGGCTGGAGGACCCGAGGTGCTGACCCGGCGGGAAATCGCTGAGCAGATCTTTGAGCATGTGGGAGAATCGCCCAGCATGTATCGGGTGCCGGGGTTTATCCTGCGGTTGACCGGTAGCCTCACCCGTCCGTTCAATGCCCGCAAGGCAAACTTGCTGGAGTACCTGCCGGCGGTATCGTCTTCTGATGTGGTCGCGCCACAGGTGGGGCATTTGCGGCTGGTGGACTACTTGCAGGAGCTGACTGCGGGTGCGGCGCTGGAAGTCGATCGCGCAGCCTAGCTGGACTCATGCTCCAGCAATGTAAACAGCATCTGCCGGAGGCGGGTTCCGATACGGGTGGCATCAATTTGGATGAGATCGTCCCACGTGTCGAGGTCATTCAGGGGCGTCGTGATGGCCGTAGATAAGCCACAGGCTTCCGCAGCGGTAAGGCAATCCTGAAGAGTTTCAGGCTGGCTCCAGCGCACACCATCAAACATGCCGGGGGCGGTTCTGGATGCGTTCACGCCCCAGAAGCCTCCATCAGTGGCTGGGCCGAAGACCAATTCGGCTGACGAATACAGCAGCGGCCGCAGAGCGTCCAGGGAGAGTTCGGGCGTATCACTGCCTAGAATGGCCACCGTCTTGGCGCCTTCTGTCAGCCCGGAGTGCAAGGCATAATGGATCTTTTCGCCCAGAGAATCCCCCACCTGCAGGCGGATGGGCAGTGGATACTGCTGAAAGAAATCGCTATGGGTATCCAAATGGATTTCGATATCCGCTTCATCACCAAGGCGCATCAAAAGGTCCAGAAGGTCTAGGGCCATAGCCTTGTACACTTCCGCAGCGCCGGTGTGGCCGATGCGCCTGGCAAGCCGGGTCTTCACGTTTCCTGGCAGCGGGCACTTGGCAAACACGATGAGGCGAGGCTTCATGCAACAATTATGGTTGGGAAGCGCCTCGTTGAGCTACCCTGCATTCCGCAGCAGCGCAGGATCATTTCTCCTGAAAGGCGAACGGATTCTTCGCACGGTAATCAAGACCCTTTGCAGCTTCCTGCGCGGGCATGAAACGCAGCGACGGCCAACGGAATTGCACATCCAAGGAGATCAAGTTTTCGCATGATGAAGCTGAATCCGGCACAATTGCTGCCATCCCTCGCACTCATTGCCGTTTTTGGTGTTTTGGTTTCTTGCACCTCGCAGCCACAGGCTGACCGACCCGCAGCCAGACAGCGCGCTGTAGGTGACTCAAGGCTGAATTCTACTGGCGAGCAACAGCGGGAACCCCGCGTGCAGGTAGTGCGGGCTGCCGCCCAGGAGGCTGCCGCGCCAGACTCAGCAGGCGACGTTGACGCCGGTAAGGAAACGTTTGAGCAATGCGGCATCTGCCACAACGTGGATAACGATGAGGCGAAGATGGGGCCCTCGCTGAAAGGCTTGTTCAAGAAGGAAAAGCTCACCAGTGGGAAGCCTGCTGATCTTGCAAGCATTACGGCAGTGATTAAGGAAGGCGGCAATGGCATGCCAGGCTATGAGGACCTTCTTGAGGCTGACGAGATGAAGAATCTTATCGCCTATTTGCGCACAATCTAGACCCTCTACAAACACTCACATCAAAGGCAGCGCGAAACGGGCAATGGCAGTCCAGTACGCGCTGCCTTTTTCGTTCGACCCGCAGTCGCGATCCACTGCTGCCCTGGCAAGGGCTGCCGCGCCCCAGTGTCCAGAGGAGATGGCCTGATTTTAGCCTTGTTAAACCGATACCCACGACGTTCAGGGAAGCTACACTGTAAGAGGTCTTCTATGTCCGCTTTGCCTGCAAGCCACGTTGACCGCGAAGTGGTGTTTCATGCCCGTGATCTCCGCAAGGTCTACGATATGGGCGAGGTGCAGGTGCATGCACTGCGCGGGATTGATCTGGACCTGTTTGCCGGAGAACTGGTGGTGATGCTGGGGGCCTCAGGCAGCGGTAAGTCCACCTTGCTGAATATCCTGGGGGGCTTGGATCGCGCAACTGCTGGCAAAGTGGAGTACCACGGCAAGGACCTCACCGCGGCGGATGACCGGACACTGACGGAATACCGCCGGAGCCACGTGGGTTTCGTCTTCCAGTTCTACAACCTCATTCCCAGCTTGACGGCGTTGGAGAACGTCTCCATCGTCACCGAAATCGCCACCAAACCCATGCGTCCAGAGGAAGCGCTGGAGATGGTAGGGCTGGGCGACAGGATGGACCATTTCCCGTCGCAGCTATCGGGTGGTCAGCAGCAGCGAGTGGCCATCGCGCGGGCCATTGCGAAACGTCCGCAGGTACTTCTGTGCGACGAACCGACGGGTGCGCTGGATTCAGCCACCGGCGTGGTAGTGCTGGAGGCGCTGGATCGCGTGAATCGCGAGTTGGGTACCACGACCGCGGTAATCACGCACAATGCAGACATCGCGCAGATGGCGCACCGGGTGATTCACCTTTCAGACGGACACATTTCGCAGGTGCACCTGAACGAGCAGCGGAAGCGCCCATCGGAGTTGAGCTGGTGACATGATCTCCTCGCTCACCTTGAAGATGCTTCGCGACCTCTGGGGAATGAAGGGCCAGGCGTTGGCGATTGCGGTGGTGCTAGCAGGCGGCGTGGCCACGTTCGTGATGTCCCGCAGCGTGTTTCAGTCATTGGTGTTGACGCAATCCACCTTCTATCGCGAGTATCAGTTTGCCGACGCATTCGTGGCGCTGAAGCGCGCACCGGAGAGCATGCGCACCCGGTTGGCCGAGATTCCCGGAGTGCAGACGGTGGAAACGCGCGTGATGGCCCAGGCTAGCGTCCAGGTGTTGGGATACGAGCAGCCTGTGACCGCCGTAATCGTGTCCCAGCCTGACCAGGGACAACCAGTGCTGAACCAGTTGCATGTGAAGGCGGGCAATTTAGCCAGCCCGGCGTCCAGCAATGAGGTTGTGATCAGCGAAGCCTTCGCTACGGCCCACAGCCTTCAGCCTGGAGACGCACTGTATGCCACCATCAACGGAAGGCAGCGGCGTCTGCGGGTGGTGGGAGTGGCCATTACACCAGAGTTCATTTATCAACTGCAGCCCGGTGCCATCATTCCCGACTTCAAGGCCTTTGGCGTATTTTGGATGGCGCGCACCCCATTGGCAGCCGCCTACGACATGGAAAGCGCGTTCAACCACGCGGTGTTTCGGCTGGAGCCATCGGCGAGCGAGGCGGATGTACTGAAGGCAATTGATCTGTTGCTGGCTCGCTATGGGTCTCTGGGGGCGCATGGGCGCTACTACCAGACATCGCATCGCTATCTGACTGAGGAGTTCAAGGGCCTCAACCAGATGGCGATCATGTTCCCGGTGATCTTCCTGAGCGTCGCCGCCTTCCTGCTGAATGTGGTGGTAAGCAGACTGATCGCCACGCAGCGGGAGCAGATCGCGATCCTGAAGGCGTTCGGCTACTCCACCTCGGCCGTGGTGTGGCACTATGTTTCGCTGATTCTGATGATTACTGCTCTTGGAGCAGCCTTGGGAATCGCCGTTGGTGCGTGGCTTGGCACCCTCATGAGCGGACTGTACATGGATTACTACCGCTTCCCGTACATGCTGTTTCACGTAAGCCCGTCGATTGCGGGAACGGCGTCAGCGATCTGCGCGGTGGCGGCTGTGTCGGGTGTCTTTTACGCGGTATACGCGGCGGCCAAATTGCCTCCCGCGGAGGCGATGCAGCCTGCCCCACCGGCACGATATCACGTCAGCCTGGTGGAGCGGCTGGGGCTTCGCCACCTGCTTTCGCAGCCCTCGCGGATGATTATTCGCAACCTGGAGCGGCGACCGGTAAAGAGCGTGCTGTCAGTGATTGGCATCGCTTTCGCCTGTGCGGTTCTGGTGACCGGGCAGTTCTTCGGAGACTCTGCTGACTATCTGGTGGACCTTCAGTTCCGGCTTGCCCAACGGGACGACATGACCGTCACCTTCATTGAGCCCGCCTCGCGCGCTGCCTTGCACTCCCTGCTGGCGATGCGCGGCGTGACGTATGCCGAGCCCTTTCGCAGCGTGCCGGCCGATTTCCGGTTTGAACAGCGGCACTTTCGCACATCCATCCAGGGGCTGACTCCGAATGGGAATCTACACCGGCTGTTGACGCGCAAAATCAAGCAGATGGAGGTGCCTCCTGACGGCATTCTGATAACTGACCACCTGGCCGGCATGCTGGGCATTGGACCCGGTGACCTGCTAAC
Source organism: Bryobacteraceae bacterium (assembly GCA_036821995.1). Classification (GTDB taxonomy): domain Bacteria; phylum Acidobacteriota; class Terriglobia; order Bryobacterales; family Bryobacteraceae; genus JACTMJ01. Next base: position 83,500 of record DAISIM010000017.1, read on the forward strand.
CGTGGAGGTGCTGGAAGGCGCGCGGCCAGTGCGGCAGGTTCCCGTCGTGGGCGTTGTGAACGAGTGGATTGGCGTATATGGCTATATGCAGTTGCCTGCCCTGAACCGAATGATGCGGGAGGGATCCGCCATTTCGGGGGTCTACTTGAATGCGGATGCGGACGCCCAATCCGCCATTTTCCGCGAACTGAAGGAGATTCCCCGGGTGGCTGGAAGCACCCTGCGTCTGCAGGCACTGCGCAACTTCTACGACACCATGGCCGGGCAGATGCTTGCCTTTGCATTTTTCAACACGATTCTGGCGGGCAGCATCGCGTTTGGCGTGGTGTACAACAGCGCACGGATTGCGCTTTCCGAACGCAGCCGCGAGTTGGCAAGCTTGCGGGTACTGGGATATACGCGGGGTGAAATCTCATTTATCCTGCTGGGTGAATTGACGGTTCTGACACTGCTAGGGATTCCGCTTGGATTTCTGATTGGCCGGGGTCTGGGCGCCTTAATGCTGATGGGCTTTCAAACTGAGCTATACCGCTTCCCGCTGGTGATCCAAATGAGCACCTACGCCTTTGCCGCCACTGTGGTGCTGATTTCCGCGTTGTTCTCAGGATGGATTGTCCGTCGCAAACTCGATCATTTGGACCTGGTAGCCGTATTGAAAACGAAGGAGTAAACGAACGGTGAAGTGGAAACGATGGCTGGGAATCGCGCTGGTTGCTGTAGCGGTGGTGGCACTTCTGGCCTGGGGTTTCCGGCCGCGCCCGATTGCGGTGGAGATGGCCACGGCAAGCCGACAACCAATGCGGGTGACGATTGAGGAAGAGGGCAAGACACGGGTGAAGGACCGCTATGTAGTGCATGCTCCTGTGGCGGGCTATGCGCGGCGGATCACGCTGGAGGTGGGGGACGTTGTCCGCGCAGGGCAGGTGGTGGCGTTGCTGGATCCGCAACCGCAGAGGGCGATGGTGCTTGACCCACGAACGCGCGCCGAAGCTCAGGCTCGGGTGGACCGTGCAGAGGCGGCGCTGGTGGAGACACAGAGCCGGATGGGTGCCACCAAGGTGGACCTCAGTTACTGGGAGGGCCAGTACGCACGGATTGAGCGGCTGGTGCGCTCCGGTGACCTACCCGCTGAGCAACTAGATCGCGCGCGAACTGACAAGCTGCGCATGGAGGCTACCCTCGAGGCGCTGGAAACGGCGGTGGGCGTAGCAGAGGCCGAGGTGCGGGCGTCGCGGGCAAGCCTACTGGAGCCAACGACGACTGAGATGCGACCCAAGGGAGACTTGGTGCGGGTGAGTTCCCCAGTAGGCGGCCGCGTTCTGACAGTGGCGCGCAAGAGCGAGGGTCCCATCCAGGCGGGTGAACCTCTGCTGGAGTTGGGGAACGCGCGTTCCTTGGAGATTTCGGTGGAGGTGCTATCCGCGGATGCGGTGAAGCTACACCCCGGTACGCGCGTCCTGCTGGAGCGTTGGGGAGGCGAGCACCCGTTGGAGGGCGTGGTTCGCACCGTTGAGCCGACAGCCTTCACCAAGGTATCTGCGCTTGGCGTGGAGGAGCAGAGGGTGCGCGTGATTGCTGACATTGCATCGCCGGAGACCGAGTGGGGTCGGCTGGGAGATGGATACCGTGTGGAGGCCAGCTTCATCCTCTGGGAAGAGCAGGATGTTCTGCAGGCTCCGGCCAGCGCGTTGTTCCGGGTAAATGGTGGATGGGCTGTTTATGTTCGCGAGGGTGACGTGGCGAAGCGGCGCGAGGTGAAGCTTGGACAGCGCAACGGACTGAGCGCGCAGATTCTGGAAGGCCTCTCCGCGGGCGAGCAGATAGTTCGCTATCCCGATGACACCGTAGAAGAGGGCACGCTGATCACGGTACGCGAATTGCGTTGATGACCAGACATGGCGTCATCGAAGCATTCGCGACCGAATAGACAGCCCGGCAGGTATCCGGCAGGCGATCGAGGCGCTTTGCCGCAATTCGCTACACTAGGAATTTTGAACTTCTTTCGGCGGGAGATCCGATGCAATACGGCCTGAATATTCGCCCCTATGGCGCCCTGGACTTTCTTTCGCTTGGTGCCCTGGTGCACCGGCTTGACCCAGGCATTATCCCTTTTCGCAAGGCCACGGAATGCCAGATACACGTGAGCGGCGGCGAGTTCAACGTAGCGGCCAACCTGTCAGATTGCTTTGGGCTTTCGACGGGCGTGGCGACGGCGATGGTGGATTACCCTATCGGCCACTTGATTGCGGAACGCGTGAAGGCCATGGGCGTGAAGCCCTTCTACAAGCACTTCAAGCATGACGGCGTGCACGGACCCAACATGGCAACAGTCTACAGCGACCGGGGCCTGGGTGTGCGCGGTCCAATTGTGTTCTACAACCGTTCCAACGAAGCCGCGCAACAATTGAAGCCCGGCGATTTTGACTGGGATGCCATCTTTGCGGGCGGGGTGCGTTGGTTCCACAGCGGTGGAATTTTCGCGGCGCTCTCGCCCACCACTGCCGACGTGATTGTGGAAGGGATGAAGGCGGCGAAAGCAGCAGGGGCCACCACCTCGTTTGACTTGAACTATCGCGCCAAGCTGTGGAATATCGTAGGCGGACATGAACGTGCCGTCGCCCAGATCAAGGAAATCGTTGACCATGTGGACGTGCTGGTGGGCAATGAAGAGGACCTTCAGTTAGGTTTGGGGATCCCCGGGCCGGAAGTGGCGGCCAAGAGCAAGCTGGATCCGTCTGCCTTCTTCGGCATGATTGGCGATGTGACGGCAAAGTTCCCCAACATCAAGGTAGTAGCGACGACCCTCCGCGAGGTACATTCCACCAATCGGCACAGCTGGGGCGCGGTGGCATGGATTGATGGCAAGACCTATGTATCGCCCACGGCCGAACTGGACGTGTACTGCCGTATCGGTGGGGGAGACGGATTCGCGGCCGGCTTCCTTTACGGACTTCTAACCGGTGAGGAGCCGGAAGCGGCGCTGAAGTTGGGATGGGCACATGGCGCACTGCTTACCACTACCCCAGGCGACACCACCATGGCAACGCTTGACCAGGTACGCGCCTTCGCGGCTGGAGGCTCAGCGCGAGTGCAACGCTAGAGGCATGGGTTGCTGTTTCCAACTTTGGTGTAGTGGATTGCTGAAAGGTCCTCAGGAGATCGCTTCCAATTCTGCTTCCATCTCCTGGCGCTTGCAGAGCGCAGCATAGTAACCGCTCTGGGCCAGAAGTTGCTCATGCGTGCCCTCTTCGGTGATTCGCCCGCCCTGCAGCACGACAATGCGGTGAGCTTCCCGCACTGTGGAGGCGCGATGCGAAATCAACATCGTCGTCCTGTCAGCCATACGGGAGCGGAGGGAATGCAGAATGCGTTCTTCGGTGATGTTGTCCACGCTGGCAAGGGCGTCGTCCAAAATGAGGATGCGCGGATTCGCCAGCAGCGCGCGAGCGATGGCGACCCGCTGCTTCTGGCCGCCTGAAAGGGTGAGGCCGCGCTCGCCCACTTTCGTCTCCAACCCGTCCGGAAAAGTCTCCAGATCCGGACCCAGCCCGGCCAGTTCCGCTGCTTCGCGGATCTGCTCCGTGGTTGCGTCAGGGACGCCGAATGCGATGTTTTCAGAGAGGGTGGTAGAGAAGAGGAAGGTCTCCTGGGGCACCATGGCGACCTGGCCGCGCAGGCTACTGAGTGCATAGGCGGCGGCAGGCTGGCCGTCAATAAACACATCCCCTTGGCTGGGTTCAATCAGCCGGGGGATGAGCTTGGCCAAGGTACTCTTGCCTGCACCAGTAGGGCCAACAATCGCGATGGATTCGCCAGGCCGAATGTCGAGAGTGATGCCCTGCAAGGCATGGCCGGTATCGTGCTGGAAGCTTACATTCTCCAGGCGAATGGACCCCTGGATGGTGCCGGTGATGGGGCTTTCAGCGGGGTCGGCGATGCTGGGCTGCTCCTCCAGGAAGGACCGGATCCGCTGCAGGGATGCAAGTCCGCGCTGGGTGAGGTTCACCACCCAGCCCATGGCGATCATGGGCCACACCAGCAATCCCATAAAGGTGTTGAACATGACGTACTGGCCCACCGTAAGTTCGCCCTGTAGCATTCGCCAGCCACCCACGCCCAGAACCAGCAGGAACGAAACTCCAATGAGAAACTCCAGCGCGGGCATAAACAGGCCGGAAACCTTGGCCAGCTTCAGGTTGTGCCGGATGTAGTCCTGGTTCAGGCGAGCGAAGCGGTCTTGTTCGGCCGTTTCCTGCGCATAGGCGCGAATCACGCGGACCCCCTGCAGGTTCTCCTGCACCATGCTGCTGATATCGGAGAATTTCTCCTGGATCAGCTGGAAGTAGCGGTGGATCTTCTGGCCAAGGATAGCCACCACCACACTTACAATCGGCGCGGGCAACAACGCCGCCAGGGTGAGTTTCCAGTCCGCCTGGAACATCAACGCCAGTACGACGATGGCCAGAGTGACGGTTTCCGTCCAGTACATGACAGCTGGACCAGCCATCATTCGAACGGCGTTGAGGTCGTTGGTAGCACGGGCCAGCACATCGCCGGTGCGGGTGCGGGCGTAAAAGTCGCTGGACAGCCGGACGAGGTTGGCGAATATATCGCGCCGCAAGTCGTACTCCATATCGCGGGAGACGTTCATTAGCAGCACGCGCATCCAGAACTGGAAGAATCCCTTCAGGAGGATGGCCAGCACCATCCAGCCTGATATGCGCAGGATGGCGGGCATATCCACGCCAGTTTCCAACGAGTCCACGCCTGCCTTGATAAGCAGGGGCATCACGGCACCGGCAGCATTCTTCAGCAGCAGCGAGCCCATACCCATCGCGATGGGTAGGCGATAGGGGTGGAAATAGGGCGCAAGGAAGCGGAAGGCGTCCCGTACCGCACCGAGGGTTACTTTGGGCTGGTCCGCTGATGCGCTCACAAACCCCCCAGAACAGCCGCGAAGACCTTGGTCCACTCAAAAAACAAGATCTTGCGGCTTTCACGATGCCACCACCACTGCTCCGGCTGGAAATAACGGTCAGGTGCGCCAAAGACCGCCACCTCCAGGCCAGCAGGTTTGTAGCGGTTGGCCAGCATGGCGGTGCGGCGTGTGTGGTAGTTGCTGGTAACGACAATCACTCGTTCCCAGCCGCGCTGTTGGGCAACTGGAAAGAATAGTCTCAGTTCTTCATCTGTGCTGGTGGCCGGGTGGCGGAAGGGTTCAAGGATCTCACGGGGCTGGCCGTTCTTGACGGCGAAATCGATGGCAAGGTCACATTCCCACAGGCCGTAGTACCAATCGCTGCCGCTAATGAGGGCAATCGGGGCAATCCCTTCCTTCACCAATTCAGCGCCGGCCTGAGTGCGGTAGCCGTGATAGTCGCCTGCGAGTACAAGGACGGCATCGGCTTTCTGTGGAGGGCTGCTGTTCACCAAAAAGAGGCCCGGCCAGGGGAGCCAAAGCGGGGCTGCAGCCAGCAACGCCAGGAAACAGGCCGCAGCTATCAGCCATCTGCGGCGGGAAGCAGACATGCTAGGAATTTTGGCCCTCGGAATCGTGGGGGTGGCCCTCGGGATCAAAGCGGTTGAACGCGCCGTCGTTGCGGAGGCGCTGGAACAGCTGCTCCACTTCATGCTCGTCTTCGGCGCTAAGGACATTCCATTGTTGGTCAGTTACCAGGCAGCGATCACGAAAATTCTCGAGGTCTTCATCCCAATACTGGCGGAAGGGAAGGCCGTCAATGAGGGCAAAGCGGGCATGGCGACGCACCTGATGCAGAAGCTTCTGGCCGCTCTCGCGGCTGCCAGGGTACACCAATACATAACTTCGCTCACTATTCAGCGTAAGGGGAAGCAGCAAGGGGGTTTGCAGGGAGGGCGACCATACATGGCTCACCGCCTCCCATGGAATCACCTTGCGGCCAACTTGCAGATGGCTATCGTGGATTTCAACGGGACCGCGAAGGGTGACGTACAGAATGGCCACCGCGGCAAGCGCGCTGATGGCCATTACCGGCAAGGCAAGAAAGGAGAATCGGGCGAGTATAGCGGCCAAGATCGCCACGCAGGCCAGCACAAACCCCAAGCGGAGATACAAGGCAGCCGGCAAGTAGCGCACAAGGGAGCCCACGATACTTAGACTATACCGGACCCAAGAACGCGTCAATTCAAGTGGGTTTGGGAATTGAACTCAGATAGGTGCGATACCGCTTCCACGCGACCAGTGTATAGTCCACACCGCTGACAACGGACGCGCCGCATGCCAGAATCAGCGCCAGACGGGATAGGCCGGGTGGCGCCAGTTGCGGGTATGCGTTCTCCACCAGCATCAGCAATGCCAAGGCAATCTGGAACACCGTGGTGAGTTTCCCTGGAATCCGCGGAGGGAAATCACGAACTGTCGTGCGGCGCCATGCGAAGGCAACCATGCCCAGAATCCAGAGGTCCCGGATGCCAAATAGCACGAGGACTGCCCAGTGCAGGAATCCCGCAATGGCAAGAGCGAAGAAAACGAGCACCAGCAGAAGCTTGTCGGCGAGGGGGTCAAGGTAACTGCCCAGGCGGCTGCGCCAGCGGAACTGCCGGGCCAGGAATCCATCAAGGCCATCGGAAACTCCAGCCGCCAGTACCAGCCACAGGCCCTCGATGTGGTGGCCGTGGATAATCGCGTAAGCACCCATGGGCGCCAGCACCAACCGGACGTAGGTAATGACGTTCGGGGGCAACAGCCACTCGGGCATCGATGCTATGCGTTGGTTCCCTGATGTCACGACGGCTAGCTGTCACCAAGTGGATGCGCGAATCCGGGAGGGGATACACCTGAAATCAGGAGAGCCCGTCGGCCGCCACCAGCGATTCTGTCACCAAGGATGCCAACTGGTCAAAGGTTACCAGCTCGCTGCAGGCGGGGTCCGACATGATCTTGTTCACCATGGCTACGTGAAGGGCATGGCCGGCCCGTTCCGCAATGACGTGGGCAAGCAGCGGGCGGCCCAGCAAGGCGAAATCCCCGATGAGGTCCAGAATCTTGTGCCGGCAGGGTTCGTCTGCGAAACGAAGTCCGCCTTCATTCAAAACGCTGGTAGGGGTAAAGCAGACGGCGCTCTCAAGGGAGGCGCCACGGATCAGGCCCATCTCGCGCATCGCGTCCAGTTCGCGCTCAAAACCAAAGGTCCGCGCGGGAGCAATTTCACGGGCGTAGCGGTCCGCACTGATGGGAACCTCCAATGTCTGACGGCCCACGTAAGGATGGTCAAAGAAGACTTCGCAGCTTACCACCAGCCCATCGCAGGGCAACACGGAAATCTTCTTTCCCTTGTCTTCAAGGGTCATTGGCTTGCGGATCCGCAGGTAGCGGCGGGGCCGGCGCGAAGCACGCAAGCCGGCCTCCTCAATCATCTCGACGAAACGAAGGCCGCTGCCATCCACGATGGGAACTTCCAGGTTGTCAATATCCACAAAGACGTTGTCGACACCCATGCTGGCGAAGACGCTCAGCAGATGCTCTGTGGTGGAGATCAACACGCCTTGGCGCATAAGGCTGGTGGCGTAGCTGACCCGAGCCACATATTTCCACTTGGCTGGAATCTCAAAATTCTCGAGATCCGTACGGCGAAAAACGATGCCCGTACCGGGTGGTGCTGGCCGTAGCGTGATGGAAACCGGAACGCCACTGTGAAGGCCCACTCCTCGTGCGGAGACCGGCTTACGAAGGGTGCATTCAAAGCGCAAGTTTGTCATTGCTACCTTTATCCAGTGTAGCCTAATTCGAAATTTTGAAAAGCCCGTAAGCGACTCAATTTACGTGGCTTATTTCCCTCTCTATGTGTCACAAATACCACACCACCCATGTTCTCTGAGTACCACTGGCGCGTTTACATTGGGTACGCGGTTTCCACTGCAGGATTAGACGCGTAACTTCTGTAAACCGGCGAGCGAGGGTCCGGCACAGAAGGCCAGGCGAATCCGCTGCGTGGTAGCCCGGGGCCGTTGGCTATCATGAGGCATGGCCCGACCCACGCTCTTTCTGATTGACAGCTTTGGATTCATCTTCCGGGCCTACCACGCGCGAGCCAGGTCCAGCGCCGCGCCGATGCGGAATTCCAAAGGCGTACCCACTGAGGCAACGTACATCTTCAACAATATGATCCGGCGGCTGCGGGACCAGTACCGGCCGGACTATCTCGCCGCAGTTTTTGAGAGCGACGGCCCCAATTTCAGGAATGAACTGTTTGACGGCTATAAGGCGAACCGTAGCGAGACGCCACCGGACCTTCTGCAGCAAATCCCCGACATTCGCCGGGTGCTGGAGGCGATGTGCGTCGCAGTGATCGAAGCCCCGGGCTACGAAGCAGATGACGTGATTGGGACGCTGGCCCACCGCGCGTCAGACAGGATGGACGTGGTGATCGTCTCCAGCGACAAAGACATGCTGCAGTTGGTGACGCCACGCGTGACGATGCTGAACCCGATGAAGGATGACCTGCGTTACGACGAAGCGGGCGTGCTGGAATTCATGGGCGTCCGGCCCTCGCAGGTGGTGGATCTGCTGGCGCTGAAGGGAGATGCCGTGGACAATATTCCCGGCGCGCCCGGGATTGGCGATAAAGGGGCCAGGGACCTTGTCCAGCAGTATGGCAGCGTAGAGGAAGTAATTGCGCACGCCGAGGAGGTATCCCGAAAGATGTACCGGGAGAGCCTCCAAAACCATAGGGATCAGATTCTCTTGAGCAAGGACCTTGCGCGGATACGCACCGATGCACCGTTGGATCTGGATCTGGAATCGCTTCGGCTGCAGGATCCAGATGCGGCGGCGCTGGAGGCGGTGTATCGCGACCTGGAATTCGGGCGGGCGCTACGCGCGGTGCAGACCGTGGCAGAGGAGGCGCAACGCGACCTGAAAGCGGTCCAGACCCCGGAAGAGTTGGTGGCGGTGGAAATGGAAATCCGTCAGGCGGGCGCTTTGTCGCTGGTACGCGCAGCGAAAGTGGAGGTATCCACGCTGGACGAGCACGCCGCCTTCTATCTGGGCCTTTCACCCAGCGTCGCGCGCAGCTTGCCCGCTGCCGCTGAGGACCAGGTTAGGAAATGGTTTGCGGACGACACCATTGGCAAGATCGTCTACGACTACAAGCAGCATTTGTTGGCACTTGATGCGGGTTGGGGCACCGTCCAGGGACCAGTAGATGACGTCTTCCTCATGGGCTTTCTGTTGTATGCTGAGCCCTCCGCAGCCACCCTTGCTGCCCTGGCCGAGAAGCGCTTCCAGCAGGGTCTGGACGCCAATCCGGCTGCGATTGCAGGCCTGTTGTGGAGGCTGCGCGATCACATGCTGCCGGAGCTGCAGGAGCGGGATCTGGAGGCGGTCTATCGGGAGATTGACCTGCCGCTATCCCCTGTTCTGGCAAGGATGGAGGCTACCGGTATTCGCGTGGACACAAACACGTTGGCAGCGATCTCTCAGCGAATGGAGGCGCAACTGGAGGGGCTAACGAAGGAGATCCACGCCCACGCGGGTCATGCATTCAACATCAACTCACCCCAGCAGCTGGCCAAGGTGCTGTTTGAAGAACTCAGGCTGCCAGCTCCAGTGAAGACAGGTAAAGGAAAGGTTCACTCAACCGCCGCGGACATCCTGGAGGCGCTGGCGCCGAAACACCCAATGGTTGCGCAGGTGCTGGAGTATCGCCAGATCGCTAAGCTGAAGGGAACATACGTAGACGCGCTACCGGCCCTGATGCGACCGGCTACGGGGCGCATCCATACCAACTTCAATCAGGCGGGGGCTGCAACGGGAAGGCTGTCCTCATCAAACCCGAACCTGCAGAACATTCCCATCCGCACTGAGCAAGGGCGGGAAATCCGTGCGGCATTCGTACCCGAGTCCGGCTGGGTGCTGCTGGCCGCTGACTATTCGCAGATTGAATTGCGACTGCTGGCACACCTATCCGGCGACCCCGTCCTGACAGATTCATTTCGCAAGGGAGAGGACATCCACACGCGCACTGCCGCGGAAGTCTTCGGAGTGATGCCGGAGCTAGTGAACGCGGAGATGCGGCGCAATGCCAAGGCGGTGAATTTCGGCATCGTCTACGGGCAAACCGCTTTTGGCTTGGCCAGCCAGCTGGGTATCCCCAAGAAGGAGGCGGAAACCTACATCGACAACTACTTCCGGCGCTATCAGGGGGTAAGCCACTGGATCGAGCGGACGATTGCCGAAGTGCGAGCGAGCGGGTTCACGCGCACGATGTTTGGCCGTGTCCGCCCCATTCCAGACATTGACGCAAAGAACCCGAATGCGCGGTCGTTTGCGGAACGAACCGCGGTGAATACGCCGTTGCAGGGGGCGGCAGCGGACCTGATCAAGGTGGCAATGATCCGTATCGACAGGGAGATGCGCCAGCGCGGATTAAAGGCAAGGATGTTGCTGCAGGTGCATGACGAACTGGTGTTTGAGACGCCTCCAGAGGAAGTGGATTCGCTCACCGTGCTCGTCCGTCAGGAGATGGAGGGCGCCGCCTCACTCCATGTCCCCCTCATTGCGGAGGTGGGTACAGGGCCGAACTGGCGCGATGCCAAGTGATGAGCGAGTTGTGGCACCGTGGAGTGGGCACGGTTAATTACTAGTGACTAATGGCTTTTGCTTATGGACAGGTTCCCGTAAGCGCCCTATTCTGAGGTTGGCGGTATAGCCCGCTCTAACTTGATTTCGGCGCTCCCGTGATGGAGTGTCGCGTCCTTCTTCTTTCCTTCTTCAACGGCCGGGTTTCGATCTTCCCTCGGAACCCGGCCGTTTCACATTTGGGGCTTGGCGCATGTTCAGTCCGCCCAATCTCTTGCGTTGCGGATCGCTGAGAATCCCAAATCCTAAAGTCCAGGCGAAATTGCGCCGATCCATACCTCGTGGAACCCTTAAATCGAGAACCGCCACCGGGATCGGCTTCCCTGGACGCCCTGTGCAGAGCAACCGTCACACAGCAGCAGCCAAGCTGCTGCTGGGCAACGATTCCCAGCAATGGGCGACGAGCGCTGGTGACTGGCATCACGGGCCAGGATGGATCGTACCTGACTGAGCTCTTGCTGGGGAAGGGATACACCGTTCACGGCATTATCCGCCGTAGTTCCACGTTCAATACGGAACGGATTGACCATCTTTACCAGGATCCGCACGAGGGTGACTCGAGGCTGCTACTGCACTACGGTGACCTCACCGATGCCTCTGGCCTGCGTGCTGTGATGGAACGCGCACAGCCGCATGAGATCTACAACCTGGGCGCGCAGTCACACGTCAAGGTGTCGTTCTCACAGCCGGAGTACACGGCGGACGTGGTGGCCACGGGTACCCTGCGCCTGCTGGAAGCGGTGCGGGACGTACAGTCCAGGATCGGCCGGGAGATTCGAGTCTATCAGGCGGGATCCAGCGAAATGTTCGGTGCCGCGCCGCCGCCGCAGTCCGAACGGACGGCGTTCTATCCGCGCAGCCCCTATGCGGTAGCGAAAATGGCGGCCCACTGGAACTGCATTAACTACCGGGAGGCTCACGGCCTGTTCATCGCGAACGGCATCCTATTTAATCACGAAAGCCCACGACGGGGCGAGACCTTCGTGACGCGCAAGATCACGCGGGCGGCTGGCCGCATCCGCGAGGGGCTGCAGCAGAAGCTCTACCTGGGCAACCTTGAAGCACGCCGCGACTGGGGCTTCGCGGGGGACTATGTGGATGCCATGTGGCGGATGCTGCAGGTGGACGAGCCGGGAGACTATGTGGTGGCGACGGGAGAAGCTCATTCCGTAAGGGATTTCCTGGATATGGCCTTTCGAGCGGTGGACCTCAACTATCAGGATCATGTGGAAATTGACCCCAGCTACTACCGGCCCGCGGAGGTAGATTACCTTCGCGGCGACTCAACCAGGGCGCAGCGCGACTTAGGATGGAAACCCCAGGTTGGCTTTGGCGAACTCGTGCGGATGATGGCCGAGCATGATTGGCTGCTGGCGCGACGTGAGCGTGTGGTAGCCGACGCGCTCACTCACCGGGACAGTCAGCGTCTTCAGGAAGCAAGATCGATGATGCCCTCGCAGGTGCACGCTGACCCTCAATTCGTATCAATGGGAGGGCTTTAGCCCATGAGCGTTCTTGCCCAAGCTGCAACAGACGCCGCGCAAGACATTCTCGCCCTGCGGCAGGCAGTGAGTCCGGCAACAGTGAGTGAGGACTTCATGCCTCAGCATGCACGCATTTACATCGCTGGATCCAGGGGTCTGGTGGGTTCCGCTCTCCTCCGCAAGTTGACCGCGGAGGGATTCGAGAACCTGCTCACACCAAGCCGGCAGGAATTGGACTTGACCAATGCGTCCGCCGTGGAGAAGTATTTCGAATCAAAACTGCCAGAATATGTTTTCCTTGCCGCGGCAAAGGTGGGCGGAATTCTGGCGAACGACCTTTACCCCGCGGACTTTGCACGGGAGAATCTGCTGATTGCCGCCAATGTGATCCATGCGGCCTGGAAGTGCGGCACACGGAAGCTCCTGTTTCTGGGTTCCTCGTGCATCTATCCCAAATTCGCTCAACAGCCCATCCGTGAGGAAGCACTTCTCACCGGAACGCTGGAGAGCACCAACTCCGCCTACGCCGTGGCGAAGATCGCCGGCATCGAACTGTGCCAAGCCTATCGCCGGCAGCATGGATTCTCAGCCATTTCCCTGATGCCTACAAACCTCTACGGACCAGGAGACAACTTCCACCCGGAGCACTCACACGTGATTCCGGGGTTGCTGCGGCGCTTTCATCAGGCGCGGGCACTCCGGCTACCTTCCGTCAGGGTCTGGGGATCCGGACAGCCTCGCCGCGAGTTCCTGCATGTTGACGACCTCGCCGATGCCTGCCTGTTCACGATGCGTAAGTACGATGAGGCGATGCCGCTGAATGTGGGCTGTGGCGAAGACCTGACAATTGCGGAACTCGTGGAGACCATTCGGGAGGTGGTGGGCTATCGCGGTGACGTGCAGTGGGATCTCAGCAAACCGGATGGGACGCCTCGCAAAGTGTTGGATGTCGGCCGCCTTCAGGCATTGGGATGGAAAGCAAAGATCAAGCTGCGGGCCGGTCTGGAATCCACCTACGATTGGTACTGTGCCCACGCCGGCTCAAGCGACGACCGGGATCGGGATGCGGTGCAGTCAGAAACGATAGCGAAGTAGCGACCCCGGTACACCAGCGCGCGGAGCCCGCTCAGGACTCCTGCTTTCCAAGGCTCCTGATAATTTTGCGGAAGCCATCGATGGAGACGTCAGAATCTTCCAGTTGAACGCGGGCGGCTTCCTCCCGGCTGCGCTTGGGAGGGTCCGGCAGCGGGAAGCCCATCTCTGCCCGGGCGTAAAGGGGTATCAGATCTTGGGCCGTCACATCCTCGTAACCCTTCCAGAACTCTGGCTGCTTCAATGCAAAAGCCCGGTTGCCGATGCATATCGTTTCCAGGTTCATCACCACGTTGGGCTGCGCCTCGTGCAGGCGATTCACTACTTCAGCGATGCGCACATTACCTTGGCCGAAGCGGATCCACTGGACCCCGATGCCAGACTCAGTCGGCCAGACATAGGAGTCGCGCAAGTGTGCTGTCACAACGTAGGGCGCCACGTAGTCCAGCGCGGTAAGCGGGTCTTCCATGGTCCAGCAAGGGTTTCCGGAATCGAATGTGACACCGGTCCAGTCCTTGCCTGCCTCTTCAATCACCCGGCGCAGACGTTCGGCGCGGAAGTCTCCGGCGTGGTTCTCGATGGCCACCTTGACGCCGGCATCCTTGAAGCGGCTGCGGACACCCTTCAGCACACCCAGCATGCTTTCGATGTGCTGCTCAAAGGAGAGCTCAGTGCGCCGGTCAGCCATACTGCCCAGGTAGCAGCGCACAATTGGGGAGCCGACAATCCTTGCTGTTTCCAACTGCCGTAGAAGCTGTTGTTCCGCCGTACCCTGGTCTTTAGGAAAACGGGTGGACGTAGGGCAGATGGAATCCATTCCCGTCTCTAGCCGGATCCCCAGCGAGTCCGCGTGTTCCCGGACCTTGCGCAGGTGCGCCTGATCCTGCGGACCATAGAAGCGGGTAACGGAAAACTGGACATACTTCACCTTGTGGCGGGCGGCGTAATCCAGCATCTCAAAGGCGGTCCATCCCTGGTCGCGCACGCTGAACAAGTCGAGTCCCAGCTTGATGGGCGCATGGGAAGCAGCCTGCGCACCGGAAGCCATCGGGGCAGGGGTGGTGCTGGCTATCGCGCTGAGTGCAGCAGCAGTGGAGAGAAATTGGCGTCGTTGCATGGCGAAACTCCAATCAGCTACGGAGGTTTTCCCATTGTATTGCGGGAACGTGCCAGAAAGTGGGGACGGGTGGGGCGAGGTGGGGGTACTTTCCTGGAATCGAATGCCATAGAATCAGAGGCAACCCGTGTCGTTTCCGAAGGCGAACCGGGTACCACGATAAGGACTGTCTATGCCATCCTTCCGATTTACCGTCAACGGGAAACCACAGGAAGTGGAGTCTCATCCCGAACGCCCGCTGCTGGATGTTCTGCGCGAGGATTTGCAGCTAACCGGCACGAAGTTTGGGTGTGGCGAAGGGCAATGCCGCGCCTGCACCGTTGTGATGGACGGCAAGCCCACGCTTTCGTGTTTAACGCCGGTGCGGCGCGCCGAGGGAAAGGCCTTACGTACCATTGAGGGATTGGCCGATGGTGGCGCTCTCCATCCGGTACAGCAGGCATTTCTGGACGAAAACGCAATGCAGTGCGGCTACTGTATACCCGGCATGATTCTGCAGACGGTGGTGTTGCTGGAGTCGAATCCGTCACCCAGCCGAGAGCAGGTGGTGGCGGCGCTGGATGGGAATCTGTGTCGCTGCTGCGGGTATGAACGCATCCTGGTGGCGGTTGACCGCGCAGCGGCGCTTGTAAAGGGACAGAGCCCGCAAAGTGCCGCAAAGCCGAACGTAGTGGAGGTGCAGCATGGCGGCCAGTAACCCGATGCCCATCGACGCGCAGGAGCCGGAGCGCTACGAGCTTCTGGAGTCACCCGCCTATCACTTCCCCGTAGAGCGGCGAGTGTTTCTGCAAACCGTGGCTGGCGGCTTTCTATTGCTGGCCATTGGCTGCCAGGATGCCGCTGGGCAACGTCCCGCGGCCCAGAGCGCGATTGATGCCCGCATCCGCTTCAGCGAGGATGGCGGCATTACGGTTTATAACGGCAAGGTGGAAGAGGGACAGGGCGCGCGCACCGAACTGGCGATGGCGGCCGCCGAGGAACTACGAGTGCCCTTGGCCGCCATCTCTGTGCAGATGGCCGATACGGCGCTCACGCCAGATGACGGAATCACCGCCGGCAGTCGCACCACACCGTCCACGCTGCCCGCGGTTCGGGAAGCAGCCGCCGCTGGGCGCGCCTTGCTGCTGCGCTTTGCCGCCACAAAGTGGAAGATCGATGTGGATCCCCTGCGGGTTGCCGAGGGCAAGGTGACTGAGCCTCGCTCGCGTCTCTCAGTCAGTTACTCTGACCTGGCAAAGGACATCGCGTTTCTGCGTGCGCAGGCCAAGCCCTCGGGTATTGCCCAGACGTCGCCCGGGGAATGGCAGGTCCTCGGCAAGCCCACCGCACGCATGAATGGACGGGACATCGTGACCGGAAGCCACGCGTTCCCCTCTGACATCCAGCGGCCTGGAATGCTTTATGGCGCTGTTCTGAGACCCGCAGCCTATGGCGCGACGCTGCAGCAACTGGATCTCGACAGTGCACCCAACCTGGACGGCGTTACCGTAGTTCGCGACAAGGACTTCACGGGTTTCGTAGCCAAGACCGCGTTTGCCGCACGCCAGGCAGCCGACACGGCAGAGGAGCGCGCCAAATGGAGCGCCCCAGTGGCGGTGGCCCAGGCAGATCTGTGGGATCACTTCCGCAAGACTGCGGAAGGCAAGGGGCCTGGCGCTGACCCTGCGGTAACGGCAGCACTCGCAAGTTCAGCGAAAACCATCTCGGCCACGTTTGAAGTGCCCTACGCGCATCATGCCCCGATGGAACCGCGCGCTGCGGTGGCGGAATGGGCGGGCAGTCAGTTGACGGTATGGACCGGAACCAGCAATCCCTTCCGTGTGCGGCAGGACATCGCCCAAGCTTTCGGGCTACAGCCAGATCAGGTGCGCGTCATCGTACCGGATTTTGGAGGAGGTTTCGGGGGGAAGCATACCGGAGAAGCTGCCATCGAGGCTGCCCGCCTGGCAAGGGAAGTGAAGCGCCCGGTGCAACTGCGCTGGACACGCCAAGAGGAGTTTGCTTGGGCCTACTGTCGTCCGGCAGCGCTCATTGAGGTGCGCGCTGGTGTGGACGCTAACGGGAAGCTGGCTGCCTGGGAGTTCCTGAACTACAACTCAGGCGCCTCCGGACTGCGCAGTCCTTATGCCGCTGCTGCCACACGCGAGGAGTTTCTGCGAGCCGATACGCCGCTGCGACAGGGCTCCTATCGTGCGCTGGCATCGACTGCGAACAACTTCGCCCGTGAGTCCGCGATCGATGAGTTGGCAGCCGCTGCCGGGCAGGATCCACTGGAGTTCCGCATGTCGCAACTTAAGGACGAGCGGTTGCGGGCAGTACTAGCGGCGGTGGCGGAGCGCTTCGGCTGGACTCGCCGGAGGGGCCGCATGGCTGAGAATCGTGGCATAGGCATCGCTTGCGGCACAGAGAAGAACTCAGTAGTGGCTACCTGCGCGGAGGTTGAACTCGATCCTCGCACTGGTGTGCCCAAGGTTGTCGAGCTGTGCACCGCTTACGAATGTGGCGCTGTCCTGAACCCGGCGGGCTTGTTGCAGCAGGTAGAAGGATGCGTAGTGATGGCACTTGGGCCGGTGCTGCGCGAAGAAATCCGCTTCGCGAATGGGATGATTACGAACGGGCGTTTCCGCCAGTACCGAACGCCCCGACTCCGGGACATGCCCAAGATGGATGTAGTTCTTCTTGACCGCAAGCAGAGCCCACCGGCGGGGGCTGGGGAAACTCCCATCATGAGCGTAGCGCCTGCTGTCGCCAACGCGGTGTTCGCCCTCAGCGGCGCCCCTGTGCATAGGATGCCTATTCGTGGCCCGCGGAAAGGGTAGTGGCTCGACTAGCAAGGCACATCTACCTGTAAGCATCTGCCAAGCGCGTAACGATAGCGCATGGGCTAGGCTACGAGAAACGGAGTTTCACCATGGACACTACGCGTGCGTCCTTTGGATTCGTGTTCGCCTTGATGGTTGCAATGTGTTGCGCCATCTCCTGCGGGAAGCAGCCGGCAATGCGTGCGGGGGTGGCCACGGAAACCATCACACCTCCAGAGCTGCCGTTCTGGCTATCTGGTTATGCGGCGCGAACGTCCCCCGCCAGCGAAGTGAGGCAGCAGTTGTTCGCCAAGGCGCTCGCATTGGAGGATGCCCAGGGAGAGCGGTCCGTTATTGTCACGATCGACATTATTGGCATACCTCGCGCGTTGCGGGATGCCATCTCAGCGGATGTACAGCGTCAATACGCGCTGCCTCCCTCGGCGCTGATGCTGAACTGCTCCCACACCCACAGTGGGCCAGCGGTGCGCGAGAACCTGGAGGTGCTTTTCTCGTTCGATGAGGAAGAGAAGACCAAATCAGCTCGCTATCGCGAGTTCTTGCGGCAGCGAGTGGTGGCCGCAGTTGGGGGGGCTTTGGCGAGCCTTGGACCCGCAAAGCTAAGCTATGGCGAGGGCTCCGCTCCGTTTGCCATAAACCGCCGCGCACAGCGACTTCTGGATAAAAACCCCAACGCAAAGCCGGTGAGTCCGGTTGACCATACCGTCCCCGTCCTACGGGTTGAGCGGGTAGACGGCAGTCTGCTTGCGGTGCTGTTCGGCTACGCCTGCCACAACACCACCCTCACGGCGGAGTTCAACGCCGTCGCGGGCGACTATGCCGGCTATGCGCAAGAGGAACTCCAGCAGGCATATCCTGGCGCCACCGCCTTGTTCCTGATGCTTTGTGGTGGTGACCAGAACCCCTACCCACGCAGCAAGGTGGAACTCGCGCCGCAGCACGGCAAGACGCTGGCGGGCGCGGTGCGGAAGGTGCTGGGCGAATCGTCATCTCTAGAGGCAATCGAGGGCGGTGTTCGGCATAGTCTCCGCTTTGAGCATCTGCCGTTTGAACCGCACAAACGCGCGGATTTTGAGCAGGAGCGCAGCAACGAGAATATCTATCGCAAGCGCCAGGCTGAGTGGGTGCTGGGCCGCATGGACAAGGGTGAAGATATGACCGCGGTGGACTACCCGGTGCAGGTCCTGCGGGTAGGTGACCGCTTCGGCCTGGTGGGTCTCGGTGGAGAAGTAGTGGTGGACTACGGCCTAAACATCAAGCAGGCCTATCCCGGTTTGCGTCTGGTTGTGGCGGGCTACACGAACGATGTGATGTGCTACATCCCCACGCGGAGGGTGCTGGCTGAGGGTGGCTATGAGGCGGATGAAAGCATGATGTACTACGGCCAGCCGGGCAAGTTCACTCCGGAAGTGGAAGAACGCCTGATGGGGACGGTGCATGCAGTGATGGAAGATGTCGGCTTCCGCCGCTAACGCGCTTCCTGGTGCTCCATCAGTCGCACGGTCTGTTCGCAGGTGAACAGGCCCTGGACATCATAGCGGCAGTTCAGTCCGCATTCCAGAAAGCCGTCGCCCTTTAGCTGGCGTCCACGCCGCAGGCAATCCTGAACATTCTCGAATACGCCCACCTCGCGATAATTTGACGCGGTCTGATTGGGATAGACAATGGCCGACCAGAGTTCTGGCTTTTTGCAGGAGGTAGCCGCAATGCAAAGGCCAAGAACGAGAGGGGCAACGAAGGCGCG
>DAISIM010000018.1:0-13032 GCA_036821995.1 Bryobacteraceae bacterium
CACCCCCGCTGCTTCAGCCTATGGATGGCAGGCGGCGGCATCAAGGGCGGCATCGTCCACGGCGAGACCGACGAGTTCAGCTACAACATTGTCAAAGACCCGGTCCACGTCCGTGACTTCCAGGCCACCCTTATGCACTGCTTCGGGATCAAGCACGACCAGTTCACCTACAAATACCAAGGCCTCGACATGAAGCTAACTGGAGTGGAACCCGCCAAGGTGGTGAAGGCGCTGCTGGCCTAGCGACTTGAATTCGATGGTGTTGACGGCGTCAGGATTTCCTGTCGGCCGGTGCGAAACCCCAAGACCAATCCGCCACCGAAGCAGTAAATCCACGCGATAAGCGGTCGATCCGCTAGATGGGCGCTATCGGACCAATCGAAGCCCCACGCTAGCATTTCCCGAAGGAGGACTCGCTCAATCATCGCGGCGATACTCCCGGCCTCTGCTTCGCGCAGAGTAGCCAGTGTATCCAAAAGACCCTCACTGGGTAGGGGCGTCCATAGTGACATTGCAATTCCCAAAGCCAGGATGGTGATACCCCAAACCTGCGCACCCCCAGCGGGCTTCTGGGCGCCAGACCACCAAGGTGGTCGATGCTGGCTGTGCAGATAGAGCATACGGCCCCAGTAGCATCCATTCACTAATCCTCCAGCGCCAAGTACACACGAGGCAGCCAGTTGGTACGGTCTCATGAGGTCCCAAGTCGCCAATCCACTCAGTGCTAGTACAGTAACGCAAGCCGCCAAGATTGCATGCCATGCCGAACGGGTCGCAATTCCCCAGCACTCAGCCGTGAGCCGAAGTCCTAGTCGCGTCGCCACCAGCAGCGTCAGCAATAGCATCATGCTCTTGATTGTTCCCACTTGGTTCGGACCACCCCCAATCGGGAGGCCAAGCACCTTCCCCTGAAATCCCAATGCTCCCAGGTACTGATGCTGCCCCATCACGTACATCGCAATCAGCCCAACCGCCAGCCAAATCCACAATGACCCACTTACCCTTGCTGGTGTTCGGGTGCGCTGCCCTTCCGCCAAAGGCTTGGCCAGCAACAGCAGGAATGGGCCGAACCAAATAAAGGCATAGCCTAGGCTGGCGCCAACATCAATCGAAGTGCTCGAACTGGCGCGAATCTCACCCGCAGCAACGCTTGGCAGATAGGAAAGCGTATGCCCCACCCAAGTTACCGCGGCTACCTTAGCCAACCAGATGCTTGAACGGCCGAAGCCTCTCCAGTCATCCCAAGACGCTACCCAAAGCAGCAGTCCCAACAGGATTGCCAGTACCAGAAAGGCAATGGGAACGAACAACGAGTCTGACGTCACCACGCCCAAACGGTGCAAAACGTCCATGCCCACCCGATGTAAGCCTTGGATTTCCGTCAGCACCCAGAGAAGCATGCAGGCCGGGAATCCAATCCACAAAATTGTCTTCGCCGGGAAGCGTCCGATCATCGTGCTGAGGACGTCGAGGAAGCTCAGCCCATGGAACCCTGCATGCAGCGGCGCCCAAAGCAACCCGAACACCAGCAAGCCCGCCATAAACGCCAGCCACAGAGCAGTTTGCCAAGTAGGCCGCATGAGGGGCAGAGTTCCAAAAAGGAGATAAGCAAAGTAGAAGTTTAGGACCAGCGCCCACACCAGTGCCACAGCGCCCCAGTGCGATAGCGGCTGCGCATCGATCCGGATGTTCGGTTTCTTGGGTAGTGATGCCTCATCCATGGCTCATTTAGACTCCAACCGCATAGCCAGGTTTCCGCCCCAACGGCGATTGCCTGCCTCCATTCCGGTCTACAATTGTGTGGAGCGCCCCATTCCCACGGAGACCCCGCCATCGTTCAGGTAACCATTCTCGCCAGCGGCAGTAGCGGCAACGCCACGTTGGTTTCCACCTCCCGCCAGCGCGTGCTGTTTGACGCGGGCATCAGCCGGCGCGCGCTGCACGAACGCTTCGCGGAGGCGCAAGTCGATCCGGCCACGCTGGATGCCGTCGTCATCAGCCATGAGCACAGTGACCACATCGCCGGCCTCGTCAGTCTGGTGCGCCACCATCAGTCGCACACCGGCAAGCCCCTGCCGGTCTACCTCAATGAACGCACCCATCAGGCCATTGACTGGCGCACCTGCACTCCCACCGTTGAGATGGTCACACCCGGGGATCGCTTCTCCATTGGCGACCTCGACATCCGCAGCTTTACCGTTCCCCACGACGCCGCCGATCCCATGGGCTTCGTTGTCGAGGCCGAAGGCCACCGCCTTGGCCTGCTGACTGACCTCGGCTACGTACCGGAATCCGTGAAGCACCACCTCAAGGGCTGCCATTTCCTGTTGCTGGAATCTAACCACGACTTGGAGATGCTGAAGGTAGGCCCCTATCCGTGGAGCGTAAAGCAGCGCGTGATGGGCCGCAACGGTCATCTCTCCAACGACATGGCCGCCGCCTTCGTCACCAGCGGCGTTGAATGGGATCTCCACACCCTTGTGCTGGGCCATCTGAGTGACCACACCAACCACCCCGCGGTAGCCCGTCTGACGATGGAAAACGCACTCAATCAGGCGGGCCTTCAACTTCACCTGGAAGTAGCCCAACAAACCGGCCCCGTTCACCAGTTCGCCTGGTAGCCCGGCGATCCGCTCCGGCGTTTCAAGCTGACTTGTCGTATTGCCGGTCTACAACCTCAGGCACCCCGCGTCGCAAACCTAATGCAAAAGCGCCTCCAAAGCACAGCAGCCAAGGCACAATGACGCTGCTAGCCACCCAGTAGTACCCCGCCAGCCACATGAGACGCCGCAGGTCCAGAAGGCCCAGAAACATTACTCCAACATCTAATGGCAACTCGCTATTCGGTAGCCGGCAGAGTTCCCATAGTGCGTAAGGCAGTCCGTACCGGTGCCAAGGGATTAGGGAAGGAAGTAACAGTCCTCCCACCCAGATCCACAGATACCAGTGATTCCCCTTAGGTGCCATTAGTCCGGACACTTCCATTCCGCGTTTGGCGCCACTTCGGCGCCGTCTCAGAAAATCACCCCATTCGGCACCACTCAACGTGCCCGCCAGCGCAAGTATCGGAACGGCCATTGCAGCCATAAGGTCGGTTGTCATCCAGTTGTTCGGTGCCTTTGCTGACAAGATAGCCATTGAGGCCACCAGAAACGCCCGCCATACAGAGTGCTCTGGAATTCCCCACAGGTCCGCCAGCAGGCGTGGACCAAGGCGAAGGACCACCAACATGCAAAGGCAAAGGACCATCACCTTGGCCACACCCAGCCTCGTATCCGTGGCCCCGCTACCCAACAGGTTCAAGACTTTCGGGTATGTGCCCAGCATGCCCAAATACAGGTATCGCACCAAGAGATACACCACCGCCAGGACCGCGCATAGGCACATCCATAGTGATAACCCGGGCCTGCGCACAAAGCTCGACGGCAATGTCATAGACAATCGGTGCCCCATCATCCACAACGGTGCTCCGAACCACAGTAGAAATACGCCGACAACAAAGCTGTAATCGATGGCGAGTCCCGAGCGCGCGCGCAGTGCGCCCTCAGGGATTCCGGGCAGCAACGACAAGATCAGTCCCAGCCACCCCACGAAGCTCACTTTTACGAGAAAGGTGGCTGAACGACCATACCCGTGCCAGCTATCCCAACATCCCAGCCAGGTTAGCAACGCCAGCAGCACCGTCACACCCAATCCAGCCAAAGACCATGCGGGTGAACCCCGGGGGGCAAGGCCGCCACTGTTCAGCGCCTCCATCAGGATCCAGTGCAGCGTCTGAAAATGCAGATGAAAGAGGACGAAGAATACAGCAGGAATTAGCGTCCACGCGACCAAGCGCGCTGCCCAACGGCCCACCACCCGTTCCATCGATTGAGATAGGGTATCTCCGCGGTGCGCCGCAACAATCGGATGCCACAACACGCCACCTACCAGAACGCCGGCAATTGCCGCAAGCAGCAGCGCGATGTTTGCCCAGTGTCCACTCACGGGGAGCGCGTCCAGTAGCCCTTCGGTGAAGATTGGGTTCATCCCCAGGGCAGCCATGATCGCAAGCATGCCCCAGAATGGGGCTGACACCAGACGCGCAAGGCCTTCGAGTATGCCCCCTTGGTCCGCTGTGGGCAGGTTCTCCTCCTGGGTCGCTACACCGCCTTAGACACCATCGCTGAATCGAAAGTTTCCCGCAAGCACCATCCATGCCATCGCCTGGTAGCGTTGCTCCCTACCGGTCCATCTTGCTCACTTCGCTGCTCAACTGGCTGCCGATGGGCCCTTGCTGGCCGGCGTACTTGTTCCCGGGCTTGGTCCGGTACGGGTTCGACGATGGCGAGGACAACTGCTCGAACGTGAACGAACAAATTCGCATGCCCGGGTAGAGCGCCACCGGCAGGCGGCTTAAATTGCTGAGTTCCAGTGTCGCCTTGCCCGTCCAGCCAGGGTCAAACAAACCCGCCGTGCCGTGGACGATAATGCCTAGCCGCCCCAGGCTCGAACGCCCTTCCAGCCGCCCCAGCACATCATCAGCCAACTCCATGGCCTCCTCGGTGATGGCCAGCACAAAGTCGCTTGGCTGCAGCACAAAGGCCTCGCCCGTAGGCACCACCACTTTCCGCATCAGGTCCTGGTAGCCCACCGGATTCTTCAGGTCTACAAACGGATAGCGCTGGTACTCGAAGACGTTGAATTCGTTGCCTAGCCGCAGATCCACGCTGCAACTGCCAAATTGCTCTGGCCCCAACGCCGGCTCGAAGCGGATCTTGCCCGCCTCAATGTATTTTTTGATGTCTACGTCCGAAAGAACCACAGCTGTTTCCTTGCCTCTCAAATCGTAGCAAATCCGATCGCTCCCGGCCCGAAACTGGAAAACCAGACTATCTGCACTTTTTTTCAAAAAAAACGCAAAAAGGGATTGCGATAGGAAACTCCGCAATGCTAGTATGGGTTCAACAGTAAGTCATCATCTGACTTAATAGCATCCCCAGCAGCGGGACCCAGCCCGCTGCATAGCCCCTCTAAGAAGCCCCGGTTCCCAGACCGGGGCTTCTCCTCCCTCTTCTCCACGCAATTCCTCTTCAATGTCTATGCGTCCACGCATCGGTTGTTGCTGCCCTCGGCCCCGCTGCCTCTATTCCTTCGCCGCAATGCCCAGTGACCGCATCTTCCGGTAGAGGTTGCTCCGCTCCAGCCCCAGCAATTCCGCTGTCTTTGATACGTTCCCGCCAGTGTCTTCCAGCTTCTTCAGGATGTACTCGCGCTCAATCCGCGTGCGCACCTCCTGCAGGCTGCCCACAAAGCGGTCACTATGCGCATCCGCGCGCCGGGTCCGGTCTAGCGGAATGTGTTTTGCGGCCACCTCCGTGGCGGGATGCAGAATCGCGATGCGCTCCATCAGGTTCCGCAATTCCCGTACATTCCCCGGCCAGGGATGTTCCAGCAGTAGCTGTAGAGCATCCGCCAGCAGCGTCTTCGGCTTCCTGCCGTAGGCAGCGGTGAACTGCTGCAGAAAGTGCGCGCACAGCACCGGGATGTCCTCCCGCCGTTCCCGCAATGGCGGCACCACAAACGGGATCACGTTCAGCCGGTAGAATAGATCCTCCCGGAAGTTGCCCCGTTCAATCTCCTGTTCCAGATTCTTGTTCGTGCTGGCCACCACCCGCACATCCACCTGCACGGCTTCCTGCGCGCCCAGGGGCTCCACACGTTGCTCATCCAGTACCCGCAGCAGCTTCGCCTGCGTCCGCAGACTCATGTCGCCAACCTCGTCCAGGAACAGCGTGCCCCCCTCGGCCCTCTCAAACTTGCCCAGCTTCTCGTGATGCGGTGGGGGTAGATTGCGGTTGCGTTCGCCCAACAACTCGCTTTCGATCATGTCCTCCGGAATCGCCGCGCAATTCACTTCCACGAACGGCTTGCCCGCCCGCGGACTCTGCGCATGCAGCGCACGCGCCACCAGTTCCTTACCCGTCCCGCTCTCGCCGTAAATCAACACCCGGCCTTTGGTGGCCGCCATCAGCCCCAGCTGCTGCCGAAGCGCCTTCATCGATACGCTATCGCCAAGAATCTGATACCGCGTCAGCTCATCATCCCGCAGCCGCCGGTTCTCCATCTCCAGCTCGCGCATCTGCACGGCGTTCTTCACCGCCAGCAGTACCTTGTCGATCGTCAGCGGCTTTTCCAGGAAATCGAAGGCTCCATACTTCGTCGCGCGCACAGCCGTTTCAATCGTGCCGTGCCCTGAAATCATCACCACCGCCGGACGCCGTTCCGCCGCCAGCTGCTGCAACTGCAACAGGGTCTCCAGTCCATCCATGCCCGGAAGCCAGATATCCAGCAGCACCACCGCGAAGCTCTCGTGCTGCAGCAACTCCAGGCATTCTTCGCCGGTGGGCACTGCGACGCACGCATACCCTTCATCGTCCAGCACCCCGCACAACGTGGCGCGGATGGAATCCTCATCGTCTACCACCAGGATGCGTGCGGGGTTCATGCGCGGCTGGCCTCCGCAGCGACTGGCTGTACATCCTGCTGATGCGCGGGCAACTCAATCACAAATTGGGTGCCCACGGTCTGGTTGTCCTCCACCCGGATCACCGCATGGTGGTCCTCCAGAATGTGGTTCACAATCGCCAGTCCCAGTCCGCTGCCCCTGCCTTTCGTTGAGTAGTAGGGCACGAACAGCTTCGTCTTGTCCTCATCGGAAACCCCGCAACCGGTATCCGCAATTGTCAGCTCCACGCGTCCGCCCGGCAGTGCCGCCGTGGCCACGCTGATTCGCTTTGCCGCGCTTTCCGCCATGGCCTCTACGGCGTTGTCCACCAGGTTCACAATCACTCGCTTAAACTGCTCGGGATCCGCCTCCACGCGCGGCAGCCCTGGCGTCAGTTGCATGTGCACCTCAATGTCCCCCAGCCGTCCGTGGAACACCTGCAGCGCATCCTCCACCACGTCATTCAATTCAATCGGTCGCAGTTGCGCCGTCGGCATCCGCGCGAACTGCGCAAACTCATCCACAAGCATCCGTACGGAATCCGCCTCGCGTCCGATCATCTCCGCGCACTCCCGGATAACCCGGGTTGTCGTATCATCCACGCCCGCCCGGTCAATCTTGCGCCGGATACGGTCTGCTGACAACGAAATGGGTGTCAGCGGATTCTTGATTTCATGCGCCACCCGCCGCGCCACCTCATGCCATGCCGCCGCTTTCTGTGCCCGCAACAGCTCTGTCGTGTCTTCCAGCACCACAACGAATCCAGTACGCGGCTTGCGGTCAATGGCGGCCACCGTCACGCTGATGTTGCGCACGCTCCCGTTCCTCACATGCTCCCACTGCCGCGAAGCGAGCGCCGTTCGCGACGCCCTCGTCATCAGATAGCGCAATTCCGCTGCGTCCTCGGCCGGAAACACATCCTCCAGCCGCACCGTCCTCTCGTGTCCTACCCTGGGAAACATCTGCCTGAACGCGGAGTTGATTCGCTGGATCGTCCCGTCCGAATCCACCGAAAGCACCGCTGTTGGGATGCTCTCCAGAATCGTCTCCATGAAGCGCCGCCGCCGTTCCAGCTCTTGTGCGCTCGCCTCCAGATCCTGCGTCATCTCATTGAAGCCATGCACTAGCGACGCCAGCTCATCATTCGCCGGGATCTTCACTCGATACTGCAGGTTGCCCTTACGCACCTCGCCTGCCGCGTGTAGCAGTGCCGCAATGGGTGTGCTGATCTGCTTTGCCAGCAACAACGCCACCCAAATCGCGATGAACAGCACGAACAGGGTCAGCAGGCTCATCAACTGCAGGTAGAAGGCCCGCCATGCCCTCCGGTCAATCGCCAGTTGGTCGTAATCGCGCAGATACCGTACGATTTCTGATTGTTCCTGCGCCAAATCCATTGGCAGCCGCGTCGCCACGGTCACAAAGCCTAGCGTGCGTTCCCCTTGGCTAGCTGCAATCCGAGCAATGGCCCGCTTGCCGGATACCGGAACCAATTGCTCAGGATCCCCACATCCCCCCAACGCTCTATCCTCGGCATCCGTGATCGCCGCTGCTGGAATCCGGTACTCCTCGCACAACGGTGTCAGCATCCGCGATGCGTTGTTCCCCTGCCGCATCGCCGCCCTCACCCCGTCGTGGCTTGCCAGCAACTGCGCTTGCGTCATCGCGCGATCCGCCGCCTCGCGGTCCAGCGCCACCCCAATCGCAATCAAGTGCTGCTTGATGCCCTCACCAGGCCGGCTGAACCATTTGTCCAGGTTGTAGTTCAGCACCGAAATGCTGAACAGCACCAGAAAGATGCCAGGCAGCACCGTTAGCCCGATTGCTCCCGCCACCAGCTTCGTCTTGATGCGAGAGCCTTCCCGGCTGCTCTTTCGCTCCAGGTACAGCTTCAGCGCCGTACGCAGCAGCAGAAAGCCCAGCGTTAAGGTCAACAGGAAAACAACGGTGGAAATGGCCCAGAACAGGAAAGTCTGGTTGAGGTCAGTCGGCCCGTAACCGCCGAAATTGAACGAGCCCTGCCAGATGACGAAGGTCGCCGAGAGGACAAGGAGAATCAGACCGGACGCAATAAGTAGTCGCTGGCGCATCCTGCAGGCACTTGCCCGTATTATACGCGGAACCCGCTACGGGCCGCGATGCGCTTTGGCGTTCATCCACGCCCATCGCCGCGCGTGCTGGCGATCAGTAGCGTGACGCCCGATCGCGCCCTCGCCCGATCGCGCCCTCGCCCGATCGCGCCCTCGCCCGATCGCGCGCTGATCAGCACGAGCGCCACGTCCCGAAATCCTAGTGCTGGTTGCCCCGCATCGTGCGGAATTCATAGCGTTCAATCGCCATCGCATAGCGCCCGCTGTCGCTGCGCACAATCCTGCCAAGCGTCACCAGTTGCAGTGGAAGCTTCTGGTCCAACTGGGCCGGCCAGTTGATCGATAGCTCCAGGCGTTCTCCCACAGACAACGTCACGTCGCTGGTGAAGTACACGCCCTTGGAACTGATGTCGATCGTCTGTCCTCGCCCGATGTCGATTGAGCTTCGCATGCTCAACCGCTTAAAGCGAACCTCCCTGACGAGAGGAAAGCGGATAGAGGAGCGCTTCTCGCGACCACGAATCTGCGCGCCCTTGGATGTTTGTTCTGTCACCATTGCTGTTGCCTGCGGTCCCATTTCAATCTCTTCGGTGTTCCCAGAATCGCCCATAGGGAAAAAACATTCAATAGAACTTTCGGTTCAATCTTAATGGTACGGAAGTTTGGGGGGTTTCCGGTACCTTCGCCCCTGAAATCAAGTATCCTAGCACCATGCAAAACCTCCGAGTCCTATCCGTCTTCTCCCTGGTCCTGCTTCTCAGCGTCTTCGCCTTTGCCCAGCAAAAACAGGCTGTTGCGCCTCCAGGAGCGCAAACTGCTGGGCCTTATTCGCCCGGTATCCTGGCTAACGGAACCTTATACGTCGCTGGTCAGGTAGGGCGAACACCTGACGGAAAGTACCCCGAAAAGTTCCAGGACGAAGTGAAGCAGACCCTCGAAAATGTCGGTGAAATTCTAAAGGCCGCAAAATACTCCTTCAGCGATGCCGTCGCCGTCCAGGTCTACCTCACCGACATGAGCACCTTTCAGGCCATGAATGAGGTCTACGCCACCTACTTCACCAAGCCCTTCCCCGCCCGCACGACGGTTGGAGTGAAAGAGCTGGTTGGCCCGGCACGCATCGAAATCACCGTCACTGCCTGGAAGAAGTGAATCCACCCTGGATCCAATACAGCGAGAATCCGCTCGCGAAACGCTCACATCGGCACTACAACTGCCGAATCCGTTCCCGCTCCAGGTGCAACGCTTCCTTCGGCTCTTGTCCGTGGCGGCGATAGCCCGCGCTATCGCCGCTGCTCCCTGCCTGCCTCTCTGATCCGTCGCCACCTGGTGCCGCCGCCACCTGGTGCCGCCGCAACCTGGTGCCGCCGCAACCTGGTGCCGCCGCAACCTGGTGCCGCCGCAACCTCGCGTTTCCCTCATCACTACCGGGTCCACTCTGGTATGATGCCCGGAACGAGAATGCCCGCCGGCATCCTCCATGTTTCTCTGGGAGGCTATCACCATGCACACGCGCCGCAGCGCCATTGCCCACGCAGCCATTGGTCTTGCTACTTCCGCCTTGGCCGCCGCGTCACAATCGGCGAACGCCCAGCAACCAGCAAGCAGTGTCCAGCGCTACGTCCGCTTCCGACATCGCAACGCCACCCAGTATGGCCTTCTCGAGGGCGACCAGGTCCGCCCCCTCGCCGGACCCCTCTTCGGCGATCACCGCCCCGCTGCCACTACCATCCCTCTTAAGGATGTGAAACTCCTCTTTCCATGTGAACCACGCCAGGTCCTCGCCTGCGGACTCAACTACCGCAGCCACCTCGGCAATGCGCCGCTCCCTACCCGCCCGGAAATCTTCTTCAAGCCCATCACCTGCCTCCAAAACCCGGGTGACCCCATCATCATTCCGCCTGACGCCAAGAACGTCCACTACGAAGCCGAAATCGTCATCGTCGTCGGCAAGCCCCTTCATCGCGCCACACGTGCCCAGGCCGAAAGCGCCATCTTCGGCGTAACCTGCGGCAACGACGTCTCGGAACGCGATTGGCAAGGCGGTTCCGACAAAGACCTCCAGTGGTGGCGCGCCAAGGGTGCTGACACCTTTGGCCCCTTAGGCCCCTGCATCGCCCGCGGCCTCAACTACGGCAATCTCCAGGTGGAAATGCGCGTCAACGGCAAGAGCCTTCAGAAGCAGCGCACCTCTGATCTCATCTTTGACCTCCCCACCATCCTCGTCCAGATCACTCGTTACATGTCCCTCTTCCCTGGTGATGTCGTCTACACCGGCACTCCCGGCCAAACCTCCGCCATGAAGCCCGGCGACATTGCCGAGGTCGAGATTGAGGGCATCGGCATCCTCCGCAACCCCGTCCAGCAGGGATAGCCGCATGCGGCCCCTGCTCCTCCTCATCCTTGCCCTGCTCGCTCTGGCCCCGGTCGCCCTTCCGTCGGAGCCCATCCAATTGCCGTCCGTCCGCAAGCCGCATCTCGATGCCTGGCGTGGACACCCGCCTACCCTCGATGGCGTCCTTGGTCCCGGTGAGTACGACGATGCTACCCCTCTGGCAGGCGTCCACGGCTGGGTGGCCCAGTTCTCCCCCACCCTTGATCCCAACGACCTATCCCTCCAGGGCTTCGTCAAGCACGACGGCCAGCAACTCTATTTCGCCTTCCGCATTACCGACGACGTGCTCTACGGGATCCATACCCCCCGCTGGCTTCCCCCCAACAACCCCCACGCACATGAGCTCAGCCAGCGCGGCTATCCCTGGTTCGGCGACGAAATGGAGATCCTCCTGAACGCCCCCAATACCTGGCAGGCAGATGAATCCGTCGCCGGAAATGGCGCAAGCTGGCAAATGGTCTGCAACCTCACCAAATCCCGCCTCGGCGGCATCGGCGCCGGCGGCCTGCTCGAAGGCGAACCCCGCTCCAGCGACGCCGCATGGCATACGTACCAACAATGGATTCACCAGGCTCATCAGCGATGCGTCGCCAAGCCCCTCCCCGACGGTCAGGGCTATGTCATTGAGTGGGCCATCCGCTTCCAGCCCTGTGTCGAAATCGCACCCCAACGCTTCTGGACCCCCGCCCTCGGCCCCCACACCGTCGGCCTCAACATCGCTCTCGGTGACCTTGACCAGCCCGATAACGGCATCGGTAACTTCGGCAACTTCCATCACGAGGATTGGTGGGCAGGCGCACGCGGCGTCCGCACGCATCTTCGCCACTTCGGCACGCTTACCCTCCACCCCGGTCCTCGTCCGCCCGTAGCACCCAAGACGCCCGTAGCACCCTAGACGCCCGTAGCTCCAAAACGCCTGTGCTTGATCCAGCGCCCCTGCTTGATCGCAGCACCGCCCGCACCACCATGAGAAAAGGGCTCCAGAATGGCTTTCGCACCATCCAGGAGCCCTTTTGTGATCTTCTGCCGTCGCGGTCTAGCGGCAATCGCCGCCCGTGCGCCGGGAACCTACTTCTTCAGCAGGCCAGCTTCGCGCAACACTGCCTCAATGCCGTTCTTGTCGATGTTCTTCATCGCCGACGTCGATACCCGCAGCCGGATGAACCGGTTCTCGCTGGGAATCCAGAATCGCTTCCATTGCAGATTCGGGTTCCACTTCCGCCGCGTTTTGTTGTTCGCGTGCGACACGTTGTTTCCAGAGATCGGCTTCTTTCCCGTAATTGCACAAACTTTCGCCATTGTTCTATTCCTTCCTGTGCGCGGTATCCGCCGCATCTCCATCACGCGTCTGGCACAGGCCCACGGCCCGCAATCTCATCCGCACCAAGCGCTGTCCAGCACATCCTCATGATTGCTGCGGACTCTAGCGCCTTTCTCTGGCGTTCGGCCCTATGGTGAGGTCAGCCAAAACAAACGCCACTTGCTCACGACGCACCACTGCTCCAGCAGCGTACGCCACAATCTCTAATTCTACCGCATGTCCCCCAACCAGGCAATTCTCACCGGCTTACGGCACACCCATCCCCCAGATACCATCAATCCATGGCGCAAACCGGCCAATCCCTGATTCAAACTGGCTCCAACCGCATCCTTTGGTCTGCCATCCTGCTTGTGATCATCGCCAGCGGCATCCTCTCCCGGACGCTCCAAACCGGCCACCTGCTCCTCGACAAGTTTCTCGGCGACGCCCTCTACGCTTCGATGGTCTACGTCCTTTTCCGCCTCAGCGGACGCTTCCGTCGCGTCGCGCTCTGGACCGCCGTCACCATGATTGCCATTGAGTGCTTCCAACTCACGGGAATCCCTGCCACCCTCTACCGCAGTCAGCATCTGCCTCTCCGCCTCGCCGCCCGGCTCTTGGGCACCCACTTTTATTGGCCCGATCTCATTGCCTACGCCGCCGGCATCCTCCCCTTCGCCATCTTCGACAATCCGCCCCGTCCCAACAATCCGCCCCGTCCCAACAATCCGCCCCGTCCCAACAATCCGCCCCGTCCCAA
>DAISIM010000018.1:13132-102254 GCA_036821995.1 Bryobacteraceae bacterium
ACAATCCGCCCCGTCCCAACAATCCGCCCCGTCCCAACAATCCGCCCCGTCCCAACAATCCGCCCAACCAGCACTAAGCTCAGCGATCCCGGTCCACCATCACCTGGACATGCTGGTTGGCGCGGACGTCATAGGTCTCCGCCCACGCCACCACATCCTTCTGACGCACCGCCGCCCCCCTAGGCCGCCGTACCAGAACAGCCTCGCCAGAAGCAGTCAACGTCGCATGCGGCACCTTTGGCGAACGCGACCCTCCCAGTCTCCGGTCAGTTCTTCACTTGCCCTGAAATATCTCCCTTCTTTCCAACCACATGCCGCCCCCAATTTCAGACTCCACCCCACCCCTCCGCTACACTCACACGACCGTTCAATCTCATCTCGCGAGGCAATTCCAATGTCGACAGAAGCCAATTCCACCGGCCCCACCGGGCCCCGCACCCCTGAGGGCAAAGCCAAGTCATCACTCAACGCCCTCAAACTGGGCCTCTCCATCCAGCGCCACGTCGTGCTGCCCGGCGAAGACCCGGCCGCCTACGCCCAGCTCCGCGACACGATTCACCAGATCTATCAGCCGCAGTCCGCCCGCGAAGTCCTTGTCACCGATGATCTCGCCCAGTGCCGCTGGGCCTTGCGCCGTTTTGACGAGGCGGAACTCACCGCCCTCACCAAAGCCACCGAACCCTGGGCCCACGACGACCAGCCCGCCACCCCCGCCCAAAGCCTGGGCTTCATGGCTGAGCCCCTCGACATCTTCCCCAGCCAAGGCAGCGGTGACGGCACTACGTCCCTCAAACCTACCGCCCGCGTTCCCAACTCCTGCTGGGCGGGCTTCCAGAACCTCCACCGCTACCGAACCTGGTGGGAGCGCAAGCACACCCGCGCCCTCGCCGAATTTGAGAACGCCTGCCGCGCGCGCCGCAACGCCATCCGCGACCAGCAACAGGCCGATCTGCACCAGATCCGCCTCGCCGCCGCGGAGCGCCGCAAACTCCTTGACCTCCAGCGCCTCGCCCATGCCGAAGCCTCCGCACAGCGCCGTGCCCACCGCCCGGCCCCCGCCACCGGACAAGCGCCGCAGCCCACTGTGGAAGCCAGAAACTTCTTCCAGCACCTGTTCGAAGAGTTCGTTTCGCAAAACAAGGCCGCCATCGTCCTTGCCGCAACCGCGGGGCACCTGCACCCGCCCCATGGGGACCCCCAGCCCGTGCAATAAGCAGCGCTCAAGGCACCCATTCGCGGGATAAGATGGAGGCTTACGATGCCCCCGCCGCAGCATTTCTTCTCGTCTCGAGCCCAGCCTCAGGATTCTGCGGTCGTCCGCCTCCTCGAAAGTCCAGCCAACCCCGAATGGAAGGCGCTGCGTAAGGCCCTCTCGCAGGGAACCAGCCTGGAGGGACGCTATTGGATTGCCGAGAGTCCTCGCCTGCTGGAGGAAGCCGTCCGTAGCGGCCTGTCGATCCCCCGCATCTACGCCTCGGCCCGCATCCTCCCACAACTCCAGCAGCAGTACGCCAGCCGCATCCAGACGGAGTGGATTCAGGTGAGCCCGCGCGCGCTCCAGTCGGTCTCCGCCACCGAAACCTCACAGCAGGTAATCGCCCTCGTCGCCAAGCCCACCATCAGCTCCGATGCCTTCTTCTCGTCACAGCGCCTGCTGGTGATCCTCGACCGTATCCAGGACCCTGGCAATGCGGGAGCCATCATCCGCAGTGCAGAGGCATTCGGCGCCACCGGGCTCGTCTTCCTCAGGGGTAGCGTCTCCCCCGATTCGCCCAAGCTCCTCCGCGCCTCTGCCGGCTCACTGTTTCGCGTCCCCTTTCTGCAGGACTTCGCCGTAGATCCGCTTCTATCTCGCGTTACAGCGTTCGCCCTGTACAGCGCCTCGCCGGAGGCCCCCCAGCCTATCGATTCCCTCACGCTCCGTTTCCCAGCCGCACTTGTCATCGGCAATGAAGGTGCCGGCGTAAGCTCTGCCCTTGACGCTGAGGCCATCCGCTTCCGGATTCCCACTCAAGGCGTTGAGAGCCTCAACGCCGCCGTCTCTGCTGGTATCGCCCTCTACGTTCTTTCCCGTGCCGTTCCAGGCGCTCAACCAATGGCCACTCCAGCACAGCCAACAGGACCGAGGAGATGAACCTCTTTGACGAATCTCCCGTTGGGGAAGCACCCCAGCAACAATCCGTATCGCCCCGCCCCCTCGCAGAGCGCATGCGCCCGCAATCTCTTGATGAATGTGTCGGCCAACAGCACCTCCTTGCCGACGGCATGCCGCTCCGTCGCCAGATTGAAAGTGACCGTCTCGGCTCCATCATCCTCTGGGGACCTCCAGGAGTGGGCAAGACGACCCTCGCCCGCCTGATCGCCGCAGCCAGCAAAGCAGACTTCGTCCCCTTCAGTGCTGTCCTGAACGGCATCAAGGAGGTAAAGGAAGTGATGGCGGAGGCCGAACGCAATCGCCGCCTGGGCCGGCGCACCGTCATCTTTATCGACGAGGTACACCGCTTCAACAAGGCACAGCAGGACGCCTTTCTCCCCTACATGGAACGGGGCGACATCATCCTGATTGGCGCCACCACTGAAAATCCTTCGTTTGAGATCAACGCCGCTCTGCTATCGCGCTCCCGCGTGTACCGGCTGGAAGCCCTCGCCGAGGAGGATCTTGTCCTCCTGATGCGCCGTGCCCTCGACGACTCACAACGCGGCTTGGGCGACTCAGCCCCGCTGCTGGACCCCGCCCTCTTGCTCACGCTGGCCCGTCAGGCCAACGGCGACGCCCGCGCCGCGCTGAACCTCCTGGAATCCATCGCCGCCGCGATGCCCGGGGAAACAGTCACGCAAGATGATCTCCAGCGCATCCTCCAGCAGCGAAGCCTCTACTACGACAAGAGTGGTGAGGAACATTTCAACCTGATCTCCGCGCTCCACAAAAGTGTCCGCTCGTCCCAGGCCGATGCCGCCGTGTACTGGCTCACGCGCATGATGGAGGCCGGCGAAGACCGCCTCTATCTCGCCCGCCGGCTCGTCCGGATGGCCATTGAAGATATCGGGCTTGCTGACCCTCGCGCGATGGAACAGGCCATCGCTGCCATGCGCACCGTTCATTTCCTGGGAGTTCCCGAAGGCGACCAGGCACTTGTCCAACTCGCCATCTACCTCGCCTACGCTCCCAAGAGCGATGCTGCTTACCAGGCCGCCAACGCCGCCCGCGCCGATGTCCGCGCCAAACCGGCCTATGCCGTCCCCATGGCGCTGCGCAACGCTCCCACCCGAGCCATGAAGGATTGGGGCTACGGCGCCAACTACCAGCACGCGCACCAGCACCCCGATGGTCTCACCGATATGGAATGCCTGCCAGCCGAACTCGCCGGAACCACCTACTACAACCCCTCGCCCCGGGGCGCTGAGGCCCGGATCGCCGAACGTGCCCGGGAACTGGCCACCTGGCGCGCGCGGCAGGGCTCATCCCCGCCAGGTTCGGAATAGCACCGATGGATTTCGTGCTTAGCTGTTGCCTCAACGCCTTCGGCCCGGCGGCTACTCGCCCCGCAACCGCCCCCAAAGCGCCCGGAATGGGGCAATCCACTGCCCGGGCAAGGTGTCTGGATACCGCTCAATTCCCTCAAAGCCCAAGCGATTCGGGTCATGCCCCGGAAGATAGGCTGTCCCGAAAAGCCAGTCCCAAGCGCTCAGGCTTAGCCCAAAATTCCGGTCAATGGGGCCGCTGTCAGGATGTGCATGGTGCCACACGTGCATCTCTGGTGAATTCACCACGTACCTCAGCCATCCAATTTTCCATCGCAGATTCGCATGCGCAAAGTGTCCGATTGCCGTATCCAGCACCCCCACCGCCAGCGCCACTTCACCCTGCACTCCCAACAGCACCGTGGGCAAATACAGAACCGTGTTGTAGACGGCAATTTCCATCCAGTGGAAACGCCAGTTCCCGATCCAGTCCATCTCCACCGTGCTGTGATGGACTTTGTGAAACTCCCACAACAGGGGCACCCGGTGCAGCATCCGGTGGGTGCACCATCGCAGCAGATCTACCACCAGGAAGAGCCCCAGAAACTGCGCCCAAACCGCCCACTCAGCCACCGCTCCCTGCGGGAAATGGAGATTCAATTCCCGAATCCACAACGCCGTCACATAACCCAGCAACACGCCAGCGTACTCACTATTGAACACAAGATAGGCGAGGTTGTTCAGGGTCCGCTTGCCCAACAGTCCAGGTCTCGTGTCCCTGGGCCAAATCCTTTCCAGCAGGACAAACAGGACAGCCAACAGCAGTAGGTAGTGGTAGTACGGCAACATGGGTCCTCAGCGGGTCATCTCTCCGGCGCCATGATATCCAATACGGTCACGGCCGCCCTCACAATTCTATTGATTTTCCCTCAATTCATTCACCCGATTTCAAACTTTCCGTGCGCCTCGCACTCGTGCCGCGTCACCGCGTGGCGGTAGCGGAACATTGCCGCAAGCTGCAGATGCAGTAGCCAAGCTGCCAGCCAGTGGCTGACGGGCGCCCCCGGTAGGGCGCACTCGATGGCATCCACCAGCAGCGTACCCTCTGGATGTGCCTCAAAGCGGTGCTCGTGGCGCCAAAACCGGAAGGGTCCCTGCACCTGTTCGTCCACAAATCCAGCCAAGCCCCGGTACTCCGTGTGCCGCGCCAGCCAGATCACCGGTATCGGACCCATCCAGACGCGGAACATCGCCTCTGACCCCGCCCCCAATCCGGCATCCTTGCGCAGCACCTGCATTGGCTGCCAGGGGGGCGTCAAGCGCTTGATGGCATCCCCCCGCTCATGGAATGCCAGTACCGTCTCGCGAGAGGCGCGCACCAACGTCTTGAACTGGAAGCGAAGCACCCTTCCTCGGATTCCACTGCCCTTGCCGCGGATTCGCTTTCCGTTTGGGTTTTCGTCTATACCTTTTCTTTTCAAAAGCTTATCCTCCATCTCGGTCCACCCTGTGCTACCCTGATACTGTGCCACGGCTAGGGTTGCTCCTCGTGGGAGTCTGCCTTTCTGTCGTGGCGAGGGAGTCAATTTTCACCGTGTCCGGCAACGCCCTTGATACCGCAACGCTCGCCCAGTTGGTCAGCGAAATCACGGAGGAGATCCTCCGATCCCGCCGCCCGTCCGCCCCGGGTCAAGCTGGTACAGCTTCGTCCACGGTGATTCCCAAAGCGCCCTCCGCGTCCCGGATTGCCGCCGCCATTGACCACACCAACCTCAAACCTGAGGCTACTCGCAACGAGATCCTTACCCTCTGCGCCGAAGCCCGCCAGCACCACTTTGCCGCCGTCTGTGTCCAGCCGATCTGGGTGGGCGATGCGGAGCGCGCTTTACGCGATACCAGTGTGGCGGTGTGCACAGTGATTGGCTTTCCCAGTGGTGCGGTCCCCAGCCCCGCCAAGTGTGCTGAGGCTGCGCTCGCCATCCGCAAAGGCGCCCGCGAACTCGACATGGTCATCCCGATCGGCCTGCTTCGTCAGGGCGACTTCGACGCCGTCCAGGCTGAAATCCAAACCCTCGCTACCGTTTGCCACCGCAGTGGCGTGATCCTCAAGGTGATCCTCGAAACCTCTACCCTCACTGACACCGAAATCGCCATCGGCTGCGCCCTCTGCCGGATGGCCGGCGCGGATTTTGTGAAGACCTCCACCGGTTTCCACCCCTCCGGCGGGGCCCAGGAAGACCATGTTCGCCTCATGCGTCATGCCGTTGGTGACGGCATCGGCGTAAAGGCTGCTGGCGGCATCCGTTCCGCCCAATCCGCACTCGCAATGATGGCCGCTGGAGCCAACCGGATTGGCACCAGCGCCGGTGTCCGCATCCTGGAGGAACTGGCCCGATAGCGCCAACCCACGCACCCTATGGCGCCTCTCAACAAGACCGCGTTCCACTTCAGCCAGCGTACTGAGCTTCTGGATTTCCTGCTGGAAGTGTCTTCCCAAATCTCGCGGACCATTGAGCTGGATCCGCTGCTTGAAACCATTGGCGCCATCATCGGCCAAGTGATTCCGGGCAACCTTGTTGCCATCCTCCTTTACGACGAAGCGACGGGCGAACTCAAGCTACGGCACGGCCAAGGACATCGCGAGGAACTCCTGCGCAACCTCAGCATCCCGTTAGGCGAGGGCATTACCGGTCTTGCCGCCAAGGAGCGGAAGGCCATCGTCAGCGGGGATGTCCGCACCCATCCCCAATACCTTGCGGCTGTCGATGCGGTGCGTAGTGAGATCGCTGTCCCCATGGAAGCGGGCGGCAAGCTAGTGGGCGTCATTGATGTGCAAAGCACGCAGCCCGATGCCTACACGGAGTACGACCAGCTCCTTCTACAGTTGCTCTCCAGCCGCATCGCGTTCGCCGTCGAAAACGCCCGCCTGTACCAGCAGGCCGAAAGCCAGAACGAGACCCTCCAGCGGCTGGCCGAAATCTCCCAGCAGGTGGGCCTCCTGCTTGACCTTGACACCCTGCTGCAGAAGGTGGCCAGCATCCTCCACGGCTACGTCGCGTACACCTCGTTCAACATCTTCCTGGTGGACGAGCCTCAGCAACTGCTGCGCCACCGCTTCAGCCTTCGCTACGACAAGCGCGTGCATTTCGCTGACATCCCCATAGGCAAGGGCATCACCGGTCACGCCTACCGCTCACGCGAAATCACCCGCGTCGCGGACGCGCTTCGAGACCCCCGCTTCATCGTTACCCACTCCGACATCCGGTCTGAGGTTGCGGTCCCCCTCACCGTCCAGGACAAGGTGGTGGGCATCCTTGACCTCGAGAGTGAGCACCTCAACTACTTCACTCCAGATCACATGCAGTTGCTTGCGCTGCTTGCGCCGCAGCTTGCCATCGCCGTAGAGAATGCGCGGCTTTACGAGGAACTCTCGCAACGCGAGCGCACCATGGAGGCCGATCTGGAAGCTGCCCGTGAACTCCAAAGTTTCCTGCTTCCTCGCATCCCTGTTGCCCGCCATGGCCTGGAAATTGAGGCCCGTCTTTCCGCCGCCCGCACCATCAGCGGCGACCTTTATGACTACATGGAGTTGGACGGCGGCAAGGTCCTGTTTGCTGTGGGCGACGTCAGCGGAAAAGGCGCCGCAGCCGCACTCTACGGCGCCATGGTGAGCGGACTCCTGCGAAGCCTGGCTCCCAGCGTGGGCAGCCCGCGCCAGATCCTGAAGCTCTTGAACGAATCTCTGCTAACACGCCGCGTGCATGCCCGCTACGTCACCATGATGCTTGCCGTCTGGGATCCAGGCCGCCGTGTCCTGCAACTCGCTAATTCCGGCGGCGTGCCGCCACTCATCATTCGCGCAGATGGAGTGGAGGATCTCCGCCTCGAAGGCCTGCCCCTCGGACTGCTCCCCAAAGCAAGCTACGACGAGCTAGAGGTTCCGCTTCACCCCGGCGATCTTGTCGTGTTTGTCTCTGACGGCGTGGCTGACCAAACCAATTCCGCTGACGAAGACTACAGCAAAGACCGCCTTGGCCAGTTACTACTGGTTCATCGCAATAATAGCCTGCCCGCCATCTGCGATGCCGTCCTGGCGGATGTCACCCATTTCGCCTCCGGATCCCCCGTGTTTGACGACCAAACCATCATTGCCCTGCGCGTGCAACCATGACGCGTGTCCAGCTGAATCTGCGCCCAACGGTTGCGTAACGCGGCGACCGCTGGCGATCATCGAATGAGTCACCATGCCCACTCCCCAAGCTAACTCCGCCACATTCTCCCCCACGGCGGAACCATTCACCAATCATCCCTTTGCCTATCGCGACGGCGTCCTCTTCTGTGAGGAAGTTCCCATGCGGGAAATCGCCGCTGGCGCTGGTACTCCCTGCTATGTCTATGCCGCGAACGGGATTCGTGAGCGCTACCGCGCGTATGAAGCCGCTTTCCAGCAGGTACCCCACCGCATCTGCTATGCCGTAAAGGCGAATTCCAACCTCGCCATCCTGCGCCTGCTGGCGGATTTGGGCGCGGGCTTTGACATCGTTTCCGCCGGTGAGCTCTTCCGGGTCATTCAGGCTGGGGGCAGACCCTCCCTCGTCGTGTTTTCGGGCGTCGGCAAGACCCGCGACGAAATGGCCTACGCGCTGGACGCTGGCATCCACAGCTTCAACTGCGAGTCTGCCCCAGAACTGGAGGCCCTCGCTGCTGTCGCAAGCGCCAAGGGGCTTCGCGCCCGCGCCTCCTTGCGCGTCAATCCTGACGTCGACGCCAAGACGCACCCCTACATTTCCACCGGCCTGCGCGAACACAAGTTCGGGATTGCCATGGAAGATGCCCTCCCGCTTTACCAGCGCTTCCAGCACGAACCTGCCATTGAATGGATTGGCGTGAGTTGCCACATCGGCTCCCAGCTGCTTGACGTTAGCCCCTTGGCAGACGCGGCTGAGAAGCTGGTGGCCTTCGTGACGGCCCTTCGCGCCGCCGGCATTGCGATCCAGGAAGTGGACATCGGCGGTGGTGTGGGCGTGCGCTACCAGCAGGGAGAGGTGGCGCCCGAGATTCCCGATTACGGCCGGCGCTTGCTGCACGCCTTCACCGGCGCGGGACTCACCATCGTCGCCGAGCCCGGCCGCTCTCTGGTGGCAGAGGCGGGAGTTTTGCTCTCCCAGGTCCTCTACGTGAAGGCCTCAGGCACCCGCGAGTTCGTCATCACGGATGCCGCCATGAACGACCTCATCCGCCCTGCCCTTTACGATGCCCACCACGAGATCATCCCCCTCCACTGGCAGCCCCGCCCGGCGATCCTTGCTGACGTCGTCGGACCCGTTTGCGAATCCGGCGACTTCTTTGCCCGCAAGCGCCAGATGGGATTGGTGGAACCTGGCGAATTGGTAGCGCTCTGCACCGCCGGCGCCTACGGCTTTGTGCAAGCCTCCAACTACAATACCCGCCCCCGCCCCGCAGAAGTGCTGGTAGACGGCACCCACTGGCGCGTGGTCCGCCAACGCGAAACGCTTCCTCAGTTGATCGCTGGAGAGACAGTATAGGCAGGCTTCACCGATGGGTGGCGGCTTGGATACAGAGCATTCGGGCCGTCCGCAGTATGCCCAATCACGGGCGGTTCTCCGGGATGGAGCATGGCGAACTGAGAGCGGCTTTAGGTGACGTTGTCCACAACGGTCTGCAGGCCCCCGTCGGGCGCTGGGGAGCAGCTAAGGACTCCGGCGCAATCCCCGGCCTTGATCCTGTTCTCGCTTGGCGAGTAATCCCATACCGCGTAGCCCAGACGGGCAAAGAAGGCGGCGAAGGACTGCTTCGGATCACCGCTCTCGTCCACTAGGTACATCCCGAAGTTGTTGCCAGGCGAGGTGTTCGTCCTGCATTGGTTCATCCACGTGGCTCAATCTCAGGGAAGCGGCAGTGCAATCTGCGCTCGTTGCGGCTAGCCGCTGGGAATTTGCCGCGCGAAGCCGGAGACTTCGCGCGGCCTGGTTGGAGGAATCTGCTAGAACACCAGCCGCAATCCGAACTGGATAATGCGCGGATCGCGGGAGGATGTGATTGTGCCAAACGTGGCGCTCTGGTTGCGACCATCAGGACCGGCAGAGAAGCCCACGCCCGGGCTCCCCAGGTTTGTCTTGTTGAAGACGTTGAAGGCTTCCGCGCGGAACTGCAGGCGCAAGCCCTCAGTGAGGAAAGTGTCCTTGATGGCAGACACGTCAAAGTTGATGATGCCTGGGCTGCGCACATCGGGAAGCGCGCGCCCCAGGTTGCCGAAGGTGAAGTTGGGCGGGTTTACAAACTGCGTGGTATCGAACCATCGCTCCGCCGTGGGGTTGCTGAGCTTGGCGCTCACGCCGGTGGAATTGGGCCGGTTGGCCAGGAAGTTGTTGGCACCCCGCACCACCAGTGGCAGGCCGCCCTGCATGGTGGAGATGGCGTTCAACTGCCAGCCACCAATCAGCTTATTGGCGAAGGCGTTGGATGGGTCAAAGGCTTTGCCGCGGCCGAAGGGCAATTCGTAGATGCCGCTGATCACCAACCGGTTGGCGACGTCGGTGGGGTCCACTGAACGCTCAGAGCGGCGATCGTAAAGGCCGTTCTGATAGCCCTGTGCTCCGCCCACCTCCACGGAACCGAAGTTTACTGGGACAACCGCGCTATCACTCATCAGCTTGGCAAAGGTGTAGGAGCCAAGGATCGCGAAGCCGTTCGACAGCCGCTTTTCCACGCTCATCAGGAAGCCGTGATAGGTGCTGTTGCCAAGGTGCGGATTCCGTACGTTCACTCCCGTGTAGTAGGGATAGGGCCGCAGAGACTGGGCGCGACTGATGGTGGCACCTCCCAGCGCGCCAGGCACCAAGCCGCGGTAGGGATTGGGAACCTGATTCTGCAGCGCCAGCCCGAGGCTTTGATACTGCGGGTCCAATTGGTTGTAGTCATACCCATTGGCGACGAGGTTGGCGCCTCGGTTCGCGCTGTAGGCCATGTCCACCAAAATCTGTCCGGGCAGTTGCCGCTGTAAGGAGACGGTCCACTGCTGCGACATGGGCACCTTTTCGTTGGACTGGTCCCAACTGACGCCTTGGCTCAGCAGGAAACTGGGGCCGAGACTGGAGCCCAGCGGTTCGGTGGCGGGGAATGGCAAGCCGTCGCGGAAGCGGAAGGCCGGCAGATTCGTGTTGTTGTTTGGCGGCAGGTAGTTGGTTACGGTGTTGGCGAATCCA
This sequence comes from Bryobacteraceae bacterium, assembly GCA_036821995.1. Classification (GTDB taxonomy): domain Bacteria; phylum Acidobacteriota; class Terriglobia; order Bryobacterales; family Bryobacteraceae; genus JACTMJ01. The sequence goes on from DAISIM010000018.1 coordinate 23,821, forward strand.
GCCGTGTTGCCGAAGAAGTCCCGGTAGAAGATCTGCGGATAGAAGACGCTGTAACCGGCGCGCAAGACCGTCTTCGCATTGCCGAACATGTCCCAAGCCATACCTACCCGAGGGCCGAAGTTGTTGTAGGACGGTTCAAGAAAGGTCCTGCCGTAATCCACGTTGGCATACTCGATACGCCCCGGAAGACCGGTTTCTGGATTGACGGCGAAGGGGTTGAAATTGGATTGGCCGCCGTTTCGCTCAAAGGGTGGCTCCTGGTAATCCCAGCGCAGCCCCAAGTTCACCGTTAGCCTGCGGCTTACCTTCCAGTCATCCTGGAAGAACAGACTGTAGGACTTGCCTGCCTCAGATTCGCCGGCATATCGGGTGACGGTGGCGCTGCTGACATCGCCCAGCAGGAAGGTGGCGAAGGAACTGCCCGTGTTTACTGGCGCTTGTGGGTTCTGTGTTAAGCCAGCGGCGAAGTTGAAGTTTCCTGAGGGCACCTCGCGCTGGTAATTGTTCGCCTGCTGCACCCGGACGTCGGCGCCAACTTTGAAGGTATGGCTGCCAGTGATCTTGGTAACCATATCGAAGAACTGCCAGGTGGTGCCTCCGCGCAGTCCCACGGTAAACGCGCCAAAAGCCCGCAGCCCATTGCTGACGCGGGGAAGCGTTTCCTGAGGGAAGGAAGCGGGAAGTCCTAGCTTGCTGGGCCAGTTCTGCCCGAAGCTGAACGCCTGGAAGGGGAAGGCCTGCCGGGCTACGCTGACGCGGAATTCGTTGATGACGGTGGGCGAGAAGGTGTGCGTGTTGCTGATCAACGTGTTGTGGTTGAGGTACTCATCCAACCGGTTCCGCACGTTGGGATCAGGCAGCGCGGAGAAGAAGCCATTGTCGTTGAAGTGCTTGTAATAGAGATATCGCACCGACAGCGAGTTCTTGTCGCTGAATCGGTGGTCACCCTTGATCGTGTACTGGTTCATGTCGCGCTTCTCAGCCACCTGTCCAATCCAGTTCTGGGTATTGGTGAAGGCATTGTTGGGCTGGCGGTTGGGCAGGGGATAGAACTGCAGCATGGCCACGGAAACGGGATCGAGCCGGTTGTTGGGAATGGCGTTGTTCGCAAACGGCGTGCGGATGAAGCCTCCACCTGAAGGGTTGGCTGCCGTGGTTGCCGGATCGAAAATGGCGATCGCGCGGCCGGTGGCGTCAAACAGGTTTGCGAAGTTGCCATTGCGCTGCTCCTCAATGGGTACCGTCAGGATATTCGATTGGAAGCGGCGGTTCTGCCAGCCTTCATAGTTAAAGAAGAAGAAGGTCTTGTTCCGGCCATCGTAGAACTTGGGCAGGAATACCGGACCACCCAAGGAACCGCCGTACTGGTTGTAGCGGAAAGGCTCCCTGAAGGCGGCGAAGGTGCGCCGGGCATCCAAGGCGTCGTTCCGGATGAAGTAGTTCAGGTTGCCATGGACCTCGTTCGTGCCGCTCTTGGTGACAACGTTCACCACGCCACCAGCCGTGAAGCCAAACTCCGCGGACATCGTATTGGATTGCACCTTGAACTCTTCGACGGCGTCCACGGTGGGGTTCACATTGAGGTCAGCCAGAAATGCGCTGTTGTTGTTGCCGCCGTCCAGAATGAAGCTGTTCAGGGAGCTGGGGCCGCCGTTGATGCTCATGGCGGAGAGAGCAATGCCGCGATCAGCGAAGCCACTATTGGTTGGGCCCGCCTGGGACCGCACGCCGGGCGTAAGCATCACCAGCGCCAATGCGTTGCGGCCGTTCAGCGGTAGTTCCGCGATGCGCCGGTTCTCAATCACCTTGCCCACGGTGGCGCTGCCGGCGTCCACGAGATCTGCCTGGGCAAAGACGTCGATGGATTCGGTCATGGCGCCTACATCAAGCTGAAGGTTCAGCAGCACACGCTGGTCGACCTGCAAGGTGATGCCGCTGCGCTGGATGCGCTTGAAACCCCGCTTTTCCACGCTCACGGAGTAACTGCCAATCTGCAGCGCAGGAGCAGTGAAGTAGCCGCTTTCATTGGTGACCGTTGAGAAAACGGCGTTTGTGGCGGTGTTGGTGATGCGGACATCCGCGCCAGGCACGGCAGCACCGAGCGTATCGGTGATGGTGCCCGAGATGGAACCGCGTCCCTGCTGGGCAGCCAGTGGCAGCCCAATGGCCAGGAGGAATGCAAGAAAGATCTTCAACATGGTGCGACCCCTGAAATTTTTGGACTAAACGAAGAAGAACGCGGCCGTGGCCTGGCAGTCCGCCTGGGGCGTCAGCCGGATCCAATGTGCCGAGAATGCGTCTGGGAAAATGTGTTTGGCGTAGCCTTCCACGGGAACCTTCACCTGCTCATACTTGTGCCAGGTTCCGTTGCCCATGAAGTCAATTTCGACATCAAAGGCAGCCGCCTTGTCTGCGCTGATGTGCAGCATCTTGTGCTCAAATCCGGTAAACAGGAATGGGTCAGAAGCTTCGCCCTTGCGCACGCTGGATTTCCACCACGGGCCACCCCAACCTTGTGGACGACCCCAACTCCAGAGGTCGTCGGTCTTGCCAAACCAGAGTCCGGACTGAGGCTGTCCGACAACGGCGTTATTGTCGCGATTGGGGGTAGTCTGGTTCCCCCCCACTGCAAACATCCCGCGGAAGGCACAGAAGTCTGGAATGATGCGCAGGTGCTGGCAGATGGGCTTTACTCCCCAGATGCTGCCCTCAAAGGGCATCGGCTGCAGTTCGTAGAACATGCCCTGGATATCCATCAGGAAGTGTTCCGTTTCCACCTCGCGGATGCGCATCCATTCGGTTTGCCAGGCCTGACTCATGGCGTGGGTGGCTTTGGGCAAGCGGAACTTCTGCCACTTGCCGTCCACTAGCGCCCAGAAAAGGACTGAGGCTTCATCCCAACCGGTGGCAAACAGGACGTTGCCCAGGTCCTGGCGCGCCATGACGTCCATGTGCGGTTTGCCGGAGAGCTTGTTCCATGTCTTGCCGTCGTACTCGAAGAGTCCGGCATGGTCCTCACCAAAGGCGTAGAAGCCATTGTTGGCAACGGCAATCCGGCCCTGCGCGGTGTAGCCGCCCTTGAAGTGCGGGCGCTTGGCAATCTTCATGTCCTTTACCAGATCGAACAGCACCCGGGGCTTGAGGTCCCGCACGTCCATCTCAATCAGCAGACCTTCCATGGTGAGGTGATAGATGCGATTTGCCGGGTCACTCAGGTGACGGAAGGTAGAGGTGATGCGATGGTCATCCAGTTCGGGGATGTGGGTCCAATTGCCCTGAGCGTCGATACGATATGGACCGATGAAGCACTGGTTGGACTCGTGATGGATGAGGCGGTTGGCATGGGTGCCGTCATGTACGTGCACCCGAGTGCTCTGGAGACTATCGTCAATGCGGTAGAGCCCCAGCCCGTAACCGGTTCCCTTCTTGTGACTGTTGTAGGTGATTGCCCACAACGCGTCCGCCCAGGGCATCAACGCACCAATGCCAGCCTCAGAGCGGGCTGGGCCATTGTCTGCCTTAAAGCCGATCGTTGGCCCGGCGGTAGGGAAGGTCTGCGCGATTCCTGCAAGAGGCGCCGCAAGCAGACTGGCAAGCAGATTTCTTCGAGATGTGGACATCCGGTAACTCCTGACTCACGGAAACGATATCAGGACGAAACGGGCCTGTATTGAGACAAATGTCCTAGGTCTGCGACGGGATTATTCCTGTGACTGATCCAGGTGAACGATGCCCCGCTGGACTGCCAGGATAAGTAACTGGGTGCGGTCAGTAGCGCCCATCTTGTCCAGGATGTGGGTCATGTGCACGCGGACGGTCTTCTCCGCGATACCCAGCCTGTTGCCGATTTCCTTGTTGCCTAGGCCGAGGGCGATCAGGGAGACAATCTGTTGCTCACGGGCAGTGAGGGGGTCAGGATCTGGATGGTCAGCGAAGAGCCTGGCCACGTTTGGGGGAAGGAAGCGGCGTCCGTGGTGGACGCTTTGGATGGCTTGTATGAGGAGGGCGGCGTCAGCGTCTTTGGTGAGATAGCCCAAAGCGCCTGCATTCAGAGCGCGGCGGATGTCGGCAATGCCCTCGTAGTTGGATAGCACTACGATGCGGGCTTCAGGATTCTCCTGACGGATGGCAGCGATGGATTCAAACCCAGACGTGCCGGGAAGGCGCAGATCCATGATGGTGATGTCGGGATGCAGTTTCCGGTAAAGCGAAAGAGCCTCCGCACCATCGGCGGTTTCACCCACAACGCGCATGTCCTGGCGGGCATCCAATACGGAATGGAGGGCGAGGCGCGCGAAGAACTGGTCCTCCACCAGCAGAATGCGGATGACGTCCGTCACGCCGTCACACCTTTACGGGACGGGGTGGAGGCATGTAGCGGAAACTCCGCCAGAACGGTGGAACCGGCCCCGGGCGCACTCTCTACGCGTAGGCTGCCTCCAAAGCGCTCCGCCCGCTCCTTCATGATGGCCACACCGAAATGGCCATCTTCAATCCGGCCAGGATCAAAGCCCTGGCCATCATCGCAGACACGAACCTGCACCTTTCCCTCAGTGATGCGGATCCATACTTCAATCTTGTGGGGATTCGCGTGGCGCGAAGCGTTCAAGGCAGCTTCCTGGCAGATGCGCAGGATTCCCTGTGCCATCTCCGGCGGGAGCAACGAGGCGTCCCCGTCCACATCGATGTGACGTTCGACGTCCGCACCCCTGACGATCTCGCGCAAGGTGCGCGTCAGCGCTTCAGGTAAAGCCTCATGCTCTGGGCCGACATGCCGTAGATCCCAAATCACACGCCGGGCCTCCGTACGGTAATGGTTCACCATCTTGCCGGCAAGTGCAATCGCGTTGGCCGCAGCGTCTGGGTTGTTGCGGAGGGTGCCCATCGCGGCCTCCAACTGCCAGAAGATGGCAGAAAACCCTGCCAGCAGGGTATCGTGCCATTCGCGTCCAATGCGGTTGCGCTCCGCGGCTATCAACGCAAATCTGGCGCGCACCTGGCGTAGCCTCCACTGGTAGGCTGCCCAAAGCAGTACTAAGCTGAGGGCAAGGCAGATGGCATAGAAGGTGTACGTTTCAAACCATCGCGGAGACTGGAGGATCTGAACAGCGTAAGGCGCACCCCACGTAGAACCGGGCAGGCGCGCGGCGATCTCCACGATATGTTCGCCGGGGGAAAGCGAGTCCAGGCGGAGGTACCGTTCCGTACGCAAGGGAATCCACTCCGTTTTCCAGCTACGAAGGCGGTAGCGGAACTGGGTTTGCTCAGCCCCCTGGAAGCGGTTCGCGGTGAAGCGCAGTTCGTGACTGCGCCCGCTTGAGTGGAGGCCCAGCAGCAGAACCTGAGGTGGTTGCGGTGGTTGCCAAACTTCTGGCCGCACCTCCACCAGACCACGGACGCTGGGAAACCACAGGTGACCCTGCCGGTCGCGCCACGCCGGCGGCGACCCCACGTTCTGAAACTCGATGGTACGGAGGCCGTCTGTATCGCGAAAGGCAATGGGATCGAGCGTTGCCTGACGCCCATCGGCCACCGCATCCAATTCGGCCACTGGCACCGCGAACAAACCTCCCGGGGAACTCATCCACAGACGCCCGAAGTCATCCTCCAATAGGCCGAAGACAGGCACTTCAGGCAGGCCCTGGGCCGGGTGGAAAACGATCGCCTGGGCATCTTGAATGCGAACAACACCGCTGGCCCGTGTGGCTGCCCACACCCTGCCGCGCGAATCCTCCAGCAGGGCGTTGACGGTGGGATGCGGCAGGCCAGCCACAGCATGGAAACCCGTTCCGTCGAAGCGGTACAACCCTTCATCAGTCGCTGCCCACACAACGCCACGGCTGTCCTGCATCAACTGCCTCACCCGGACGCCTGGCAGATGGGAGACTGGATTGGCGGTTGGAACGCCGCCGGGGTAGAGGGCAAGGCCATGGTTGCCGCCTAACCACAGGCCGCCCCGACGGTCCAGCAGGATCGCCTGGATTGCGGCGCTGAAGCCCAAGTCCTCAGAGGTATAGCGAATCCATCCTCGTGAGCCGACGTGATGCAGGTTGTACCAGTCACTGATCCAATAACTGCCGTCGTCGGCGAAGGCCATAGCCCGAATCAACGAGGTGTCCTCCGGAAAACCGGTGGGCATTGTCTTGAAGGCGCCCTGACGGTAACGGTGCAAGCCGCGCCGCCAGGTGCCCACCCAGATACCACCATCGGCATCGCCCACAATGCTGGACAGGAACTGGGCGTGCAGGCCCTCACCGGGGCCGTAGGGAACGATGGGCCCGCTGCGCCATCGGCTGAGTCCGCTACGGCTGCCAATCCACAGGCTGCCCTCCTCATCCTCGAAGAGGGTGTGGACGAAGTCGTCGGGCAGGCCGTCGTTTTGGGTCCATCGCAGGGCGGTTGCGCCATGGATACGGAATAGTCCCCTGCCCCAGGTAGCAGCCCAAACAATGCCATCGCGGTCCTCAACGATGCTCACCACGGGGCCTTCAACACCGGGCACCGGAACGACTTCGGGGTTCGTGGAGACGGTCAGCCTGAAGAGGCCTGTTGTGGTTCCCAGGTACGAGCGGCCTTGGCGGCCGCGAGCCAAAGAGAGAGGCCTGCCAAGCGCGTTGCCGGCGGGCAGTAGCAGACGGGGACTGCTGCCTTCCAGGACGAATAAGCCCTGATAGTCGCAGATCAGCAGACGGTCGTCATCAAGTTCCATGACGCCCTGCCAACTGAGGTCGCCCCCGCCAATTGTGGCCAGCTGCCGCAGTTCTCCGTCGATAAACTGCCAGGTGCCGTAACCGGCGGATACCAGGGATCCATCACGCCTCACGGTTGCGGAGCTCGGATGGCCCGCGAGGCGGCCAACTGCACGGACGCTGCCGTGTTCCTGTAGATAGACATCCGCGTCGCGGGAGGAGATCCAGAGTTGTCCGGCCGGCAGGACCGCCAGCGCGTTAATCCATTCTCGCGAGATTCCGGTGGCTTCATCCAGGACTACGGGGTAGAACGAGATGCCGTCAAAGCGGGCAACACCACCGGATGTGCCCACCACCAGTAAGCCACCAGGCTCCTGGGCGAGGGAGGTCACGTAGTTCTGGGGAAGGCCCTGCTCCACCTGCCAATGCCGCTTGGAGTACTGGGATAGGGAAAGGCTTGGGTCGAGCGCAAACAGGCCAACGGGGAGCAGGAGCACGGCGAGGGCAATGGAAAGCCGAACGAAGGGGCCCTCGACAACAGAGAGAATACACATCGGGCAGCAGTAAAGCAGAGGAACAAGTCTCGCGGACATCCGACTGAAATGCCCCTCATGCTAACAGGTTTTCGGAGGTGGCAGTGAGGGGCTGCAGCTCATGGCGTAGACCGGCAGGAATCCGCGGATCGCGGGCAGGGCCTTGCCCGCGGCTGAGCCACCGTTCCGGCGGATAGCCTCTGGATAAACGGGGGAAGCTGCGTCGAAGCATTAGGCTCTACCCGCGCCGCAGCCTCATTTCCGGCGTCCCCAAGGGCACGATGCCCGGTTCGCGCTGCTGGTGTGTCTGCAGGACTTGTGGGATCGGGCGGTTTGGAGAATGGCAGCAAAATGAGGCCTGAGTAGGGCTTAGGCGCACCATCTCCCCCCTTTCACTCGACTTCACATCGCTTTCACGGTGAATTCCCCTTGTGCCTCATCAGGATTGGCATCATGATCGCAGTAATCTGTGTTCGCGCGATTTAGGGTCACCATGTTTCACTTTTCCCGGCGTGAGTTTCTAAGTGCAGGTGCCGCTGTGGCTGCTGCCCCGGGCCTACTTTCCGCTCAAACAAGAACGGACAGGCCAAATGTCTTGGTGGTAGTTCTGGACGACCTGGGCTGCTATGACTTGGGCTTCCTGGGCGCCAAGGATCTGAAGACGCCACATCTGGACGCCTTTGCACGCGACGCCGCCGTGTTCACGAACTGGTATTCAAACGCCCCGGTCTGTGCGCCAGCCCGAGCTTCGATCCAGTCAGGTCGCTTTCCTGCCAATGCGGGAGTCCCCACCAATGGAGGAGAACTGACGCCGGGCATTCCGTGCCTTGGCACCACGTTCAAGCAGGCGGGTTACCGCACCGCCACCATCGGCAAATGGCACCTTGGCGAGAAACCGAACACCGTCCCCAACGCGCATGGCTTCGACTACTTCTACGGCCACCTCAGCGGCTGCATCGACTTCTACTCGCACCGCTTCTACTGGGGCGAACCCCGCCGGGCGAATTTCCATGATCTCTGGCGCAATCGCACTGAGGTTTTTGAAGACGGACGCTACTTCACTGAGCGCATTGGCGAGGAGGCAGTCGCATTCCTGGATGCCAACCGCAGCCAGCCCTTCTGCGGTTACTTTGCATTCAACGCCCCGCACTATCCCATGCATGCGCCGGACAAATACGTGGACCGCTTTAAGGAATTGCCCCAGGAGCGTCGTATCTATGCCGCCATGGTGGCTGCGGTAGACGACGCAATGGGCCAGATTCGCGAGGCCCTGATTCGCAATGGCCAGTTGGACAACACGCTGCTGATCTTTGTGGGCGACAACGGCGCCACGACCGAGAAGCGCGCTGGACTTGCACAGGAGTACGCGGTTGCTGGATCCAACGGGCCGTTTCGCGGGTTCAAGTTCTCGTTGTTTGACGGCGGCATGCACGTGCCTGCATTCATCCATTGGCCGGCGCGGGTGAAGCCCGGCAAGTACACGCAGGTCGTACAGTCAATGGACATCTTCCCCACCTTGCTATCCGCGGCCGGCATCGGATTGCCAAGTGAACTGGACGGTCATTCCCTGCTGCCAGTGCTCTTCGACGGCGCGGCCAGTCCACACGCTGAGATATTCTGGACCAACTCCGGCCAACTGGCCGTTCGTCGCGGCCAGTGGAAGTTGGTCATCAATGGACGCGATTACAACCGCGACCCCAAGGGGTGGGAGCCTCTGACTGGCGACGATGCCCTGTTCCTGTCCAATGTCGACGAGGACCCCGGTGAATCCAAGAACCTCCGGCGTCTTCACCCAAAACTGGTAGATGAGATGACAACTGCAGCCCAACGCTGGCAGGACTCTCTGCGGAAATCGAACTAGCTAGCTTCAGGAGTTCCCATGTTGAAACGCCTTCTAGTGCTCTTCTTCACAATCGCCTTTGCCGCCATGGCACAAACGTCGACCGGGACCATCACTGGCACGGTGCTTGACTCATCGGGCGCAGTCGTGCCCGGGGCCACCGTAAACCTGGTGGGCACGGATACCGGCGACATCGCCCGGACACTTACCACCAACGCACAGGGCACATTCGTGGCGCCTCTCTTGCGGCCCAGCACGTACACCGTTGAAGTGTCGGCGCAGGGGTTCAAGATGCTAAGCCGCCCCGGAGTGGCGCTGCGCGTCGATGATTCGCTTAACCTGCGCCTGACCCTTGAGCCGGGCGCACTCACTGAGTCTGTAACGGTAAGTGCTTCCGCGGAACTGGTGGAGGTTCGCAACAACACCGTGGGCCAGGTGATTGACGATAGGAACATCCAACAGCTACCCCTGAATGGCCGCAACTATCTGGACCTCGGCAACCTCAGCGCTGGCGCAGTGCCCAGCACCCGGTCTCGCGACCGCTCATTCTCAGCCTACGGAAATCGCGGATTGCAGAATGCGTTCCTGCTGGATGGAGCGAGGAACCAGAACTACCTCCGCGGCCTCGACAACCGCGCCCGCGATGCGATGCGGCCCTCACTGGAAGCCGTAAGCGAGTTCAAGGTGCAAACCAGCAACTATTCGGCGGAGTATGGCGCGTCAGCCGGCGCGGTCGTGAACGTCGTCACCAAGTCCGGCACCAATGAAGTGCACGGCTCCGCGTTCGAGTTCATGCGCAACAACAAGATGGATGCGCGCGACTACTTCCTTCCACCAGCCCTCGAGCAGCCACTCTTCATCCAGCACCAGTTCGGCGGATCGCTGGGTGGACCCATCGTGAAGAATCGAGCCTGGTGGCATGGAGCCTTCCAGCGGACGCACATCTCGGAAGGGGAAACCAATCGAGCCACCGTGCCATTACCGAACCAGATCGGTGGCGTCTTCCCGAACGCGGTGTTTGACCCGCTCTCTACCCGTCCGAATCCCAATGGGGCGGGCTTTGTGCGAGATCGCTTTGCGAACGACACCATTCCAGTTGCTCGCATGGACCCTGTCGGCCGCTCCCTTGCCCAGTTGTTCCCCGCACCAAACCTTGCCGGCACCGCAAACAACTATGTCAACAATCCCATCCAGGCGACCCGCGTGAACAACGGCACCGTCCGCGGCGACGTGCGCCTGTCGGATGCGGATACGCTGTTTGCACGCTACTCTTTCGACAACGGCAACTTCTCCAGACTTCCGGCGCTGCCTCCCGGGGCGCAAACTCCAGTTGACCGTACGATTCCAGCCCGGTCCTGGGGCTTGGGTTACACACGGATCGTGAGCCCGACGATGGTGAACGAACTGCGGGTGGCCTACAACTATACGGGCGTGATTCAGGATGCCACGCTACCCAAGAACGAGATCATCCCCGGTACACTGGCGCCAGGCGTAGAATCGTCTATTCCTACGGTGGGCGTGACGGGCTTTGCCGGGTTGGGCGCTCAGCCAGCCAACTTCGGAAACGTGCCGCTTGACAAGAAGTCAAGGGTTACCAATATCAGCAACAACTTCACCTGGGTGCGGGGAAACCATACCCTGCGCACCGGCTTTGACTTCCAGCACATCGATGTTCCTACCTTTGCGGCGCTCCAAGGCCGCGGTAGCTTCGGGTTCACTGGAGTGTTCTCTCAGAACACACTCAGCCGGCCAGGTACCGGTTCCCCGGTTGCGGACCTGCTGCTGGGGCTTCCCAACAACATCACGGTGGGTACTCCCGCGGATGCCAATGAACGCGCACAGAACTACTACTTCTATGTGCAGGACGACTGGATCATCTCGTCCACCTTCACGCTCAACCTGGGTGTGCGGTACGAGATCACCAGCCCATTCTACGATGCCAATAACAAGTTGGCGAATGTCATCACGGAACCGGGTGAGTACTTCGGCCAATATATTCTGGCCGGGGACTCCAGATTTCCGCGTTCTCTACAGCAATTGGACAAGAATAACTGGGCGCCCCGCATTGGCTTTGCCTGGCGCGCGATGGACAAGACCGTTGTCCGTGGAGGAGCGGGTGTGTTCTTCGCGCAGGATGAAGGCTTCGGCATCAGCCAGCGCATGACCAATAACCCACCATTCGTTGGGTTCGGCGGATACAGCATTGCCAGCGATCAGATCAACCCCTCCTCCACCATTCCCCTTAGTGGCACGCTGCCCGCGCGGCCCGCGCCCATCAACCCGGCGGAGTATGTGCTGCCTCCCAGCAATACACTGCAGATCCGCTCTTGGCCGCTGCGGAACACGATTCCGTACGTCCTGCAGTGGAACCTATCCATCCAACGGGAACTAGGCCGCGACTACATGTGGGAGGTGAACTACGTGGGCAACAGCGGCGTAAAGCTGCTAGGCGCTTACGAGGGCAACCAGCCGTTACCCGGGCCGGGTGGGGTGAACACCCGACGCCCTCTGCGCTCAATCACCAGTGGCGGCATCCTCACCATGGAGCCATGGGTTACCTCAAACTACAACGGCCTCTCCACGAGGTTGGAGAAGCGATTCTCGTCGGGCTTCAACTTCCTGGGCGCATACACATTTGGCCGCGCGCTGGACATGCAGAGTAACGTGGACCTGAGTGACGGAGGCGGATTCGTAGCTGGAGCCGGCCAAGTGATGGACGCGTACAACCGCCGGCTGAACTACGGCTTGGGAGACAACCACATCGGGCATCGTTTCGTCTTCAGCGGCCTGTGGGAACTGCCTTTCGGCAAAGGCAAGCGCTGGGCCACCGCCGGACCAGCCAGCATGCTGTTCGGTGGCTGGGGATTGGGCGGCATCACCACATTGTCCTCAGGACCTCCCATCACTCTCACCCTTAACTTCGACAATTCCAATACGGGCAACTCCAACCGTCCCGATCGTCTCAGTAAAGGCACGCTGGACAACCCGACGGTAGAGCGCTGGTTCGATACTTCCGCGTTTGTGTTCCCCGCGCAGTATACCCACGGCAGCGCGGGGCGGAATATCCTGATGGCACCGGGTATCGTGTCATCCGATGCCTCACTGCAGCGGAATTTCCCGCTTCCGAAGCGCGAGGGAGGACGGATTGAGTTCCGCGCCGAAGCATTCAACGTGTTCAACACGCCACAGCTAGGAACACCTGGCACCGGTGTAGGTACACCCGCCTTCGGCATCATCGGCGGCACTGCTCGTAGCAACCGCCAGATGCAACTGGGCTTGCGAATCCTGTTTTAGCCACTTGGCCCCACAGGGCATCCCCCTGGCAGCGCCCCATGCGGCCGCTTTGCCAGGGGGCTTTTTCTGAGCACGCTCCTACGCTCTTGGTCCAGCAAGCTCTGCGTAAACCGCTACGTTTCCGCGCGGGAACAGTGCCGTCTGAGGCACTCTGTTTCACGCGTGGACAAACAGTTTGGCACTCACTGCGGCACGTCCACCCGGAACCGGGCCAACGCTCCGGCAGACACGAGTACGAATTCGGGTACGGAACTAGAGCCACAACTGCTTGCGGGAGTTGGGGAACGTCGTACGCCTCTTCCGTGAGCGGGCTCTCCGGTGTTGATCGCAATGGAGGCGATTGAGTTTGTATTGATCTGAGACTGAGGAACGCTGAGCTCCGCGTGCATTCCGGGTCGTCTCTTCAGGAATGCCGGACGGACAATGATGCCCGCCAACGAGCGAGCGCGCTGCAACGTGAGGCAGTTCGACATGGATTCCAACAGTTCCCCTGGTTCGGTTGCGATTGGACTTTCCTGTCCCAATTGAGCTGAAGGTTGTCATTCAGCGAATCGCTGATGCCTCAGTTGCGCTTGACGTCGAGGGTGACCGTGCTTGCCGAGGCAAGAGGGAAGACATCCGATTGGTTCGAGTATTTGGCTGAACGGTTGAGCGCCACTTGGCTGGGATCGGCGCAACGGGATTTGTAGTTGCAGGACCTCTGATTCCGATGTTGAAGTACGGTCAAAGGATGGCGGCAGCGTCCAGCCCGGCGGCAGTAAAGATACCTGCCATCTTGCGAAGGGCCGCTTTGTGGATTTGGGAGACGCGGCTTTCATTAACGCCGAGTTGCTGGCCGATTTCCTTCATGGTGAGCTCATCGGTATAGTACATGCGCAGGACAGCCTGGTAGCGAAGGGGTAGTACGCCCACGGCCTGGTGGAGAAGCGCGGCGAGTTCGCGACGCTTGCAGATGGTGTCGGGATCTTCCGTGGAGTCAGCGGGAAACTCGATGGGTGGGCCATCTTCCTGGCCAGGGGGCCGTGAGGACGCAGAGACAAAGCCGACGCCCTGCAACTCGCCACACATGCGTTGCCACTTCTCCAGATCCATGCCCATCTCTTGTGCGATTTCCGCCTCAGAGGGGTTACGGCAGAGGCTTCCGGAGAGGTTGTGGACGGCAGCCTCCATCTGGCGAACACGGCGGCGTTGGTCGCGGGAAGCCCAATCCATCTGGCGCAGGCTATCCAGGATGGCACCGCGGATCCGGTGTTTGGCGTAGGCCGGGAAAGAGACGTTCTTGCTTTCGTCGAACTTCTCAGCGGCCTCCAGAAGTCCCATGACGCCCACCTGAACCAGTTCTTCGAGCTCGATATGTACCGGCAGGCCCTCGTAGACTCGAATGGCAATGATCTTGACCAAGTGCACATGGTCGAGGATGCGCTGGTCTCGCACCAGATTCCTGGCGCGCGTGGTTTGAATCTTCCCATGATTCGCACCGGAATCGGTTGCCATTGACGGCGTTGAAAACACCAAACTTGCTTGGGCTGCCATGTTACTGCGTCCTTCTTGAAACTGCTTCCGGATCTAATGGCACTTGGACTGTGACGTCCGCATGCATCCTGTGCGGACACCAAGTGCATGTTGAGACCCAAAGCTTTTCGCCTTCAGGTCGAAACCCATTATTGAACTCTTAAGGTGAGAAATCGTTCCGGTAAAGCATTGAAAAAATAAGGAGTTATCACGTAGAAGAGAACAGGGGAAAGCCTCAGGCAAGGAGGTAGGCCCTGAGGTACGCAATGGGCCGACATGTACCGCGATGAATCGCCGCGTTTCAGAATGAAACCGAAAGATTCAAAACGGCACCAGCCGTTAAGGCCATCGCCGTAGCCCGACTCCGGGAGACGCCTTAGCCGGGCTAAGAGAACTGGCTAAGGCGTGGCCCTGCCTGGTGAACGCGTGGTCTCGTTTATGCGCTTATCGGCTGAGCGGAGCGCAGGAATGAGGGGTCGAATTCGATTCCGAGGCCAGGCCCCGCGGGCACCTGGAGTTGGCCATCGACACTGGTGAGAGGAGAGGTGGACGAGGTGACGGGCAGGGTATCGCCAGTGCCCTTGTATTCCTGATGTGGCCCGGCGTTGGGGACGCAGGAGGCATAATGGGCGACGTAGAGATAGCCCAAGCCGCCTCCGGACATGTGGGGGGTACACTCCAATCCGGCTGCCTGGGCCATGCGCGCAACCTTGATGGCGCGGATGATGCCCCCGGAGTACATCAGATCAGGCTGGATGACACGGGCGATGCCGCGTTCGATGATGCGGCGGAAGTTACGGAGGCTGGCTTCTTCCTCGCCGAGTGCAATGGGGATGGTGAGGGCATCGGCGATAGCTTTTGTTTCCTCGTAGTAATCAAAGGGGGCGGGCTCCTCGAAGAAGCGAAACTTGTGCTCTTCCATCAGCTTGCCGATGCGGATGGCCATGGGGACGTCATAGGAACCGTTGGCGTCGGCGTAGATGGTGAAATCGTCGCCAAAGGTCTTCCGGGTGAGGGGGATCAGGGCCAAGTCGCGGGCCGTGGATGCATCGTCGAATCGCATGCGGGCACCGAGGCGGAACTTGATGGCCTTGGCACCGGTTTCGTTCACTTGCTGCTGAAGGTAGTTGATTTCGGCCTCGGGGGAATTCCCGCGATTGCCGCTGGCACGGTAGACACCGATGAATTTGCGGACGACATCGCCGAGAAGGGCGCCGATTGGTTTGTTGCTGGCTTTGCCCAGCAGGTCGAGGATGGCCAATTCCACCGCGGCCATGGAAACCCAGAAGGGGAGGCCCTGCCACTTGTAGTTGGAGGAGGCGAGATAGGCGGAATGCATGGTTTGTTCGAGTTCGCGGGCGTCCTTGCCGACGAAATTGGGGGCAACTTTGCGGACGAGGATGGGCCAGGCGGCGGTCATGACGCTGCTGTGCGCATCCGCGTACCCAGTAAGTCCACTAGCCTGGACGCGGACGAGATAGTGTTTGCCGGCTTTCAGAAGTTCGACACGCTCAACCGGAATGGCATCGGGTAAAAGATCGCGACGCAGGACTTGGGCATGCATCGCGGCGGAGAGGGCTTCGCCCAAGGGGGACGGTTCCGATGCTGTTCCCCCGCCGGTAGTGGGCGAGCTAATGCGGTCTGTCGCGGAAGCGCAACCGGAAAGGGAGAGCGATGACGACCCGGCGAGGGCGACGCCGCTGGAGAGTGCCGCTCTATGTATCCAAGTCCGCCTGGTGCTCTTCATGCGAAATTCTCCTGAGGGTGCCGCAGTGGTGCTGCTGGAAGGAAGATATCACGATCGCTTGCGGGCGGCAGTGTGTCATTTGGTATAGGGATGCGGGGGTGTCGCCGTCGAGATGTGGAACAACCGGGTGTGGGATTCTCCGGAATATTCGTTTTCTCGCAGGTGCGGGGCGCTTCAAAGGCGGGTCGGACTAGACATGACGGAGTGAAGGATGGGCGAAATGCCCATGCTATGCTGGTGGCGTGAATGGGGCTTGGCTTCGGCTTCTATGCGCGATGTTGCTGGGTGCGCTGCCGTGCCTCGCGCAAAGTACGGATCTGTTATCGATTCTAGAAGCAGAGCTGAAGCGCAACTTCGAAGTCCTGCAGGAGAAGGGGAACCCAAAGCCCTACTATCTTTCCTACACCGTAACGGAGCGTCAGGTGGTTGTGCTGGACGCAAGCTTAGGGTCAATGCGGGCCAACCAAAGCCAGCGGCAGCGAATCCTGGACGTAAGCATGCGGGTGGGCGACCCGCAGTTAGACAACTACCACCGGGTGCGTGGAGGCAACGCGCGATTCACGTCTGGAAGCACCATTGCGCTGGAGGACGAACCCAAGGCGATCGTGCGTGTGTTGTGGCGGGATACGGATCGCGCATACCGGGCAGCGGTGGAGCGGCTAAGCCTCATCAAGAGCAATACGGAGATGCGGGTTGCTGAGCGCGACACCAGCGCTGACTTCTCGGAAGCAACGCCCGAGGTAGACGTCCAACCGATGGCCGTAGCCGCATTGAGCGCGGCTGAATGGGAAGCGCGCCTGAAGAAGTGGTCTCAGTCCTTCCGGGGCCATGAGGGGATCCTTACCTCAAACGTAGCGCTGGTGCTGACCATTGACCACCGTTACTTCGTGGACAGCAACGGAAGCCGGTTAAGGCATGGCAGGGCATTCACGCGAATCGAGATGAATGCGCAATCCAAAGCGTCGGACGGCATGAACCTGGGGCTATCGCGGAGTGTAGAGGCGGAGACTCCGGCGAAGTTGCCCAATGAAGCGGACGTAGACAAGACGGTTAGCAGCCTGATTCGCGATATGGAGGGATTGCTGCAGGCGCCGCTTGCGGAGCCATTTGTAGGGCCAGCAATTTTGTCGGGACGGGCGGCAGCGGTTTTCTTCCACGAAATCTTCGGCCACCGGATGGAGGGCCACCGGCAAAAGGATGAACGCGAAGGCCAGACCTTCACCAGCCAAGTGGGGCAAAGCGTTCTGGTGCCGTTCCTGAGTGTGTATGCCGACCCCACGCAGCGCGTGCAGGCGGGGCAGGATCTGATGGGCTGGTATGCCTATGACGACGAGGGAGTGAAGGCGAGGCGGGTGCCGCTGGTGGAGGGCGGGCTGCTTCGGAACTTCATGATGTCCCGGTCACCCATTGCGGGGTTTCCCCAGTCGAACGGGCATGGGCGGAAAGCGCCGGGAAACGAGGTGGTAAGCCGCCAGTCGAACCTGCTGGTGGAATCAGCGACAACGGTGACGGAGGCGGCGCTACGTGAGGCGCTGCTGGCTGAGATCCGAAAGCAGAACAAGCCCTACGGGCTGTACTTTTCGGATGTCAGTGGAGGGCTTACTTCTACGGGCAGGGACGGGCTGCAGGCGTTTACGGTGACCCCGCTCGTGGTGTACAGAGTGTATGCAGACGGGCGGCCTGACCAACTGGTGCGTGGCGTGGATATCGTGGGGACGCCGTTGACCAGCTTCGCCAAGATACTGGCGGCGAGTGACCGGCCCGAGGTGTTCAACGGCTACTGCGGAGCGGAGTCAGGGTCGATTCCCGTGTCGGCAGTTTCGCCGGCGCTATTAGTATCAGAGATTGAAACGCAGCGTCGCGGAAAGGCGGAGGACCGTCCGCCACTGCTGCCGTTTCCTCCAGCCACGGGAGGCACACAGTGATCCGCGTGATTGCGGGATTGGCCCTTTCGTGCGTGGTGGCGGGAATGTTGTGTGCGCAGCCGGCACCAACACCCGCGCCGAAGGACCCCAGGAATGACGCGTTGATGCGCGAGGCTCGCGCGGATACGGTACTGCGGGCGATGATGGACGAGATCTTGCGGTCGCGGCAACTCACTTTGATGGTGGGGGCACCGCTCTACTACACAAGTTTCCTATTCGCGAAAGGGGACAGCTATCTGGTGAGTGCGTCGCATGGGGCGCTGCTGAACAAGGTGGAAAACCAACTTCGCGTGCCATCGGTGAAGGCACGCGTGGGTAGCTATGAGAGCGATGATACGAATTTCGTGGCGTCGGGATTCTATCAAGGCACACGCTTCTCAGCGGATCGCTTCCCGCTGGACGACAACTATCAGGCGATGCGCCGGAATTGGTGGCTCTTGACCGATGTGGCCTACAAGAGCGCGGCGCAATCGCTAAGCCTGAAGAAGACGTCGATGCAGAATATGCAAGCGGCGGCACGGATTCCTGATTTCACACGAGCGGAACCCACCGTGTTGTTGTTGAAGGAAACAGCGCCATCATTTGACAAGGCCCAGTGGGAGCGGCGGGTACGGGCGTTATCGGCACGATTCGGGCGAGAGCCTGACATCCTTGAATCGCAGGTGCAGTTTGGCTATTCGCGGGGCACTGAGTACTTCGTGAATTCGGAGGGCAGCGTGGTGCGGCGGCCGTTCGGGATTGGATTCCTGCGGGTGCTGGCATCGGCGTTGAGCACAGAGAACACGACCCTATGGGACAGCCTGGAGTACCTTGCGGATGCAGAAGGCAACTTTCCGTCAGAGGTCGCGATGCAGGCGGATATCGACGCCATGATGGATCGGCTGATGGCGAACGCGCGCGCTCCAATTGGCGAGAATTATCGCGGTCCGGTGCTGTTTGAAGGGAAGGCAGCGGCGCAGTTGGTGGCGCAACTGATCGGCCGTCAGGTTTGGGTGCCGCGCAAACCGGTGATGATTCCGAACCGCCCATTGCCTTGGCCGCGACTGGAGTTGGAAGGGCGACTGGGCATGACCGTGATCTCAGAGAAGCTCACCGTGCGCGACGATCCCACGCTAACGGCATTTGGAGAGCAACCTCTGATTGGGCATACGCGGATTGACCTGGAGGCAGTGAAGCCAGAGCCGCTGGTGCTGATCCGCGATGGAAAGCTGGAGAGCCTGCTGCGCACAAGGACACCCTCGAATCCAGACGAGGTTAGCAATGGGCGAGCGCGGATCCCTGGCGTGTTTGGGGCCAATCGCGGGGCACCCACAAATCTGATTGTGGAAAGCACGGAGACGGTGCCCGAGGCGTCGATGAAACAAAAGCTGATGGAGATGACTACGGCGGCGGGCAGGCCCTACGGACTTCTGGTGCGCAAGCTGGACTTTCCTACCGCGGGGCCTGCTGCGACACTGGCCAAGGTGTTCAGTAGCGCAACAGGCGCGGGGAAGGTGCGGGTGAGCTTGCCGCTGGCGGTATACAGGGTGTATCCGGATGGCCGCGAGGAAGCAGTTCGGAACCTGAACTTTCGTGACCTGGAACTGCGCGCGTTGCGGGACCTGGCGGCGGCAGGTGACCAGCTGCACGTTTTCCAATACCTGGAGAACGGCGGGTTATTCGCGCAGATGGGAGCAGGAAGCTACGTTGCCGAGTGTTCCATCATCAGCCCGTCCCTGCTGCTGGAAGAGGTGGAACTGGAACCGGTGACGCTGGACCTTCCTACCCAACCGCTGGTGGATCCCCCGGCGCTTAGCGCCTCCAATTAACTGGCCACCATGCGAATCCTGAGCCGCTACGTCTTGGTGGAATGCATGCGGGGCACCGTGCTTGGCATTGTGCTTTTCACGTTCGTGTTGTTCCTGCGCAACATAGGAAAGCTGTTTGAGCCGATGGTGCGCGGTTCGGCGACATTGTGGGATGTGGGCTATCTGTTTCTGCTGGTGCTGCCACCGGCGCTGACATTTACGATTCCCTTGGGCGTACTGGTGGGGGTAATGATTGGGCTTAGCCGGATGGCGTCCGATGGGGAAGTTACGGCCATGCGCGCCAATGGGATTTCCGCCCGGGTGCTGTTACGACCCGTGCTGCTGTTCGCGGGGCTGGCGACCGCGCTTACGGGTTTCGGCACGTCGTACCTCACTCCGGTGGCGATTGAAGAAACCTACCGGATGCTGAACCGCCTGGTAGCTGACCAGTTAACGGCCGAGATTCAGCCACGGATCTTTGAAGAGCAGTTTCCGGGGATGATTCTCTACGTGGGCGATGTGATCCCTGGCCAAACGGTGCTGTGGCGAAATGTGTTTATTGCCGACATCCGGCCGCCCGAGGAACGGGAGGGTCCGGAACCGCAACAGCGGGGCGACGGACCGCGGATCACGGTAGCGCGAGAGACCATCGCCGTGCCGGATATCACAAACAACCGGATACAGCTTGCGCTGGTCGATGGTACGACGCACGAGCCGGGAGGCCAGCCAAACGAGTACTTCAATACGGCATTTCCGCGGGGTGACCAGGTGTTGGAGGCGAAGCCACCGCAGGAGATGCGGGCCAAGGCGTACTCTGAAATGCGGATGGATGCACTGGCCGCGGAGCTTGACGGGTCAATCGAAGCGCAAATTGAGTGGCACCAGCGGCTGGCGCTTCCCTTTGCATGTCTGCTGCTTTGCCTGCTGGGATTGCCGTTGGGGGTAAGCACGCGGCGCGGTGGGAAATCCGCTGCCATTGTGATTACGGTAGCACTGGCGTTTCTCTACTATGTGGGTCTGGTGACCGCTGTGGGTTTAGCGCGGCAGGAAACGCTGCCGACATGGCTGGCGATGTGGCTGCCCAACATCGCGTTCGGCCTGGGTGGCATCGTGATGATTCTGCGGTTGGAGAGGTCTGGTGATGGCGATTGGATGACGAGCGTGCAGTACCGCTGGAAGGGCCTGCTGGCAAAGCTGCCAAGGCGGGGTGCTGGGCAGATGACGATTCCGCAGATTCACTTCCTGCCGCAGTTGATTGACACTGCCATCCTGAATTCCTTCTTCTTCTACTTCGGTGCGTTCCTGATGAGCTTCGTGCTGATGACGCACGTGTATACGTTCTTTGAGTTGCTTAGCAGCATGATCCGTAACGCAATCCCGATGTCGCGCATGCTCACCTACTTGCTGTTCCTGACACCCAAGCTGGTTTACGACGCGGCACCGTTGAGCGTGCTGGTGGCGGTATTGGTGACGTTTGGAGTGATGACCAAGCAAAACGAAGTGACGGCATATCGGGCATGTGGGGTGAGCGTATTGAGGCTAAGCATGCCGGTGATGGTGGCGAGCCTGATGCTAAGCTTGTCCCTGTTCCTGTTTGACCACTACTACGTACCCGAGGCCAACCGGATTCAAGACGCGATCCGGAACGAGATCAAAGGACGGCCAGCACAAACCTACCTGAACCCTGGCAAGCAATGGATTCGCGGCGAGGGAGACCGCATTTACTACTACAGGTATTTCGATCCCGACCGCAGCCAGATGGCCGACTTGAGCGTGTACGAGTTTGAGGCGAAGCCGTTCCGCTTGCGGCGTCATCTTAGGGCGGAGTCAGCCAGTTGGGACGCGGCATTGCAGGCTTGGGTGTTGCGCAATGGCTGGACGCGCGGCATTGACGGGATTACCGAAACCAGCTTTGAACAGTTTGAGCTGCTGGCGGTGCGGGAGCTGAGTGAGCCCCCGTCGTACTTCCTGAAGGAAGTGAAGCAGGACAAACAGATGAACTACCTGGAGCTTTCCGCGTATATCCAGGAGCTTAGCCAGAGCGGCTTCGACACGGTGCGGCTGCAGATCCAGTTGCACAAGAAGTTTGCGGTGCCGCTGTTTGCATTCATCATGGCAATGATTTCCATCCCGTTCGCATTCATGGGTGGCAACCGGGGCGCGATGGCGGGCGTGGGAGTGAGCTTCGCGATTGCGATCGCCTACTGGGTAGCGAACTCACTATTTGAACAGATTGGCAACTTGAACCAGTTGCCGGCGGTAGCGGCCGCCTGGGCGCCAGACGGGCTGTTCCTGCTAGCCGGTGCGTATCTGATTACGCGCTTGCGGTCATAGGGCAGGGAGGGGCGGAGCTATTCCCAAAGTGGAGGAGTCGGGCGCCTTCGGTGTGGACTTGTCACACTAGAGGTAGCGGGCGGCATCTCACGGCCACTTCGCGCACCCAGCCGCCGTGGCATCCATCCAAGCCCGCCCTACGGGCTACACTGAAAGATACACTGCATACTTTGGAACCCACACCGTTCTATGACCGCTTTTGAATCCATGGAAGCCTCGCTGCGCGAGATGGAAGTCTCGGCCCGACAGCAAATTGAGGACTGCACCTCACCCGAATCTCTCGAAGCCGTCCGCGTGGATGTGCTGGGCCGAAAGGGCAAGCTGGCCCTGCTGAGCAAGAACATGGGCGCCCTCAGCCATGAGCAACGGGGCTCCGCCGGCAAGCTCCTCAATCAGGTGAAGGCCCTCCTTGAGAACGCTTTCGACGTCCAGAATCAGCGCTTTGAGCAAGCTGCCCTCGCCGCCCGCCTGGAGCGCGAGTGGGTTGACCTCACGATCCCCTCCAAGGGCCCGCGCCGCGGCAGCCTCCACCCGGTCACCCTCATCCAGACTGAGATTGAGGATGTCTTCCGCTCCCTTGGATTCACCGTGCTCGACGGTCCTGAGGTGGAGACGGAACACCACAACTTCGACGCCCTTAACATTCCCCCGGACCACCCTGCCCGTGACATGCAGGACACATTCTGGATGACCAACGGTACCCTGCTGCGCACCCACACCTCCCCCGTACAGGTTCGCGGCATGGAGAAACTGGGTCCGCCGTTGCGCATGATTGCCCCGGGGCGCGTCTTCCGCAACGAGGAAGTGGACGCCAGCCACGAACATACCTTCTACCAGTTGGAAGGTATGATGATTGACCGCGATGTCTCTGTGGCCCATCTCATTTACTTCATGAAGACACTCCTCAGCGAGGTCTTCCGCCGCGAGGTGACCGTCCGCCTGCGTCCCGGCTACTTTCCGTTCGTTGAACCTGGATTTGAGTTGGACATCCAGTGCCTAATCTGCGGCGGCAAGGGATGTCCCGTTTGCAAGTACAGCGGCTGGGTAGAACTTCTGCCTTGCGGCCTGGTGCACCCCAACGTCCTGCGCCTGAGCGGCATTGACCCGGAGGAATGGAACGGCTTTGCCTTCGGCCTGGGCCTGACGCGCCTGGCCATGATGCGATACGGCATTGACGATATCCGCCACCTGCTGGGAGGCGACCTGCGCTTCCTGCGGCAGTTCTAGCAATCTCTGGCCAACCCATTCACCTTGAGGAACCGCTACCGTGAAGTTCTCTTACAACTGGCTGAACGCGCTGACTGACGGCCCCCGCCACTCGCCGCGGGACCTCAGCAACCTCATTACCATGAAGACTGCCGAAAGCGAGGGCGTCGAGGCCTGGGGGGAAGCCTTTGCCCAGGTGGTAGTCGCCCGCGTGGAGACTGCGGAGCCCATTCCGGATTCGCGCATCGTGAAGGCTGTTGTCGATGCGGGTTCCCTAGGCAAGCGTACGGTCGTCTGCGGCGCACCCAATTGCCGGGCCGGGCTCCTCACCGCCCTCGTCCCCCCTGGGGTCACCGTAGACGGCAAGGAGATTCGCGAAGCTTCCATCCGCGGCGTGCTAAGCCAGGGCATGCTGGCTAGTGGCGCTGAACTGGGCATCAACAAGGATGGCGAAGGGATTCTGGAATTAAGCGGCCTCCAGCCCGGCGATTCCCTTCCAGGCTGCCAGCCTGACTTCATCATTGAGATCGACAACAAGAGCCTCACCCACCGCCCTGACCTCTGGGGCCATTACGGCATGGCCCGCGAAGTTGCAGCCATCACCGGCAGCACGCTGCTTGACCCCGTGAAGCTACACCTGATTCCCGAAGGTCCTTGCCCCTTCTCGATCCGGATTACCGATGGTACACTCGCCCCTCGCTACTCCGGCCTGCTCGTTGAGAACATCACCGTCGGCGATAGCCCGCTGTGGCTGCAGAACCGCCTGTCCAGCATTGGCCTGAACCCCATCAACAATGTCGTCGACATCACCAACCTCGTGATGGCTGAACTCGGCCAGCCCATGCATGCCTTTGATGCCGACAAGCTCCGCGGCAGCCGGATCGATATCCGCCCCGCCGCGGAAGGTGAGCGGTGCCTGGCCCTCAATGATGAGGACTATCCACTTAGCGCCGCCAACCTCGTGATTGCTGATGAAGCAGGACCCATCGCTCTCGCTGGCGTGATCGGCGGAAAGCAAAGCGCCATCGGCCTCGAAACTACCCGCATCTTTTTTGAGAGCGCCAACTTCCAAGCCTCCAACATCCGACGCACCTCCAGCGCCCTCAAACTGCGCACGGACGCCAGTATGCGCTTTGAGAAAGCGCAGGACCCCCAGAACACCGTCCGCGCCCTTGCGCGCGCCCTCGAACTACTGCTTGACGTGTGTCCGGAAGCCCGCGTGGTGGGGGGCTTGGGCGATGTCTACTATCCGCTTCCAACACCCGCGCCAATCGCTCTCCCCCATGCCTGGCTGGAGCGGAAACTCGGCCGCGCGATTGCTCGCGACGAAGTGAAGCAGATTCTTGCGTCCATTGGATTTGGGGTTCAGGACTCCCCCGATGGCCTCACGGTGACCGTTCCATCCTGGCGCGCCACCAAGGACATTTCGCTGAAGGATGATCTTGTGGAAGAGGTAGGCCGCATGGTGGGGTATGCATCCATTGCTCCGCGGCCGCCGCACACCCCAGCCGTCCCCCCACACGATAACCCGGAGCACCGGCAGCACAGACACCTGCGCGACACCTTGCGGGCGCTGGGCTTCAGCGAGGTTTATAACTACTCCTTCGTCACTGAGAAACAGGTGGCCGCCTTCGGTTTCGATGCAGACAAACTGGTTCGCATTGCAAACCCAATCGCCGCGGACCTGGCCTTCATGCGACCCAGCCTGCTACCGGGCATCCTTGCCAACTGCGACAACAACCTCCGCCACTTCGACGAGTTCCAGTTCTTTGAGATCGGCCGCCAGATCGAAGCCCGCGACGGACACGCCCGGCTCCCCATGGAGACCAACTTCCTGGCCGCCGTCCACTGTACCCGCGCCGATGGCGACAGTCACATCTACGCCCTTAAGCGGGTGGCTCGCAACCTTTTCCCTGGCGCGCGGCTGGAACCCGAGTCCGCCCTCCCCCACGAACATCCGTTCCGCGCCGCCCGCGTCGAATGGCAGGGCGAAACCATCGGCCGTTTCTTTGAGTTCCACCCCAACCTCCTCGAAGCGCGCGCCGCCGTGCTGTACGTGAACCTCGATCAGGTGCTTCGTCTGCAGCCCGGCATTTCCCGCTATGTTCCCTTGCGCCGATACCCCACCAGCGCATTTGACCTTTCGGTGGTTGCTGACCACCGCGAGTACTCCGGCGCCATCCAAGACGCGATCGTGCAACTGGCCGGCGATTTGCTGGTGGATGTCGAGTTCTTGCGCGTGTATGAGGGCGCACCCCTGCCCGAAGGCCGGAAGAGCCTGTCCTACCGCCTGATCGTCGGCGCACTGGACCATACGCTTTCCCACGATGAAGTCACCGCCGTTCGCAACCAGGTGATTCGCGGACTGGAATCCCAAGGGCGCGAACTGCGGGTGTAGGACGGAAGCGCACATCGGCATGGCGCACCTGCGCCGGAGCCTGGAACCCCGCTGCGGCGTGGCTGCAATCCCATGACGTCGCGCCCGGCCAAGTTACATGCGGGCCAGCCGATGTCCATCCACCCAGGCCCACAGGATAAACTCGGTTGCATGAGCTTATTCTCTGGGTGCAGGAGCAGTGCGGAATATCGGCCGTTTCAACGCCGGTCGCTTATCTCTGTGATTTTGCTTCTCATCCTGGCTGCTGGTTGTAGCCCTCCGGGTGACCCCCGCAAGACGATCGGCGTCACGCTTCTCACCAAGCAGCATTTCTTCTACCAAAACCTGCAGGCGGCTCTTGAGAAGGCGGCAGACCGTGAAGGCTACCGGCTCATTATCAGCTCCAGTGAAAGGGATCTCGCCCGGCAGGAGGAACACATCGACAACTTCATCTATCAGCGTGTGGACGCAATTGTGCTGTGTCCGGTGAACTCAGAAGGCATTGCGCCCGCGATCGAACGCGCGAACGCCGCCGGCATTCCAGTGTTTACGGCGGACATCCGCGCCGGCGGCGGCAAGGTGGTAAGCCATGTTGGAAGCGACAACTACCAGGGTGGCAGGCAGGCTGGGGACTTCCTGGCCAAAGCCCTTGTCGGCAAGGGCAAGGTGGCGGTGATTGAGCGGCCCATCGTGGAGTCAGCCGCTACCCGCGTCCGTGGTTTTGAGGATGCCGTCCAGCAGTTTGCTGGCCTGCAGATTGTTGCCAGGCGGAACGGCGGCGGCGACCGTGAAGTTGCCCAGCAGACCACGGCTGATCTGCTGGGGTCCTTCCCCGATATCCAGGGCATCTTCGCCATCAACGACCCGACGGCACTGGGCGTTCTGGCGGCGCTGGAGAACCGAGGACGCACCGATATTGTGGTGGTTGGCTTTGATGGTGACCCGGAAGCCCTGGCGGTTCTCGCCAAGGGCTCCCCCTTAAAGGCGGACGTGGAGCAGAATCCGGCCGAAATCGGCATCACCATGATTGACGTTATCCACCGGCACCTGAGCGGGCAGCAGGTGCCGGAATCCACGTTGGTAGGCGTAACCCTGCGCGAAGCACCGCCGGCGGTTGCAGGCGGCCAAGACGCCCGACGAAGCCTTCCCTAAGGCTGGCGAAGTGAGTACGTCGTCGGAATCGTCGTCTGTACCCCGTTGCGCACGCCTTGGCTGGTGTTGGACGAGCCGTAGATCAACACAATCGGCACGTTGTCCCCCGGAGCCGTATTGTTCGGAATGCGGATGTTGATCTGCCATAGCCCCACGAAGCCCGGCGCAAAACCGGAATACTCCACGTTGCCCGGCGGCAGCTGTCCTTGGATCGACACAGCGAAGGGTGCCTGCGGCGTGGATAGCGCAGTGTTCACGGCGCTGCCGTCGTTCGGCGCGCCCGGCACCCGGCCCATGCCGGTCCCGAACAGGGCAATCACCTCTCCCCGGATGAGCGGGTTCGCGGTGCTATTTAGCCCCGTCGAGTTCTGCCCCACGAAGTTGATGGCGGCCACCGGTCCGGTCCCCTGCTGGTTGGTGGTAAACAGACCGGGCGCAACCTGAGCCATGCCCACGAAGTCACCAGCCAGCAGGTCGCCAGTAGACTTGCGCCGGATGTCAATCAGCACCACGCCGGACTCTGGCACATCGTTTGGCAGAAAGAAATTGATCTGCGAAGACGACACGAAGAACAGGGGTAGCGGGCGGCCATCCAAGGTGATCTCTACGTCGGACAAGTCCGTGGGTAAGGGCACCGTCTCGGCAGCCGCCGAGGGAATCTCACGGCTTTGGTCGAAATTCCCAACAAAAGAGAAGGCACTGGCAATGGTGTTCGGCGCCAGGTGCCCAAATGCGGGTTGTCCCGCGCTGGGCGCATTGGGTTGCGACGTAAAGAAGGTAGCTCCATTGGTGGTCTGCAAACGGGGCACATAGAACGAGATGCGGTTGGAGCCCTCGCCTACAATCGGGAACCCCAGCCCATCCACGGCCACCGAAATCGCGCCCAGCCCTCCGGAACCCAGCGTGGAAACGAAGAAATTGGCCTGTGGATTGAAGAACAACTGGTTGAACTCGGGATACCGAAGGACGCGGCTCCGGCCGGCCTCCGTGAGCCAGATTTCCCCGCTGCGCAGGTCTACCACCACGCCGGAAGGCTGTGAGAGGTTGGTGTTACCAAAGCCCAGCGTAAGCGAGTTCAGCGCATTTCCCCCGGTGGCTGGAAGCGCATCCAGGTTGCTGAAAATCTGCATCCGGTTGTTGCTGAAATCAGCCACATACAACCGGTTGGCCGTATCAATGGAGAGGCCGCGGGGCTGGCTGAGGCGGTTGCCGCCGGTACCGGAGCCTTGGTCAACAAAATTGTCCTGGCCGATCACCTTCGATGCGGCCATGCCGTTGCTGAGCGGCGTTTGGAACACCAGCAGACGGTTGGCGGTGCGGTCAGAGACCACCAGAGAGCCAACAATCGACACGGCCACGCTGGTGGGCGCCACCATGGTGCTTTGCGTCACCGTCAGATTCTTGCTAGTGAAGTTGGCCTGTCCAATGACGATGTCGGCTGGGGGCAGCTCTACCGGCTCATCGAAGTTTGGCTTTGGGAAACGGAGGACGCGCCCGTTGCCCGAATCAGCCACCCATACATTGCCGTCGGCGTCCACAGTCACGCCCCAGGGGGTTAGCAGTCCCGTTTGGGTGGGTGTCGAGGAATCGTTTGTGGGGTAGTTGGCGACAGCCGTGGTGAGGTCGGGTTGGCCGATGACAACATCAGCCGGGGCAAGTGTGCGCAGCCGCGTGATGCTGCGATAGCCCAGGATGCGATGATTGCCAGTATCGGCGATGTAGACCCTTGGGGGATCAGTGCTGTAGTCAAACGCAATGCCAGCGGGAAAACTCACCTCGCGGCCGTCCGCCCGATTGATGGCGCTGGCACGGAAATTCGGCTGGCCCAGGACGCCGTCCGCGGCATCCACTGAGGCCGAAAGCACGGTCTGGCGCAGGACGCGATGGTTTGCAGTGTCAGCCGTCAGCAACTTGCCGTCCACGACGGTGGCGGCGAAGGGCCGGAAGTATCCGTTATTGTTGGGGACCCCCTGGCCGCGGTTGGCCTCACGGTCTCCGAAGTTCAGTTGCCCACCAAGCAGATTGGCAGCGGGAGAGAATTGCTGCAGCTCGGTAACCCAACTTTCGCGCGGGGGATAAATGAGGATGCGATTGTTGCCGGTATCCACCACGCCAATGCGGTTTGTGGCCGCGGCAAAGACTCCATACGCAGCGCTGATGGTGTTGGCCGCGGTGCTGACATTGTTGGTGATCTGTTGGTTTGTCGGAATGCCGAGAATCCGCAGGGCGGCCTGCTGATTCGCTGTGGGGTTCTGATACACCAATACCCGGAAGTTGCCATCGGCAACGGCAATCAGGTCGCCGTCGGGGATGAACGCCACATCCCGCGGAAAGCTGGTGGTGGACTTGTTCTGCCGACCCGCTAAGGTTGCCCCGGTCGCGGGGATGACGCGAACCGTGAAGTTGGCCTGCCCTAACACCAGGTTGGCATCCGGACCATTACTGGCGCCCTGCCCCAAGGCCGAGGCCGGGAATCGCAGAACGCGATGGTTGTTCCAGTCAGTTACCCAGAGGTTGCCTGCCCCGTCGACAGTTAAGCCCGTCTTGGCCGGATTGTTCAAGTCACCACTCGCTTGGGCTGAGGGCAGGTTGAGTGAGCGGGCCGTTGGTGGGTTGGGTGCCGTGCTGGAGGTGAAGTCCGGCTGGCCGAGGACGAGGTCCGGCAGCAGACGCGTACCGATTCCTCCCCAATTGGCAGCGGGATTGGGAAAGCGCAGCACCCGATGGTCGCCGTTGCAAGCCACATACAAGTTGCCGCTGGCGTCCACAGCCAGTCCGCTTGGCGCATTCAGCCGATCTGGGCGTACGCTCAGCGCGGGCAGGGAAGTGGTTCGGAAGTCTGACTGGCCCACCACCAGGGCAGCAGCCGCCCCAGTCTCAAAAGCCAGCGCATTCGTGAAGCCAAGCACACGATTGTTCACGGTGTCAGAGACGTAAATGTAGCCGCTTGCGGGGTCAACCACCACATCATGCGGAACGGCGAACTCGCGGCCCTCCACCAGATTGGGATTCGCCGTCTCAATGAGGGTGGGAGAGAAGGCGCCGTAAGCGCGAATGGGGATGTTGTTGATCACCTGTTGCGCTGTGCCGCTCAGGGCCGCCACACAGAATAAGGCAACCAGCGTCACCGTGGATTTCAATCGATTCATGCCTGGTCTCACTTGGATAGGATTCGTTTGCTGGGGGTGGGTGGGCCAAAGGGTCCCTGGGCCGCGTCCATCAGATGGACTGCCACTACCTCCTATTTAGCCCACAATGGCTGAAAGCCCGCAAGTAAACAAATTGGGCTGCGGTGTCCAGGTACAGGCGAAAGAGCCTCAACCGCGAGGGGCTGGAGACGCCTTCTCCGCGAAGAACTCTTTGATGAGGCGGCGCAGCAGGCCAAGAGAGAGCAGTACGGCAATCAAGTTGGGGATTGCCATCAGTCCATTGAGCGTGTCGGCAATATTCCACACCAGGCTAAGGCTGCCGACGCCGCCGAGGTAGACAAAAACGATCCAGGCTAGGCGGTATGGGAGTTGCGCCTTGGGGCCAAACAGGTAGGTAACTCCGGTCTCGCCATAAAAGGCCCAACCAATGATGGTAGAAAAGGCGAATGTAACCACGCTCGTACTGACAACCAGCCCTCCCCAGACACCGGGCAGGCCAATTTCGAAGGCCTTGGCGGAAAGGGCCGCACCATTGGCGCCGGTGGTCCATGCGCCGGTGGCCAGAATGGTGAAGCCTGTCAACAGACACACCACCAAGGAATCGACGAAGACCTCGAAGATCCCGTAGAGGCCCTGGCGGACAGGATGATCAGTGGAGGCCGACGCGTGCACGATGGGGGCGCTTCCCAGTCCGGCTTCGTTCGAGAAGAGACCGCGAGCAATGCCCATGCGAACGGCCTGCATGACGGTGGCGCCTGCGAATCCGCCCACAGCGGCCTGCCCCCTAAATGCGGAGTCCAGCACCAGCGATATCATGGCGGGGATTTCCGCGACGTGACGCAGCACAATCACCAGCGCGCCGCCGAGATACAGCAGGCACATAAAGGGGACCAGGACAGTGGTAATTCTGGCAATGCGTTGGATGCCGCCCAAGACCACCAAACCCACCAGCACACAAAGGACGATGGCCGTATATTGCCGGGGGACGCCGTAGGAACTCAGGACCGCGTCGGCCACTGAGTTGGCCTGCACCATATTGCCGATTCCAAAGGCGGCCAAAGAAGTAAGCAGGGCAAAAGCCGCACCCAGCCACGGCATTTTCAACCCCTTACTCAACACATACATCGCACCGCCGCGCATCACCCCGCTGGCGTCGCGTTCGCGGTAATGCAGGGCGATGACGATCTCGCTGAACTTGGTGGCCATGCCGACGATGCCGGAAACCAGCAACCAGAACAGTGCGCCAGGGCCGCCCAGGAAGATGGCAGTTGCCACCCCGGCGATGTTGCCCACGCCCACCGTAGAAGCCAGCGCCGTTGCCAGCGCCGCGAAAGGGGTAACACTGCCCGAACCACTGTCTTTTTGGAGGAGTTTGCCCAGCACTTCGCGGAAAGCTAAGGGCAAGCGGCGGAATTGGATTCCTCCCGTGAATACGGTAAGCAGGACGCCTACGCCAACCAGCAGGATCATTAGAGGAGGACCCCACACCACCCCGTTGATGGCGCTATTCCACTGATTGAGGGTTTGTTCAAGTGAGCCCATGAGGATTCCGATTGTACCCCGGCCTGACGTCGCGGACGCTCACCCTGACTGTCCGCCAAGAATCATATCCGCGACAGCCATCATCGTCTCTGGGGAATTGCCTTCCAGACGGTTGTTCACGAAGATGTAGGCGAGGCGCTTTTCGAGTTCGGCTTTGCGGCCCAGTTCGGCGAGTGCATGGCGGGTTTCGGGGTTGGGGTCCTGCACATGGCGGTAAGGCTCAAAGCTGCGAACGGCCTGCTCGTATGCTCGTCCGCTGCGCAGCAGAGCGCGGGCTACGACGAAGTCCGCTGTGAAGGCATCGTGCCGCGCCGCCTGTTCGGCAATGGGGGGCATGCGGGTCCAGGCGTTAAAGACGTGGGCGACGTGGTGTTCGCGCAGGCACTGAAAGTAGGCATCGCAGAGGTACTCCGGGTTGCGCACCTCCACTGCGTAGCGAAAGGAAGGGGGAAGAGCGGCAAGGAAGTGGTCAAGGTCTTCGGTGAAGGCTTCAGGAACCGGATACACGCTCTTGGCAAGGGTGCCGAACTCCAGCATCACCACCCCCACCTGGTTCCTGTACGGCACAAGCGGAGCAAGAAAAGCGTCCGCCATCAGTCCGGCATCGAGGAACTGCGGATTGTCGGTACCACCGCGCGACCCATAGCGGGCATGCGAGGGCCATTTCCGCACGGTGATCATCTCCGGGGTCTTCAGCCCAAAGTGGAGAGAAGGCGCGGCGTGAAAGAGGCGTTGCCACTGCTCAGGGGTGGGGAAGGTGTAAAAGGAGAAGTCTCCCCCGACGGCGGGAAACACCTCCGCGTACTCCTCCAGGCAGGTGCTTTCAAACTTCTTTGAGGAGAATTTACCCCGAGTGAGATACCGTTGCTGAGTATAGATTTGGCCCACCCAGCCGGGATACTTCCACGAACTTCCGCCAAAGTAGATGCCACGCGAAGCCAATGTTTGAAGCGCTTGGCGAAGACGGATCCGGAAGGAATTCTCTGCTTCCACGGGAAAGAGTGATGAATCAGAAAGCATAGCAATTCGGGATGTAAACGCTTATACTAATGATATGTTGACCGAGCGGCAGCAAAGCATCCTTGATTACATCATGGAATTCCGCCGGGAACACGGATGCTCACCATCCATCCCGGAGATGCAGAAGCATTTCGGCATCAGGAGTCCCAACGGCGTTGCAGGCCACTTGCATGCGCTTGAGGCCAAGGGCTTCATCCGGCGCGGTGACCGGGGGAGCCGCCAGATCGATCCCGTGGATCCACTGCAGGATTTGCGCGCGCAGGTTTCTACCATTCCGCTATTCGGGACCGTGCCGGCGGGACCACCGCAAGCCGTTACTGAGCATCGCCCGGACGGCTGCGTCTCAGTGGACGAAGCAACGCTGGGATTTCGTCCCGGTCAGGGCTGCTTCGCGCTGAAAGTGAGGGGGGATTCGATGAAGGATGCGGGCATCCTCGACGGTGATCTGGTGATAGCCGATGCCACCCAAAACCCGCGCAACCAGCAAATCGTAGTAGCGCTCATCGATGGCGAGAGCACGCTGAAGCGGCTGGTGAAGGTGCAAGGCAAGACCTTCCTGAAGGCAGAGAATCCAGCCTATCCGGAACTGGTGCCTAAGGCTGACCTGCAGATTCAGGGCGTCGTGCGGACGGTGATTCGCAAGGTCTCCTAGACGCTGTGCGCGGCTTATGGACCAGCGTCCGCTCTAGGGTGAGCGGGTGCGCCTGCGACAATGGAAAGCAATCGCTATGTTTGCTCACATTCCCCGTTGGTTGCGAATCATTGTCTACGTCCAGGTAGCGCTGGTGATCGCCATTCCCTTGGGAGGTTGGCTACTGCAGTCGCAACGAGAGGCCTCGGACATCCGGCGATTCCCCCCGCCAGGAAAAATGGTGGAGGCTGGCGGCTATCGCCTGCATGTGTACTGTGAAGGTGTGCGCGGTGAGGGTCCGCTGGTGGTGTTTAATGCCGACAGTGGAGACCAAGGGCTGATCTTCCGGAGTATCCAACAGCGGCTTGGCAACCAGATGCGAAGTTGCGCCGTTGACCGGGGGGGCTTTGGATGGAGCGAGCCGGGCAGGGACGACCGCAGCGTTCCCGCGGCAGCAAAGGAATTGCGTGCGGCGCTGCGGTCGGCTGGCGAGCCCGGCCCCTACCTGCTGGTGGGACACGGGCTTGGCGCGCTGCATGTGCTAGCTTTTGGTGGACTGAATGACGCGGATGTGGCGGGTGCGGTGTTGCTTGACCCCACACCTCCGGAATGCCTTAAGGACCGCTTCGATGGCATTGTAGCCGCTGCGGCCGCCCCCCACGCGGAAGTGATCCGTGAAAAGCTGGACGAAGTAATTGCAGACCGTGGCGCCTGTCCAGAGGGTGAGGGGGGGACTCGCCTGTATTCCTGGCTGGCGCGGATTGGCATGGTGCGCGCGCTGGCGGGCCGGAATTTTGACCCCACTTCCCCCAGCCCAGCACTGCTGGAAACGCATCGGGCGCTGAAATTGCGCACGGCCCACGCCGACGCGGTTGTGCAGGAAAGCGCCACCTGCTTTGGACGCATCCAGGACGCTGCCGCAGCGCTTCTTGCATGGAAGCCCAAGCCGTTAGCCATCCTCACCCGGGGACGGATGGGGAATTTCTTTGAGGACCAGGAGTTCCTGTCGCGCCGGGCCGACGAAGCCACGCTGGCCTTCGAGGATGCGCAGTTACGCTATCTGGCAAAACGGCATCAGCAAATGGCGGAGCAGGGTGGAGGCCGTCATCAGGTGGCCGCCGGGAGCGCGCACTACATCCAGCTAAGCGAACCGGATCTGGTAGCGGAAACGGTGCTGGGTATGCATCGGCAGGTTTCCGCGGCCCCGGCAGCACCCATGGAGTAGACCTCTTCCGGGTTGGTTTGCATGGCCGGGTACAATGGAAGTGTTGGCTGGCCTGTGAGCGACACCGAGGCTTGCAGCCGAATCACTTGGAGGAAGCTATGTCTCGTTTCCACGCGTTTGTTTTGTGTGGGGCAATGTTTGCCCTTTCCGCCGCGGCCGCAACACTGAACCTGGGCGCGCCGCTGAAGGTGAAGAAGGCCACGCCCATCCCCGTGCTGATGCAATCGCCCGACGCGTACGTCGGCAAAGCAGTGCAGGTAGAGGGCCGGATTACTGAGGTCTGCCAGAAGGAAGGCTGCTGGATGCTGCTGGTAGATGATGCCTCCGGCAAGTCAGTCCGCATCAAGGTGAAGGACGGCGAGATTGTGTTCCCGAAGGATGGCAATGGGCGGCGGGCAGTCGCCGAAGGCGTGTTCACCAAGATGGAGCGCACACGCGAACAGACCATCGCCGCTGCTAAGCATGAAGCGGAAGAACAAGGGCGCGTCTTTGACCCGTCCAGCATCAAGTCCGGCAGCGTGTTCTACCAGATTCAGGGTACCGGAGCACGAGTATTGGACTAGTTCCAGCATTGCCCGGCAGTTGTGGGAAGCGGGAAGCCATCCAGGGGTTAACCCGCTCAGTTGTGCGAAGATAGGCAGGGATCAGCAGGAATTTCCTAATGGAAGTTGGCAGTAGCAGCGAGAATATGGGCGTTTCGGAAACGGCTACGCCTGCGCGGAGTAATGACCGGGAGCCTCACCAGCGTCGGCCTATCGCGCTCTTCTCTAACCCGGCATGGATTGGCTGGGTATCTCACTGGAAGGAGGGATCGCCGTGCAAAACATCGCCGCTATTGAGCACGCCGAAGCCCTCGTCCAGGATGAAAAGTGGTACGAAGTCCGGCAGTTGATCCGGGACTGGCAGGAACCGGAAATTGCCGATCTGCTGTTTGACCTTCCCGCCGCGCAGAGGGCCATCCTGTTCCGACTGCTACCCCATGACACCGCCAATGATGTGTTCGCGTTCCTGGAACCGGAACTGCAGAACCACCTGTTAACTGACCTCACCGAGGAAGAGGCGCGGCGCCTGATTACCAACCTTGCTCCGGACGACCGTATCCACTTGCTGGAAGAGTTGCCGGGCGAGGTGGTGCAGAAGCTGCTGAACCTCCTGCCGCCAGAGGACCTCTGGAAGACGCGGCAACTGCTGGGCTATCCGGAAGAGAGCGTCGGACGCTTGATGACGCCAGACTACGTGGCGGTGCGGCGGCACTGGACGGTAGGCGATTCTCTGAAGCATATCCGGGCCAAGGGCCAAAAGGCAGAGACCATCTCTACGATCTACGTCGTGGAGAACCGCTGGCAGTTCGTCGGGGCGATTTCGCTGGAGTCACTCGTGTTGTCGCAACTGGACGCTCCGGTGGAAGACCTCATTGACCAGGAAGGGGTGGCGCTATCCCCACTGGCCGACCGGGAAGAGGCCGTGCGCATGATCACCCGGTACGACGTGTATTCGATCCCCGTTGTGGACGGACGGAATGTGCTGTTGGGCGTTGTGACGGCGGATGACGTTTTCGACGTAGCCGAAGAAGAGGCGACGGAGGACTTCCAGAAGGGCGCGGCGGTGAATCCGCTGAAGGCCAGCTACCGAGAGGCCAGCCTGTGGGAGTTGTTCGGCAAGCGCTTCCCATGGCTGCTGGCTCTCATTGGGGTGAACCTGCTGTCTTCCACGGTGATCGCCGTGTACGAGGACCTGCTGCAGACGGCCATCGCCCTCACCTTCTTCATGCCTCTGCTGCTGGGGACTGGAGGAAACACGGGGTCGCAGGCAGCCACGCTGGTGGTGCGCGCGTTGTCTACGGGTGACATTGAACCGTCTGACTGGCTGCGCAGCGTGGGCAAGGAAATGCTTGTGGGTCTGACGCTGGCGGTGGCAATGGGACTCAGCACGGCGCTCTTGGGCTTCTGGCGTGGCGACTGGCATCTTGCGCTGGTGGTGGCCTTGTCGATGGCAGGCATCGTGGTGTGGACAAACCTGATGGGCACCGTGCTGCCCTTCGTCCTGGTGCGGTTGCGAATGGACCCGGCGGTGGCCTCCAGTCCGCTGATTACGTCGGTATCCGACGTAACAGGGCTGATCATTTACTTCCTGATTGCCAAGGCCATTCTTATCTAGCGGCGCGCCATGTTGGGGGCCTTTTGAGAGTCAGGGGTGCTTCCCGTCGCGCCCGTTGACGATGAATGCATAGCGGGCCGCAGCCACGCTTACGGTGCAGGGCCGCATCCACTTGCCTTCGAGAGCCGTGTCAGCCCGGTTGGGACGTGCCACCCGTATGGCTAGTACAACCCGCCCATGGCCAACCAGCCTACTAACGCCGGGATTCCTAACCTTTACGCCCTCAGTGGGGACTGGCTGCGGCCGTCCCCGCTCGGATTGTCAATTCAGAAACAGGAGGCGAAGTAATTGATTACAAGTGAGTTTTGCATCTGAGTTGGCGTGAGTCTTGTGGGCGAGCCGCGGTGGCCAAGAAGGAATCAGGGTTTGCTAACACGCAACAGCGCCCGGCCGAGGCCGGGCGCTATTGAGAGGGGCCGTTACTGCTGAAGAGCCAAAGCTTAGGCGGTCACACGCTTGCGGACATAGCCGAGAGCGAGGAGTCCAAAACCAAGCAGGCCCAGGGTGCCGGGCTCAGGAACTTCTTCAACACTCGGCTGCAACACCTGCACTACCAGATCCTGATTACCGCTTGTCAATCCCCCGTTGTTCAGGGCAAACAGTTCGCTGTTGGTGAGGCTAAGCCGGGTGGCGGAGTCGTTGATGGTGTTGATCCAAGTGGTGGCCTGGGTGAGTGCGGCGGCGTTGTTCTGGAACTTGATGTTTCCTGAGGTCAGGTCGTAGGCCCAGTTGCCCGCTGCAGCCGGGGCGGCTTCGTACACAATTTCCCAAATCACAATCTGCATGGCGGCGTACTCTGTGGCAGTGCGCCCACGGTCAATCCCCGTAGTGCCGAAGAAGGAGGCAAAGGCGGCTTCAAGCGCGCCAGCGCGGGCTGGGCCAATCGGGCTGTTTGGGTTTGAGGTCTTGCCCAAGCTCAAGTCCTTTTGGTCGTAGATACTGTTGGCTAGGGTCTGTTCAATCTCGATACAGAAAGCCAGAAACTGGTTGCCGTTTGCGGCCGGATTATCACGCAGAAAATCAAGAGTTGTAGTGTTGTTGCTGTAGGTAATGTCAAACAGGCCGGCGCGCAGGTTTCGCCAGCCTCCGTCGTTTTGACTTACACCCACGATCTCTGTCGTTGTGACGAAGCTGGTTCCGGTGATGGTTCCCGCCGTCAATCCTGCCGTCATCAATACGGTGATCAGCGCGATCACTGCCACCTTCATCGTTAGTTTCATCATTCTTCTTCCCACTCCTTGTGTTTCGTAGCGATCAGAAACCTAAGTGCCCTAGCCAAAGGGCCTTAGGCCCCGCCTCGAACGGCCCCGATGTCGCCACTGATTCTTGCTACCTTTTCAGTGTAGTACCAATGGATCGAAGCGAGAAGATACTAGGGCACAAGAAGGGTTCTAAGTGGTTTTAGTACTAAATGGGTTAAGGACGCCTCGATTCCGCCTCAAGTGACTGAAAACACGTTATTTCTGGCTTCCTTCCTACAAAGGATGATCCTTTGCGATATGGTTTTGGTGGAAGTTGGTATGAGGTGTGACGAACAGGAAAGCGTTCTCTGGCACGTGAACATCGAGTGTTTTATCCATTGAGATAGTTTCTGCGTCTTGCCTCCCACCAAGCCTCCAATGGAGTCACCAAGGTGCAACTGACGTTGATGTGGCAACCATGCGCTTTCCGAGGTGGAGTGGGCGATGCCGAGGCGAGTGGAACTGGATTGTCGGGAACGCGAAGACTACAGCGACCTGCGGGGCGGTAAGGTCCAGCAGGGATGTGCGAAGGTCGAACAGAGAGGGCGCCCCGGCAATTGCGGAGCGCCCTGGAGGCGGGCCGTTTGGGAATGAACAGCCCGGGTGGAAGTAGGGGTTCTTAAACGACGAACCGATTACGGCTTGGCGAACGCCTTGCTCTTCCCGCAAGGCAACCCGCTGGCGGAACTCGAAGCCAGTCAAGCCCGAAACCCGCCGGCGGAATCAGCTGGATAGCACGCGGAGCTAAACCGTGCGGCGCAGCCGTCGAGTGATGCCAAGAGCCAAGAGGGCAACGCCGAGCAAACCGAGCGTGGCGGGCTCAGG
Source organism: Bryobacteraceae bacterium (assembly GCA_036821995.1). GTDB lineage: Bacteria > Acidobacteriota > Terriglobia > Bryobacterales > Bryobacteraceae > JACTMJ01. The sequence goes on from DAISIM010000018.1 coordinate 62,007, forward strand.
CACCACCACATCGCCAGGGTTTTCGATCTGAATGAGGAAGTCCTGGACACCGGTCTTGGTCATGGCGTACATCTCCTGGGACAGGCTTCCGTAGGTGAAGCCATAGCCACCGTTAATTTGCGCTAGCCACGCATTTCCCATGGCGATTGCTGCCGCTGCATTCGTCTGATGAGTGGCGTTACCGCCCGCATCCACCCGGAACTGGGCATATCCTGTACCCAGGTTAAAGGCGCCTGCTTGACCAAGAGTCTCATAGACGATCTCCCAAACAGAGAGTTGAACGGCAGCTGCAGCAACCTGACCGATTGAGTCACTCAGTACACCATTCGTGGAGTCGAAGGCCAATGAGAATAAGGCCTGCAATGCCGTGGTGCGCGTGGTGGATTCGATACTAGGTGGGGGAGCCCAACGGTCTCCCAGATCCGTAACCGTCCACGTATGGCTGCTGGGTTGACTGATGAACTCATCGAGTTCGATGCAGAATGCCAACATTTCTGACCCTACGGGCAAGGGGTTCCCGGGTGAGAAGTTGATTGCTGTCTCTGTGAACCCGAAGAACCCGGCTGTGGTGTCGGTAAAATTGCCACTTCCCAGTTTGTACTCGACTCGGACAGGATCCTGTACTCCTCCGAAGGTCGCAGTGATGGTGCCGAGGTTATCGGCGTGAAGAGTAAAGGCGCATGCCAGGCAGACCGCCAACAGCACGAGCCCGGATTTGGATAAGCGCTTCATGGTAAAACACACTCCTTTTGCACTCCGGTTGTGAGTGGAGGAACCAAACTCCCTGGCGAAGCTTCCGCCGTTTCGGAGTTCTTTCTCTCAATCGTTAACAGAATAGTACCCTGTCGCGAATGGATACAAGATACTGGTTGCAATTGAACGTAATGGTACGGAAAAGCTTAGCTTGTGTTGTAGTTAACCAGTTCGTGTAGTGTCTTGTAAGTCCTAGAAAAAAAGAGTATTTATAAATCATGGAATCATCATCTTTATACACATATTGTTCCGTATTCCCGCTGCGTGATTCTTCACGCTTGGGTATTGATTGATCTCAACTTTCTACATCGTTCTACCAATCGGGAAACGTTGGGCCGGACCAGGAGAGCTGGCGGGATGCGAAGGAAGTAGCCGCAAACACCTCGCGGATCCAGCGATGCTGTCACGGCTTCGCACGTAGCCCCGGCATGCCAAAGACTTCGCATTCGCCAGCAGAACCCGCGCCAAGTCATCGCACGTCGCGGCATGTGTGCACGAGTGAAACTCCGCGAACGAATATGATGGGGGCATGTCGACGCATCATCACATTGACGCCCCGTGCGGCACAAAGTGGAGAAAGCAAAGACGGCAACGCCCGGAAAGCGATCCACGGTGCGTGACGGCATGGATGAGACGATGTTTGGCGATCGCGTTCCTGGTGCTGGCGGCCGGCGGTCAGGGCGGCAATGTTGCGAGTGGGCAGCAAGAGGGCTCTGGTCAGTCAGCGGCGGGAGAGCGCCGCCCCTGGGTACGCCACACGATCGACAACACCAGCCAGGGCGCGGATGGGGTGCGGCTGGGGGATGCCAATGGGGACGGGCTGCCAGATATCGTGACGGGCTGGGAAGAGGGCGGCGTGGTGCGCGTGTATCTGCATCCCGGCTACGGCAAGGTGAAGCAGGCGTGGCCTATGGTGACGGTGGGCCGGGTGGCGTCTCCAGAAGATGCTGTATTCACCGACCTCGATGGCGATGGGAACTTCGATGTGATTACCAGCACTGAGGGTAAGGAAAGACAGGTATACGTGCATTGGGGCCCCCGGCGAGAGCATCTCCTGGTGGAATCCGCATGGCTGACTGAATCCCTGCCCGCGGCCAGGGATCGCATGCAGTGGATGTTTGCGCTTCCCCGTCAGATTGACGGTCGCTATGCGTGGGACTTTTTCGCTGGGGGCAAGAACAAGAATGCGGCAGTGGGCTGGTTTCAATCCCCTGTCCACCCAAGGCGGCTGGAGAATTGGACTTGGCATCCCCTGCGGGAAGTGGGTTGGCTGATGTCACTGATGGCCATCGACATGGACAGGGACGGCGATATGGACCTTCTGCTGAGCGACCGGATGGGCGCCAAACGCGGAGTGCTGTGGCTGGAAAACCCTGGTGCCGCAAGAGCGACGGAAGCGTGGATTGAGCATGCCGTGGGCAGCGTGGGGCAGGACGAGGTGATGTTCCTGGCCTATGGAGATCTGGATGGCGATGGGCTGGGTGACATCGTGTCAGCAGTGAAGCCACAGAAGGTACACTTCTATCGCCGCCTGAATGCGCAGGGACGTTTCGCAGAGCCGGTAGTGATTCCGCTTCCGGCGGAGGCGGGCACCGCCAAGGGGATCGCCATCGGCGACATGGACGGGGATGGACTGAGAGACCTGGTGTTTTCCTGTGAGCACGCGCGGGACGGCAGGCCCGGCGTAATGGGATTGCGGCAGGTACAGACGGCGGAGGGCATGCGCTTTGATGCCTTTCCCATCAGTGGCCCCGAGGGAGTGAAGTTCGACTTGGTGCAGTTGCTGGATCTGGACGGGGACGGTGACCTGGACGTGCTTACCTGTGAGGAAACCGACAACCTGGGGGTGATCTGGTATGAGAACCCGCGACGATAGGTAACGCGCGGGACAGGCTTGGCGTCGTTGCAAGTCCATGCACCGCGCGTGCGCACTGCCCATGGACTTGCGAGCACCACACCAAATCGCCGGGGCCACACGAGAGAGCCGAAGGTCACGCACGGCGGCACAAGCGATGCGATTGCTGCTGTTTGCCGGTGTGCTGCTGGGTTTGCTGGTGGCCTGGCGGTGCCCGGGACTGCTGGACATAGACCTCGGTTCCAGGCACCCGCGAGCGCTGTCCACAGCAGAGTTTCGGAATGCCAGCCATGTTGCGACCCAGCCACCATTCTTCCAACGAGGGGTGAACTTCACCTCAGAAGGACGAGGAGGAGGATATCGCTCCGAGGGGGCGCACGCGATGCTGGCGACATTACGCAGCCGTGGCGTGGATGCGGTGGCGCTGGTGCCTTATGGCGTGGTCCGTGGAGAGAAGAAGGAGCTTCGTTTCGGCGGATGGGAGCGCGACGAGAGCATCTCCGCCCTTACCGCGACCGCTCATAAGTTGGGAATGCGCGTGATGCTGAAGCCGCAGGTGTGGATCAGGGGGAGCTATCCAGGTGATTTCGACTTGCCGGATGCGCAGTCCCGTGATCGATGGCTGGCCGAATACCGCGTTTTCGCACTGCACTACGCCCGGCTGGCGGCTACCATTCACGCTGATGTCTTCTGTGTGGGTACTGAGTTTGCCAAGCTGAGCCCTTATGAAGATTACTGGCGCTCACTGATTGCGGAAATCAGGCAGGAGTACACCGGCCCTCTCACCTATGCGGCCAACTGGGGGGAGGAGTTTGAGAGCCTCCGGTTCTGGGACGCGCTGGATTACATGGGATTGAACAACTACTACCCCATGCCCGAAACACTGGACCTCCGTGGGCAGGTGGCGCGGGTGGAGGCCGTACAACGGCGCGCAGGCAGGCCCGTTCTGTTCACCGAGGTGGGCATCTCCAGCTATGCCGGGGCGCACCGTAAGCCCTGGGCAGAACGCGAGGGCGACCTGGACCTTCAGATTCAAGCGGCGGCCTATGATGCTTTGTTGGCGGCCTTCTGGGAGAAGCCCTGGTTCTATGGGGCCTACTGGTGGAAGGTGGGCAGCAATGGCTTCGGGGGCAACGAGGACCGAACGCATACTCCATGGGGGAAACCGGCGATGGATGTCCTAACCACCTGGTATCGCAAGCCAGTGGCAAGGCCGGTAAATTAGCCCCCCTTCGAGAGCGGGGCGTCCGTCCTGTGCCACTCTGCCTCTAGCGCGGGTAGCACTTCATCAGGATGGTCCACCACACGATGCAAGTTGACGTACTCGGGCCGGGCAAAGCGCTGCTGGAACAACGTCTCAAAAAAGGCCAGCAGTGGTGTGTAGAAGCCTCGCGTATTCAGGAACACGACGGGCTTGGCATGCTGGCCCAGTTGCTTGAGGGTGAGAATTTCCAGCACCTCTTCCAGGGTGCCGAAGCCGCCGGGCAAAGCCACGAACGCATCCGCGCGTTCCTCCATCAAGGCTTTCCGATGGCGCATGTCCTGCGTGACCACCAACGCTTCAGGATCTTCACATTCCGGCACGCGAGCGCGAATGTGCTCTGGTACGATACCCGTGACGGCCGCGCCGTAACGGCGGGCTTCGCGCGCCACGGCTCCCATTAGCCCAATGCGCGTACCGCCATAGATGAGGTTGCAGTTCGCTTCCGCGATTGCGCGGCCTACGGACGCAGCAGCGGCAACATACTCAGCGTCGACATGGCTACTGGACGAGCAATAAACGCAGACTGCGCGGGTCGGCAGACTGGCATCCGCGACGATTGGCCCCATTAGCGCTCAGCCCCCCGGCAATCGCTTTCTTCCGTGCTAGCTTTCGGGGAATGGCCCGGCGCGGCTAGCGAGTGCACGCCGTCTTCATGCATGCGCAAGCGGGCTTCCAGCGCCAGAACGCGCTGCAGAAGATCGTCGATGGACTGGCCTTGCGGGTCCGGCAGATCGCCATGCTCCAGCACCTGGATCTTGGCACCGCGGCTGCGCACAATCTTGCCGGGGATACCCACCACCGTGCTGCCGTCTGGGACGCTTTTCACCACCACCGAACCCGCGCCGATCTTGACGCAGTCCCCAATGAGGATGTTGCCCAGCACCTTGGCTCCCGCACCCACCACCACGCCATTGCCCAGCGTTGGATGCCGCTTGCCCTTCTCGTTACCTGTTCCCCCCAGGGTGACCCCTTGGTAGAGCAACACATCATCGCCAATTTCGGCGGTTTCTCCAACAACGATCCCCATGCCATGGTCAATGAACAGACGGCGGCCGATGCGGGCGCCGGGGTGGATCTCAATGCCTGTAAGGAAGCGGGCAGTCTGGCTTACCATGCGCGCCAGCACATACCGACGCCGCCGGTAAAGCCAATGTGATGCTTTGTGAAACAAGATCGCCTGAAAGCCCGGATAACAGAAGAGAATCTCCCAGATGCTCTTCACCGCGGGGTCTTCCAACCGGATTGTGTGAATCTGCTCCCGGATGGTTCGGAACATAAGCTCCCCTCTCCATCGTAGACCCAGAAGCCAGTCGACAGGGAGGACTCCTACGCGGGACGGCAAACTGGCTAGCGACAGACTTCGACGGCGTGACGGCAGGCGGGCCAAGTGCCGCACAGAAGCCGTCCCCACAGCCTGCAATCAGACTAAATGATCCGCTTTCTGTGGTATGCTGATGGCGTGCCGACGGAATACATTCCGGTCTTTATCTACATGGCGCTGGCCGCCGTATTCCTGGTGGCCCTGTTGTTTGTGGCAAAGCTATTGCGGCCCCACGCTCCATCAAAGGTGAAGCAGGAAATCTACGAGTGCGGGATACCTGTAGAATCCAGCGCCCGCAGCCGCTATTCTGTGCGCTTCTACCTGATCGCCATCCTCTTCGTAGTCTTCGACGTGGAAACCATATTCCTATTTCCTTGGGCGGTGCGTTACAAGCAGTTGGGCTGGTTTGGCGTTGCCGAAGTTGCCGTTTTTCTGGCTATTCTATTCGTGGGCTACATCTGGGCATACAAGAAAGGCGCTCTGCGCTGGCATTAGCTGGCTGACCCACGCTGACCATGCGCGCGGATTGGGGTACAGGAATAGTTCAGGGAATTTCGCGTACTTCCAGAGAGACCTCGCGCGCGCTACACTGGAATGGTTGTGCTGGTCGACAAGCACCAAAAACACCCCTTGCCGGGATGGCGGAACTGGCAGACGCACCAGACTCAAAATCTGGCGGGATTCACTTCCCGTGAGGGTTCGACCCCCTCTCCCGGCACCAATCTTCCCTTAGGTTTCCAGTAAACAACGGAGATGCTCTGTCGCGCATGTGCACGGTGACTGCCGCGTGACGCCTAGATCCTGACCTTACTGTGTCGCACGCGGGTTACGGCAGCCTGTTGCACCTGCACCATCATCGAGGCCCCGGTGGTTGCCAAGCGACGCAGCAGGCGGCCGTAGTGGTAAAGCGTAATGCCGGACGTGAAGGTAGCCCCGGCGACGAGGGCGCACAGAGTAAATGTAGAAGGCGTCTCGCTGTTCTGTAGAACCAGCAGGCTGACGAAGATATTCACGGCTCCACTGCAAACATAGGGGCGATAGCGCTGCTCTTCGCGGCGGAGGCGAACGGCACCTGCCCAGTGGGTAAGTCCCACGCAGAAGACAACAAGCGCGACAGCAAGTGACAGCACCAGATTGCCAGGAGGTGCCACGGTAAGCAGGAAGACACTTCCAAAAAAGACGACTCCTCCGCTCCATCCGATGGTGGGCGACCCTAGCCAGCGGCGCGCGCTAAAGCTCACTAGTAGCCCACAAATGCCAATTGACAGGAACATCCACCCCAGGATTTCCCTGTTCAGAACGGGGTCGTCCCCCACAAGCGCAAAAATCACCGCAGCATGCAGCATCATCACAACGCCGAGGGCCTGAACGGCGAGCCACGGCTTGGCGGGCAGGTCGAGTCTCATTACACATGAACGTATCGGCAACATCACACCGTCTTTCGAGCCGATCACGGGTGAGGAGTTACGCCTCCCGGAATGGTCAAACAGTACCATCGGGCGATTGCCGCTACACTCAAGAGGGATACGCCTGCACGCGTGCCCGAATCACACCAGCATGTCATCCAACCCATCCTCCACACCCACATCCGCATCCGTGCCGGAGCAGCCATGGTGGCGTATCCACCGGCGCATCTACGATTGGGTGCTAAGTTGGGCCGAGACGCCGCACGGCGCGACGGCACTGTTTCTGTTGGCGTTTGCGGAATCCAGTGTCTTCCCAATTCCGCCCGATGTGCTGTTAATTGCACTCGTCTTGGGGGCTCCGGGAAGATGGTGGAAGCTGGGCGCGCTCACCACGCTGGGTAGCGTACTGGGGGGAGCCGCCGGGTATCTCATCGGCATGTTCCTGATGGAAAGCGTCGGCATGCGGATTATCGACTTCTACCACGCGCAGGCCTACTTCGAGCAAGTCCGTGCGTGGTATCTGCAGTACGACTTCTGGATTGTCTTTGTGGCCGCATTCACACCCATTCCGTACAAGGTGTTCACCATCGCGTCAGGGGCGTTCGAAATGAACCTGCTGGGCTTCTGCGCCGTCAGCCTGGTGGGGCGTGGTGCCCGTTTCTTCCTGGTGGCTGGACTGCTGCGCGTGGCTGGGCCAACCATGAAGCGCTACATTGACAAGTATTTCGATTTGCTTGCTGTGGCCTTCGTCCTGCTGTTGCTTGGCGGGTTTGCGCTCATCAGATTCCTGCGCTAAGGGCAGTGGCATTGGCCGCGACCGGCCAAGCCGTGATACAAACATGGCAGTTCCTTCAAGGAGGGTAGCCATGCTTACATTGTGCCGACTGGTGATCGCTATCACATTCCTGGCAGCGCTGACGCTGCCCGCTTTTGCACAGTCTCCGCCAGCCAGACAGGCGTCGACAGACGCCCGCTTGTTGCGCCAGCGCTACCTGAGTGAAACCACGGGTAAGGTGCGTGATTACTATGTCTTCCTGCCCAAGGGCTACGAAAGCGACACCAGCCGCAAATGGCCGGTATTGCTCTTCCTGCATGGGGCCGGAGAGCGCGGCAACGGATTGAGCGACCTGGAAAAGGTGCTGGTACACGGACCGCTCATGGAGGCCTGGATCCAAGGCCGCGACCTGCCCATGATCATCGTCGCGCCTCAGGCGGCCTTTCCAGACGATGCCCCCAACACCCAGACGATTCCCGCGGGATTCGTTGAGAAGCGCGACCCCGCGGCAACTCCGCCCGTGCGCCTGGAAGCCCCGTTTGACCCGAAGCCAATCCCCGAGGATTGGGGCAAACTTCGCGAACGTGGTACGGGTGGCGTACTCAACGTGTGGCTGCGAATGGAAAAGGAGCTCGAGTTCATGCTGCGGATGACCTCCACGGATTTCCGCGTTGACCCCAAGCGGATCTACCTCAGCGGACTAAGCATGGGTGGTTTCGGCAGCTTTGCCATCGCCGCCCGGCATCCGCGGATCTTTGCCGCCATCGCGCCAATCTGCGGTGGAGGCGATCCGGATACGTTGGATGCATTGGCCGTCTCACAACGGCCAATGTGGGTGATCCACGGCGGGCGAGACCGGGTAGTGGCGCCAGCGGAGAGCCTGCGCATGGTGAACGCTTTGTTGGAGAAGGGCCATCGCAATCTGCGCCTTACCGTCCACGAGGAACTGGGGCACAACGTCTGGACCCGTGTGTTTGAAGGCGAGGATTTCTACCGCTGGCTGCTTGCGCAGCAGCTGCCGTAGGCGCGCAAGCGCAGCTGCTCCTAAGGACGAGGCTGATTAGCCCAATGTCCCGTGGGGTCAGCGCCGCTCACCCAAACGCCCTTCTGGTTCCAATCCAGCCCGGCGCGCACCTCCATCTGGCAATAGCGAAGGGTAAGGCCGCAGCGGCGGCGCTTGCTCTGGTTGGCCTCTGAGCCGTGCAGCAGCAGATCCGAGTGCATGCTCATTTCCCCTGCCCGGAGTTCGTCATAGACGGGCTGGCCGTACCGCTCAATGTTTTCGACGGTTTGGTTGAGGACATTGGCCTCATCCTCCTCGCTCAAACGGTAGGTGATGTGTCCAAGCACATGCGTGCCTGGCAGGAACTTCATGCAGGCGTTCTCCTGGTCAGCATCATCAATGGCCAGCCAGACGGTGACGGTCTTTGACTCGGATAGCGGCCAATAGCTGGAATCCTGGTGCCAGCTCACCACCTTTCCATCCCCCGGCATCTTGCAGAAGAAGTGCGAGCCCCAGCCGACGACATTATCTCCCAACAGGTCGCGCACGCAGGCAACAATGCGCGGTTCAGTTAGCAAGTCCCAAGCGATGCCATAGCGGCGGTGGGCAGTGCTGATGGAATAGCTGTCGCCGCCAGCGGCTAAGGTGGCGTCGAGGATCCGGTCAAACTCAGTGCGAATGCCGTCCATTTCCGAGGCGGAGAAAATGGTGACCGGCCGCACAAAGCCATCGCGGTTATAGCCATCTACCTGAGCCGCAGTGAGCGTACGCGGCTGCAGGTTCTGCGTTGGCCGAAACTGCAGCCGGCGCTCCATAGCGGCTAGTTCTTCCTGGGCGGGTACGGGACGAAACGATGCGGACATGGAAACCTCCACCGCATGCTACCAAAGTCCGCGGGCACAGGCAGCGGGTGCAACCCGGCGCATCGTCCGGGCAGTGCTTCGTGCGATCAAGCCCGCGAATGCTTATTCGGCTGCCAGGCGGCGGACCCAAATGTTGCGGAAGCGCACGGGGTTGCCGTGATCCTGCAAGGATAGGGGCAACTCAGCTGGATGCGGAGTGTAGACGCCCACTCGGCGCCAAACTGTCGAGCCCAAATAGGCTTTGTGGTTCTGCACCAGAACGCCGTTGAACATGACGGTGATGTGGGCGGGCTGCACGACCTTGCTGCCATCAAACCGCGGTGCGGTGAAGAAGATGTCGTAGGAGTTCCATTCGCCCTGTGGCCGCGCTGGGTTCACCAGGGGAGGCCAGACGCCGTAAATCGCGCCCGCTCCGCCGTCCGCGTAAGTCAGATGGCTCTCTGACTCCAGAACCTGGATCTCATAGCGGCCCATAAACTCAACGCCGCTGTTTCCGGCGCTCTGTCCATTGCCCCGATTGGTGTCGGGAATCTGCCATTCGATGTGCAATTGGCAGTCTCCGAAGCTCTCCTTGGTGCGCAGGCGTCCGGTGCGCGGCGTAATCTCCATGTAGCCGTTCTCTACTTTCCATCTAGGCGCGGAGACTGCGCCGCCGCGGGCCACCTGCTCCCACTGGGTTAGGTCCTTGCCGTCGAAGAGAACAATCGCGTCGGCGGGTGGCGGAGCGGGGGTGAATGGCCCGGGCTTCACCTTGGCCGGGCGCGGACGGTCCACATCATGCACACGCCAGGTTTGGCCGGGAATCCGGGGGGTATCGCGATACCCATTGACGTCATCACCATCGTGCTCCTGGGCAGGCTTGGGCTTGGCTGGCGTGGGGGTTTGCTGGCCCATGGCGGATACAACCGCAAGGCTGGCGATGAGAGCGAGATTCCAGAGGAGGCGCATGAAAAACAGTCTACTCTGTTTCGTTGGCTTGAACGCTGAGGGGCATTGATGATGGTGCTGACACACACAACCCTACCGGTCAGCGCCTGCCATTTGGGCGGTCAGTGCCGGTGAGCCCGGAATCCATGCCGTGGTAGGTGCCCCCCAAGGCCAGGGCCTTAATGCGGAAGGCCCGGCGAAACTTTGGCGAATGGCAAAAAATTCTCTAAGATTCCTACGTGGAGCCGATACTTCTTATTGAGTAGGAGTTGTACCCCATGAAGATCTCTGATTTCCGGCCTGATGACATCCGTGCGACCGAAGCTCAACTGAACCGTCCGGAAAAGGCTCCGGTCAAACGAGAGGATGGCCGAAGAGACGCCACCCCAGACCGGGTGAGCCTGACGCCGTTCTCAGAAACCCTCATTGACCAGTTGGACTCCACCAAGAAGGTGGAGGCGCTGAAGGCCGCCTACGAGAGCGGGGCCTATCGCGTGGATCCGGAAAGCTTGGCCAAAAGTTTAGTGAGAGCCCATATGGGGCTGCCGGAAACGAAGCACAAGGCCTAGAGCGTTCACTCCCCCGGTATTCTGTCGCTCTCATCCCACCAACCCCAAAATGGGGAAATAGGGTTGCAGATTGGGACCGCAAAAGGATTGCGGATCGGCCAATCCCCCGGCCCAGTCGTGGGATTCCATTGCTCTAGTGAAACGAAACGGAAACCGAATGTGGCGGCCCCCGGAGATTTCCGCCGCTGCCGCGATACAATGGTAGATGGTGGCGGTTTCGTGATCGGTCACCATCACCCCAGGAGCCCATTGGACTGGGGCGGTTCGGGACCTGCCTGATGCCGTTGCGCTTCCGCCCGCGGCCGTTCTACCAGCGTTCTAACCAAGCAAATCCATTCGCGCCCAAAAACCTTGGCGCACAAGGAAATTCATGTCTAACGGTTCCCCTAACCGCACTCCTCAGAAAATCCGGAATCTTGCGATCGTTGCTCACGTCGACCACGGGAAAACCACCCTGGTAGACGCCATGCTAAAGCAAAGTGGCCTGTTTCGCGCCAACGAAGAGACCGCTGACCGCATGATGGATTCCAACGACCTGGAACGCGAGCGTGGCATCACCATTCTTTCGAAAACCACCGGAATCCGCTATCACGACTATAAGATCAACATCGTCGATACCCCAGGCCACAGCGACTTCGGCGGCGAAGTGGAGCGTGCGTTGAAGATCGTCGATGGCGTGGTCCTGCTGGTGGATGCCAGCGAAGGGCCTCTGCCCCAAACGCGGTACGTGCTGTCGAAGAGTCTCGAAGCCCGGTTGCCCCAGATTGTGGTCATCAACAAGATTGACCGTCAGGATGCCCGCGTTCAGGAAGTGATCAACGAGATCTATGACCTGTTCATTGACCTGGGCGCCAACGAAGAACAGCTTGAGTTTCCAATCATTTACGCCATCGGCCGGGACGGCATTGCGAAGACGGAACTGGAAGGCGAAGGCACAAACCTGGAGCCGCTATTCGAGGAGATCATCCGCACCATTCCTCCGCCAAAAGGCGATCCCGAGGGCACCCTGCAGATCCTGGTGGCAAATCTCGACTATAGCGACTACCTGGGACGGCTGGCGATCGGTCGAGTATTCAACGGGACCTTGCGGCACGGCAGTGAGGTGGTGGTGGCGAAGCTGGATGGCAGCTTCCAGAAGACCAAGATCACCAAAATGTATTCCTTCGAGGGGTTGAATCGGAACGACGAAACCCTAGGTGTCGCTGGAGATGTGCTGGCTGTGGCTGGCGTTGAAGGTATCCAGATTGGTGAGACAATCTGCGCAGCAGAGAACCCGGTGCCCTTGCCACGAATCCAGATCGACGAACCCACCATCGCGATGACCTTCAGCGTGAACAACTCTCCATTCGCGGGCAATGAGGGTGACCATGTCACGTCGCGCAAGTTGCGGGATCGGCTGGATAAGGAGCTACTTACGAATGTATCCATCCGGGTGGAAGATGGCGGAAGCCCGGAAAGCTTCAAGGTTCTTGGGCGTGGCGAACTGCAATTGGCCATTTTGATTGAGTCCATGCGCCGCGAGGGCTTCGAACTCCAGGTAGGAAAACCTGAAATCCTTACCAAGGTGGAAGATGGCCAAAAGAAGGAGCCTCAGGAACTCCTTCTGATTGACCTGCCGGAAATCTTCGTGGGCGTCATTATCGAAAAGATGGGGACGCGCAAGGGGAAGATGACCAAAATGGTGAACAACGGTACGGGTCGCGTTCGGCTTGAGTTCAGTGTGCCGTCGCGAAGCTTGATTGGCTTACGTAGCGAAGTGCTTACGGATACCAAGGGCACCGCTATCATGAATTCGCTCTTTAACGGCTGGATTGACTGGCAGGGGGACATCCCCATGCGGCCGACGGGTTCCTTGATCTCGGACCGCAGCGGCAAGTCAACCGCCTACGCGATGTGGAATCTGCAGGAGAGAGGCGAACTTTTTCTGGAGCCCGGTACTGAGGTCTACGAGGGCATGATTGTGGGCGAGAACGCGCGCGATGCTGACCTCAACGTGAACATCGTCAAGGAGAAGAAGCTCACCAACATGCGTGCCTCGTCGGCCGACGAAGCCATCCGGTTGGTTCCGCCCAAGCTCCTGAACCTGGAACAGGCCATCGAGTTCATCCGCGAGGATGAACTGGTGGAGGTGACACCCAAGTCTATCCGGCTTCGCAAACGAATCCTGAAGGCAAACATGCGCTAGGCAGAGGCGCCTAGACCGGATACTTCCACTCTCCCCGGTACTCTCGGGCCAGCAACTTGTTGGCTTCGGGGTCACCGGGGATTTCTTCTTTCTGGCCATCCCACTGAATGCTACGGCCCAGCTTCAGAGAGAGCATTCCCAACAGAGAAACCACCGTAGCCTGATGGCCGGCTTCGATGTCGGAGACGGGACGCTTCTTGGTCTCGATGGCGTTCAGGAAATCTGCCCACAGTTCCTTGATGTTCTGCTGGTCAGGTTCGTTCAGCGTCGGGTCCATGTGCACCGGCTGCTTGCGGCCGTCCACAGGATAGAAAGTCCAGCCATCGCGCCAGCCCATGTGGAAGGTGCCCTCGGTGCCGTAAAAGTAAGCGCCTAACGGATGTTTTTCGGCGTTGTTTGCCGCGAAGCGGCGATGTTCCCAGTGCAGGGTGAAGTCACTAAACTTGTAGACGGCCACCTGCGCGTCGGGCGCGTTCATGACGCCGGTGGGCAGGTAACGATCCCCCGTTGAATACACGCTCTTCGGCGATTTCTCCTCGCTCCACCACAGCACCTGGTCCATCCAGTGGATCCCCCAATCGCCCAGCGTGCCGTTGGCGAAGTTAAGGTGGTTGCGGAAGCCCCGGGTGTGGATGCCCTTATTGAAGGGCACCATCGCCGCGGGCCCGCAGTACATATCCCAATCCAGACCCGGCGGCGGTTCACTGTTTGGAGCGCCAGCGTTACCGCGCCCTCCAGAATGTACGAAACATCGGATGGCATGAATCTTGCCCGCCATGCCGGAACGCAGGAACTTCAGCCCCTCGACGTTGTGAGGGGAAACGCGACGGTGGGTGCCCACCTGCACCACACGATCAGCGGCGCGTGCGGCCTTCACCATTGCGCGTCCTTCTCGAATGGTGTGACTGATCGGCTTCTCCACGTATACATGGGCGCCCGCATTCACCGCGGCGATGGTGATGAGTGGATGCCAATGGTCTGGCGTGCCCACAATGACGATTTCCGGCTTCTCCTTGGCCAGCATTTCGCGGAAATCCTTGTATTTGTTGGGCTGGTCGCCGGTGAGCTGAATCACACGCCCGTGGGCGGGGTTCAGCAGGCTTTCGTCCACATCGCACATGCCCACCACCTTGCAGCGCTTGCTGGCCATGGCCTCGCCAAGGATGTTCATGCCCCACCAACCGGTACCGGCGATGGCGGTGCGGTAGGTCTTTCCCGGCTGCGCCAGGCTCAGCGCGGGCATGGCCGCGGCTACGGGTACACTGTTGAGGAAGGAACGTCTTTTCACAAGAACACCTCCGGCCGAAATCGCTGCAGCGGCACTAACCAGCCCGGCATCCCGGGAAGTGACCGCTTGGACGCCAAGCTATCACAAGGAGGGCAGCAATCGCTATGCCGGGGCCACCTGGATGGGGTCAGCATCGTGAACAAATTCAACGACGCCGCCGCCGCGCCATACCCGGTAGCCCGGCGGAATGGGAAGTCACGCCGGAGTCCGCGTTCTGGAGACGACGCGACCTGCTTGCGTTGGGGACGGCGCTGCTAGCGGGATGCACTCCCATAGCGCACGAGGAAAGGCCTGGGCACCCATATCCCGCCATTCGTAATCACGCGTTCTCGACAGCTCAGGAAGCCACCCCACGCCAAACAGTAGAAGGCTACAACAATTACATCGAGTTCGCAGCCCAAAGCAAGGAACTCCCCAGAGCGCGGGCGCAGGCGCTTCCCTTGCGGCCATGGACGGTGGAGGTGACAGGACTGGCGGGGCGACCCCGCACATTCGGACTTGAGGATCTGCTCCGCACCATGCCGTTTGAGGAACGGGTCTGCCGCTTCCGTTGCGTGGAGGCATGGGCGATGGTGGTACCTTGGACAGGCTTCCCGTTGGCCGCGCTGCTGGCCCAGGTAGAGCCGCTTAGCGGTGCCCGCTTCGTCCAATTCACCTCAGTCAGCAAGCCGGAAGTGATGCCCGGCATGGCCGTATCGGAGTATTTCCCGTGGCCATACACCGAGGCGCTCACGATCGACGAGGCCATGCATCCCCTCGCAATGCTGGTAACCGGCGCGTATGGCCGCCCGATGGCTGCCCAGAATGGCGCGCCGCTGAGGCTGATTGTCCCATGGAAGTACGGGTTCAAGAGCGCAAAAGCGGTGGTCCGGATCACGCTTGCCGCCGAAAAACCAGGTACCTTCTGGAACAGCTTGCAGCCGGAAGAGTACGGCTTCTATGCCAACGTCAACCCCGCCGTTGCGCATCCACGCTGGCCACAGGAATCGGAACGACTGCTTCCCCACTTTCGCCGCCAACCGACCTTGCCATACAACGGCTACGCCTCCTCGGTGGAGCACTTGTACGCAGGCAACGAGCATTGAATCAACGATATACTGCTAATGGCGTCTAGCCCGAAACCGATAGGATTGGCAGCGCACCTTGCTTGCGCATCCCAGTACATGGACAAGTTCATCATTATGGGCCCACAGGGCTCCGGTAAAGGCACCCAAAGCAGCCTGCTTTGCCGCGACTTCGATTTCGTTCACATCTCCATCGGTGACATATTCCGGTGGAACGTGCGGAATCACACCAAACTGGCAGCCCGTATCAAGAAGATCACCGATGCGGGGCTGCTGGTACCGGACGAAATCGTCGACCAGGTGGTGCGCCACCGGCTGGAAGAGCACGACTGGAACTACGGATTCGTCTTGGATGGCTTTCCGCGTACTCGCCCTCAGGCTGAGTACCTCTTTGAGACCTGGAATCTTGACCGGGTGCTCTATATTGATATCCCCGACGAAGTCGTGTACGAGCGCGTCATGTCCCGGGCGCTGGTGGGGGAAGGCGGGGGCTTCACGAAGCGGGCCGACGACAATCCGGAAGTGCTGCGTACCCGGCTGCGCGAATACTACGAGAAGACGAAACCTCTGCTGGAGTTGTATGAGCGTAAGGGCATGCTGGTAACCGTGGATGGCTCACGCCCCATTGAGACGGTGTACTACGATGTGCAGGACAAATTAGGGCTGCTGGCGCGCAAGCACGCTCCAGACCCAGAGGTGGTCTGGTAACCGTTCCAGCAGTCTCCGCTACCTGCCGCCGGGCCATGCCCGGAGATGCCCAGCGAGACCCTTCATTGGCTGTCCCTGGCACCATCTGCCCGAAGGAATCACGAAGGAATGCTGTGCGCAACGGCGGATGCGACGCACCCCATCTGTAGCTTGCCACTAATCCGGAATGTTGCCACCTTGGCGCAAGAATGCTGGCGTATCCAGATCATCAAGATCAAAGAGGTTGGCATCCTGCTCTTCTGGGTGCCCGATGTCGCTGGATGGCTGCTGGAAGAGCGGAGACAAATCCGCCGCAGTCGCGGCAACTGAGCCTCCGATAGACTCTGGCTGTGGATGGATCTCTGAAACCACAAGCTCCCGGGTATCCTCAAACGGATCCTTCGTCCAGGACTGGGCATCTGGACTGGATGCGAGAATCTGCGGCGGGACTACTGTTGGGGCCGCCGCTGGTTGCGGTCGAGCCGGCATCGCGAACACGGAGACCATCGGGGCGGGCGTAGCGGGTGTATCGGCTGCGTGCATCAGTGATTCATCAAACGATGTGGCAATCACGGTTACCTGCACCTTGCCGGCAAGCCCTTCATCCAGGCTAAGGCCGAGATTCACATGAAGGTCGGGGTTGTTGGCTGCCTTTCGGATAAATTCAGTGGCGTCAAAGACGTCGTGCAGTTGCAGATCCGTGGAGCCCATCACGTGCAGCAGCACAACGCGGGCGCCCGCGATTCCATGGGCATCCAGCATGGGGCACTCAATGGCCTTTCGCGCGGCCTCTACCACCCCATCCTTGCCAGAGGCTATTGCGCTACCCAAACGGACAGTACCCATCCCGCTTAAGGTGGCCTTCACATCAGAGAAATCGCGGTTAATGATGCCCGGGCGCAACACAATGTCGCCGATGCCATTCACCGCCTGTGCCAGCACATCATCCACCATGCGCAAGGCATCCTTGAAGCTCGTGCCACGCGGAGCAATATCCAGCAGGCGATCATTGGGCACAATCAGCACATTGTCCAGCACTTGGCCCAGCTCCACCAGTCCCTTTTCGGCAATCTCCATCTTGCGGGGTCCCTCGAAGGAGAAGGGTTTGGTCACCACGCCAATGGTGAGCGCGTTCATCTCGCGGGCCAAAGAAGCAATGGTGGGGGCGGCACCTGTGCCTGTGCCGCCCCCAAGGCCTACAGCAAGAATGACCAGATCAGCGCCTTCCAGCATGCCCAGGATGGCTTCTGTATCATCCAGTGCCGCCTGCATTCCAACCGCGGGGTTCGCACCCGTGCCACGGCCGCCGATGGTCTTTGCGCCCAACAGATGTTTATTGCGGACGGGCGAAGCGTCCAGCGCGCGCGGATCGGTATTGAGGAGGTAGTACTCTGCTCCGGCAGGACCCTGCTGTGCGATCCGCGAGACAGCATTGCATCCAGCGCCGCCCACACCGATCACCTTGATGCGCGTGGGCGCATGGGATTCTTCCTGCAACTCAAACTTCATGCCATCAAATGCCGTATCCATGAAGGTTTCGCCTCCCAAATCTTCACCATTTCACCAAAACCTGACAGGTGCACCAGAACCTTGCTGGAGCCATAGGCGTTCACGGGGCTGTGCCTGCTGCTAGCCGAACAGTTTTACCAACAGGCTCTCCTGCTGCTGCCTTTGTTGTTCTTGCACGCGTAGCCGGGCGGCATACATTGACAGTCCGGCCGCCGTACTCCAAGATGCTTCGTTCAGTCTATCGGGCAAATCGCAAATACCAATAGGCAGCGCAAGCCGGCAAGGGCAGTTCAGCGCCTGCTCAGCTAAATCGCAAAGGCCAGGCAACAGCGCGCCACCGCCTGCCAGCAGCAATCCCGTACCCAGATTTTCGGCCATCTGGCATTGCTGCAGTTCCTTGCCGATGAGTTGCATCAGGTCCCGGCCGCGCGCCTCAAGCATGTAGTTCAGGCGGCGGCGTCCTGCCTCGCGGCGCTCTTTTCCGTTCACCGGCGGAAGCTCAATTCGGCTATTGTCGGCAGTGAGCCCCATCAGTGCGCAGCCGTATTCCAGCTTCAATTGCTCCGCATCCGGTGGACCCACGTGCAGACCCTTGGCCACGTCGCGTGTGAAATGTTCGGCGCCAATGGGAATGGACGCCGAATGCACCAGCATCTCTTTCCAGTACACCACCAGTTCCGTGCTGTGGATGCCGATATCCGCGAGTGCAACCCCGTGGAAACGATCCGCCGGCAGCACCGTTGCCAAAGCCGCTGCTACCGGCTCAAACACGCTGTCCTCTACCTGCAGGTGAACCTGATTGCAAAGGCCAACCAGGGCCTCGTGCTCATTCTTGGAAGTGATGAGGATGTGGACATTCGCCTCAAGCAGGCCACCTGGGATGCCGCGAGGGTCGCGATACTCGTTGTCGTGATCTACAGTGAAGTATTGCGGGAACACCTGAAGGATCATGTGATCCTCGCGGAACTGCAATCCGCACGCACGCTCTACCGCGCGATTGACGTCGTACTGGGCAATTTCTCGTGGCGGCCAAAGTTCACACTGCCCGCGGCTGTTGACGCTCCGCACGCTGGGCCCGGCCACACCCATCACCACCCTGGCGATGGAGAGATGAAATAGCTCCTCCACGCGGCCAACCACCTCCGATATGCCGCCCGCCACGGCCTGGGGGTCAGTCACACGGCCACGCTGCCAGCCTCTGGCCGGAACGCTGGCGGAGCCTGCGTAGTGCAGCATGCCACGCTCAAGGGTTGCGGCCAAACAGCGGAAGGCACTGCTGCCGAGGTCAAGACCCACCACGAGGTTCTTCTGTTCAGACACCGGACAGCCCTTCCCTGGTTGCGAGGATTCGGTCCTCCAAACGCATGTCGAACAGATTGGCGCCGGGGTCCTCCTTGATCACCACTTCGTAGTTCGACAAGAAGTTTCTCACCCGCGTGAGGTACTTCTCTCCGCCCAGGATCAAGGTCAGGCTGCGCCCGTCCATCACCAGCGTGGCACGCAGGTTCCGCGGGTCGCCCAGGAACAGTTCAGAGAAGCGCGCGTTCAGAGGCGCAACTTCCCGCTGGAGTTGCAGCAACAGTTCAATCCTCTTCTTGCGGAAGTCTCGGGGCTGCGCATCGTGCAGTCCGAACACTACCGGAAGGTCAAAGTGCGCTTGCTTGGGAACGCTCATCAGCGCTCCACTCGCGTCCGCAAGTTTCGTCACCAAAGGGTCAGTCCGCTTTGCGCCGGGAATCGCAATCATCGCAACAGGTGTGCGCTCCCGGATGGCCACGCGCAACCGGTTGGGCCAAACCCTGCTCACGGAGGCATCCTCCACCCAGTCAATGTCCTTCAGTTCCGCTTTGCGCGTATGCAAGGGCAGCAGATAGAGGCTGAGGCCCACGTCCTGTTCAAACCTGCGCAGCACTTTTCGACGATCAGCGTACTGCAAACCCGTTATTTCCAGCGGAGAAGCCGCAACCACCTCGCCGTCCCGCGCCAGCGCCCGCAAGGCAAAGCGGGAGTCAGTCGCCAGGAAAGTATCCACTTGGTAGGCGAGGGCCACCGCGGCGATAAACACCACCATAAAGAAGGCAAGAATCAGCCCCACCAAAAGAGTACGCCGGGGCGAAACGGGAGCAGTTGCGCGTACCGGATTGCGATTCCGCTTCGGGCGGCTTTGCTCAGCAGCGGCTGCGTCGCCGTCCGTGCGGACGAAGCCCTCAGCGGAGGCTTCGAGGTCAGGTTCCAGCGTTGTACGAGATCTTGCCATCACATCTCTCGGGGCTTGGTGCGGAAGGGCACCTACACGCAATTAGACCACGGTTTCCCTGAACAGAAAATCACTTTTCTGTTCAGGATTCATCGGCGGCTAAACGCCACCGGATCCTGCTAACCTTCGCGGCTCGCCGTACCTTGCGTGCGGTGCCGCAGGCGTTCGACCAGAGAATCAGAAGCTTGGCTGACGTTGCCCGCCCCCATGGTGACGATCGCATCGCCGGGTGAAGCAATTGCCAGAATGGCATCTACGGCGCTGTCCAAATCCTCTGCGGGTTGTGCGCCGCGGTGGCCGAAGTCCCGCATTCTCTCCACCAGCCGGGGCGATGAGACGCCGGGTAGCGGAGTCTCGGAGGCAGCATAAATCGGCACCACCCATACCTGGTGGGCGAGGTTAAATGCACCCGCGAAGTCGTCCATCAACTGTTGCGTGCGCGAGTAGCGGTGCGGCTGAAACAGCACCAGTATCCGCTGGTATCGCGCCGCATGCAGGGCATCCAGGGTGGCGCGGATCTCCGTGGGATGATGCGCGTAATCGTCAATCACTGTGATGCCATCCACCACGCCCTTCACCTGGAAGCGGCGGTCAACTCCCTCGTAGGCTGCAACGCCCTCGCGGATGCGCTCAAGCCCAACTTCCAGTTCTTTCGCGGTTGCCACCGCCGCGGTTGCGTTTAGCACATTGTGGAAGCCGGGTACCCGCAGGTGAAACTCGCCTAGATCAGCGCCCCGATGGTTTAGGCGAAAGCGGCTGCCAAGCCCTTGGAAGTCCCAGGAAACCACCCGCACATCTGCCTGCGCGCTCACGCCATAGGTAACAATCCGGCGTTCCACCCGGGGAAGAATCTGCTGAAGGTTGGCATCGTCCAGGCACAGAATCGCCGCGCCGTAGAAGGGTACCTTGTTGATGAACTGAACGAAGGAGTCCTGGATATCCTCAAGGGAGCTGTAGTGGTCAAGATGCTCCATGTCGATGTTGGTAACCACAGCCAGGATGGGCGCCAGCTTCAGAAACGAACGATCGCTTTCGTCGGATTCCACCACCAGAAAATCGCTCTTGCCCACGCGGGCGTTGCTGCCCCCGAAGGTGCTTACTCGCCCTCCCACCACCACGGTTGGATCGAGTTCGGCCTGGCTAAGTATGGTGGCCACCATGGAGGTGGTTGTCGTCTTTCCATGGCTGCCCGCAATCGCGATGCCGAACTTCAGGCGCATGAGTTCGGCCAGCAGTTCCCCACGGGGAATCACCGGAATGCCCCGCGCGCGAGACTCCTGATATTCAGGGTTTGTGGGGTCGACAGCGGAAGAGACCACCACCACCTTGGCACCGTCGATATGGCCCGCATGGTGCCCTGTGAAGACGCGTGCTCCTAACTGGGCAAGTCGTTCAGTGATTGGAGTGGAGCGGAGGTCGCTGCCGCTGATGGTATATCCGAGGTTCAGCAGCACTTCGGCGATACCACTCATGCCGATGCCGCCGATACCAACGAAATGGATGTGTTGTGGCTTAAAAAACATCAGGAACCCTGACCTCTCCTGGCACGGAGGCAACAGTTTATTCTCGCAAGGGAGCAGCGATGCCACTCGATGACGGAGGGAATCGCCCAGTTCTTGGCTGCGGAGGCGATCATGGCAGCGCCGCCTCCTGCTCAAGGACATCCGCCACGCGTTGCGCCGCGCCTGGCCGGGCCAGCGATTGGGCGCGGGTTGCCATTGCCAGCAGGTCATCGGGCTGGCTGAACAACTGCAGCACCTCATGGGCAAGGCGCTCCCCGGTAAGCTGTTTCTGCTCAAGCAATCGCGCCGCGCCATGGTGCGCGAGGGCCTGCGCGTTCTTCAATTGATGATTGTCGGCGGCGGCCGGAAAGGGCACCAGCAACCCCGCGCGCCCGGCTGCGCACAATTCAGCAACAGCGCTTGCGCCACTGCGGCCCACAATCAAATGCGCCTGCGCGAAGAGGGCAGGCATGTCGTTGTGGAACGCGAAGACTTCGCCCTCTAATCCCGAGGCGGCGAAATCCTGGGTCACGGCGTCGGCTTCCTGACGGCCTGCCTGGTGCAGAATGCGCATCGGCACGGCACTCTGCTGCCACAACGGCCATGCTTCGCGCACAGCGGCATTCAATGCACGCGAACCCTGGCTGCCGCCAGTTACCAGCAGTGTAAAGGGAGGCTTTACATCCAAGGGAGGCATCTTGAAAAAGGCCTCGCGCACGGGTACGCCGGTAATCTCGCCGCAGCCCTGGGGAAAGTAGCGAAGAGTTTCTTCAAAGTTCACCAGCGCGCGCCGCACCACTTGGGACGTCCAGCGGGCAGTGAGGCCAGGGTAGGCATTCGGCTCCATGATCACCATCGGCGTCCCGGTCAGGCGTCCAGCCGCCATCACGGGGCCGGCCACATAGCCGCCCATGCTGAACAGCACATGTGGCTGGAAATCCCGAATCTCCTGCGCGGACTGAAACACCGATGCCGGTAGCAGAGCCAGGCTTCGCATGGCATTCACCAGACCCACCCGATTCAAACCCTGCACACGCACAAAGCGGATGTCGAAGCCGGCCTGCGGCGCCAACCGCGCCTCCATACCCGTCTCCACGCCCACGAAGCGAATGGAATGGCCGCGGCGGCGCAATTCTTCCGCCACCGCAAGGGCGGGAATCACGTGGCCTCCTGTGCCACCGCCGGTGATGAGAATGCGATACGCCATACGTTTGGAACTCGCGATCAACGCAACTGCGAATCCGGAATCTCGCGCTAGTTTGTGGAGTGCTCACTCACGCTAAGCAGCATGCCGAAGCAGATGAGGGTGGCAATCAACGAACTGCCACCGTAGCTGATCAGCGGCAAGGGTATTCCCTTGGTGGGCGCCAGTGCCAGCACCACGCTGATGTTCACCAAGGCTTGAAAAGTAATCAGCACCGTAATGCCCAGCGCCAGATAGCTGCCAAAGGGACTCTCTGCACGGAAGAAGATGCGGATGCCGCGCCACGCGATCAGCAGATACAACGCAATGATGGCAAGCGCGCCCTGCAAGCCTCCTTCCTCGGCAACTACCGCGAAGATGAAGTCAGTGTGAGATTCCGGCAGGAAGAGCAACTTCTGCTTGCCCTCCATAAACCCCAGTCCCCATAGTCCGCCAGAGCCAACGGTGACGATGGACTGGCGCACCTGATAATTAGGATCCCGGCCCGATTTCGCGTTCGATTCGCGGTAGGCCTTCGCCATCTCCGGCAGATACTTGTCCATCAAGGTAAGGTCTTTGTCCACGAATGCTATCAGGCGTACCAGCCGATAGGGCTTATGCACCACGGAGGCAGCGCTTCCCACAAACGCGATGGCAAGCGCCAGTGCGATGTAGCGCCACTGCAGACCCGCCACAAAGAACAACAGAGCGGCGGATACCATTAGCACCACAGCCGTACCAAAATCGCCCCAAGCCACCGCAGCGCCCAGCAACCCCACGATGATGGATGCTGGCAGCACGGTATGGCGATCGTTGATGGCGTTCATCCGCTTGGCGATGAAGTATGCACAGAACAGAATCAGGGCGGGTTTAGCGAATTCAGAAGGCTGTAGTTGTCCGATCGGCAATCGCAGCCAGCGGTGCGCACGGGTATCCATCAGCGCAGCCACCATCACCATCGCGATCGACGATCCCATCGCGACGAATGCCCATGCCGGCGTGTTCCACTTGCGAAAGTTTGTGCGCGCCAACAGAATCAGCGCACCCACGCCAAACGAACCATAGAAGATCTGACGGGCAATGTAATACCACTCCGTCTTCGGATGCTCAAGGTGCTGGGTACGCAGCGGACCAACCACGGAACTCGCGCTATAGCAGAAGGCCAACCCCACCATCAGCAGTGCCACGATGTAGCCGAACAGATACCAATCTGGGTTTCGTGTTTTAGTCATGACACACTCACTTTCTCGTCCGGGCGGGCAACCATCCGCTTAAAATGGCGGCCCCGTTCCTCATAGCTGCTGAACTGGTCAAAGCTGGCACAGGCTGGGGCCAAAAGCACCACATCGCCTGGTTGCGCTTCCTGGTTAGCCACTTCCACAGCGCGCGCAATGTTCTCACAGTCCTGGCATGCGACCTCTGCCCCGATCTGGTCCGCAATCAGCGGCGCGGCCTCACCTACCAGCAGCGCACGGCGAAGCTTGCCCCTGAGGGCGGCGGCTAACGGGCGATAGTCACTGCGCTTATCCCGGCCGCCCAGCAGCAACCACAACGGAGCGTCGAAGCTGGCGATAGCCTTCAGTGCGGCATCCACATTTGTGGCCTTGGAATCGTTGTACCACCGCACCCCTGCGCGTTCGAGGACGAACTCCAACCGGTGTTCAACCCCTGGGAACGTCGTCACGCCGCGGACAATTGCCTCGCGAGAGGCCCCGGCATGGATTGCGGCCAGCGAAGCGGCCATCACATTCTCTACATTGTGCAGGCCAGGCAGGGGAATCTGATGGCGGCGCATCAGCACCTCGCCCTTCAGCATCAGGGCATCGCCGTCCAACCAGAGATCCCGTCCGGCGTTCGCGCTGAGAGTGAATAGGCTGGCGGCGGCTGGTCCCGCAAATCCGAAGCGCAACGTAGGCGGATTGTCGGCATTCAGTACCGCGTATCCGCCCTCGCGCTGCATCTCAAACAACCGGCGCTTTGCAGCAATATAGTTGTCCAGCGTATGGTGCCGGTCAAGATGATCGGGAGTGATGTTCAGGCAGACGGCAATCTCAGCGCACAGGCTGCTTGTTGTCTCCAACTGGAAGCTGGAAAGCTCCAGCACGTTCCATTGGCCGGAAGCGGAGCTCACCACCATCCCGCACACAGGCTTGCCGATATTGCCCCCCACCTGCACCGGAATGCCCGCGGTGCGCAGCAGGTGGCCGGTCAAAGCCGTGGTGGTGGTTTTGCCATTGGTGCCAGTGATGCCCATCACGGGTCCCTGTAAGTAAGCCACCGCCAGTTCTACTTCCCCGATCACCTCGATGCCTGCTGCCCGCGCCCGTTGCAACACGGGAAGATCCGCCGGGACTCCAGGCGCAACCACCACCAATGTCGCACCCAATGAGGCGATCCCCGCCTCGGCCAGTTCCGCCTGCGTCAGGTAACCTTCAGCCAGCGCATCCACCGCCGCCGCGGCATCGCCAATTTCATCCAGCCGGCGTGTATCCGCCGCAAAGACCTTTGCTCCCTTCGCGGCAAGCAGATGTAGCGCCGCCACGCCAGAGCGTCCCATGCCCATCACTAACGCCGTTCTGCCCTGAAGATTCATGCCAGTGTATTCGGTTCCTTCTCGCTAACGGATCTTCAGCGTAGTGAGCGCGGTAAGCGCCAGGATGATGCCCACAATCCAGAAGCGGGCAATGATCTTCGATTCCTGCCAGCCCAGCGCCTCAAAGTGATGATGGATGGGCGACATCTTGAAGACGCGCTTGCCGGTGAGTTTGAAACTGGTCACCTGGATGATCACCGACAGCGTTTCAATCACAAACACGCCTCCCACAAACAACAGTAGAATCTCCTGCTTGATGAGCACGGCCACCACACCCAAGCTACCGCCCAGCGACAACGCGCCAACATCCCCCATGAACACCTCAGCGGGGTGAGCGTTGTACCACAGGAAGCCCAGCGAGGCCCCGGTCATGGCCCCACAAAAGATGGTGAGTTCTCCCACGTTCGGGACGCGCTCAATGTCGAGGTATCGCGACCAATCCGCATTACCGCTGATGTAGGTAAGCGCCGTCATCGCCCCCGCGGCAATCACCATTAGCCCGATGGCAAGGCCATCCAGGCCATCAGTGAGGTTCACTCCGTTAGAGGCGCCCACTACCACGAACAGCAGAAACACATACACCAGCGCGAAGGCCAGCGGATAGGTGTACCAGGCATCGGTGAAGGTAGTCAGCAGCAGGTCTGGCCGCAGTTGCTTGAAGAAGGGAACGTTCAGGCGGGCGTTGTAGGCCCCCTGGCTGTGAAGCACCATCAGCGCCCCGCAGATCACCAATGCAATCAGGCATTGCAGCAGAAACTTCTTGCGGCTGCTCAAGCCAAGGTTCCGGCGGTGCGTCACCTTCATGTAGTCGTCATAAAAGCCAATGGAGCCGTAAGCCACAAGGCTGAACAACGCAATCCAGACAATGGGGTTGGTGAGGTTGGCCCAAAGCAGCGTGGAAACCACAATGGAAATCACCACCAGTACCCCGCCCATCGTGGGGGTTCCCGCCTTCTTCTGGTGGCTCTTCGGACCCTCCTCGCGGATATACTGGCCAATCTGCAACTGGCGCAGCTTGCGAATCAGGAATGGCCCCAGCACCATGCAGAGAAACATCGCCGTAAGGCTGGCCAGTGCAATGCGGACGGTGAGATACTGGAAGACCCGCAAGGGACTGATCATCGGATAGAGTTGTTCGTAAAGCAGCCAGTAAAACATTGCACCCTACCCCAGCCACGTTTCCAGCGCCCGTTCCACGCGTGTTCCGCGGGAACCCTTAAACAGCACGACGTCGCCCTCCCGCAGAAGGCTCCGTAGTGCATCTCCGGCATCTTCTGGCCCTTCGAAAAAGCCCGCCTCTTGTGGATGCAGTCCGCTAAGCACAGCCTCATTGCGAATGAAGGCCGCATCACCGCGAATGGCAATCAGATGATCCACGCCCTTCTCATATACAGCACGGCCCACCTCTCGATGAAGATACTCTGATCGATTACCCAGTTCGAGCATTTCGCCCAGCACCGCAATGCGCCGCGTGCCAGGGCATTCCATCAGCACATCCAGCATGGCCAACATGGCGTCGGGGTTGGCGTTGTAGCAGTCATTGATGACCGTCACTCCTCCATGCAGCTTGATTTCCCCTCGCATGGGGGAGGGCTGCAAAGAGGCGACGGCCTCAGGCAAGGTCTCCAACGGAATGCCAAATGCATGCGCAGCGGCAATGCCGCCTAGGACGTTCAACAGATTGTGCCGGCCCCGTAACGCCGTCTCGAAGTGAACCCCTCCCACGCGGAAGCAGAGTCCTTCTTCTGACGGCGAAATCGTTTCCGCACGAATATCCGCTTCTTCCGAGATGCCATAACGGATGACGCGTCCCCCGTGAATTTCGCCGAAGGCACGCACCCTCGGGTCGTCCGCATTCAGGATTGCCGTACCGTTAGTGGGCAGTGCTTCCACGAGTTCCCGCTTGGCAAGCGCAATCCCCTCCACCGAAGCAAAATTCTCGATATGCGCGTAACCTACGTTCGTCACAAGCCCATGGCTGGGCGCGGCAATCCGGGCCAACGCGGCAATCTCGCCCGCATGGTTCATTCCCATTTCCAGCACCGCCGCCTGGGCCTCCTCAGGCAATCGGAGCAGGGAAAGCGGCAAGCCCACATGGTTGTTCAGATTGCCTTCCGTTTTTGCCGTACGGAATGCGGTCTGCAGCAGTGCAGCGCAGATTTCCTTGCTGGTGGTCTTGCCGGCGCTGCCCGTGATGGCCAACAGCGGGTTGCCCCAACGCTGGCGGGCGAACTGCGCCAGCCGCTGAAGAACATCCAGCACATCATTCACCAGCAGGGACGGTACGCGGTAGTGCCCGCTGTTGCTAACCACTACCGCCGCTGCGCCTCGCTCAACTGCTTGCGGAACGAACTGGTGCCCGTCATGCCGGGTTCCCGGCATGGCAAAGAACAGGTCACCCTGCTGCACCAGGCGAGAGTCTGTCTGGTATCCCGTCACCAGAACCTCTTCATCGCGCGCAGACAGCCGCCCATTCCCCTGCAACTGGGCATCTGCCTCAATAGCATGCGCAATCTCGCTAAGCCGCAGCTTCATTGTGCAACCTCCGGAGAGGATGCAAAGCCGCGCGCGGCCAAGGCACTGGCGGCTTGCTCACGGTCGTCGAAATGTACGGTTTCCGTTCCCAGGATCTGATAGGTCTCGTGACCCTTGCCGGCGATCAGCACCAGGTCGCCATCTTCTGCCATCGCGATGGCATACTGAATGGCTGCCTTGCGATCAACCTCCACGGAGTAGGGCGTGTCGAATCGCTTTAGCCCTTGCTCTGCGTCCTCCAGAATTTGCTTGGGATCCTCTGTGCGCGGATTGTCGCTGGTAAGCACCACGACATCGCTAAGGGAGGCGGCGGCTTCCGCCATGCGCGGACGCTTACTGCGGTCACGGTCTCCCCCGCAGCCAAACAAGGTAATCACCCGCCTTGGCCTCAGCCTTCGGGCAGTCTGCAGTACATTGCTTAGCGCGTCCGGCGTATGCGCATAATCCACCACCACGGCGAAGGGCTGCCCGCAGTCAACCCGCTGGAAGCGCCCCGGCACTTCTCTGGCCGTTGCAAGCACGTCATGAACCTGTGCGATTGGGACATCCAGCGCAAGGGCAACCGCATACGCAGCCAACAGATTGTAAGCATTAAACTCGCCAATCAGCGGGGAGCGCAGCATGCGCCGTTTGCCCTGCCATTCCACCTCAAAGCTCAGTCCGTCCAGCGTCATTTCCACATGACGCGCACGCAGCGTTGCCGTTTCGTTCAAGCCGAATCGAATCACTTGCGTGCCGGCGGCAAGCGGGGTCCGGTTCGCATAGGAGTCATCGGCGTTCAGCACGGCCATGCGCGGCGGCATCGCGCGCTCAGGAGAGAACAGCAGGCATTTGGCTCGGAAGTAGGCGTCCAGGCTCCCATGGAAATCCAAATGGTCCTGGGTGAAGTTGGTGAAGACGCCCACCTCATATGGAAGTGCATGCGCTCGTCCCAGGGCAAGGCCGTGCGAGGAGACTTCCATTGTCAGAAACCGGCCGCCCATCTCCACGAGGCGGTCAGTAAGTTGCAGCACATCCAGCGATTCGGGTGTTGTATTCGGTGCCGGCAACGGATGCGTACCCACCTGATAGCGCACTGTGCCAATGAGGGCGGTCGGCTGGCCGCCCGCGCGAAGGATCGCGTCCACCAGCCAGGCAGTGGTCGTCTTCCCGTTGGTGCCCGTGATACCAATCAGCCGGGCAATCCGTAGAAGGTTGGCATAGTAGGTAACCGCCGCCGCACCCAGGGCCCTGCGTCCATGAGCCACTTGCACCCACGGCACTGGGCAGTCAATCGGCGGCTGCGCCTCGCTCACCACCCCTACCGCGCCAGCCTCAATCGCGGCGGCTACAAAATGCGTGGCCGCATGCTGCTGTCCGGTAAAGGCGAAAAACAGATCGCCTTGCTTCACTTTGCGGCTATCGCAGGCAAGGCCGCTCACGCGAAGTCCGGCTGCGCTCCCAGTAGTGTCCAGGGGCTCGCGGAATCCGGAAAACAGCTCATCCAACGTCATCATCCAAATCCAACTAGGGAGCAAACACTACCACGAGGGGCTTGCCGCGAGGGATGCGGGTTCCCGCGGGAGGAACCTGTTTGCGCGCCACGCCTCGGCCGTAGGGCTGGAGCTCAATTCCCGCCTCCAGGGCCTCCGACATCACCGCCCGCATTGACTTACCCGTGAAGTCTGGCGCAACAACCGTTTCAAGATGCACCACGGTGGGCTCACCCTGCCGCGGCACCGAAGCGGTCACCATTTGATAGCGGCTTTCCTGCGTACTCACTGGCCCCAACTCACCACCCGGAGGGACATCGTCTTCGCTTGAACCCGCCAGTGCAGACTCCTGCATCTCCGGCAAACTAGGTTCCGTCATCGATAATGGAGACACCGGCATCGGTGTCAGATCCAGAAGTGGCAGTGGTTCCAGGGCGCGAGGGTCACCCAGCATCCAATCCTCAATTTCAGGGTCTTCCTGAATAGCGGCCTTCAACAGCGCTGCCAGTTCCTTGCGGGTGTCCGGGGGCAAACTGCCGTCTAGTTGCAGCAGGTCCACGCCATCCAGCCCGGCATCGCCTTCCTTCTCTTCACTCAGTGGAGGTGTCACCGATTTGGCCATCGCAGACTCCGGATGATCCATCGGTACACCAAGAATCCGTAGGGTCTCTGAGGCGACTTCCTGGAACACAGGACCCGCAATCACTCCACCATAGAGACTCGTTTCGTTCAGCGTCACCGCCACCACAATCGAAGGGTTCTGTAGCGGAGCAAAGCCCAGGAACGACGAGTTATAACGCTTGACGTATCGCCGTAGCTTGCGGTCAAAAATCTGGGCGGTCCCCGTCTTGCCGCCGGAGGTCCACCCGCGCAAACGCGAGGACTTGCCCGTACCGGTAAGCATGGTGCCCTCCATCAGTTTTCGCATGGTGATGGCTGTTTCTGGCTGGATCACACGGCCCTCGCGTTTGCCCTGTAGCGATGTGATCTTTCCGTTCGGCGCGCGCAACTCCATCAACAGCCTTGGACGCACCAGCGTGCCTCCGTTGGCAATCACGCTACATGCCTGCGCCAGTTGCACGGTGGTGGCGCTAATCTGGTGGCCCATTGCGACGGATGCAAGGATACTTCCGTAAACCTTCTGCGACGATGTCTTGTGCATCGGCCACACGTAGCCGCTCTGCTCGTATGGCAGTGGAAGGTCAGTGCTGGTGCCGAATCCGAAGCGCCGGACATAGTCGTGCATCAGATCCTTGCCCACCTGCAACGCCACAAATATGGCGCCGATGTTGCTGGACTTCGCCAGCACCTCAGCAAATGACAGGAAGCTATATGGGTGCGCATCGCGGATCGTGCGGCCGGGCAACCGCAACACTCCGTTTCCACACGGGATGATCGTATCCGGGCGCAGCTTGGTTTGCTCAAGCCCCGCCGCCATGGTGATGATCTTGAACACTGAGCCGGGCTCGTACTCAATACTCACGGCCCGGTTCATGCGGGCCTCCAGATCCTTGCTTCGCCGAGGGCGCACATTTGGATCAAAGTCCGGGTAATTGGCCACTGCCAGCAAATCGCCCGTATTGGGATCCATCACCACCACGCTGCCGCTGGGGGCACTGTGCTTCTCCACCGCACGGCGAAGTGCTGCCTCCGCCGCGCTTTGGACGCGTTGGTCGATGGTAAGACGAACGCTGATCCCGGGCCGCGGCTGGGTGGTGATCTCGCTTTGGATTGCGCGCCGGGTAACGTCCTGAAGCACCGTCTCGTTACCGTTCTCCGCCTGCAGCAGGTAATCCATCGAGTGCTCAACGCCGAAGAGCCCGTTACCGTCCACTCCTACGCTTCCTAATACGTGACACGCCAGTTCCTGCTTCGGATAGTGCCGCTTGCTTTCGCGATAGAACTCCACCCAATCCGAGCGCAGGCTCTTCACTGCCTTCAGCTCAGCCGGATTGGCCCAACGGCGAATCCATAGAAAGCCCCATTTGTTGTCCCGGTACCTCTGAATCTTCTTCTGCAGTTGATCCTTATCCAGGCCCAGGGTAGAGGCCAATTGCAGGGCCGCCCCGGAGGCACCCACCACATCGGGAATGCGCATCGGGTTGATGGCGATGGATTCGTGCTCAAGGCTTACGGCGAGCGCGTTGCCGTCTCGGTCATAGATCGCACCTCGCGGGGCAACCAGGTTCACCTTCCTGGTCTGCTGGCTGCGCGCATAGGCGGCATGCTGGTCATACTCAACCACCTGCAATTGCACTAGCCGGGCGCCGATACCCACCACCCAAGCCAGCGCCAACACAACAAGGATTGCGATTCGCTTGCGGGCTATCTGCTTCGATGCGTCCGCCATTGTTGCTTTCCTTCCCGGCTGTTGAGACCGTGGTTCTCCGGTTGTTCCATGACTGTGGAGCTGGGGCTCGTCTGCACGGAACCCTGGCAGCCATTGCGCGTACCAGCCGTTAAGGCTGCAGCTTAGCTTCCTCAGTTTCCGGTTTTGTGGGGGGAGGTACGTGACGTAGTTGCTGCGGAGAGGCTTCCACCAGTCCGCTCTTCTTGGCGATTGCCTTCATTCTCTCTGGGCTCATGGCTCGCTCTTCCTGCACCGTAAGCGCGGCGTGTACGGCCAGCAGTCGCTCGTTCTCTGCGCGAAGCTTCTGTAGTTGCGCCCCCGCCATGACGTTCAGCAGGTCCGGAATGGTCAGGCCCACCACCAGCAGCAGCAACGCAAAGCTCCCCGCCATGACACGGATCTCCTGGCGGCGTGCCGCGTGGTTTACCGGGCGCACCAGGCGGGAGTTGTCCACGCGCTTGGAGTAGAAATAGACGTCTTCGTTCGGAATCAGACGTAGCCGGTACTTGTCGGTGCTTTCGCGCCAGCCCGTCTTTGCTGATTCCTGGAAGCTGACCTCATCCTGCTGCCAGTTTGCCGCCGTCGCCATGGCCCACATCCTTCTGTCTAGTTCATTTCCATTGCCCGCATCACCGCGCTTCGCGATGGCGGATTCTGCCGCACTTCTTCCGCCGAGGGCTTCACCACATGGCGGGTGAGCACCCTCCCTTTGCCCTGCTTTTCGAGATCGCGCATCCGCTGCTTGGCTACGCGGTCCTCCAAGCTCATGAAGGAAATCACCACTAGGCGTCCCCCTGGCTTCACCAGGCCGGGAGCCACATCAAAGAAAGTCCGCAATTGGGCGTCTTCTTCATTCACAGCCCTCCGGAGGGCGAGAAATGTCTTTGTACTGGGGCTCAGCCGGCCTCTGCGTGGCACAGCCCGCTCCACTGCCTTCGCCAGTTGCAGAGTGGTGTGAATGGGCCGGCTGCGCACGATCTCCCGCGCGATGCGCCGGGAATCGTACTCCTCGGCCTCGCGGTAGAGCAGATTCGCAAGCTCCCGCTCGTCCCAATAATTCACAATGTCGGCTGCAGTGGTTTCCTGGGTTGCGCTCATCCGCATATCCAGCGGCCCATCGGCCTGCAAACTGAATCCGCGCTCCGCGGTTGTCAGTTGATAGCGGCTTACTCCAAAGTCCGCCAGCACACCGTCTACGTGCTGCTTGCCTGCCTCTCGCACCGCCTCGCCAAGGCCGGAGAAGTCCCCGTGGTGGAAGCGAATGCGGTCGGCTGCCTCCGCGCAGTTCGCGCGGGCCATCTCCAGGGAGCGCTCGTCGCGATCATTCGCAATCACCTTGCCCTCCCGCAATTGCATCGCCATCGCCAAGGTGTGCCCACCCATGCCCGCCGTGCAATCCAAATACCAACCGTCTGGACGCACGGCGAGATGCTCAAGCACCTCATCGCGCATGACCGGGTAATGCATTGCACCCTATAACACTCCCCGCCGGAGTAACATCCGGCGTACATCCGGCACCTTCGGTGCCACGTGCTTCTCTTTCTCTTCAAACTGCTGTTGCTTGTAAATATCCAGCCGGCTTCGCGCCGGAATCAAAACCAGTTGCTCCCCATCCAAGGAAAGCGTCTGCCTCAGCTTCGCCGGAATCACCACTCGCCCCAGGCTGTCCATCGACGTGCAGGCCCCGTGTGAGTTGGCCCAGAACTCATACTCTTCCGCCTCTTCCGGGTTCTCCATTTCCTGAAGGATCCGTTCGAGGTTATGCTGCCAGATCCGCATGGGATACATGCTGGCCAGATCGGGAATTACAGTGGTTACGAAGATGCGACTGTCGGGCTCTCGCTTGATGTAGTCCACGATCTCCGCCGCAAACTGCATCCTGCCTTTTGAGTCCAACTTGGCGGGCCAGTGGCCGAACAGTCGTTCTTGACGAACAATTTGAGCCTCTTCCCCCACAAAGTCACTACTTTCGCACTAATTTCGTTCCACAACCGAGTCTGTCATAAAGGATCGGGTGTTTCAAGAGTTTTGCGTAGGCTTTAGGGCAGATTTTTCGGAGGAGTGGTGAAACGGGGGATTTGGGCGGAAACTTCGTTTTTTCTTCGCCTTGAACTGCCACACGAAGACGGCAACGGCGTGGGGAGAACCCGTCCGGGCAGCGCGGATTCGAGGAGTGCGATCATGAGACTACGCCATCATGCGACCGGCAACCGCTATGGCTCTCTTCGGTTGGGCTCGAATCAACTCGTCAGCCCATCTTCATCGAAGGGATGACGTGGAGACCTAATGGAAGAGCAATCTTAATTAAGACCGTACTTACGCAGTACCGCCAAAACGCGCCCTTGAATCTCAAGATCGTCGATGCTCACATTGATCGGGCGCATGGAGGAGTTGGCTGGTTGCAGGCGAGCGCGACCCATGCCGTCGGAGTAATAGCGCTTCAGCGTGGTCTCCATGCCCTCCACCAAAGCCACGACAATGTCGCCATCCTTTACGGATGTCACGCGTTCCACCAATACATAGTCGCCATCGCAGATGTGGTCCTCAATCATTGACTCCCCACGTACTCTCAACGCGTAGAGGTTCTCATTGGTGATGAAGTCCGAGAGAATCAGGCAATCGGGAACGGTGGGGGATTCCACGGGCACTCCGGCCGCGATGTGCCCCAGCAGCGGAATGCTTAGAGTGCTCTCATTCATGTTCATGCTGCGGGAGACATCCTGGAAGTAGCGTGGTGCCAGTTCCAGGGAACGGCTCTGGTTATAGGATCTGCGCAGATACTGTTTCTGCTCCAGCGCCGAAATGTGCTTGTGTACGGTAGCGAGAGAGGCTAGGTCCAGCGCCCGGCCGATTTCCTCGTAGCTGGGACTGTAGCCGTGGCCTTGGATGTACTCGGCGATGTAGTCCAATACTTCTTTCTGTCGCTTCGTTAATGCCATGCTCGACTCCCTCTCACGTGTACCCAAAATCAGGGGGACACCCTTTTTCCAACTTAGGCGAATAAATGCCGAAGGTCAAGAAAAAAAGGCGAAGGGCGAAGAGACAGCCTGGATGACGCTGCTGCCGTAGCATTAAACGAGCCAGCAAATTCCTGAAAACAGGATGATTTCAGTTGCGGCTTGCGCACATTCCAGGAGTGGGGCACATGCCGCCGGACGGACAGGCCATGGGAGCCGATGCCGCCCTTGCTACCCCCATTCGGGGAGAGAAGGTAGAGATCTTCTGCTCAAGGTGAATGCTGCCACATGTCGGGCAAGGGACAGTGCCCGGCTCTACGTTCGCAC
This sequence comes from Bryobacteraceae bacterium, assembly GCA_036821995.1. Classification (GTDB taxonomy): domain Bacteria; phylum Acidobacteriota; class Terriglobia; order Bryobacterales; family Bryobacteraceae; genus JACTMJ01. The sequence continues at coordinate 96,652 of DAISIM010000018.1, forward strand.
GTACGATCTTCTCAAACTCTTGGCCGCAGCCGGTGCAATGAAACTCGCGAATTGGCATAGTGGCGACACTCCATTAAGGAAGGGAGGCAAGCTCTAGTGCGATTGTATCCAGAAAGGCGCGGGATTGGCTGGAAGGGCCGCCGTGATTGTTCACCATTGCGGAGAAGGCCAGCATTCGTCCAGAACGTGTTCGGACATAGCCGCTGAGGGCCATCACCCCTCGCAAGGTACCGGTTTTGGCCATCACTGAGGAGGCCAGCGCATTGCCGCCGAACCGATTGCGCAAGGTACCTTCTGCGCCGCCAGCGGGAAGCGACGCGACCCATATTGCACGGTACGGCCCCTTCCACATGGCGGACAGTAGGGCAACGCTAGCTTCAGGACTCACCAGGTTGAGGCGGGCCAAGCCGCTGGCGTCCGCCAGGTGTACTGCATCCACGGATACTCCGGCATCGATGAGGAATCGGCGCATCTCCTGGAAGGCTTGCTTCCGGGAGCCTGATCCGCCCTTGACGCGGGCTACCTCCAGCAGCAGCATTTCCGCGTGCAGGTTCTGGCTCTCCTTGTTCACGACCCCAATCAGTTCCGACAACGGCGGGGAGAGGCGCAAGTGGAGAAGGTTCGAGGATGCGGCGGTGGTGGTGCCCTGCGCTACGGCACCAATCGGTTCGGAGGGCATCCGATGGCGGGCGCGAGCCGTGCCCTTCACCATCACTCCCTTCTGGAGGAGCACCTGGCGGAAGGCGTGAGCAGCAAAGAGAGCGGAGTCGTCAACCGCTACCCATTCCGCGTGGGGCGGTGCACCCACGGGCAGTTGGCCCCTTACCACCAGCAAACGCTGGGGCGGTACCCGTTCCCACTCAATGACCGATGGAGCGCCTTTCACGGTAGACACCTCATTGAGGATGTCAAAGTAGCCGGTATCGGGCTGGACGGAAATCTCAGCCGGCTCGCCCGGTTGCTTGCCGGCGCGAATGGTGAGGCGGATGGCGTTGTCGTTGAGAGTGAGCGCACTCACCGGGGCACCGTACTCATAAAGGGCGTCATCCTGCGCCCAGCCTTCGCGAAACGGCTCCCAGTCATAGGCAGTATCGTCGCCGACGATGTCGCCATGGATCACGCGGATGCCACGGGTATGCACGGCTCTCGCAAATTCCTCCAGGGCGGAAAGCGGATCTGCCCGCTTGCGTGCGGTTTCGGCGGAGTAAGGGTAAAGCCTGCCACTGATGGACGGATCCCCCTTGCCAGATAGAACCAGATCACCACGGAGTTCTCCAGTCGCGGGGTAGAACTCTCCCTCCAGAGTGAGCATGGTTTCGAGGCGATGGTCAGGGCCAAGGCGGCTGAGGGCGAGCGCGGAGGAATAGAGCTTGGTGTTTGAGGCAGGGACGAAGAGCTGATTGCCATTTCGGCTGTACACCAGTTGACCGGAGTCGGGGTGTGCCACGGCGAGACCGACGAGGGCACGCTGAGCGACAGGCTCACGGTTGAACACCCGGTCAAGCCGGGCTGCGAGATCCGGCATCGAGGCCGGTGGTGGCGATGAGGGCGTGGCAAGCGGCGGTTCGGCTACTGCTTGGGAGGGCAATGGCCCAGGGAAACTGAACCATAGGCCAGCCAGACTTAGCGCGAGTCCGCACGGCCTCCATGCTGATGCGAAGCGGCTCGGCATCTAGCGGCGGGCTCCCGTGAGTTTGGCTTCCACCCACAACAGCAGAAGGATAAGAGCCACCATCAGCAGGCCGAATACGGGCAAAACCATCACCACCTGAATGCCAAAAGAATGGTTCAGCGGACCGAGGCTCCACGGGGCGAGCATGCCGCCCGCAAGGCCAATGGAGAATATGCTGTTGAAGATTCCGGGGTGAAAGTAAGGGAAGCGGCGGCCAATGAGTTCCAGGGCTGCCGGATAGATGGGTGCGAAGCCAATGCCCGATAGAATGGCTCCGAAAAGAGCGCCGAACAGATTGTTGGTTAGCGCGAGCATACTGCAGCCTAACAAAGCGATAGCGAGTCCAGACAACACGAGACGATTGAGTAAGGCGTGGCGGGCCATGGCCTGCACAGCCACGCGTCCGGCAAGGAGCGATAGCGAAAAGGTGGCCAGGCCAAACAGGGCTGTGGAAGGACTAACCCCAAGGCGCTGGATGAGGAAGACCGGAAGCCAGCCGAACATCGCCATCTCATTCCCTAGCTGGAACAACAGGAGGAGGGTGAGCAGGATGGCCGGAGGGTTGCGGAAGTCGGCCAGCGCCTCGCGTAGGGTACGGTGAGTGGCAGACGCAACCGGGGGAGCGTTCCGGGTACGGAGAGTGAGGCCCACCAGGAGCGGGGCGGGGGCAAGGATCAGTAGGGCCATCGAATTGCTGGGGCTCACGACAAGGGCCACGGCAAGCGGCGTAACCGCAGACCCAAGCAGCCCGAAGACACTAGCCAGGTGGAAGGCCGTGGAACTGCGCAAGGCAGCCAGCGCGCCAAGCTGGTGAAAGATGGTGGCATTCAAGGCGCCCATTGCAAGACCTGCCGCAAGGGCACCGCCAAGCTGGAATGCCATCGGGTAAGGGGGCGGCAGAAAGGCAAACATCAGGATGGCGAACAGGGCCATTGAGGCCCCCGGCAGGGGGCTATACACGAACTGAGGATAGCGGGAGGCGCTGCGGGCAGCCACCACGTTGGAGAGCAGGAAGCCCAAACCCAGGAATAAGAAGTGGTTGCCGGCGGCAATGAACTCGTTAAGCCGATGGTAGCCCCAGACGGGCAGAACACTACCGAGCAGGGGTAGGAGGGTCCCCAGCAGGAAGACGGAAGCCAGCAGAGTGCGAGCGGAGGAATCGACAGGGTGGACTACGGCAACGGGAGCCGTTCCCGTTGCGGGAGACAGTGCAACCGGCACCACAGGCTGCCTGCCAGCAGTTGACGAGGGCACGGTGTGCCGGCTGATGTCCAACTCGTCGTTGTCGCTACCAGAGGGACCGTTGGGCGCGGAAGTGGAGGAGGCAATGACACCAGAGGCAGGTCCCGGGTGGGGCACTGCTCGCTTGCGAAGGTGCTTCCTGGAACCCGGGCGAGGGACCACTGCCTTTGGCGGCTTCACGACACGTATTGTAACAACCCTGGCAGGGAGAGGCTGTAGGCCAAGATTCAAGGGTAGGCTTCGTTCCGCCTCGGCACGGTCAGCCAGGCACGCACTTCCCAACAGCCGGAATCTCCCAAATCTGGAAGCGAAAAGGAGAGGGAAATACGGAGATTCGGAGATGCTGAACGGTTCAGCTCATGATAATCAATCAGTTACAAGTGGAACGCCACGTGCAAGCTTTTGGGCGGGTCTTGAGTTTGTCGCTTTGGTGGCGTTGCCTCCACGATGAACACCCCGTCCATCAGGGCGGGGTTTTTTTTGCCTTGCAGCGGCCGAAGGCAGGCCATCGGCGCGGGGCAGACGTCCACCCCTCAATATTGGGACCAGTCTCGCTGGCCAAAGCTACTGAACGGGCGATTCAGCGGGTGGCGGGGGCGCGGGCATGGGGTCGATGCGGGCACCTATCATCTCGCCCGAGAGGACCAGTTCCACGCGCCGATTCCGGTCGCGCCCGGCACGGGTCGTGTTTGCTTCAATCGGGCGGGATTCCCCGTAGCCTACGGAACTGAGGTTTGACGGTGGGAGCCCTTGCTCCACCAGGAAGTTGGCAACGGCGGCGGCGCGCTGCTCTGAGAGTAACTGGTTGCGGCCCGCGTCGCCTGTGTTGTCGGTATGTCCCTCTACCTGGACCTGGATTCCAGGAGCCCAGGACAGGATGCCTGCCACGCGGGCGAGGAGGATTCTGGTATCCAGCTTGAGGGTGAACTTGCCAGGGTCAAAGAGGATATCGCTGAGTTGAACGACGAGACCCCGTTCCGTGTCAGCAGTCTCCAACACCTGATTCAGGCGCTGCACCAGGAGTTCGCGAAGCTGGTGTTGTTCCTGGACTAGCTTCTGGGCGACAGCGCGAGCCTCCAATGCGTCCTGTTGGGCGCGGCGGCGTTCCTCGATCGCTAGCCGCATTTCCTCTTCGGCGCGCTGGCGCTGGAGGTTGGCATCTCTGGCAGTCGCTTCAGCGGTGGCCTGCATCTGAAGTGCCTCGCGCATGCGGCGGTCAGCATCCTCGGCGGTGTTCGTAGCGCGGCGGACACGGTCAGCCGCAGCTCGCTGTAGCAGGTCATTGCGGAGAGTCTCCTGACGCTCAAGCGAAATGCGCACGCCGTCGCCCACCACTTGAACCGCCTCACGGGCGGTGGCGGTGGCGGACCGGGGATCGCCACCGTGGTACATCTCCTCGGCACGGCCGACGAGATCAGTGGCCTGCTGGAAGGCTGTATCGACGAACTGATTCATGCGGGTGCGCCGGGCGATCGCAAGCGCATTGCGGGCCTGATAGATGTCCAGGGGAACTCCAGGCTCAAAAGTAATTGGCTTCACCTCGCCAGATTCCGCGCCTACGCGATACTGGCCGCGAGGCATCATGCGGGCCGACACCGTGGACTGGGTGGGAGTGCGCTTTTCGTCAGGAGCCGGCGCGTTCTGCAGCACGATCGTGTCACTTGGGATTGCAGTGGCATAGTAGGGCTCCGCCGTGATGAGCAGGCCAAAGGATTGGAGCTCCGTTTGTGCACGCAGACGGCCCTCCCCCCGCTCTAGGGCAAGTTCGCCCAGGTTTGAGCCAATGCCGGCGGTGGATATCGCCCACACCACGTAGGTAAGGTATTCCGGACCCAGCGACTGAGGAGTGGGCAGGCCCTTCACACGGAGGTCAAGTTCATTGAAGTTGACACGGCTACGGACACGAACCTCACCGTTTGCGTTGCGCGCCAAATCCGTGCTGGCCATCGCCAGCTTGATGGTGCCTTCAGTCCACGTGTAGCGGAAAACGGGGACATCGATCCCGGAGAGGCGCAATTCGTACAGCACCTCCAAGCGCTCCTGGATGGCCTCAGCGGACTCTCCAGCGGGGCTTTGGTTGGGGAGTTGAGGCGGATTCGCTGGAGCCTGGGCAGAGGCAACCGCGCAGGCACACACAAACCAAACTGCCAAAATGGGGAGAGCAAGCATCCAGGCTGAATTCCGGGTCCTATCCATCCGTCTCAAGGAACGCAACGTTCTCTCCTATTACACTACATTGTCCAGCAGTGCTGGATTGTCCGGCGGGGTTGGCGTGGACCAGCTGAGGCGGCATATCCCCGAGGGCAATGGGTTACACAGAAGGCCTCCATTGCAAGGGATCGCGGTGCTAAGATAGAGGTTTCCCGAAAGGGCTCGTAGCTCAGTTGGTTAGAGCGCTACCTTGACACGGTAGAGGTCGGCAGTTCGAGTCTGCCCGAGCCCACCACGCGCCTGACGATTCCCCCTTTTTTTACTGATGCCTCCGCGGATCGTCGTGTTTCCTTTCCTCATTGCTGCCCGGCCTGGCCGACCGCAAGCGCAGCGAGGTAGACAAACTCACGCCGAATCGCTGGAAACAGAGGCGCAGTGAAACGAAGCCGTCAAGACTGAGGTTGTTCTTACGGTTACGCTTCGATCTCAAAACCGTTCTGCCGCCGGGAGAACACGGGGGACCTCCGTCTCCCCTTGA